>CAVJPU010000043.1:0-2011 GCA_963651445.1 bacterium | reverse complement strand
GGCCAAAATCGATTGTCGAAAGATTGATGACCTTTTCGCCATTAACAATTAAGTTAGTCTCCTCTTCCTCGGCATTTCCGGCTCTGACACTTAAATCTAGGATTTGTGATAGTTTGAACCTGGCTTTTCCGATTTTTTCATCGTTGATACTATTGGTGAATAGACCGTTTAAATATACTAGTGGAGCGAACTTATCGTTCTCCCAAGATGTTTCAAATATCTCAGGTTTGCTAGCCGCATATAAATTAATCATCAAATTAGACACAACCTTGAATTTGTCGGAAGTATCTCGATTGGCTAACAAATGGTTATAGATAGTTCTTAAGGTTTCTTCTCTACTCTCGGTATCTTTGTCTTCGATCAAATCATCTAAAACAAAACCGTTTTCTTTAAGCAAAGCATCGGCCTCGTTGATAGTCGCATCCAAATAGCCAATAATTTCTTCGATATTTTTGACTGGTAGTTCTTCTCCACCGTCGCCAATCGCATAATCACCGAGAGCTTTTTGCATGTAGGAGAAAATGTTGATGTAGTCGATGATCAATCCACATTCCTTACCCGGATAAACACGATTGGCGCGGGCAATAGCTTGCATAAGAGTATGGCTCTTCATTGGCTTATCCAGATAGATGGTAGACAAGTTTTGTACATCAAAGCCAGTTAGCCACATGGCGCACACGAAAACCAACGATAATGGGTTATTAGGATCTTTGAATCTGTCTTCGATATCCGCTCCGTTTTCATCGATTCTATTTATCTCGTCTCTGACGGCTTGGATGTTCAATCCTTCGGCTTTGAATTTGTCGTCTTCAGTCCCATTATCCGAAATGACCACCGCCATTTTAACGGTATCCATATAATTCAAAATGGATGTTATCTTATCTCGCTCTTCGGCCGTGGATGCGTTGTTTCTCTCTGAGATTAGTTCAATCTTTTCTTTTTCCCAATATCGCTTGACTAGGTCATGCATTTTAATGGCGGTGAACTTATCGACGCAGACCACCATGCCTTTGCCTAAATAGCCTCTTCTTGGGAAATGGTGAGCGATGTCTTTGGCGATCTTTTTTAAACGTTCTTCGCGTTTAATGACTTCCAAAATCTTAGAGTGACTGTCTTCAACTAAAGTAGATTCCCTTTCGTTTAAATCATTTTCTTCAATGATGCGAGTTATATCGTCATCAAGGAAGTTGTTAGTTAAACCGACTTCCGGAACTCTCCTAGAATAGAAAAGAGGAATGGTGGCGCCATCATCGACAGACTGTTTGAAATCATAAATCGAGACATAATTACCAAACCATTGATTAGTTAATCTCTTGGTACCTAAAAGCGGTGTTCCAGTAAACGCAATGAAATTGGCATTAGGAAGCCCGGTTCTCATATTCTCCGCCAAATCGGCGTATTCGGTTCTGTGGGCTTCATCTACCATGACAATAATGTCATCTCGTTTAGACAAAATAGGATATTTTTTGTCTTTGTCGTATCTGAATTTATGAATCAAGGTGAATATGAAAGGCTTATTAGAACCGAGGTATTCACGGAGCTTTGCGCTATTGGCTGGTTTGCACTCATCATTTTTTCCAATCACTTTGGTTCTTAAAAAGGTCTTATAAATCTGGGTATCTAAATCATCACGATCAGTGACAATAAGGAAAGTGAAGTTGCCTTTCACTTTTCTTATGACCTTCCTAGCGAACATTACCATAGAATAGGATTTGCCTGATCCTTGGGTATGCCAGAATACACCGAGTTTACCATTAAGTTCTTTCCTATTACTCAAGGAAAGAATCAAATTATTAACGCCTAGATATTGGTGGTTCTTGGCAATAATTTTATTAGCCTTCTTGCCATTATCAAATAAGATGAAGTTTTCGATATAATCGACTAATTTGTCTTTTTTTAGAAGACCTCTGATGAATGCATATACAGATTCTTTGTCTTCGTGAATTTTGACCCTATCGACCTTTTCTTTTTCGTCGCTTATTTTAAGCCATTCAAAGAAGAAGCCATAATC
>CAVJPU010000042.1:0-2064 GCA_963651445.1 bacterium | reverse complement strand
ATATTTTTAAGGAAAAGCGAATGTATGAAATATTATAAAGAACTATCTAGCTATAACACTTTTACTCTTAGCGATGCCACAAAGATAATTGGAACCATTCCTGCCACGAAGAAATATCTAGCAGGAATGGTTAGAGCTGGTTATGTGAACAAAATCAGAAATAACTTATATACGTGTTTTGATTTTGCTTTAAATTCTGACTGTGCCAATAGATTCCAAATCGCATCTTCTATCAATAAAAATTCATACATCTCATATCATTCCGCTTTTGAGTTCTATGGTTTTTATAATCAAATGTTCTACGAAATCCAAGTTTCCTCCAGTAAAAGATTCTCCCCTTTCGAATATGATGGATATTCTTATGAGTGTTTTCCTAATGATATCGACATTCAAATAGACACAATCCAAGGCGTTAGAGTCACCTCTATTGAAAGAACTATAGTTGATTCCATAAACATGCTTGGAAAGGTTATGGATATCGAAGAACTAGTTAAATGTCTTGATCTTATCCATCTTGTAAACGAAAGGAAGATTCAAGAGATTTTAGAAGCATATCACAAAGAAATTCTTTATCGCAAAGTTGGTTACATCCTATCGTATTATCAAAACGAATTTAGGCTATCCGATAACTTCTTTAATATATGTTTAACCAAAGGCGTTGTTTCTAATAGAGGCTGCCTGGCCATCAATGACAAGGGCAATCTCAAATTCAATTCAAAATGGGGACTATATGTCTACCCTAATTTAAAAGAAATAACCAGCAAAGGAGGAAATCTTGATGTTTAAATACGCGGCAAAAGAAATCAACAAAATAGCAAACGATAATAATTTCAATAAGAACACCTGTGAGAAAGTTTTACGATTATTTTCTATTTTGAATTTCATAAATGATAGTGATTTTAGAAACGCTCTTGCCTTAAAAGGCGGAACTGCAATCAATCTCTTCTTGCTTGATTTACCTCGGCTTAGCGTCGATATAGATTTGGATTTCAATTTGCCTTTGGAAAGAAAAGAAATGATCTCATATCGTGAAAACATAGATTGACACATTAGAAGTTTTATGGAAAACGAAGGATATCATCTTTCGGATAAATCCAAATTTGTTCATACCTTAGATTCTTATGTTTATTCTTATCAAACAACTTCTGGAAGTAATGATGTTTTAAAAATTGAAATCAATTTCTCTGATAGGGTTCATGTGTTGAAACCGGAAATCAAACATTCAACCAATATACTTGGCGGAACTGCATCAATAAATGTTTTAGCAACTGAAGAATTAATAGGTTCTAAGATAAACGCTCTTCTTACTAGAACCACACCTAGGGATGTTTATGATACTTATAATCTTTGTAAATTAGGTTTGATTGCGAATAAAACTCTAATAAGGAAAATAGCAATATTTTATGTATGTCTTGGTTCTGATATTCCGGTTGACTTCAAAGAAGTCTTAAACGAAGCGTTAGACAAAATTCAAAGCTTAAATTATCAAAAAATCAAAGAAACATTAATACCTATGCTGCATAAAGGAATCAAATTTGATGTTAACGAGGTCACATCGTTTGTTTCTTCTGTAATAAAAGAAATGTTTATTTTAGATCCTAACGATATTGAGTTCATAAATAACTTCAACAACAAATCTTTCACCCCAAATATTCTCTTTGAAAACCATGGAGTAGAAGACACATCTAAGCATCCGATGGGATTGTGGAAAACAAAATAATTGATATGTCTTTGCACCGATGTGTCTACCGGCATTTTGACTATTTTTAGGTGTTTTTTATCTTTTTTAGTCCGAAACTGAAAAAGTGCCGATTTTACGGAACTTTTGGATATGTCTCCGGAGTCTAGTAAGCTTTTTTCAGAAATTTCAATTTAAATGAAAAATCTCATTTTTTAACGTTCTTCCTAGTTTCTAAAATCCCTCAAAACTCCCGTGTTTATCGCATTATTTCAAAGTGAGAAGTACAACCGTCTCGACATGTGGTGTCTGAGGGAACATGTCAACCGGTCTGACTTTCTCAATCTTATACATTCTAGATAAGACCTTAACGTCTCTCGCTAAGG
>CAVJPU010000041.1:0-2292 GCA_963651445.1 bacterium | reverse complement strand
CGCTTTGAACTTAATCAGCTCCGTTGATTTCGACGTGTATCTTCTCGGAATGAAAGGATCATGGCTGGCGGAGCTTTACAAGCAGGACAGCGTTAGGCTTCTCGAGCCGAACGTCAGGTCCTATCTCAAGAGAACTTCAAAGGTTAACGCCGGCATATTAAGCACCGTGAAAAACAGCCCAGAGCAATTCGTGAGTTTTAACAATGGAATTTCGGCGGTCGCGACAAGCCTCACCCTTGCTAAAACCCCAAATACAAACCAGTCGGTGAGAATATTGAAAATAGACAATTTCCAAATAGTGAACGGCGGGCAAACGACGGCGACGTTATATGAGTGCTTAAAAGACAAGATGTCCGATAATCTCGAGAACGTTATCGTTCCCGTGAAGCTCACCGTCGTGAAAAACGTCGGAAACGCCGAAAGTTTCATAAGGGATATCAGCGTTTATTCCAACACGCAAACAGCCATTAAGAAATCTGATCCTCCGTCAAATCTGCCTTACTACATCCAAATAAAAAAGCTTTCTCAGCAATGCCTTTCTTTAGACGGCAACGTTGGTTACCTTTGTTATTTCGAACGCACGAACGGCGAATATGACACCGAGTTCAAAAGAAACAACGGGTCGAAGAAATTCAGCAACACGAATCCCAAGAACAAGAAGTTCGATAAGATTGATTTGGCACGAGCCATCAACTGCTGGGAGCAATTCCCTTACATCACTTGCCAGGGAAGAGAGAAAAATTTCTCCTGCTTTAATGATGTGGTGAAAAATCAATTGGGCAGCCCGACCGAGCAATATTTCAAGAACGCATACGCCACCGTAATTCTTTATAGAAAGCTAGATAAGCTCGCCAAGAAGATGGGCCTTTCCTATAGAAGTAACGTTGTCGCCCATACCCTTGGTTTGTTGTCATACACCTACGACAAGCAAATCGACTTGAACGACGTTTGGGAAAGGAAGGATCTTTCTCCTGCGCTTTGCGAGGTCGCAACAAAATTATTAACTGCGGTTCACGCTGTTATTGCCAATCCGCCAGCGGAGCATCCTGAGGCGAGAATGTGGGCCCGGAAGGAAAAGTGCTGGGATACCGTGAAAAGCATCTCAATCGACAATTTAACAATTGTCAAAACCGGAAAGGAAATTGAGTTCTTTGAAAAGAACGATGCATTAGTTTTCATATCTAGCCAAGATAATTTCAACAATTCCCTTACTTGGATGAAACTCATTCTATGGGATAACAAAATGCACGTTCTAAACAAACAGCAAATTTCCTATGTCAAAACGATGAGAAGCTATGGGGACAGCGCATCGCTTACGAAAAAGCAAATCGATTGCTTGAAAGACGCCTTCATAGTCGCCGTTAAAGCCGGGTATCAATATAAATGATGGGGAGGAATTTCTATGGCAATGATATTTGATGGGGGCAATAACGTCATCCGCATCGACGTTCCGAATTCGGAGGCCAACATCAACGCTCAGCATTGCGGGATCAAAGACAGAGGCGTTGGCTCGTATTACATGAGCGAAAACTATGTTAAATGCATCGAATTTTTGGCCAATTTTACAGGGGAGTATTTCATCGACATCCCCTTGTCGGTGCTTAACGCGAAAGCGATTCTGCAAACCCTGAAAGCAAAAAACTATGAATGCGCGTTCAAGTCCAATTTGGCTGCTCAATTCAACGCTGTAAATGCATTCGAATGGGCGACTAAGGACGGCGAATACTTCCACAAAATGAAAGCCCCATCAGTAAACGATCGGCAGAAATACCTGAAGTTAGATAACGAAGATGAAATGGTGGTTTTATTCAAAACCTTGATATTGGGCGATTTGACGAGCATTTTCATAAAAAAGATTGGCGATAACGGATTCGTTTTTTACCTTGATAAATGCCCTGATTTTGACCAAAAAATTGAAAACAACACTGTCTTAAAATGGATGAGGTAATAGATATGGTGATAGGCAAAGACACGATTGTATTTGAAGGCAAAAAAAGATACTACGTTGAAGACTTAACCAATCGAGATTACACATTAGAAAACACAACCCCTCATCTATTGAGGATTGATGACTACGACATCTCCGAGAACAGCTGGGTGGAAATGGTCCGGAATCTCACCGCGTATTTATTTCTCCGCTTCCCCGAAAAGAAAAACGCAGCGGTGGATTTCAAAACGGATTGGAGCAAAAGCAACATCTTTTCGCCGGTACCTCGGACGAACTTTCGACAGTTAGATACCGACTTGTATGTAAATTGCAACCACACAGCCTTGCACTCATGCTGGCTAATT
>CAVJPU010000040.1:0-2589 GCA_963651445.1 bacterium | reverse complement strand
GGTCGAAATCTAGTAACATAAGACTATAGCCTTTCACGCCTAAAAGGGTAGAATGTGCTACCGCGTCTACCCGTGAGGCCATTGGCCCCTGGCGATAGAAGCGGTGCCTGCTGCAGGCCCTCGATAGGGGCCCTTAGCAAATAAGGCTCGGTATTTGAATGGGTTTGTGAGAGAATATCCAAGTTATGGACGCGATGGCCAAAAAGGAAAATTGCATGGCGAAGGGCGAAATCGATTCGAAAAAAAGGGATGATGAGCCCCGAATCAAGGTGAAAGGCGGCTTAGGTTACCGCTTCGCAAAAAGAGTTTTCGACTTAGTTTCCTCTTTTTTGATGATCATTCTTTTTTCTTGGCTTCTTATCATTCTTTTTGTAGTTCAACTATTTGTTACCAAAGGTCATCCTATCTTCAAAGATGAGAGGATCGGCATGAAGGGGAAAGTGATCAAAGTCCTGAAATATAGAACGATGCACTTCGACGCCGAATCCAATATCGATAAGTATCTGACTCCTGAGCAAAAGGAGATTTGGCTGAGGGAGAGGAAACTCGAAAACGACCCCAGAATCACCAAATTTGGGCGTTTTTTGCGCAAGACCTCCCTCGATGAGCTGCCTCAGCTTTTCAATATCCTTTTCGGCTCGATGTCCGTCGTGGGATATCGCCCAATGAGCTTGAGGGAAATGACGGATCATTTCGATGATGAGCAAAGGGCGATTCTATATAGTGCGAAGCCTGGGCTCACCGGGTATTGGCAGGTATACGGCAGAAGCGGGGCTGATTTTGAGACTGGAGAAAGACAAAAACTCGAGATTGAGTATTTCTCAAAAAGAAGCTTCTTCTTTGATTTGGGCCTGATTTTCAAGACCATCCCCGCGGTGTTGAAGCATCAAGGCGCCCAGTGAAAATGAACGCTTTGTAGATTTTTGGTTTTGTTTTGGTGACGGAAGCTGATTGCAGAACGCTCAATTTGCGTTTGAATGAAAATCTTATGCCGGAAGTTTCTTGGGGGTCTCTACATTTCTGCAATAGGTCTTTGTGCGAAAACGATAATCATTATGCTTGGGATGCCCTAAACCGCCAATAATCTCGATAGAGATTGGCGGTCAGAACCTCAAGAATTGCTTATAATCCGATAACAATAAGAAATCAGTAAGGATTGATTTAATGGAAAAAACAGAAGAGAGAAAAATAAAAGTTGCTCAGATTATCGGTGCCGCCGGCGCCGGCGGGGTTGAGACTGTCATCTTGAATTATTACAAGCACATAGATCGGAGCAAAGTTCAATTTGATATTTTAGCCGAATCTGAATCCGCAATAGTTCGGAGAGATTTCATTGAATCTTTAGGCGGTCATTTGGTGATAATCCCCTCGTATAAAAACCCTGCTAAATATGTAGATGTGTTAACCAAGATATTTAAAGATGGGCATTATGACATTGTTCATTCGAACATGAATACTCTTAGCTGTTTTGCTTTGAAGGCGGCGAAAAAAGCTGGCGTGAATGTGAGAATCGCGCATTCCCACTCAACGAGCAGCCCGAAGGAATTTGCCCGCAACACCATTAAGAACATTCTTAGGCCGTTTTCCAAGAAATACGCAACGGCTTATTTTGCCTGTTCTGAGAAGGCGGGAAGATATCTTTTTGGAGACAGGGCTTTTGATTCAGGAAAAGTCGTTATCGTAAATAATGCTATTGATTTAGAAAGATTCAAGTTTTCTTTGAAAGACAGAGAAGCCATTAGGAAAGAGCTGAGGATTGAAAACAAGTTTGTCGTAGGACACGTTGGGCGGATGGTAACGGTGAAAAATCAATCGTTCCTTCTTGATACTTTTTTTGAAATTGCAGTCAAAAACGATGATGCAGTCCTGCTGATTCTCGGCGACGGTCCGTTACGCAAAGACTTGGAAAGCAAAGCCCAGGATTTAGGCATTTTAGACAAAGTTCTATTCCTTGGGATTCATGCTGATGCGGAAAAATACTATTCGAGTATGGATTGCATGATATTGCCAAGCCTTTATGAAGGTCTTCCGGTGACGGTTATGGAAGCTCAGGCCGAAGGCCTTCCGTGTTTTGTGTCTGATGCTGTAACGAAGGAGTGTTCAATTACGAATTTGGTGCATTGGATTTCGTTGTCGCAAACCCCTGCTCAATGGGCGGATGAAATATTAAAATATACTCCTTCGAACGCTAATCGTGAGAGTTATCACGTGACGCTTGAGTCTTCCAGATACAACATAAAGAAAGAGGCGGATCGACTCGTTGAAATCTATCAACAGCTGCTCGCAAAAGAGTTGGTTTGAAGCCCCGACACCTTTTATATTGGGCGACGTGAAACGAATCGGGGGGAGCTCTTCCTATCAGGCGTTTTCACTGAAGGAGTCGAAAACCCCCTGTCTTAGATAATCATCTAATCTTAAATCTTTAATCAATTTGGCATCATCTTCATTTAAGCCAAATTTCTTTTTCTTTCTTTTAAGTCTAATAAATCCCGGAATCAGACCTGAAATTAAGGGCTTTAGTAGATATAAATACCCTTTTGGATTCAAATGTAATAGTTTGTTATATTTCCTTCTGAGTTTAACTTCATC
>CAVJPU010000039.1:0-2657 GCA_963651445.1 bacterium | reverse complement strand
CAACAAGTCGGCCAAGGTAACAACAAAACCTGCCGATAAGAAAAACGATGTCGAGAGTATGTGAATAAAAACGACAACATCGACATCATTATCGCCCTATTAGAAGCTATTACATGTCTATTTAAGGGCTGGAAGAAAATATCGGTAGCGGCCAATAAAATCTCTGGCAGCTCCAATAATTCTAAAAACAAAACAATATGAACAAGAAAACAAATTCAGAGCTTATTATCACGGCAATCAACAAAAATGGCTTGGTAAAGCTCGTGAGGAACCGGAATGCTAAAATTATAAGTTTTCCTTCACTTCCTCGAACTAATTATTTTACAGTTTGCTAATAACCTTCAAATCAGAACATTATGAAGAAAGAAGCAACCAAAATAGTTCCTGCAACTGGAACCATAACATCAGACATAACATTGGGTCTCGAAAACACAGATGTAATTGAGGCTGAAGTTATTGAAGAGGATTGGGGTGACAATCATCCTAATTTCATTGAGTCGAACACCTCGGCGATTACGCTGGAGGAACTGACAACCAAAAACATTATTCCTACTTTTGTGGACGGCACTCTTACTCTATCACATCAAAATTTCATTGAATCAGTAAGAACCGTCGCAGAAAAAGTATTTGGAGAACTTACGCCTGTTGAGTGCCGGGTTTCGCATCCTATCATTGGACGAGTACCTTCAGCTCAACACAAGAAAGCAAGTGAATTGACAGATGCAGACAAAACAATCTTTTATCAGAGATTAGCTTTTTGTTGCCATGTCAAGAACCTCACAAGAACCATAAACGGACATACCCTACATCTTTGTATTGGTGGAGTCCGTGGTTATAACGAAGACAAGCTCTACAACCGTCCGACCGCCTTGAAATTCAAAATTTTCGTTGGTTGGCAAGTTAGGGTTTGTAGCAACTTATGTCTAACCTGTGATGGAAATTCAGGAACCATAGATTGTATGACAGAAGCAGATATAATGCAAAAGTCATTCGAACTATTCAATGGTTTTAATCCTCACAAGGAAGAAACTCTAAAGCTCTTGGAGAATCTACAATCAACAACCATCTCCGAAGAGTTATTCTGTAAGATTATCGGTAGAATGAGATTATATCAATTTCTGCCACCATCCGAACAGAAACAACTGCCATTGCTTATCATCGGTGATCAAGCTGTAAACGCAATGGTAAAGAACTATGTGTCCAATCCCAATTTCGGAAAGAAAGAGGGAGAAGATATAACCACTTGGAATCTGCTACAGCTCTCAAATGAATCCGTCAAGTCCGCATATATAGACAAATGGATAGACCGGAATCAGAACTGTACCGATTTTGCATTAGGAATCCAGAAAGCCTTAAACGGTGAAGATACCGAGGGCTATTCCTGGTTCATTAACTAACATATCCTACTAAGCCAAAAGTCTGGAATTTTTACTATTGGAACGAGGATATGGAGACTCACGATTATCAACGAAAGAAGGTTCTCGTGGGTCTTTTTTGTCGCATCCATTTTATTCACAATTTAAAAACCAAAGAGCATGTGTAAATTCAAGAAACCGGAATTTCCTGCCAATGCAACGGCAGATGAGCGTAGAGCAATCATGTTTAACGCTCTTGGTTCTCTCGACCTTAACGACAAATTAGAGAAGAGAGAAAACGACAAACTTAGTTACTTGTCATGGGCAAACGCCTGGACAGAATTTAAGGCTGCATATCCAAGTGCGACCTATAGAATCATCAAAAATCCCGACACAAATCTTCCTTACTTCTCGGATCCAGATGTCGGTATTATGGTTTTTACCGAGGTTACTGTTGACGACCTCACTCATAGCATGTGGCTTCCTGTAATGGATTCGAAGAACAAAGCGATGAAACTTACTCCCTACACATATCAGGTGTGGGACGGTTACAAGAAAGCTTATATCGAAAAAACTGTTCAAGCAGCGACTATGTTCGACATCAACAAAACGCTTATGAGATGTCTAGTCAAAAACTTCGCCATGTTTGGCTTAGGCTTATATGTCTATGCCGGTGAAGATTTGCCAGAGAATACAACAGACGTACAGAACGATGGCCAAACATCAACCGCCACGAACAAAGCGGCAAGAAGAACCACAAAAATGACTGCCACGACACAACCAAAATCTCATGACAAGTATGCTGGGATTAGGGCGGCCGTAAACTCTTGTATCAGCCAAGAACAGCTCACGAACCTTTACTATCAGCACCAAAATGAGGTAATCGCGAATGATGAGGTTAAGGCGATATTCACACAACGAAAGCTTCAAATTCAACAAGCAGCTTAAAACAATGGAAAAAAGAATAGAACTCAAAGATTCGGGCGTTTTCTTTAACGAGGAAGCTCATGAATACTGGCTTGGCGACAAACAACTAAGCGGTATCACAGGAATATTACATCACCAACTTTTTCCGGATGAATTTGACGGTATCAGCGAAGCAATTCTCAATGCAGCGTCGGAATATGGTACCGATGTCCATGCATCAATAGAGAACTTTGACAGAAACTGGATAAATGACGGAACACAAGAAACTGTTGATTATATCCAAATTTGCAGGGACTACGGATTGACACATGAAGCATCTGAATACAACGTGACCGATGGTAAAGACTGGTCATCCAATATTGACAAGGTTTATAG
>CAVJPU010000038.1:0-2730 GCA_963651445.1 bacterium | reverse complement strand
TATTATGCTCGAGTTCAATAACCGCACAGGAATTATCTGCCGTAAATTACGACGGCATCATGGGCGATGCAGGTGTGACTGGCAAATATAGCGTCAGTCCAGCTCTGACCATTTCTGTTTTGTGACGTAAGGTTTTATTTGCTATGAATAAAAAAATAAAAGGCAAATCCATCGCAAAAATAAAAATTACTTATTGCTTCAAAAGAAAATTCCAAACGCTGAATTTTCGATGCTTCTAAGTACGTACTTTTTGTGTGAAAAGCTTTCGAAAGATTTGGATACAAATCAAGAGGAAAAGAATTCCGGACTGACTTTGTCGGTGTTGAAGCGTAATTTAAAAAGAGAAAGCATCAACGTTGATGAAAGGATACTCGATCTTATTTTCCTCTCACCACTAGATAAAAAAGACGAAAAATCATTTAGGGTAATCAGAAACGCTGTCTGTCATTCCTGCTCTATCAAATATAGAGACTATGCCATACAGCATAAGAAGGAATATCAAGATGCAATGGATGAGTACTTGAATAAACTGTTTGATAAATTGTCTTTTTAAATGTTTATAGAAAGACATTTGAAAACAACATCCATACATATATTATCGATGTTCTTTAAAACTGTGGCTTAGGCAATCATTCTTCCGATTGTATTTTCGCTAAAAAGCGTAACCCTTTCAAAAGGCTTTTGTGTTCAATCGAATACCAACTCGCAACACAATTGTATTCCATAAACGACAATGTCTTTTCATCGCCACCCGGTGAACGAGTAGATGTCAAATATTTATTCAAAATTGATGCTTGTGATGTGGACTCGTTCAGCCTCCTAATTTTAACCCTTTTTTGAAAAATTCGGTTTTTCCAATAGGATACAGATCAATTTTATAAACGATGACTTCCCCGCTCACGATTTTTCTAAAAAATACGATGTTGTTATTGGAAATCCGCCTTTTGATAAACTGCCTCAGTCGAACAAAAAAATTAACTTTTGTCACAAGCCGACATAAAGGGCGGGAAACTATTTTAAAAACAGAACGGCCATAGAAGAAATGACGACTGAAGATGATTATCTTTTCATGAACGGCGATTAGCTTTGGCTTCTCAATTAGTGGCGCTAATTTCCAATTTCCAGTCTTTGTATTTTTAAGTGTGCAAATTATTGATGGCACTTCAGATAGCACTTTAATCGAGCGTTAGCCAAAATAAACAACTTGATTTTCTCGGGGGGGGGTAGACTAATAACAACAAGGTACTAAAGGAGGATTGTTCATGAGTTACCCTGGTTTCGATGTCCATTATGCCGGCGATGTTAGATGGGAGGTCTATCACAATACGGGCACAACGTTTGTCTATGCGTCGAGTGAGGCGATTGCCATTCAAAGATTTTGTGCTAAGTATCCAGACAAAATCGTTAAAAAAGTTGAAAGAAAATAAATAAAGGAGAAAAAAGATATGGGTCTATTCAGCAAATTATTTGGTTCGGAAAAGCCTAAAGAACCTAAAGAAGAGCTAAAAACCAATATAAACGATCCAAGAAAAAAAGATTTATCTTGGTTTTCATCTGAGATTGGGCTGGAAACGTTGAAGGCTTATACCACCCCGCAAGGTTATACCCTTCAAGTGAGCATTGAAAAAGAGAAGGAATCCGAACACCCACGATATTCTCTAGATACTATAATTGATATTTTTCATGCGGACGCAAAGGTTCCATACACCTATTTCAGCAGCCTTGTCAGTAATATCAAAGCAGAAGCTCTTGAATACGTTGGCCCAAGCGAGATGCTGATTAAGATGTTGTCCCTCCAAGCGCAACCTTTCTATTTGGACGACGACGGCGAACCTCAGGCAAAAGAGCCTATGAAGCCGTCAGAAATTGTTTCGGTCGAAAAAAATCCTGTTTTGAAATTTGTCTCAAATTTTGATTGCTTCTCTTTGGAGGATGACGAAGAGGGCAGTTGGGAAGATAAATGGCATTTATATTCGTCGGTACTCATATTCTTAGGAATTAAAAGCTGTGTTGACCCAGATGTGCTCGCTAAAAACGAATGGCTATTCGAGCCGTCAACTTATTTCAACGATTTAGGTACGGTTAGAAAAGAAAAGGGATTTATCAAAAAGGCGATCGAATTGTCTTCCTATAAAGAATATTTCGAAGACAAACTCAAAAAACTCGAATAAATTTGCTTTAACAAAGGAGGGTTAGCCAAGGCAATCTATTCTGTTTTCTATTGTTGATTAATCATGTTTATTGGGACAAATCCGTTTGGCTTCGCTTAAATCTGTGAGCGAATGTGGTTTGCCCCAATTTTTATTTTAAAGATGAAAAATGCTTATGAGTGGAGAAAAATCATTCTTAAATTCCGACCGTGTTTTGTATGCATTTACCCTTCGGCCGACCGCGTTTATATGCCTTTTTTGCTGCGGATAACTTTACTCGCCCACAACAAAACCACCTTCTTTGTAAGGAGTCTACTGGTGTGGCGGTCATTTTCAACATGAAATTTTAGTCTCAATCTCTTATATCTTTTGCAGATTTTCAAATTAGCTTTTTTTGGGAGCTTAAGCTTAGTGTCGGCTTGGAAACGCTAGATTCACCCAACGTTATCTTCTTTCTTTTCCCATCAGGCTTATATACCCAAAAAGAGGCTGAAACCCGCAATACAAAAACTGCTTGCAATTCATTTTTTTTTATCTATCCTTTAGTCAAGAGACGGAAAGAATAGTTGATATCCGACAG
>CAVJPU010000037.1:0-2863 GCA_963651445.1 bacterium | reverse complement strand
CATCCAAACGGTGCTTTAGGCGAATCCCTTAAGAAGGAAATCAAATAGTTATGAAAAAAATCTTTGTTCTCGCTTCTTTCGTCTACGACTTGGTGACTACCATGAAACGTTTTCCTGAAGCCAAGGAAAGCGTTTTGGGCGAGAAATTCCAAACCTTCCCAGGCGGAAAGGGTGCTAATCAGACTGTCGCCATCAAGAGACTGGGTGGTGACGTTATCGTCAACGGAAAAGTCGGCGACGATGATTTCGGCCATCGTTTCAAGAAGCTTCTAGAAGAAGAGGGAATCGATGATAGCAACATCCTTTATGGCAATGAATCTACTGGCATTGGCTGTGTCCAAGTCGATCTGACTGGCCAAAACAGAATCTGCGTCGTCATGGGTGCCAACTATGAATTCAACCTTGAAGACCTTAATGTTAATGTCTTAGAGAAATGTGATATCTTCATGACTCAGTTCGAAATGAGAAAAGAAGTCAGCGAAGGCGCTATAAAGATTGGCAAAGAAAAAGGCTTATTGACCATCGTTAACCCAGCCCCAGCCAGGGAAATCGATAAAGATGTTTATCCTTGCATCGATTACATCACGCCAAATGAAAAAGAGGCCGAAGTCTTAACGGGCATCAAAGTCGATAATTTGGAAGACGCTTATAAAGCCGGTAAAGCCTTGCTAGATAAAGGCGTCAAGAACGTCGTCATTACCTGGGGCGATAATGGCTGCGTCTTCATCAATAAAGAAAAAAAGATGCACGTCAAAGGCTATAAAGCCAATGTCGTTGATACGGTGGCGGCCGGAGATTCCTTCAATGGTGCTCTAGCCTTTGCCATCGCTAATGATTACGATATCGAATATGCTCTCAAGTTTGCCAATGCAATGGGAGCGTTAACCACTGAAGCCAAAGGTGCCATCCCATCTTTAAAAAAATATGCCGATGTCATCGCCTTCATGGATAAACAGAAATAGGAGATAAACTTATGGGACTTAGAAAGAAAAAAGAAAAAGTCGTAGAAGAGCCGAAGAAACTCGAATTCAGCGATGATGAATACGTAAAGCTCATTAACATCAACAAGGTTTATCCTAACGGTGTGGCCGCCGTCCATAATTTCAATTTGGACATCAAAAAGAAGGAATTCGTTGTTTTCGTTGGTCCTTCTGGGTGTGGTAAATCAACCACATTACGTATGATTGCCGGCTTAGAAGAAATCAGCGAAGGCGAACTTTATATCGACGGAGTTCTTTCTAATGCCTTATCACCGAAGGATAGGAATATCGCCCTGGTCTTCCAAAGCTATGCTCTATATCCTCACATGAATGTCTATGACAACATCGGCTTTGGTCTTAAGATGAGAAAGTTCCCAAAAGACGAAATTGATCATCGTGTCCGTGAAGCCGCCAAGATCTTAGGCCTTGAAGATTACCTCAATCGTAAGCCAGGCGAGCTCTCTGGTGGTCAAAGGCAGCGCGTTGCCTTAGGCCGCGCCATCGTCAGAGATGCCAAGCTCTTCTTGATGGATGAACCTTTATCCAATTTGGATGCCAAACTCCGTGTCCAAATGAGAAGCGAAATCGTCAAGCTTCATAAGAGAATGGAATCTACCACCATCTATGTAACCCACGACCAGACTGAGGCCATGACTATGGCCGATAGGATCGTCGTCATGAAGGATGGCTATGTCCAACAAATCGGCACTCCGAAAGAAATCTATGACCACCCGGTCAATAAATTCGTCGCTGAATTCATTGGTTCTCCATCAACCAATGTTATCAAAGCCACATATGATAACGGAATCCTCATCTTTGATGACAATAACGCCTTGGAATTGGACGGGGAGTTCAAGAAAGCCCACGATAATTTCTATGCCAATCTCAACTATGACATCGATGGCATGATTGCTAAGTGCAACGAGGAAATCAAAACCGTCGAACTCAAAAAGAAGAAGGATGAGAAAGAAAAAGAACTTCTCCGCCTTCGCAATAAACTCGATGTCTTGAACGCTAAGAAAGCTTGTTTAGACAATATCAAAGCCGGTAAGCCACACGACATCTACTTCGGTATTCGTCCAGAAGACATCCACCACCACGTGGACGCCAACAAGGAATACACCAAATCGAAGTTCTTTTTCCTCAATATTACCTTATCCGAATTGCTGGGCAATGAGTTCTATGTCCATCTAGCCATCGGAGACCAGGAATTGATTTCCAAAGTCCCAGCGATGGAAAGAATCTATAAGATGGGCGAGGAATTCAAGGTTCACTTTGACTTAGATAAAATTCATATCTTCGACTTCGTTGGCGAACAGACCATCGAATAAACCAATTTTGTCCTAGCATGTTGAATGTTTGAAAAACGTGCTATAAAATAAATTTGCATTGTAAGACAACACTGCTACGTTCAAATAAGCAGATTGCTACAAGGTCCCCGCGAGGGATGACCATAGGGTCACAAAATAGCCACAATTAAATGTGGCTGTTTTTTGTTGCCTCTCAGTTGGGGTATACTTCTAGTAAGTTCTTTTAAAAAAGGAAAATATGCTATGGCAGAAAAACTATTTATTGGCCTAGATATAGGCACTGACTCGGTTGGCTGGGCTGCTACCGATGAAAATTTTAAGTTAAAGCGTCTTAAAGGAAAAACCGCATGGGGTTCAAGAATTTTCGCAGAAGCAAGTGATGCGAAATCGAGGCGTTCATATAGATCGAGCGGTCGTAGGCTGGCAAGACGCAGAGAAAGAATTAATTTGCTTAATGCTTTATTCGATCCGTTATTGGCTGCGACTGATTCCACTTTTTTGATGAGATTGGAGAACTCATATTTGCAAAATGACGATGAGAACAAACCAAATGAGGCAAAGAATAAATGTCTA
>CAVJPU010000036.1:0-2989 GCA_963651445.1 bacterium | reverse complement strand
GCTTTATGAAGAGGACAATATGCAACTTCTTTCTGAAGCCATAGATGTAAATGTAGTTCCGGAAGAAAAAGAATCGTCAGTAGGAGACTTCAGCGTCGATATTTTGGCCGTAGATAGGGATTCTGGCAGAAAAATTGTTATAGAAAATCAGCTGGAAGACACGAATCATGATCATCTTGGCAAATTGATTACGTACGCCTCAGGAAAGCAAGCAAGCATCGTTGTTTGGCTCGTTAAACATGCAAGAGAGGAGCACAAATCAGCCATTGAGTGGCTCAATAGCCACACCGACGGAACCATAGATTTTTTCCTATGCGAAATCAAGGTTTTAAAAATCGGTAACTCTGATCCGGCGGTAAAATTCGAAGTTGTTGAAAGACCGAACGATTGGGTAAAGAACATGAAGAGAGACGAAGAGCACAGTGAAACCGAACTAAGTAGATACGAATACTGGTCGTCGTTTAAAAAATACGCCGATAACGACAAGGACTTTACAAAATATCTTAGATTTCGCAAGCCGTCCTATGACCATTGGATGAATTTTGCCATAGGCTCATCCAATTGCCATCTGTGTATTTGTAGAGTTCAAAAAGAGAATAAGCTTACGGTGGAACTGTATATAGATGATGATAAAGAATTGTTTAAATCACTGTATGAAAAGAAAAACGAAATTGAAGCAGCGTCTGGTCTGAAATTTAATAAATGGAACGAATTGCCTGATAAAAAAGCCAGTAGGATAATTTTGGAAAAATCGAATATCGATTTTTTTGACAAAGAAAAATGGCAAGAACAATTTAAGTGGCTGATTGATGTCTTGGTTAGAATGAAAAAAACATTTTCTGAATATATTTAAAAGAGGAACCCGAAAATGACTGATCAAGAACTCAAAAAGCTAAAAGATAATTTATGGCATTCTGCTGATGTTTTAAGAAGCGGCGCTCATTTGGCGGCCAATAAATATGGCCAGCCTATTTTAGGTCTCATTTTCCTTCGTTATGCGGACATTTTGTTCAAGCAGCATAAAAAAGAAATCGACGCTGAATTTGATTTCAAAAAAGGAACTAGAACCGAACGCTCTTATAAAGAGATTTGTGTTGAGAAATGCGGCTTCTTTTTACCAGAATGTGCATATTTCGATTATATAAATGAACACGAAAACGATAAGCCAGAGAAAGCCACACTCGTTAAGAACGCCATGGAAGCAATCGAAAAGGAAAATCCTAGACTTCTTGGCGTGTTTCCTAAAGAAGTTTATTCTCAGCTCGTCCCACAGGAGGAACCGGAGCTTCTTACAAGAATAATTAGAATCTTTAAAGATATTCCTGAAGATATCAACGTTGACCTATTTGGTGAGATTTATGAGTTCTTCCTCGGCAAATTCGCTTTGCAAGAAGGCAAAGGCGGTGGTGCTTTCTATACGCCAGCGACCGTTGTTAGATATATGGTTGAAGTCATTCATCCGGAAAGCGGAGATAAGAAGTTCTTGGACCCTGCTTGTGGATCCGGCGGCATGTTCGTCCAAGCCGCTAGATATATGCATAGACACAACGCTGACGCTGACAAGATGATGCGATTTAGGTGCTACGGGGTTGAAAAGGAACCTGATACCGTCAAATTGGCGAAGATGAATCTCATCCTTAATAATGTTAGGGGAGATATTACGGAAGCTAATTCGTTCTATTCGGATCCATATGACGCTTTTGGTAGATTTGATTATGTTATGGCTAATCCTCCGTTCAATGTCGATGAGGTTTCTTATAACCGAGTTAAGGATGACCATAGATTTAACAAATGGGGAATCCCAAGAACCAAAACTCAAAAGAAAGATGATGCCAAAGAGACCGTTCCTAATGCGAACTATATCTGGATTAGCTATTTCGCTACAGCATTAAATGAAAACGGTAGAGCTGGATTCGTTATTGCCAACAGCGCTTCTGACGCCAGTGGAGCCGAATTAGAAATCAGAAAAGGAATGTTAAGGGATGGAATCATCAAACAATTGGTTACCTTGCCATCCAATATGTTCACTTCGGTTACCTTGCCTGCAACTTTATGGTTCTTAGATAAAGAAAAAGCAAACTCTAATAAGAAAGATGAAGTTCTTTTTATCGATGCTAGAAATACCTTTGTTCAGGTTGATAGGGCGCATAGAAAATTCTCCGATGAGCAAATCAAGAACTTGGGCATTGTCACCAAACTTTACGATGGTGATGAGCAGGCTTTCAAAGACCTTATAAATGAATATAAACACAACGCCGAAATTCTAGATAACAAAGAATATTGGGAAGAACAAATCAAATGGCTTGAAGATAGATTCCCTAAAGGTCAATATCAAGACGTTATCGGATTATGCAAGGCAGCCAAATTAGGTGAAATCCTAGATAAAAACGGGAATGTCGTTGGCGCTGAAGAAGATAGCATTGCCGATCAGGATTACTCATTAAATCCAGGCAGATATGTCGGGGTTGTTATTGAAGACGACGGAATGACTGAGGAAGAATTTAAGGCTCAAATGTTGGCTTATAACAAGGAACTGGCCAAATTAAATGAAGAGGCCAATGGGTTGGAAAATGCCATTTACAACAATTTGGCCGAAATTATTGGTAAGTAGTATGAAGACTGCGGTTTATAAAATCGGCGAAATTGGCGAAGTTGTCGGAGGAGGAACGCCATCCACTAAAAACGAATCCTTTTGGGGTGGAGACATACCTTGGATTTCACCCGACGATTTAAGCAAATGTGATACGGTCCACATCTATGCTGGCAAAAATTTTATCACCAAAGAGGGACTGCAAAAATCAAGCACCAAGTTGCTTCCCAAAGGAACACTGTTATTCTCATCTAGAGCCCCCATTGGATATGTTGCAATTGCCGCCAATCCAGTATGCACAAATCAGGGTTTCAAAAGTGTAATTTGCAACGAAAAGGTTGACCCTTTATATTTTTATTATTGGATTAAATGTAATCTAAATTACATAAAAATGTTTGG
>CAVJPU010000035.1:1856-3076 GCA_963651445.1 bacterium | reverse complement strand
GCTCTAGGAGATGCTTTTGATTTAGTTGAAATAGCCAAGGCGATTTATGACTATTGCGATTTAAAGGACATCTTAAACGGCAATAAGTTTTTGTCTAATGCTTTTGTGGAAATTTATGACTCTCACAAAGAAGAACTTACTTATCTTAAAAAGATTTGCAAATTCATAGACGCTAACCATGGATTTATTGGTCAAGATTCAATTTACGTAAAGATTTTTAACGAAAAAAATAATTCTAAGAATTATGCCGCTTTCACCCACAATAAGACAGATGAAAAGCGCTGCGACATCCATATTTTTGACAAATATGTGAGAGATTTGTTTGCCCCATATGAGGCTGAAATTCAAAATAGCGAATACAAATGCAAATGGAATCAGCTGATGACTTTGGCGGGCCAAGACCGATTGCTTCAAACAATCGCATTAAGATCTACGAGCGTCATTCCAATGCAACTACATAAAAAAGAGCTGAAAATCATTCTTGATAACGCCTCGAATAGAAGAGTGGCTGGAATTAGCGAAATAAAAGACAAATTGCTTAGCTTGTTCGAATATAGAATTCCTTATTATTGTGGTCCTTTGACTGATAAGAGCGAGTATTCAAATATTGCCTTCAAAGACGAAAAACACGAAAGGCTACTGCCGTGGAATTATAAGAACCTTATTGACTGGGACAAAACAAAGCAAAACTTTATGGATGGTCTTACCAACAAATGCTCATATCTCAAGGACAAAAATGTTCTTCCAAGAAATTCCATCCTTTTCCAAGATTATGATGCCTGGAATAAACTGAATAATTTGATGGTTAATGGCTCAAAACTTTCAGCCCATGAAATGAAAGAACTTTTCGATAACTTGATTTCCAAACGGCAAAAAACCACCGCAAAAGATATTGGCAAGTATTTGGCTTCAATCAACAATTCAAAGCCTCAAGATACAATCGTTTCCGGCATTAATGACAAAGATTTTATCTCATGCTCTTCGAGATCCGTCCTTGGTTCTTATTTCGATTTATCCACGAGATACACTAAGGATTTTGAAATTTGCGAAAAGTCGATATTTCTGCTCACGATTTATTGTGACTCGAAGCAAGACGGTATATCCGCAATCAAAAAAGAATTTCCTAAATTATCGTCCGACCAATATAAGGCCTTAATGAAGTTGTCCTGCAAAGGCTGGTCTACTCTTTCGAAAGAAATTTTGACTATGCGCCGCGTTGA
>CAVJPU010000035.1:0-1846 GCA_963651445.1 bacterium | reverse complement strand
CCGCGTTGACCAATATGGTGTCGTTCAATGTTCTTCGATAGTCGACGCCATGGAAAACGGCGAGGGCAATTTTATGCAAGTTTTTGCCAAATATGATTTCAAAGAACTCGTCGATTATCACAATTCCGAGATTTTTGGATCTCTAAGCAAAAAAGAACAAGCGGACATATTAATAGAAAATATGCCGCCAAAGATGAGGAGACCTGTCATTCAGGCTTTGCGTATCGTTCAAGAGATATCCAAAGTTGCAAAACAAAATCCGGATGAGATCGCTATTGAAGTCACTAGAGAGGCCAACGATTCAAAGAAGAAAAAGAAGTTGGCTGAGAAAGCCATTTCAAGAAAGGAAGAAATTGAGAAATTCCTTAAGTCACTCATTGGCAACTCGATAGAAAAAGATAGGGCTAAAGAAATAACCGAGGAATTAAATTCTCAAGAACTAAGTTCTCTCCAAGGCAAGCATCTGTTCTTATACTTCATGCAAAATGGAAGAGATGTTTATTCTGGCAAGCCTATTAATATCAACGATGTTTTGGACGGTACCAAATATGATACTGACCATATCATTCCACAGAGTTTGATGAAGGATGACTCTATTGATAATTTGGTGCTGGTGAGCCGCACAACTAACCAGCATCGTTCCAATCAATTTCCACTGCCGGAAGAGATTAGAAACAACGCTGAAAATCGCGCTTTGTGGCTAAGGCTCAAGAAAGCCGGCGGCATGAGCGAAAAGAAATATAACAATTTAATTAGGGGCACCGAACTTACAGAGGACGAACTTGCCTCGTTTGTAAATGCTCAAATTAATGTTGTTAATCGTTCTAATGTCGTTTTGCGCGATGTATTGCATATTTTCTATCCGAACGCAAAATTAATATTTTCCAAAGCGCAATATCCTTCTCAAATTAGGCAAGAACTTAACATCCCTAAATTAAGAGATTTGAATGATACACATCATGCGGTTGACGCTTTCTTAAATGTTGTTGCTGGTGTGTCGCTGACTAATAAATTTGGCGATATGAGAATAGTAAAGGCAATGGCCAAAAAAGACGGGTCAAGTGTAGAAAAATCTTTGAATATGGCGAACTATATTTCTTCATTGATCGTCAATAAAGATGGCTCCATGAAGGAATTTGGGAAATTTATCGATGATACAAGCCGCCGTCATGATTTCCTTCTTACTTATAGATTTGATTATCAGGACAACGCTTTCTATAAGCAAACAATTAATCGCAAAAGCGATTCCTCTGCTTTAGTAAGAATTCACGACGATATGGATACGGCGAAGTACGGAGGATATCAGGAAGCATCGATTGAAGCAAATTGCATCGTCGATATAATCGGGCCGAAAAAGACCGAGAGATACTTGCTTGGTGTTCCGCATTTATTGGTTGAAAAAGCAAAGAAAGGCATCGACGTTTCTAAAGAACTTATAAAAATGGTTCCGTGCAAAAAGGCGGATAAAGTGGTACTCCATTTGGACAAGCTTATCCCGCTTGCCGTAACTGTCAAAAAAGACGGATTCAAATATCTATTGGTTGGGATGAATGCCAAACAAGTCGTTTTGAAACCATTCTCGCCTATTTTCCTTTCGCGTGAATCGGAAGTTTACATCAACAGATTGCTAAAATATGCCGAGAAAAATCAAGACGAATTAGCCACAGCGTTTGTGTCAAACGCAGTCTCAGTTGATAAAAATGGTGCCAATAAATTCTTCTTTACAATTGAAAAGAGCAAGGAGATAGCTCGGGAACTTTTCAAATTATCCGATCAGGCAAAATTTGATTATTGCCCAATGATTTCTGGCTTACGTTCGGACGACTATCGCCGAGAAATTCTTAAC
>CAVJPU010000034.1:0-3580 GCA_963651445.1 bacterium | reverse complement strand
GTGCCTGGGAGATGTCTGACATGTTCCATATCAAGGCCATTGAAATCATCGGCAAGAATCTTAGAAAAGCTGTTGAGAATGATCCTGATGGAAGAGAAGGTATGGCTTTGGGCCAGTATATCGCTGGTATGGGTTTCTCCAATGTCGGTTTAGGTATTGACCATGCCATGGCTCATACTCTTTCTGCCTATTATGACATTCCACATGGAAAGGCATGTGCAATGCTTCTTCCTATCGCCATGGAATTCAATGCCCCGGTCTCTGGTACCAAATATAAGGATATTGCCATTGCCTTAGGTGTCGAAGGTGTCGATAAAATGTCTCAGGATGAATATAGGGCTGCTGCCATTGCTGCCGTAAAGAAGCTTGGCAATGATGTCGGCATTCCGGATAAGTGTCCGGAAATCAAGAAGGAAGACCTTGAAAATATTTCCAGGGATGCCCTGAAGGATGCCTGTTATCCAGGCAATCCAAGAGAAGCCAGCCTTGAACAGGTCAAGGAACTCTTCTCCAAATTGATGTAATTATTCATCAATTATCTAAAAAAATATAAGGTTAGAAGTCTTTAAGGACTTCTAACCTTTTGTTAATTTGCTATAATGTTTATGTAGAAAATGGATGGTAACGTTATGGAAGAAAATAAAGAAGATCTATATATCACAAAAACAAATCTTTTATCCTGTGAGGATGTCGTATCTTATCTCTGGAACAAGTGTGACCGTCACTCAGATCCTTTCAAACCAAACAATGCTGTGACTTTCTCTGACAAGATTCTTTTCTCCGATAAGATTGATGGCGACCTCGTCAAGAAAGAGTATAACATCTCTGGATCCGATATCCGTCATATGGCCTTGAAGAATCATCAGGAATATGATGTCGATCTGATGGAATTCGAAACCTTTGATGCTGAGAAGAATTCTCTTTCCAAGGGAAAGCTTGTCATCATCTATAGACCGATTGAGAAATTCTATTACATTCTCCGTCTGGATAACGAGAAGGACCTCACCCTTCTTGTGAAATGCATCCAGAAGAAGCATCTTTTTGCTTCCTTCCCGACAGAAACGATTCAGTTCTTCTAACTAAAAATTGGATAAGCGTTGTCAAGCAGATAAATGATTATTTGCCTTGTCAATGAAAGCAATATCTTTTCCCATGGGAAAAGAGGCAAGGAAGGCTTGCCATTCAAAAATCACTTGATTTGTTCTACAATATTCATATGCTATTCTTCAGAATAGCATGTTCCATTCCAAAGCATGGAATAAATGATTCTCGCAAGCTTTGCTGAGCCTGCGACCCTGGCGGCCTTGTAGCAGAGACCGTCATTTTTCTTTTTGACGACGAACCTCGCTATCTTTGTGTCCGGATAGCATCTGCACATATTTCCGACGATAAGATAAAGTGTCGTCCTCAGCCATGCGTTGCCCTTCTTGGTTATATGCAGATGCTCGCCGGTCTGCTTTCCCGACTGCAGCACCATCGGATCAAGTCCGATGTAGGCGACAAATGCGGAGGATGACGAGAATCTGCGGATGTCACCGATTTCAGACAGAAGCCTAACTGCGGACAGGTCGGCCACGGCGGGTATCGACTTTATCACGGAGAACTCCGGCAGAGATGAAGCAAGGTCAACCATTCTCTGGAGCATCGCTTCTCTCCGTCTAAGGGTTTCTCTGACTCTCTTGGCCATCTCAACCGTTTCCTTCACAAGGTAGGAATCAGGTGCGGCACCTGAATTGTGTCTCTTTGAATACTCGAATATTTCTTCTGCAAGTCCTTCCCTGGTTCTACGATTTCCGGGTTTGTTTTCCTTGATGACTGACAGTATTCCTCTTGCCGATTTTATGGCCGAGGGATGGCCGTAGTGTATGACGACATCAAGCGAGCTTTCGCTGGAATAGTCGATGATTTCGTCAAAAAGCGGCCAGACAGCGTCAAGGCAGCGGTGATACCGGTTCATCTCGACGACTGATGTTTCGACCTCATACTGGTATTGTCTGGACATTTCCCGGAAGTCATCGTAGATGCCTCCCTGGGGTGAGAACGGATTCATCTGCTTGGTGTAGTAGACCTTCGCTATCGTGCCTGTGTCAAGCGAATCGTTCTTGGTCGGCCTGACCTCTGCCTTCCTCATCTTGGCGGATTCCAGAGGGGAAATCTGGTAAACCTTGTAATCCTCTCCGATGAAGAAAGACAGCAGCGGCAATGCATATACACCGGTGTATTCATAAACGACCGACGGCAGCATGGATGTTTTCTCTCTTAGTCTTTCATATAAATCCCTTATCTGATCATAGCCTTCATGGTCATGCCTTATCTTCAGTACTTTGCCGAACGGTTTCCCGTTGGCCTCATAGGCACGCATGTGGCTCTCGCCTTTCGACACGTCGAAACTGATCACTGGTCCATCCATATGTGGATCCTCGCTTTCTGGATTTTCCTCCCATGGACTGGGTTCCTCTTTGTCATTCTCTCCTTTTTTCTCGTCCGTGATGCGGGATAGCCATAAGCTTCCCAATTGGGTATAAACAGGCTTGCGAATGATAAGGGGAATGGGGAATTTTTTTGTACGGAATCATAGTTCCTAAAGCCAGCTCTCCCTCATTCCCGGATCCTTCTCCGGCATGCCTGCCAAAGAAAAAGACCAGGAGATGCCTATGTCTCCATCCATGACGGCAACATTATTTTAGTCATTTTGCCGCCGACAACCCTAGGGTTGTCCATTGGATGAATCCATCAAGGAATATCCTGATCTAAGTATAAGAAATAGCCAGTGATGAAAATCATTGGCTTTTGTATGATGGGCATGTCATTGTTCTAAGGTGAAAGTCCTCATAGGCGTAGTTGCCGACGAACTATATAGCAACTTGCAAGTTTCACGTTTCCGTGAGGAGTGAATAGAAGAAGCAATAGCGAAATCGTAGCCCTACGAATAGAAACGCAACACTAAGGCGTATTAGACGGATTCACTTCCAAAAGAAAGCAAAGTCCAAAAGGCAACCGTAACTCTAATGCGTAAATTGCGGGGGTAGACGAGGAAAGAATAATGACTTATCCCATGAGACCTTATACGGGTGTAATAACCTAGTAACAACAATGTATAAGGAGTCAGCCGAAGTCATAGTACCTGAAATATGGGAAGGACTGAACACTTTCGTATGTCGAATCAAATGTATGTTCTTGATAACAATCTGACTGAGTAGAGAAGAACGAACGTATTCGTAGGACTCTAGTAGACACATAAGATGATTTATCAAGATGCGGAAAGGAGAAAGAGACACAAACATGTCACAAATACTTGAGAGAATTCTCGACAATGATAACATCGAACTTGCTAAGAAACGCGTTATCTCTAACGGCGGGTCTTTTGGCGTTGACAAAATGAGAGTCGACGAGCTCGATGAATATCTAAAAGAAAATCTTGAAAGTATTAAGACACAAATTAGAACGAGAAACTATAAACCACTTCCAGTTCGAAGAGTGGAAATCCCAAAGCCGAATGGTGGAATAAGAAAGCTTGGCATTCCAACAGTAGCTGATAGAGTTATTCAGCAAGCTATTGTGCAAGTGTTAAGTCCTATTT
>CAVJPU010000033.1:0-3897 GCA_963651445.1 bacterium | reverse complement strand
GCACTTTTCATTATCGTGGGCTTTAGGTTTAAGCGATCTTGGTAACGCCTTTGCTCGTTAGGTTGAGTTGATAGAAGTGAGCATCTCCTAACGTTCTCGAAGGCAAGTAGTTCAAGAAGTACAAATTATTGGAAGACGAGATAGAGAGAGATGTCGCATAGTACTTCTGGTCGTAGCCTAGCAATAGTTCTTGCGTTCCATCCGCTGCCGCCGCTTTACTAACACGATAAATGCCGGAATTGCCGATGGAAAGTGGAGAAATTGGGCAAGAATAGTAGTAAATATAATTGCCGTTAACAACCATTTCGTATGGACGAGTCTTAGACTTAGCGATGGTGGTGCCTTCACCTAAGGTGGTAAAGTCGGTTCTTCTTACGGAAGCCTCAGTGGTGGCTTCATAAATGTAGTAGATGTTATCGCCTTCGAACTCGAATTGTTCAACGTTCTTGATATCGTCGGACAAGACGGTTCCGCTTAAATCAGTGGTTGTGGAAGTGATATCCGATAAGGAAATATATTCTATCTTGCCATTGCTTTGACCGGTTTGGCAGTTGATGTAATAAAGTTTGTTGTCTTTGATGGCATAGTTCTTGGCACCATTGACTTCGGAGAATTTGGTGTATTCGCTGCCATCGAGTTTCATCCTAGCGATGCCACCAGCGGTGCCAGCCCAATTGTAATGGGTGGCATAAAGATAAGTGCCATCGCTATAAATGTTTCTGACGTCATTGCTGCTGATCTTTTCAGCGCCACCGCCATTTGTGAGACTGACGGCATACAAATCGTTGTTGGTCAATCTAGTAACCTGGTTGAAATACAAAGTATCTCCATAGATATAGAAGTCTTGAACTTTAGCTGTCGTTAACTGAGTACTCTTCTTAGAAGATTCGTCGTACATGTAAAGAGTCTTATTGGCGTACATGTTAAGGTAAAAAACCTTAGAACCGACGGAAATGGTTCTTCCGCCAGTGTTTAACGGCGTACTTTCAGGGGCAACGAAGCCATCAAGCAAGTCGACACTGGTCTTGGCAGACAAATCATAGCGATATAAATGGAGGTTGTCGGCATCAACGTAGACGAGAGAACCAGACTGGACATCAAAGCCATTAACCCCGTTATTTTGAAGGACTTGTTCTGGATCTCCGCCGTTAAGGCTAATTCTCCAAACGCCTTTTTGGCTTTCGTCGACAACGCGGAATAAGTCGGTGTAATTGTAATAAATATAATTATTCTTTACGGTTAAGAATTCGCCGGCGGCATTTGTCAATTTGGTCGGTTTAGTACTCGAAGACGAAAGATTTAAAGAGCCGATATAATCGTTGAGCGTTCCATTAACGGTACAATAGAGAGTATTGTTGGAAATAACATACTCATGAACTTTTTCTTCCATAACCAAAGATGTGGCATTAGTGGTAAGGCTCATCTTATAAAGATGGTTGTCGTCGTTCCCATTGGTGAAATAGAGATTATCGCCATAGATGGCGAGGTTATCGCTCTTCCCGGTGAAAACTTTAGTGACGACAGGTTCGTTTCCGGAATCAGTTCCGTCCACCTTATAAATGCCGGAGTTTTCAGCTTTGAAAGAGTTACTCGAATAGTAATAGATGGATTCGCTATATTTCACAAAGTCGTCAATGTTGCCGGCAGTATAAAGAACATCCGTAGCGCCGGAGTTGACTTGTTTAGCCGAATTTAAGAGCATCGATCCAGAGATGAATAAAGCTGTAGCGCCACTATATTTGTTGAATTCTTTCGGTGAAGAATAGTCGATAAGTTTCAACTTGGTTTCGGCATCGTCATCATAGCTATAGAGATATCCTTCGTGAAGTCCGTTGGCAAAATAAATGGTTCCGTCGTTTGCGACAAAGACAGGCATATCTTTCTTTTGGGCCTTAATGGTTAACGTAGCTGTTAAAGTTTTGGAATTGTAGTTAGAGTTGGACAAAGTCGCAGTATATGAATAGGTTCCAGCTTCAATCGCACTAGTCACCACTTGTCCCTCTGAATTCTTGACAACTTCCGTAACCGTGGTTCCTTCCGGACGCACGCCAATCAATTGAATGTCACTTATATGATCGGCGCCGTCGTAAGTAACAAGCTTGTCTTCATATGTCAGACCAGCAAAGGTGGCTGGCGTGATAGTCAATGTCGCGCTTAAGGTTTTGTCGTTATAGTTTTTGTTTGAGAGCTTAGCCGTGGCTTTATAAGTGCCAACGTTTTTGTATTCGTTTCTTCCGCTATACGTGACGGTAGTTCCTTCAGGCGCCCCTTCCACTTCGGCAAGAATGTGGGTGGCACCATCGAAGACAACGCTCAAATTCGCAAAACTCACTGTAGCGTAATCAGCTTTGTTAATTACCAATTTGGCACTTAAAACCTTGTCATTATAGCCTTCTTTTGTAAGTTTTGCCGTAGCATTATAGGTACCAGCATCGGTATGCGATTCTCTTCCGGAATAAACGACGTTCGTTCCTTCTGGAACACCAGAAACTTCCGACAAAATGTGCGTTTCGCCATCATAAGTCACCATGATGTCATTCCACGAAATACCAGTAAAATCTTTCTTACTAGGTATTGTGGATGAAGTGTCATCGGTTTTTGGAGAAGATGAGTCGGATTTTTCGTCACCTCCGCACCCAGTTAGCAGCAAGCCCAGCAAAACTGGGGTCAACAAAAGTAGTTTCTTTTTCATATGTTAATCTCCCACTAATGTGTTTTCGTAACCTGTGTGAATATCGTGAATGAGAACAAATGGGAAGGAAATGGCACCCAATGCCACTGAGAAGCCGATTGCGAAGACCAAAGTGGCAATGCCGAACAAGAAGCCAAGAATGGCGAATAAAATTTTCATACCGATTAGCCATTCGAGTCCGTCCCAAGACCAAGAGAAAATCAAGGATGGGAATTTGATCGAACGAGTCGCACACCAGACAAATACATGGGCAATGTAGGATCCAGAAAGTATGCAATATAAAGCGGCGAACATCCCATAACCGATAAGAACCGAATACAAGACGGCAAATCCCGGTTCGATAACGGCTTTGGCCGACGGAACAAGAAGCATAATAAGTAACGAGGCAATCAGCGAAAGAGCGCCAAGAGCACCGCTCCAGCCAAAACACTTGGTTTTAGCATTATGAACATCTATCTCCCTCTTCTTTTGAGCCGCCTTTTCCTCTTCGGCTCTCTTTTGCCTTAAGCAATCTTTATGGTAGTAAGCCTGGCGATAGATTGGCGCCAAACCGCGATGTCTGTGCCTAACGCAGATTTGTTCCATCTCGAGTTGATCTTCCGGGATGTCCTTCTTGCATCGCTCGCAAACGTGAAGTTCCTTTTGATGAATAATCACTGTTTTAGTTTCGTCTTTGACTTCGGCTTTGGTTTCAACTGGCTTTTCCGTGTCGTTAATAACAATTACAGGCGTTATTTGAGAAGAGGTTTGATTAGCAGTCGGTACGGCTGTTGGCTGTTCCTGAGAATTATCTGTGGTTTGCTCAATCGCAGACTGTTCAGGCTTATTCTCGACAGGTCTTTCTTCCATTTGTTGTTCAATGGACGCCGGTTTTTCAACTTTCGGCGTTTCTAATCCGAGGAGTTCATCGACTGAACAACCAAAAATATTCGCTAATTCTTTTAAAGTGGAAACGTCTGGCTCGTTTTCATCGTTTTCCCATTTGCTGACTGTTTGAAAGGAAACATTTAACCTCTCAGCCAAGCCTTTTTGGGTTATGTTCTTTTTGTGTCTTAATTCTTTGATTTTTTGTCCTACTGTCATTTTGTTTGGACCTCCAGCGAAATATTCGCCGTTTCGTTGAGTCAAGCCAATAACTGAAAGCGTGAATAAAATCCCCTTTACAGGGAATCGACCACTTTATTTACAAAGTAAATAGATGATTC
>CAVJPU010000032.1:0-4456 GCA_963651445.1 bacterium | reverse complement strand
TTCCAAATTTTGCGAATATCTTTAATTTCCTTTAATTTATCCAACTTAATATCTCCCATATGCTCTCCTTTAGATAAAGAATTTTAATTGAAGGAATTATCGTTTTTACGGGTATAGCAATTTTAACACGCAAAAAGGCTAAAGATAGGTCAGTCCCACTTTAGCACGCTTTTCTCCACTTACTAAACACAAAGCTAACCCCATTCTCATTTATAGGCTCGCTTTGCTCATAACAAACAAACTTATCTTCAATATCGGGAAAGAACACATCCGCCTTCCCATCTTCATCCACTTTAGTCATATACACTTCATCAACGATATCTAGGGTGGATCTATAGATAGACGCCCCACCGATGATGAAGACGATATCCTTCTTAGAATGTTCCTTGATCAAGGATATGAACTCTTCTAACGATGATGCGTTTACAACCCCTTCGGTAGGCTCATGAGATAGGACTATATTGATCCTATTCTTCAATGGTTCACCTTTAGGGAGTGACTTAAGGGTGTTCTTGCCCATGGCCACGACGTGGCCTTGGGTAACTTCCTTAAAGAACTTCATGTCCGTTGGTAAATGGAAAAGAAGATGGTTATCCTTACCAATCCCTAAGTTCTTATCAACGTTTACGATGGAAATGATCATATGGCTACTTCAATCTTCTTATCTAATTTCTCATATTCATAGTCTTCAAGCTTAAAGCTATCGACGGTGAAATCATAGAAATTGGTGATGGATTTATCCATTATTAGCTTAGGGGCTTTATGCTGAGGTTTATTGATTATCTCTTTGACGATTGGCACATGCCTATCGTAGATATGGGCATCAGCGATGACGTGAACCAATTTCCCTGGTTTAAGTCCCGATACCTGGGCGAACATCATCAAGAGAATGGAATACTGAAGGACATTCCAGTTATTCGCGGTCAGCATATCATTCGATCTCTGATTGAGGATGCCATTCAAGGTGTCACCTGTGACATTGAAGGTCATCGAATAGGCGCATGGATATAAACCCATCTCATGTAAGTCTTGGAAGTTATAGATATTGGTGATCATCCTTCTGGAAGCTGGATCGTTCTTTAAGGACCACAAGATTCTATCAACCTGATCCATCTCCCCTTCCGGATAGATATGTTTGATGCCCAATTGGTAACCATACGCTTTGCCAATGGTTCCATCCGGACCTGCCCAGGCATCCCAAATATGGGAATGGAGGTCTACTATACGATTGGACTTCTTCTGCCAGATCCAGAGGATCTCATCGATGCAGTTCTTGAAGGCCGTCTTCCTGATGGTGAGGATAGGGAGTTCCTCTTGGAGGTCATAGGTATTGATGATGCAGAACTTCTTGATGGTATGGGCCGGGGTGCCATCCTCCCAATGAGGACGGACGTTCAAATGCTCATCGGAGTAACCGTTCTCCAAGATATCCTTCATGTTCGAAATGAAAATCTCATCCGCTTTAGACATAAGATAGACCCCCTTAATTTAGATAAGGTATTCTAGCACTTATGGGCCACCTAAGGGTGGTCCAAATGATAAATATGGTATCTAGAATAGTTATCATCGTTATTTTTATTTGGTTGCCCTTGTAATGTCAAAAGAAGAAACTATCATTAGAACGCTTTACAAAGCGAAGGAGGATCTTATTACGAAATACGTATTGGATCTATATTTCGAGAACAACGACCATATGGCCCATATGTTCTCTACTTTAAGAGAACACGGCTTCAATGGCGTGGTCTTTGCCACCACTTCCCTTAAACACGCTATGCAAGGGGAAGAAAGCGATGAGAGGCATTTCCTCAACTTGGCCCATTTGGAATTGGCCAAGATGCAAGAGACGACCTTTGCTATCTTCATCTTGGAACACGATAGGCTCGAAGAGATGAAAGAGATAATCAGGAAGGAAACCAATAACTTCAAGGATATGAAGGGGGGTATGTATTCCCGCCCAGTCCCTGATTTCGAAGGCTCTATCTAGTTATGAATAAGTTCCTTTATCTAGCGATCGCTATCGCTGTCGCTCTTCTTTCTTCGCGTCTTATGAAGAAGATCAAGCTCCCTAATGTTACCGGTTATCTCATTACCGGTATTTTAGTGGGACCATATGTCTTAGGGCTTGCCTTCAACGGAGGCAACTTCACCAACGATCCATCTCAGAACGAGATTCTCTCCTTCGTCGATTCTTTATCTTGGATATCTGATATAGCCTTAGGCTTCATTGCCTTTACGATAGGTACCTCGTTTAAACTTTCCGCCCTTAAGATGGTTGGCAAACGAGTGATCGTCATTACCATCTTCGAAGCCTTAGGCGGTTCCTTATTGGTCTTATTAGGCTTAACCATCGCCCATTTCATCTGGCCTTCCTATATCGGCTGGGAATTGGTGATTACTCTTGGGGCTATCGCGGCGGCCACCGCTCCAGCGGCTACCTTGATGGTCGTTAAGCAATATAACGCCAAAGGACCTTTGGTTAATACCTTGCTTCCGGTCGTGGCCTTGGATGACGCTGCGGCGTTGATCTTATTCGCCATTCTATTCTCCGTGGCTAAGACGGTTGTCGGAGCCTCTTCCTTTAATGTCTTAACTTCGTTAGTTAAGCCATTATTGGAGATTATCATCTCCTTAGGTATCGGCATCATCCTTGGCTTTGTCGTTTCCTTCTCTTGCAAGTTCTTCAAGTCCAGGGCCAACAGATTGATTATCTCCATCTGTTCCATTCTTTTATGCCTTGGCTTATATAAGTTATTCGGCACCATCAACATGTTTGGTGAGGCTATCGAATTATCTTCCCTCCTTATGTGCATGATGGTGGGCGCAATCTTTATCAACGCCAGAAAGGATGCGATGGGTACCTTTGATCGCATCGATCAGTTCACCCCACCGGTCTTCATGCTGTTCTTCGTTCTAAGCGGAGCCGAATTAGACTTAACCATCTTCGCCGATAAGTTGGCTTTGTATATCATCATCGCTGCCTTGTTCTACGCGGTGTTTAGAGCCTTCGGCAAATGGCTTGGGGCTTTCTCTGGTGCCGCCATCACCAAAGCCGAGCCAACGGTTAGGAAATATTTGGGTTTCACCCTTGTTCCACAAGCCGGCGTAGCCATCGGCTTATCCACCACCGCCTCTAGAGTCTTTGGCTCTTCTTCTATCGCCGAAGTCCAACAAGCGGGTGCTATGATCTTAGCGGTTGTCCTTACCTCTACCTTGGTCTATGAACTCGTTGGACCGGTCATCACCAAAGTGGCCCTTACCAAAGCCGGAGAAATCCAGCTCGAACCAAAGAAACGAAAAGAAGCTATTCAGGCAGGACCTAACGATAACGATAAGTAATTAAAAGGCGAGCGTTGCTAGCGCCCGCCTTTTTTATCAACGATTACTTAGCCCACTCATAAGAGTAGAATTCAGTGCCATTGTCGTCACCGAATATAACTTCCGGGATGGCAATTGTGATAGAAACTACCTTTCCGGTCTCAAGGCTATCTTCGAGCCTATATCCTTCGGCAGATATGTATTCTTCATCCCAATCATCCAATGTAGCAGTCTTATCAAGCTTTTTGGCTTCTTCGATGTCCATTCCAATATATATTCCATTTGGAAGTTTGCCTTCGAAGCCTTCTTCTAAGTAGAATTCCCAAAGCTTCTCGCAAGCGAAGAACATGGATATGCATTTGGCTATCCTGATAATCTTCCATGGTACATCGGAATCATATTCCTTGTGAGGCCAATATTCTTCGTTATATCTGATTTTATTGTCTTTCAAATATTTCTTGACGGAATCATAGCTCATTAGCAGTTTTAGCTCTCCGATCCCTTCTTTTGGAATTATGTTAGATTGCAATATGTTCATGATTATTTTCTCCTAAACAACAAATGCGATTTCTCAGTTCCATCGGTTTTATAGTCATCTGGTTTTGATCCAATTATTTTTATTGTACCATAATCCGAGGTACTGATTTTGACATAAGGTATTGGCTCATGCCGTCGTCCTTTTGGTGTCACTTGAACTTGGGTGATATTCCTTTTAGCCGAATTGTTGAGAATGACAATTCTCCTGGCTTTAGAACCGCGAACATTTGAGTCATGAATTTCCGCCTTATAACCATACTTAAGCAATATCTTTAACAATCGTATGGCGGACTTGCCCAAAAAGAATTCACGTCTTTCCGAAACGCTCTGCAGCGTTATGTGGCCATCCTTGTCAAAAATGGGTTTCCTTATGGATTTGAGCCCAGTTGGCCGAGGTGAGTTACCGCCACTTTGCTTCGGCTAATTATCAAACAATGGGCTATTCCCTTTCATCGGTTTCGACCTCCGAAAGGCGCTTGGCTCGGTCTTTCGCGTTCTCCTTCATCGTGTAGGAGTCGTATTGGTATATCGGTATACCCTTGGATCTGACGTAGCCGAATATCTCTTCCGAGGCGGGGCCGTAGACGCAGATGCCGCTCGGCTC
>CAVJPU010000031.1:0-4465 GCA_963651445.1 bacterium | reverse complement strand
AGCAGGTCTGTTTGACGTTGTTGCCGTAGCGACCCCTCAAGTTTTTGAAGTAATACGGGGCGAAATAGTCCTTGAGGAAAACGGCGTCGGCGTTCTCGCTGGTCGCCATTTGGGCCGGGGCCAGATCGCCTGGCCTTGCCATGGCTTTGCTTTCGTAACTATAAGCTTTTTGGCTGGTTTCCGCTTGAGGGACGCCAAAAGTGGCTGCGCCTCCGGCGACTGCCGATGTCAACAGCCCAGCGAACGCGGCGATTAATAATGAAAGTTTGTTCATTGGTTCCTCCTAAACGATCAATTCGTAATTGGAAATTAGTTCATTAATCATTTTTTCTTTGTCTATCAAAGGGTTGCTTTGTCTTGTTAATTCAACCTTCATGATTCGTTCATCGTGGTAATTGAAAGAGGCCTCATATTCACCAGTAGTACATTTGGCAGGAACACATTCGATTTTTTCTTTGTCGAATTGCTCTCCTTCAGGAAAAAACGGATAAAAATAGAGTTTAATTTGTGCGAGATAAACCGACAGGCTCGGATCGCTATCCAAATAAAGGATGTCAATCCAGAAATCATCGTAGGTGGAATTGTAAATATCCTCCTTATTGGAACAATTTTTATCGATGTACCCGGAAAAGCCAATCGAAAAGAGTCTAAAATAATCGGAAATCTCAAACTTAGAAAGGCCAAAGCAGAAGTCACCATTTTTCCCAGTGTCCTTCAATTCCGTTATGAAACTTGGTATCTCATCATTACTGTCGAATTTTTCGTACCACCAAATCCTTTGATGATCAGGAATGTCGTCATTGTGGCAGCCAAAATTAACACATCCTATAAGAAACAATAAGGTGTAGGACAAAGCACGAACGATCTTTTTCATATTGATTTTGTTAATTGCATTATAACACGGCCAATAAAAATCCGCATCTTCTGGGCACCACTCTCCAAATCGCCCTAAAACCCTATTCTCGACCGGATCAATTCCCATAAATTGGCTGCCGGTATCTGTTGACTTTATGGCCACATAAAAAAGACGCTCCATAAGGAACGTCTGTTTATATGTTTTATTCAATGCCAAGCAAGAAGGAATAAACCGGCTGATTTCCACGACGGACATCGATGTCCACCAACGGGTACTTCTCGGTTAGATTGGAGGCAATATCGTCGATTTCGTTGTCTTTGACATCCTCACCGGCGAAGATGGTAATCAATGATGTATCTTCGTCGATAAGGGAACCAAGAACATCATTCAAGGCCTGCTCTTTGTCTGGGACGCAGGAGACGATGTTATGCTTTCCAGTCATCGCAAGATATTGGTCTTTGGTGACGTGAACCCCATCGATATCGGTATCTCTGGTAGCGAAGGTGACGGAACCGGACTTAACACATGAAATGGCGTCTTTCATCGCTTCGAAGGCTTCTTCTCTATCGCCATCTTCGGCGAACTGCATCATGCTGGCAATGCCTTCAGGGATGGTGTTGGTCGGTACGACTCGGATCTTCTGCTCATCATTGCTTAGGAGTTCGGCGGCCTGATTGGCAGCCATGATGATGTTGGAATTGTTTGGGAAGATATAAACATTATGAGCGTGGACTTCTTCGATGGCTTTGGTGAAGTCTTCGGTTGACGGATTCATGGTTTGTCCGCCGGAAACGATGGAAGTGGCGCCTAATTCTTTGAACACTTCATCCAATCCCGAGCCGGAAGAGACGACGATAGTGGCGTTCTCAACCCACTTCTTCTCTCTCTTTCTTTCGATATTGGATTCCATATCCATGGCAGTATGGCCATTGGAGATGTTATCGTGTTCTTCGGACATATTCTCGATGGTGATGGTGAGGAATTCGCCATAGTTTTGGGCGTAATTCAACATCGTGCCAGGAGATAAGGTATGAACGTGGACTTTGACGATGTCGCCATCGTGAACCAAAACCACGGAATTGCCATGCGTGGCCAAGAAAGTTTCGAATTTCTTATCGACGAATGGGCGTTTGCCTTCTTCTGGTTTTCCTAAGCGGAGCAAGAACTGGGTGCAATAGCCATATCCTTCTTCGCTTTCGGAGAGCTTGGCTCCGGCATATCCTTCCCCGTTTTTAAGGAAGGAGACCATGGAATCTTCTTTAGCCACCGCATCGTTCATGTCGCTTCTTTCGACGAACTTGCCTTTGATGGCTTTAAGCATGCCTTCCATCACGAAACATAAGCCTGCGCCGCCGGAATCGACGACTCCCACTTCCTTAAGGACCGGAAGGAGATCAGGGGTATGTTTCAAGGATTTCTTAGCAGCTTTGAAGAGATAATCCATCGCCTCTTCGATTGACATATCTTTTTTGGTCTCGAAGTGTTTGGCTAAATCTTCGGAAGATTCTCTGATAACGGTAAGGATGGTCCCCTCAACCGGGTTATTGACGGCTTTATAAGCCACCTTTTTGGCTTCTTCCCAAGCTTCGACGAAACCTTTGACGCCGATCTTCTCTTTGCCGCTTAAACCATTGGCGAAGCCCGAGAAGATTTGGGAAGTGATAACGCCCGAATTGCCTCTAGAGCCCATGACCAAGCCAGTCGCGAAAGCCCTGGCGATGTTATAGATGTTCTCATCGTTACGATTGGCAATCGCAGTCGAACCAGTCGTCAAGGTGAGGTTCATATTGATGCCGGTGTCGCCATCCGGAACTGGGAAAACGTTCAGTCTATCGACTTCTGGGTAATGGTTATAGAGATTATTCGCGCCGCTTATAAGGATTTTTTTAAGATCCTGGCCATTTAAATATTTCATGCTTCGATATCCTTAAGATCGTTAACGTAGATGCCCACTTTCTTAAATGGGATCGAGAAGGTCTTTTCTAACACGTAAGAGACTTTGCTCTGAATCTGATTGGCGATCTCGGTGATCTTGACGCCATGGAAAAGGCAGACATAGACATTGATGCTATATCCGGTTTTCTCTTCGTGGATCTGAATGCCACGGGTGAAGTCATCGTCGCATAATTTGCTGCCTGGCTCTTTGCCAGTTAAGCCCACCACCCCATAGCATTCCAAAACCGTCCTCGCGACAACCGAGGCGATGGCATTGTTGGTTATTTGTATGTTGCCATAAGGCGTGGATGAATCAGTATTCATAAAATTACGTAATTAAAATTGCGTATATTAATTATGCCGTAGGCATAAGACATACGCAAGAGGATATTTAGGACTCCAATTCTTTGAAACGTAGAAGGAATTTTTAATAAAGGGGACAAAAAAGACCCTTACGAAAAAGGGCCTATAAAAGAAAAAAGCCCGGCAGCGTGCTATTCTCCCGGCCGGAGCCGATACCTTCGCCACTACGGTGCTTAACTGCTGTGTTCGGGATGGGAACAGGTGGAACCACCGCGTCATCACCACCGGACTTTTTTCTTTGTCTGTTCTTTAAAAACTGGATATATCAAACATATTCTATCATGTACTTTAATCAAATTGTGCGACTTAACTTACATTTAAAATTTAAATTAGTGAAATTAAGCCCTCGGGCTATTAGTATCGGTCTCCTGAACAACTTCGCAATGCTTATATGCTTACAGATCCGACCTATCAACCCCCTAACTTTGGGGGGCCCTTACTTCTTTCGAATGGGAAGTCTCATCTTAGGACTAGCTTCACGCTTAGATGCTTTCAGCGTTTATCTATTCCGGAGGTAGCTACCCAGCCATGCCACTGGCGTGACAACTGGTAGACCAGTGCTCCGTTAATCCCGGTCCTCTCGTACTAGGGACTAGCTCCTTCAAACTTCCTACGCCCACGACAGATAGGGACCAAACTGTCTCACGACGTTTTGAACCCAGCTCGCGTACCACTTTAATTGGCGAACAGCCAAACCCTTGGAAGGTACTTCCCCTCCAGGATGTGATGGGCCGACATCGAGGTGCCAAACCTGGTCGTCGATGTGAACTCTTGGACCAGATCAGCCTGTTATCCCCAGGGTAGCTTTTATCCGTTAAGTTACGACCCTTCCATACGGAATCGCAAGATCACTAAGTCCGACTTTCGTCCCTGCTCGACCTGTATGTCTCGCAGTCAAGCTCCTTTATGCCTTTGCACTCGATGCATGATTTCCAACCATGCTGAAGGAACCTTGGAGCGCCTCCGTTACACTTTGGGAGGCGACCGCCCCAGTCAAACTGCCCGCCTACCACTGTCCGCCGGCTCGTGACGCCGTACGTTAGAACAGCCAAAATCCGACAGTGCTATCTCACGTGTGTCTCCACCGAGGCCAAAGCCCCGGCTTCACCGACTGGCACCTATTCTGCGGACGAACTTCAGATGTTCAATAATAAGTTGCAGTAAAGCTCCATGGGGTCTTTCCGTCTAGTCGCGGGTAACCTGCATCTTCACAGGTAATAAGATTTCACCGAGTCTGCTGTCGAGACAGCGCCCAAATTATTATACCATTCATGCGCGTCAGAACTTGCCTGACAAGGAATTTCGCTACCT
>CAVJPU010000030.1:0-4998 GCA_963651445.1 bacterium | reverse complement strand
CATACATTGTTTGGATTGGGACTTTGACGAAGACAATTATAGATATTGTGTAAATTGCAAATTTGTAGCTACTTATAAATCCATTTATGATGCGCTTGATGGAATTATCATTAGCGGAATGACTTTAAAACAGCTTCTGCTTGAAACTGATTTAGACTTTGACTGTATCAATTGATCGTGCTCCAATGTTTGTCTTGCAACTGAACGATTTTGCTAAAACTGGAAAAATCGTTCAGTGGCAGTGAACAATTTTCTTGTTTGTCATTACTTATAAAAACCGGCAGAATGGCCTCTTTTCCATGCTGCTTATCAATATTTTAACTTTTAGTTAGATATATCCCCGAATCCTATTATAATAAAGCGCTGTCGGGAGTAGCCTAGTAAGTGACCGTCAACACGATATCAATGGATATCCGGGACCTTACCATATGATTATGCGCGAGACGACAATATGTTCGTTTAAGGAGCAATCATATGTTTGAAAATAAGAATCTTTTAGATATTGAAAAAGAATTCGAAACGAATTTTGATACTGGCCTTTCTGAGGAAGAAGCCAAGAAGCGTTTAGAGAAATACGGCCCTAACAAATTAGCGGAAAAGAAGAAAAAGTCTTGGATCCGCATCTTTTTCGAGCAGATGAACAATCCGATGATCTTCGTTTTGTTCGCCGCTATCGCCGTCACTATTGGCGTTTCTATCTATGAAACCGTCAAAGCGGGTTATTTCTCCTTCCTTGAAGTCGGTGACTGGCCAGATGTCGTCATTGTCTTAGCGGTTATCATCCTTAACTCCATCATCGGCACCGTCCAAGAAGTCAAAGCCGCGACCTCGTTGGATGCCCTTAAGAACTTGGCCGCTCCGGAATGCCACGTCGTTCGTAATGGAGAAAGAATCAAAATCAAATCCCAGGACTTGGTCCCAGGCGATGTCATTGTCCTTGAAGAAGGCGACACCATTGGAGCCGACCTCCGTCTCATTGAAGCCGTCAACCTCAAAGTCAATGAATCCTCCTTAACAGGAGAATCCGTCCCAGTCTTAAAGAACGCTGATATCACTTTCTCCGATGAAGTCGGAATCGGTGACAGGGTCAACCTCACTTTCATGTCCACCCCAGTTACTTATGGTCGTGGCAAAGGCGTCGTCGTTTCTACCGGCATGAATACCGAAATCGGACACATCGCCAAAGCCTTGGATTCCGAAGAAGACGAGCAAACCCCGCTTCAGAAGGTCTTGGCCAAATTAAGCAAGGTCTTAGGTATTTTCACCTTAGGCATCGTCGTCTTGGTCCTCATCGTCGATATCATTTACATCTTCGTTCATAATAACCAATCTGACATCGCCGCTTGGATCGATTCCATATTGAGCGCTATCGCTCTAGCCGTAGCCGCTATCCCAGAAGGCTTAGCTGCGGTGGTCACCATCGTTTTATCCATCGGCGTTCAGCGTATGGTCAAAGCCAACACCGTTGTCCGCAAGCTCCCATCGGTTGAAACTTTAGGCGCCGTCTCGGTGGTCTGCTCGGATAAAACCGGCACCCTTACCGAAAACCGCATGACCGTCGTTGAAGCCTATGCTGACGATCGTTATTTCGACGAAAAGGATTTCAATGAAGAATCTAAAGGCAAAGAAAAGGATCTAACTTTGTTAGCCAAAGGCATGTCCTTATGTTCCAACGCCTCCGTCGATGATGGATTATATGGCGATCCAACCGAAATCTGCTTGGTCGTCTTAGCCAACAAATTCAATATGCATAAGAAGGACATCGAATCCCTCACCCCAAGAGTGGACGAACTCCCATTCGACAGCGAGCGCAAGATGATGTCCACCAAGCATAAAGAGGATGACAAGTACATCGTTTACACCAAAGGCGCGTTAGATAGCATCTTGGCTCATACCACCAACATCCTTATCAACGGCGAAGTCCGCCCAATCACCAAAGAAGATATCGATAATATTTATAAAGCTAATAAGTACTTCTCCGACAAGGCTTTGCGTGTCCTTGCCTTAGCCTACAAATGTAGCGACGAAGCCATCAAGGAAGATGATTTGACCTTCGTTGGTTTGACCGCCATGATCGACCCAGCCAGAAAAGAAGCGGCCCCAGCCGTTGCCACTTTCAAAGGAGCAGGCATCACCACCGTCATGATCACCGGCGACCATATCGACACCGCTTTCGCTATAGCGAAACAATTAGGCATCGCCGATGATATTTCCCAATGCATGATGGGCAAAGACATCGATAAGCTCACCTTCGAAGAACTTAAAGAAAAAGCCAAAACGGTTAGGGTCTTCGCTCGCGTATCCCCGCAGAACAAAGTCTCTATCGTCAAAGCCTTCAAAGCCAATGGCAATATCTGCGCCATGACCGGTGACGGCGTCAACGATGCCCCATCCTTAAAGGCTGCCGATATCGGCATCGCCATGGGCATCACCGGCACTGACGTTGCCAAATCCTCGGCCGATATGGTCTTGGTCGACGACAACTTCACCTCCATCGAGAAAGCGGTGGAAGAAGGCAGGGGAATCTACGCCAATATCAAGAAGACCGTCCTCTTCTTGCTCTCCTCCAACATCGCCGAGGTCTTGGCTATGTTCATCGTCATCTGCTTAGGCTTTCCGTCCCCGTTCATCGCCATCCACCTTCTTTGGGTCAACCTCCTCACGGACTCTCTCCCAGCCATCGCTTTAGGCTTGGATAAGAAAGACCCAGACATTATGAAGGATAAGCCTCGCGGTCAAAATGAGACCTTGTTCTCTCATGGCGGATACGCTACAACCATTTGCTATGGTGCCCTTATCACCATCTCCGTCTTATTCGCTTATTTCAGCGCTTTCTGGCTAAATGGCATCTATGGCTGGTCGGAAATCATGAATATCGCTTCCGATTCCGAAGTCTTGCTCCAAGCTAGAACCATGGCCTTCGTGGCTTTGGCCATCTCCGAACTATTCCATATGGTCGGCATGAGCAATCAGAACCGTTCCTTCGTCCACGTCTTCAAAGGCGGCAACTGGATGATGTTGGTGGCCTTCGTAGTTGGCTTAGGCTTGCAGCTCTTAGTCATCGAAGCCCCATTCATGCAGAAGATCTTCTCAACCGCCAACCTTGATTGGCAGGAATGGCTCATCACCGCGGCCATGTGCGTCACTCCGCTTATCGCCCACGAAATCGTGGTCTTCGTAAAGTGGATCAAAAAGAAGAAAAACGCCAAAAAAGTCTAAACGTTATTAATAAAGTCTGGCCAAAAACCAGGCTTTTCTTTTTGTGTTAACCATTCTCCTATTTAGAGATATGTAAGGAAAATGGTGATTTTACATCCCTCAATATGTTTAAATACCCCTCGCCCTTTAAGGGCCTTACTCATTTCGAGGGAATATTATGTTATTAAACCCAGAAGTATTCGGCATGGAACACATCGTCTTCTTGGTGGTGTTCTTAGTTATCGGCATCGGTTCCTTGGTCTTAGCCAAGCTTAAGTTCAAAACCGAGAAATCCCAATGGATCTATATGAGGGTTCTGGCGGCTTTGACCATCGCCTTCAACATCCTTACCCGCATCGGGGTCGGAATTGACCATAATAGGTGGATGGATGTCATCCCTAATACCTTTTGCTCCCTCACCGGTTTCTTGTTCCCTATTGCCGTTTTGATCGGCAAGAAGGATTTAAAGGTCTTCCATGGTTTATGGTACATGGCCTTCGTTGGCGGAATAGCCAGCATCATCTACGCCGATTTCATCGGACAAGCCGCCACTATTTGGCATATCAACACCATCGGAGCCCTTCTATATCACGGCATTATGTTCATCCTTTCTATCGCGACAGGGATGTTCAAGGTCTTTAGACCGAGCTTAAAGAAGTCTCATTGGTTTCCACTAGTTACCTGCGTTTATATCGCCTTAGGGGCTATCGAACTCAACTATTTGGGCTTCAACAACGCGATGTGCATCCGCTCCGCTCTTATCGGCGGAACCCCTCTCTATTGCTGGTTCATTCTTGTCGTCGGGACCGCTCTCGTCTATTTGGCGGCCTTCTTATATGAGTATTTTCCAAAGCTCATCAACAAAATCAAAAGCAAGAAAGCCCAAAGCAAACAATAAAACATAATATCGCAGGCTCAGGCTTGCGATTTATTTTATAAGGCGTAGAGTTTCTCCGTCTTAGTAAGGAACCTTTATGTTATTAAACCCTCAAGTATTCGGCAAAGAACATCTCGTCTTCTTAGCCTTGGTCATCGTCATCGGCGGTGGCTCTTTGGTCTTGGCGGGATTGAAATTCAAAACCGAGAAATCCCAATGGATCTATATGAGGGTTTTAGCCTCTTTGGTTCTCTTGTTTAATATCCTTACCCGCATAGGCATCATGATCAATTACAGCAGCAAAGGCTGGATTCTTGATTCCTATTGCTCCTTAACTAGCTTCTTGCTTCCTCTTATCGTCTTATTCGGCAATAAAGACCTAAAGATATATCAGGGATTATGGTACCTCGGCTTTGCCGGCGGATTGGGCACCACTATCTATCCTGGATATATCGGACAAGGGGCCACCATCTTCCATCTGAACACCATCATGGGTTTATTACATCATGCGACCATCTTCATCCTTTGCATCGCCATGTGGATGTTCAAGGTCTTTAGGCCAAACCTCAAGACCACCCATTATTTCCCGATGGTTATGTGCTTGTACATCACGGTTGGGGTGGTTGAAATCCAACTCTTTGATGTCGAAGATCCGATGGCCATCGTCAATCCTCTTATCTCCGGCACCCCGTTATATGCTTGGTTCATCCTTATCGTCGGGACCGCTCTCGTATATCTCTTCGCTTTCTTATATGAATACATCCCGAAATGGGCTAAAATAATCAAAGAAAAGAAAACGGCTAAAAACGGTTAGCTTAACCTCCTTTCCTTTCGTCTTTGACTACCTACCGTTTTTGCTCAAAGCCGTTATCTATACCCCTGAGGCGTCTGTCCAGTCATAGCAGGCGCCTCTCCTTTTTATC
>CAVJPU010000029.1:0-5807 GCA_963651445.1 bacterium | reverse complement strand
TCTTTATATAGATCATAAAAGAAATCATCCTTAGAAAAAGATTGAATAACTTTGCTAAATGATGAGCCATGACTTAAAGATGTTCCGCCATTAAAATTTAAAATTAAATTATAAGTTCTAATTAATTTATCTGTATAATCGCTCTTATATGAATACTTGCAAACACTACATTCATGTAAAGTATATCCTACTTCATCGTATGTTGGGCTAATTATGGTCTCAGTAAAATTATGATTAGCTATATCGGTTTTTAATGTTTCATATCCACTATCAGTACAAACGTGCCAGTGTTGAGATTCATCATAACTCCAAACACTAGAATAATTATGATTTAATTTAGGAGTAACAGTATCCGTATATGTATATTCACAAATGCTACAAGTATGTTTTGTATATCCATCTTTATCATATGTAGGAGCAACTACCGTATCAACAAAAGTATGTTTTTCCTCATCTTTTTTAACATCATGACCACATGTAGCTTCATGATAGTGAAAAGTTTCATCATGACTCCAAGTATCACTATAAGTATGTTTATGGCTTTGAATAGAACAAGAACTAAGATCTAACAAAATAACAGTAGCTAATAAGAGATACTTCTTTTTCATAAAAATTCTCCTAATTTATTATGATGGTGCGCTGGGCGGGACTTGAACCCGCATGGGTCTCCCCACTAGTTTCTGAGGCTAGAGCGTATACCATTCCGCCACCAGCGCGCTAACAAATATTACTATCAGTCCTCTAAAAAGTCGAATATAGCCTTGAAGACATCCTTGTTCATCTCTGTAGCCTTATTTATATCCATATGCAGGCCAATTGGGGAATTGATTGTTCCTAACCCTTCGTTAGTCAAATCAAGAATGTATTTCTCGGCTTCATGGGTGTAATGAACCTGGTGGCTAGAACCCGGAACAACCATATATTTGAAACGCGGGGAACCACCGAATTCTTCATTCAAAGTTTCTCCATTAAAAGACATTGGGACAAGTGGATCTTTGTCACCGACTATATATAAGAGCCTTCCATTGCTATTACGGACAATATCTCTGGCATCTATATTTCCGTATTTTCCACCCAAGATACGATTGGCAATTTTGATAGGAAGTGAGCCTAGTTTCCTTAAAGGCTTCTTAGCACGTTTGACGATAATCGTGCTTGGTTTAAGGAAACCAGCGAGAGAAACGCTTTTCTCGACTTTGTATTCAGGGTTTAAAGCCGTCATCGCCCCATAACCGCCCCAAGAATGACCAACCGCATATCTTTTCAGTCCCTTGGCTTTTTTGTCGTTATCTAGCCATTTGAAGAACTTCATTTGGGTTTCATAAGGACGACCTAAGCAGCCAATGCCTGTTCCTTCGGAATAAGAACAGCCAAGATTGTCATAGGCATAAACCAAATATCCTTCCTTGCAAAGGAGAGATATTTCTTTGAGATAAGCGTTTCTTCCGGCTCCGATGCCATGGAAGAAACAAACCAAGGCTTTTGGCTCAACGCCCTTTATGTAATATCTAGAGCCATCGATTCGATGCCCGTCGTCCATAAAAGAAAAAGATTCCTCTTCGAGAGAGAGGTCTTTCGGATCGTAATATGGGAGGTTTGGATTGCCATCCCATCTATGATCCAAAATCTTTTTCAATTGTCTGACGGCAAGCAAAGTGAGAATCATTTCCTTCTTCCTCCAAAGAGATGGAAGAATGCATGCAAGATCTTTCCGTTAGCCATATCCAAAACGGATATGAGGCGGTGCTCCGGCGCCCCATAATTAACCAATAAACGAACCGGCATTTCAAGGATGTTCGTATATAAAATCTTCCGATAACTATCAGTTAAAGTTGGGTCTAATTGTTCTTGGATGCCTTTGATGATTCTTCTGCCAACAGGAGTGACGTCCAATGACTTGACGGTGCTTTCGAAGTTAAAGGAATTAGGTTCGGCTAAAGATCTGTTTTTGATACGGTGCTTAAGGATTCTTTCGAATTCGTAATCGCCCGGGATATATAAGGACTTGCTGGTGAAGTAGTAGTAAGACGAAATCATCATCCTGCGTTTTGGTAGCCATCCAGACTTAATGAAGACCGTTCCGGCCACTTGGACATTTTCCACCGATTTGCCAATCAAGATATCGTAGTGGCCTTCTTCAACCAGCCATTTCTCGGAATCCAAGCCCCATAATGCAAAGTCTTTGAACGAGAGGGTGAACTTAACTTCCTTGGTCTCGCCTTCCTTTAAAGTGACTTTAACGAAATCTTTTAGGCCTTTGGCTGGCTTATAGATATTCCCACCTTTCGGAGAGACATAAAGCTGGATGGTTTCTTTGACGATTCGACGGCTGAGATTATGAACCTTTAAGGAGACCTCTAATTTATCTCCTTCTTCCAAAATATCCTTATCAATAGATAGATCTTTGAAGATAACGCGGCTATAACTTAAACCATGTCCGAATGGGAAAAGAACGGGGATTCCGGCGGATTGATAGTATCTGTATCCAACGTAAATCGATTCTTTATAGGGAGATGGGACCTTATAAATCGGGTAGAAACAACTTGATGGGACTGACGAATAGCTGATTGGCCAGGTTTCTGGCAAGCGACCGGAAGGATTGACTCGACCAATGAGCACACGATGCAAAGCTTTGGCCGACATCTCACCGCCGAAGTAATTGATGACAACCGCTTTAACTTCGTCGATCATCGGAAGTTCGACTGGCGAACCGGTAACAACCACCAAAATAATGTTCTTGTTATGTTCATAGAGGTGCTTATAAAGCATCAACTGATTATGAGGAAGCCTCATGTTCGGACGATCATATTTGGTAGAGGAAGCACCTGATTCAGTTCCAACCACATAAATGACGCGTTTGTATTTGGTGACCAATTCCTCAGCGTCGACGATTAATCTATCCAACTCACCTTGTGGAGTGTCATCTCTCAAGGTGTAGCCAGGGGCATAGGCTAAAGTATCGCCTGATTCCTGAGCGTATTTAGCGATTTCTCTTAAAAGAGAATGGGATTCCTGTGGATTGACGTTGGTGATGGCCAAACCATCGATTTGGAAACTTTCGGCCAAAGCACCAACAACACAGGTGTCCTTATAGGAGGACAGCGGCAAAGTGTTATCTTCGTTCTTGGCGAGGATGATGCTTTCTTCTGCTACATCTTCCATTATCTGGTATTGTTCTTCATTAGTTACGAAAACGGTCTTCGGCCTTTGCTTGGCCTTCAAAGCCAAGGTTAAAACACGCTTGGCCGAATCTTCGAATTGATTGCGGCTGATATCGCCGTGTTTGACGGCTTTGACGATGTCTTTGTTTCTCTTAACAGAACAAGGCATTTCCAAATCCACTCCAGAGTTATGGGAGAGAATTGGGCTTGGGCAGGAACTCCATGCTGAGACCACCGCACCTCTAAACTTAAACTCTTTCTTCAAAACTTCGTTGATAAGCCATGGATTATCGGAACAATCCACTCCGTTCAATTTGTTATAGGCCGTCATCACCATCCAAGGATCGCTTTCCTTGATGGCAATGGCGAATGGCTTCAAATAGATTTCCCTTAAGGCACGCATATCGACTTCGGCATCCATATGAGAACGAGAAGTGGCTTGGTTGGAGCAGATGAAATCCTTAATGCAGGCACCAACGCCTTGGGATTGAATGCCGCAAACAAAAGAAGCGCCGATTTTACCAGTAAGCACTGGATCTTCTGAATAATGCTGGAAATTATCACCACATAACGGGTTACGCTTAATACTTAGTGATGGACCCAAAATCACGTCGGTATTGGCCTTAATTGCTTCTTTTGCCAATGCTTGGCCCATCGTTTCCGCTAAATTTCTATTCCATGTAGCGGCTACCGCTGACGGAGATGGGAAACACAAAGATTTCTCCTCGTAATCAAAAGCAACACCACAAGAGCCATTACGCATGATAACGGCAGGAATGTCATATTTAGGCAAAGCGTTGGTCGAAGAATCGCTGGCACCGTAAAGAAGCGTGGCTTTATCTTTGTCGCGAAGTCCTTGGAGGAGTTCTTCTGCGGTTATGCCTTCCTTTTTCCATTTATTTTTCTTCATGGTTAGCTTTGGCGCCTTTCTTCTTCGAATGATGATTATAGATTACTTTTACGATGTATATCGTTAAAAGGATAACGCAGATAACGAAAATTCCCAACAACGTTCCTTTGGAAATTATCCAAAAGCCATTTGTTAGCAAAGAAAAAACCGCCCACTTGGACGGTTGATTTTCAAGTTTGGTGGAGCGTAAGAGGATCGAACTCTCGACCTCCTCCATGCCATGGAGGCGCTCTCCCAGCTGAGCTAACGCCCCAAACTCTGCGCTTAGCGCATTGAAAAATATATTCATTAGGAGCCTCGTTGTCAAGTCAATGATATTACTTTCATAGAAAAAGGCCCGACAAGCGGACCTTAATTAGCATAGTGGCGTCGCCGAGCCGATTCGAACGGCTGACCTACTGCTTAGGAGGCAGTTGCTCTATCCAGCTGAGCTACGGCGACATAAGCCTCATAAGAGGCATTTTACATATTTTCGACCGGGAGAATGCTGATAAGGGTCATCTTCGAGTCGATGGTGGTCATGACTTGGTTCCTATCAAGCTTTCTCTTATCGTTGGCGGTGACGACGAAACTGATTTCGAGAGCGCCTTGGTTATCGGAGCTTTCGATCAAGCGAGAGGTAACTCTAGAGAGTTTCCAGCCTTCTTCTTCGGCAATCTTATTGAGATTGGTCAAGGAAGGTTGGTCTGCTGGAGCGACAATAACGAAGATTGGCGAGACAGCGGAGATCTTCTCTTCGGCTTTACGGAAGTAGATGAGAACGAAGAGGATGATGATCGTGGCCACAATAGCAAGGATGAAGTTCATCGAACCACAAGCAAGACCGACGGCCATGGTTGACCAAACAGACGAAGCAGTAGTTAAGCCAGAAACACCGGCGCGGTTATGCATGATGGTGCCAGCACCAAGGAAACCGATACCAGCGATGACTTGAGCGGCTAAACGAGCGGCATCACGTTGATAATCGGAGAGAGGGAAGCCATAGATGGAAATGATCATGACGATGCAAGAGCCAAGCCCGACCAACAAATGGGTACGGAGACCGGCGCTTCTTCTGCGTCTCTCACGTTCCATACCAATCAAGCCCGTTAACAAAGTGCAGAGCAAGATGGCAATCAAACAAAGAATTAAGTTTCCATAACTCCATTGTCCATCTGGAAGCGGGGTAGTGGAGAAGTTGTTATTGAACCATTCAGCGATCTTCTGATCGATGGTTACGATATTGCCTAAAGTAATCATTGGCCTTACCTCCTCATCGAAGAAAATATTATACTTCTCTTTGTCTTAAATTGGGTAGTTTCTTATAAGAAAGCCCATTCATTTGTGTCCTTAAACAGCTTTTCGGTCTATCATTTAACCATGAAGCATTATAAAAAGCATTTCATTGACCTCCCGAAAGCCAATGAGCGAGTTGCTTATTTGGATGTTGGCAGCTCCGACAAAATCATCCTTTTGATTCACGGAAATCAGTCTAGTTCCATCCATTACACCCCGCTTATCGAATACCTGGAAAACGACTTTAGAGTTATCGCTCCAGATATGAGGGGTTATGGAGACACTACCTATAACGTCAAACCATTCAAACATGTTTCCGAATGGAATGAATTGATTCAGGAATTCTGCGATGTTTTAAACATTCGACCTGTAGCTGTCGGAGGATGGTCCACCGGAGGTGCAGCTGTTATGGATTTAGCCGCAGACCGACACGATATCGTTAAGAAGTTAATTCTTATCGA
>CAVJPU010000028.1:0-6192 GCA_963651445.1 bacterium | reverse complement strand
AATATAGATCTTTACTTTTTTATGTTGATCAAGTAAAATCAACGCCGTAGAATTAAAACGTTGAGGTACCGTTATGGAAAAGAAGGTTGTTGAGTTATTCGCTGGTGTCGGAGGCTTCCGCGTAGGTTTTAACGATATCAAAGGTTTTGATAAGAACGGCAAAGCCATTGAAAATGGTCCTTTCGAGTTCGTCTGGGCCAATCAATGGGAACCATCCACCAAGACACAACACGCTTTCGATTGCTATAACCTCCGATTTCCAGAAGCGACCAGAAACTCCAATGTCGATATCTCTAAAGTTGATAAAAAGTCTATTCCTGACCACACCATTTTATGTGGAGGATTCCCGTGCCAAGATTATTCGGTTGCTCATACTTTGAGCCATGCTAAAGGAATAGAAGGCAAGAAAGGCGTTCTTTGGTGGCAAATCAACGATATTCTCGCCGCTAAAAAACCGCCATTTGTCTTATTGGAAAATGTCGATAGATTGATTAAATCTCCAGCCAAACAAAGGGGCAGAGATTTTGGTATTATGCTTAGGTGCTTATCGGATAAAGGCTATGCGATGGAATGGAGAATCATCAATGCCGCCGACTATGGCCATCCGCAAAGAAGACGTAGAATCTTCATTTTCGCCTATCACAAATCCACCAATTATTACAAACAGATGAAAAAATCTTCTCCGTTTGATGTAATTACCAAGAACGGAATTTTCGTTAAGCAATTCCCAATTAAGAAAATCGATAAGGCATCAATTAAAGAAATCGACTTCACCACCGAATTCAAGGACTTGGTTGAGGTGTCCGATAATTTCGGGGCCTCTTTCGAAACTGCTGGTTATATGATTGATGGCGAAGCTTACACCGCTAAAGTCACACCAATCTATGAAAAACCAATCACCATTGGCGACATCGCCGAAAAGGACATTGATCCTCATTATTATTTATCTGACTCCCAAAAATCGAAATTTAAATACCTGAGAGGCGGCAAAAAACTTCCTCGAGTAGACAAGAAGACCGGACATAAATATGTGTATTCTGAAGGGGCAATGAGTCCTTTTGATGATTTGGATTTACCAGCCAGAACGATGCTTACTTCCGAAGGAACAACCAACAGAAGCACGCATATCATTAAAGACCCAAAAACAAACAAGCTTAGATTATTAACTCCAGTCGAATGCGAACGAATCAATCAATTTCCTGACAATTGGACCAATTCCGGAATGCCGGAAAAAAGGCGTTACTTCATGATGGGCAACGCCTTGGTTTGCGGAATTATCAATAAGCTTGGAAAAGAGATATCGCAAATAATAGACCAAGAGTAAGACAATAAGACTTATTTTGAAGAAAAAAGCAGGACCTTTTTAATCCTGCTTTTAATTATCAATTGGTTGCGGGGGATGGATTTGAACCACCGACCTCCAGGTTATGGGCCTGGCAGGCTACCAGACTGCCCTACCCCGCGACGTAGTTTTTGGGCAAGCAGTATATTATATGAACAAGGCCTTTCGGTCAATATCAAAATAACTCTTGGAGGTCGGTTTGTAAGAGATATTTATCGATTTTATCAATACGTTTTATATTCCCCAGTCAATAAGGAATATAGATAACCATTCACTTTCTTATTGAAGGTTCTTTGGACATAGTCCATATAGATGCCAATCTGTTTATCATATGATGCATCATCGATGTTCTTGGTCTTGTAATCGATGACATCGATGTGGTCATCATAGATAACCATCAAGTCGATGGTCCCGTTCACATTGTTGAGATCATCGTGATATTCATATTCCTTATAGGCTTTGCCTTCTTTGATATTGGACATGAATGGTGAATGTAGGAAGCGTTCAATAATATGCTTCTCATTCATGTCCATATCAGAGAGATCAGGATTATTGAAGTTGGTGGTCTCTAATAAGAAGTGCATCTTGGTGCCGAAGTCTAGGGCCTCTTTGTTGGTGGTTAAGCTTAATTGTTTGGAGGCTCTGGAGACTTGGTTGATCTTATATTCGATTTTGGAAAGTTTGACCTTGAGATCGTCGTGTTCGACCTCTTTAGGAGCTTTGGTGAGAGTCGGCATCTTATCGTCCTCAGGAAGCGGGCAACGGACGAACTTGGAAGTATCGAGCAAGTCGGAAAGCATATCGTGGAAGCAGTTGGCTTCTCTCATGTCTTCGTAGGTCTTACCGATTTCAACGAAGTATTCTATGGACTTGTCGAATGGGATGGAACGTCTTTCCTCCTCGTTCATGGATATGAACTGGGTGGTTGGCTCAAAACCTTTGCCTTTTAATAGGGAAACCAGCCCATCGTAATCGATTGATCCCGAATGATAGCTTCCATAGGCGGCTTTAAGTCCGTCATTGATGGCATCAGGGTCATTTGCCATGGTTTCAAGGGTTTCTTCTGGCTTTGGCTCCTGCTCCAAGAGAATCAATTGCTCTCTAGTTCTCGTTAAAGCGACATATAACTGCCTGATCTTCTCGGATGTGTCCTCAGCCAATTCATATTCGGAGTTGACGATCTTCACGATATTGGCTTTTTTCGGGCCTTTCGGGACGATGAGGCCAAATTCTTTGGACATCGAATAAGATTCTTTGTTGTCCATCCTGTTGAATGGTTTATAGATACCCGGCATATAGACTATTTTGAACTCAAGTCCCTTGGACTTATGGATGTTCATGATGCGGATAGAATCAATGGAGGTACCGGTGCTGGAGAGTTTGATGCCCAAATCAAAGTCATCAACGTTTTCCATGAAGGATATGAAGTCTGGAATGGTGTAGCCCAAATCAGACATGGACTTGAACATCAATAAGAAGTAGTCCAAGTATTTATGGTTCTTTTCGACGTCGCCGAGGGCCACGCATTTGGAATAGATGTCTAGTTGATAAACTAGCTTCTCGAATAACTCGTAGGACGAAGCAGAATAATTATCGATGATAATGCATCTGATCTTGGCGGTTATATCCTCGTGGGCGAGGTTATCTTTTTTGAAAAGCTGATAGATTCTCTCGTCATCATAGGCAAAGAGGAAAGATCTAGCTAAAGAGAGCCAGGCTTTCTTGAAGTACTCGTCTTGATAATCGAATCCATCCGTCTTGATGAAATTGACCATCCTTAAGAGATTGGTTAAAACCAAGACGATATCGTTAGATGAGATATCCTCATCGTTCTCGACATAGATTGGGAGTTTCAAGTCATTGAAGACCTTTTGGTAGGTGGCGAATTGGCTACCTCTATCCATAAGGATACAGAAGTCGCTGAAGGTGGCCTCCCTGGTATAGAAGGTTTCCTTTTCGTTGCCATAAGCATCTTTGTCCTTTTTGGAGTCCATGACCTCATAGCCTTCGTTTATCTTCTTAATGATGTCCTTGGCGATTAATGACGGCTCGGTCAGAGGAGTCTTATTTTCGGCTGAGTAGGTCAAGATGCGAGTGTGGTTATTTCCATCGAACCTGCCGCATTCGTTGTAGTGTTCGTTTCCGAACTGAATCATGTGCTCGTTACGGTAATCGGCCCCACCGCACTTTTCAGTCATGATTTGTTTGAAGATGTAGTTGATATCGTCTAAGACTTCCCTTCTGGAACGGAAGTTCTTGTTCATGTCAATTACCAGTCCGGTGCCTTTGACTTTATATTCCTTGTACTTATCGATGAAGATAGACACGTTGGCGTTTCTGAAACGATAGATAGACTGCTTTACATCACCGACCATATAGACGTTGTTGTCGGAGATTTGCTTAATAAAATTATCCTGTAAGGATGAGGTGTCTTGGTATTCATCGATCATAATCATCTTTAAAGATGATTTTATTTCTTCTCTTGCCTCTTTGTTAGTGGCTACCAATTCCAAGGCTTTTTTGGCGATGTCGGTGAATTCATATACCCCGTTGAGGTCCTTATATTCTTTGATTCTCTTATCCAATTCCTTGATGATGCGGATAATGACCTTCGCGTATGGCTTGGTATCCAATAAATCTTCTTTGGCCGCTTCTTCGGTCAACGGCAATTGAGATAAGAACTTGCAAAAAGAAGATTGGGTGTCTTTGAAAGCGGTGACCGCCGATTGGGTCTCTCCGCTCCAATTCTTATTGGTCCAGTTGAAATTGCCGAAATCGTCTTCATCGATATTGTTATAAGCAGCAAGAATCTCGTCGTAGGTCTTGCCTTCGAAGACGAATTTGTACATCTCCGCGGCGTAATGGGCAGCTTTATCTGATTTGTCTTTGGTTGGGAGTTCGTTAGGGAGTTTCTCGATAGCGGCAGCCAAATCAAGACGGAGTTTCTCGATTTTCTGAAGAAGGAAGGAAAGGATATCCTTTAACTTCTCGTCTGAATAATAAGTCTCTTCGAATTTATCAAGATACTTATCCGTATCATCTTCCAATAAGGCCACATCATAGACCTTGAAGATAAGGTTGCGGATGTTCTTATCGTCTTTGACGCAGAAGTGCTCGATCATCTTGCAGAATTCTTCGTCACGGTTCTTATACATATCTTCGAATATCTCATCGATGATGGCTCTTTTCTTAACGTCGATGATGGTCTTATCGATGATGGAGACATTTGGAGATACCTTAAGGTCGAAATGATATTTCTTAACCAAGTTAAGAGCGTAGCTATCGAAGGTGCAGATATTGGCGGAGTCCGCCTGATTGGCGGCTTCTAATTCTCCTTCTTCGATTAATTTCTTTCTGATTCTTTCCTTCATCTCGGCGGCTGCTAATTTGGTGAAGGTGAGGATGAGGAATTGATCTAATGTGTAGTGTTTCTGAGAAACGAAATAGACCACGCGGGCGCTTAAAACCTGGGTCTTGCCGGAACCGGCTCCGGCGGAGACTAAGATATTAGAGCCTTCGGATACGATGGCTTTTCTTTGATCGGGGGTGAATTTATCTAGATTCATCTTCGTTTTCTCCTTCCTCGGCGTTCATCTCTTCCAAGATTTGATCTATCTTAGCGTCGTATTCCTTGCTCGGCATCGCGTCGTAGCCTTTCTTGAAGCAAATATCCTGACAACCGCAGAAGGCGCAAGGGCCATCGTTCGCGTTATCGCTTATCGGCCTGATGTCGAAATTGCCGGCTTTGATCTCATTGAGGGTTATCCTTATGAGTTTCTCGGTCGTATCGATTCTGACAGCTAGCTTACCGGAATCCATGATGGTTCCGCCTCTAGTATTCAGTTTGCCTTTAGGGGTGAGGGTGATGTTTCTAACAAATTGGGATTCGTTGATGATACTTCCCTCGGAATCAAGCTCGACGCCGACTTTGGTGTCGATGCGTTTTACGGCGTCCACATCCGATAAGGTGATGCCGTTTAGGATATACGGGATCAAATCCCTATCAGAGGCTTGGTTCTTCAATGGGTCAAATAAGACGTTTTGAATATAAAGACCAACCGTTCTGTATTCTGGGATATTCTCCCTAAGGAGATAACCATAGATTGGAAGTTGCATATCGATGCCATGGCTGGCGTCGTTGTCGTTGTATTTGAAAGCCGAGGTCTTATAGTCCACGACCAAGAGGTTCTTCCCTTCGTCGTCATATAAGACCTTGTCGATCTTGCCGGTCATTTTGACACCTGGCTCGATATTGATTTCATAGGTCTTCTCGGTTTCCGCCCGAGAGAATTTGCTTTGCTTTTCGAACTCTTTGTTCTTCTTGATGACCTCCAAAGCTTTCGGAAAAAGGATGGAGATGAAGAATTTGTCTTTTTCGGTCACGAATTTCTCTTTGACGAATTCATCGTAATCAGACAAATTCACTTCTTTGTCATCCTTCTCAGAGTCTTCCAAGACCTTGTGGAATAACTCGCCTAGGTTGCTGAAGAAACTGGATTCGAAGGTGTTTAGTTTGAGAACCCTCTTTAGATAATATTCGAATGGACATTTATTGAACTCGTTGATGGAGGTGTAGGAGAGTTTCAATTCCTTAGGAAGAACGTAACTTCCGACTTTTTTAAAGGAATGGTCGTACGACTTATACCCAATCTCTTCCTTGGTGAAGGTATCAACGTATTCGGAATCTAGGTTATATAAACGGAGGTCATCCTTGGCTTTGGAGACCAAAATCTCGGCGACTTTTTTGGAATGGATGATGGATGGGAGTGTGCCTTGGACTTCTTCTCCGTAGCCGAGTTCCTCCGCAAGCAATGATTTGAAATAAACCGTATTCTCGAACTTCTTTTTGC
>CAVJPU010000027.1:0-7018 GCA_963651445.1 bacterium | reverse complement strand
AATAAATTCAGTTGATTTCAAACCATCCCAACCGATTCTACCTTTCAGCCAAGAAGTAAATTTAATTTTAATAGTATTCCAGCCTTCAGGAATCTCACCTATCCATTCAACACCACCATCTTTCATCTTGGCATTAGGATCTAATCCTTTAGTGACAGCCTTGGTGATAATGGATTGCTTATATTCTTCTAACTTCTTTATTTGTTTTTCCTGATTAGAAATCAATTCATCTATCTGATTGATTTTCTTATCTAAGTAATCACCGATTTTCTTTTGTTCATCTAAAAAGGGAATAGGAGTTTTGATTTGTCCAAAGGCCTCACCACCAACCGTATATCTAATATTCTTTGAATAGTTTTTGTAATAACGACCTGTAAAAACATAATCAAACCAATATTTACAATAACTGGAATCAATTAGTTTGTTATTTACAGCATAAACATCATAAGCCGAAGTAATCATGCCATCCATATCTGATAAGCCAGAGAAAACAGCCGACATATCCAAATCGAATAAGCAAAAAATCATATCTCCTTTTGAAACAGTTTGATAACCTCCAAAAGAAGCCGGGAGTTTGCCTTCGTTTGAGTTTATATCTTTAGCAATAACGCCTTTCTTTGTTAGTGAAAGAAGTTGATAATTAAAAAAGTTATCTCCAACTTTTTCTGAATGGCTTATAAAAAGGTATTTATTAGGAACAAGTCTCCAATCGCTTGATATATTTGGTGCGAAAAATAATTCGTTATTCATTTCCAAACAGCTCCTTCATCAAGACCCTTTCTTCTTCCTCCAACTCTTTGATTTCATTGAAGATTTCATCGGAGCTCTTTGGTTCTACAAACTTATAGAAGATTCTGGTGAAGGGAATCTCATAACCAATCTTGGTCTTAGTAGAATCAATATAGGCGTTGTGGTTGTATGGAAGAACATTCTTTTTGAAATATTCTTCAATGTTTTCTTGCAAGGGGACAGTCTCAGAATCAGTCTTGCCCTTTTCAGGAACCAATTTGCCTTTCTTAAGAATCTTATTTCCTTTTTCATCAACAGAAGCAGTTTCAACAGTCAATTTTGTATAGCCAAAATAATTATTATCAAAAACCTTCGATTCAACGGAAATATCGTTATCGGTATATTCGTTGTTATCAAATTCCTTATAGGCATTGACTATGAGGCTGATGCATCTATCATCAAGCTCAACTCTCTTGTTGCCGATGTTCTTTCTTCTCTTGGAAAAACATTTAGAAGCGTCGATAAGTTGAACCTTGCCAATTCTGTTTGCTGGTTTGGCGTTCACGCCATCGACAACCCAAATATAGGTGGCAATGCCAGTGTTGTAGAAAAGATCTGTAGGAAGTTGAATAATGGCTTCAAGTCTGTCGTTTTCGATGATGTGTTTTCTGATTTCAGATGGGCCGCTCCCGGCATCACCATTGAATAAAGACGAACCGTTCTGAATGATGGTCATTCTTCCGGTATCCTTAAGCTTTTTAACGCCGTTAAGAAGGAATAACATTTGTCCGTCACCAATAGCGGGAAGTCCTGGTCCAAACCTACCGTCAAAGCCCTTTTTGGCTTCATCTTTAACTGATTGTTCCTCTTTCTTCCAGTCAATACCAAACGGAGGATTGGAGATAATGTAATCAAATTGATAATTTTCGAACTGATCGTTGGACAAGGTATCACCAAATTTCATGTTTTCGGCATCCTTTCCTTTGATAAGCATGTCAGATTTAGCAATAGCGAAAGTCTCAGGATTGAATTCCTGGCCAAAGCATCTCAAATCCGTATTAGGGTTGATGTCATTAAGTCTTTCATCTAGACACGCCAACATCTGAGAGGTGCCCATTGTCATGTCATAAGCTGTTCTAGAACAGCCATGTTCTTCAATATATTTCTTTTCAGGGGCGACAAGCAATTCGGTCATCAAATAGATAATGTCTCTAGCGGTAAAGTGGGCGCCAGCTTGCTCATCATAAGACTCGGAGAACTTTCTGGTTAATTCCTCGAAAATGTAACCCATATCTTGAGAGGTTATATGCTCTGGAGACATATCCGCCTTCTTAGAATCGAATTCTTCAATGATGGTATAAAGAAGATCGTTTTGAGACATCTTGGATATTTCTTTATCAAAATCAAAATAGGCCAGTATGTCTTTGACGTTATCGGAAAAGCCTCGGAGATAATCAATGAAGTTGGAAGAAATGTTGTCCGAATCAGCCAAAAGGGATTTAAAGTCGAATTTGCTAGTGTTGTAGAAACCACGCTTAGCGGCTTTCTTCAACAAAGTGTCTCTAACGGATGGAGATACATTTTTTTCATCTAGTTCTTTCGCTTTGGCGAGAACATCTTGCTTTGTGCTTTTCAAGCAATCCTCAAAACGTTTGATAACGGTCATAGGAAGGATGACTTTACCATATTCATGAGGCTTGTATTCTCCATATAATTTGGTAGCGATATTCCAAATAAGGTTGGCTTTTTCTTGAACGTTCGTGTTCGTTTGCCTTTGCAGTTCTTCAATAGACATTTTAATTTTCTCCTTATTTTGATTTATTGTGTTTAGTGACCGTCGTTAGGAAGGTCTTCCAAGAAATTTCGTAGCTTGATTCCCAATGTATCTAACTCCTTTTCTTTCTCGTTATAAGCGATCAATAGTTTGTTGTACTGATTCGCTATTTTGTTCTGGATTTCAATGTTAGGACACGAAACCATTATCGAGGCTAAATCAGTAGGAGTTATGTTGGTTACGACGGAGCCTTTAACAATCGAATTAAGGATTTTCCTGCCCGATGAAGATTCTAAAAATATCTTGAGGTAAGTCGAGTTTATCTTGTCGCTTGTCAGACGAACAACAAGCATTCCACCAGCAACAACAACCTTTTCTTTCGGTTCTTCAGCCACGACAGCGATTTTCATTCTCGTGCTCTTCGTTGCAAGGATAAGATCGCCTTTCTTAACAAAGAATTTCTCTATTTTTTTATCGCCAACAATATTTGGCAGATTGTCGTAATTGATTGACTCGCCCAAAAGATTCCCGGGAGTTAATAATTTGATTCCCGTATTTAAGACCGTAAGCGAATCTTTAAAGTTCTTGATTGTTCCTGGGCTGCCTCTAAATACATCAGCTATGTCGCTGAAACGTACAAGATCAGATAATCCTTTATAAAAATCTTCAGATGATAATGAGACAACGGACAAACACCAATCAGATCCTTTAATGTCGTCTTTGGAACATACCACGACATCTCGACTCATATATTCGTTATATAAGTCTATAGCAGCTTCGTGAGTTAAAGAATCGCCAAGTGGAACATTTTCAAGAAGCTTAGTACCATCAACGACCTTAAATGACTTGTTCCCACGGCTAATTACGAGAAGGCCTGTCTTAACAGCTGTGCCTTTAAAAGAATTTCGAGGTAATGAAATGATTCCTTCTAGTAATTCGTTCTCAATCAAATATTTTCTAACATTGGCATCCGAGGCCGAGAGCAAAGCGTTCTCATTTACGATCATCACTATCTTGCCGTTTGGCTTTAAGGAACGTAATGCGGTAAATAAATACAGCCAGGCCGAAGATGTTCGGCCGGTGATTGTTTCGGGATATTCTGCAATAAATGGTGAAAAGGCTTCCTGACGAAGCCTAAGTCCAAACGGAGGAAACACAAACCCTTTGGTGAATGCTGGATAATTTTGTTTGGCAATAAAGTCGGTGTTCTCGATTAAATAATTAGCGTCGCACATATCCAAAATCATCTTAGATGTGTTCGATGAGATTGTATTGATTTCTTGGCCGAATAGAGTAGGCCTGATGAATCTGTCCTTCTCTAGTTTTGCGACATAGCCTAGGAAGTTTCCGTTGCCAGAACCGACATCTAGAACGATGTCATTAACTTTAATATTCAGCAATTTATCAACCAGCTCGCAGAACGATCTGCCGATAGATATATTTCCCTTATAATCAAGATTTAAAGCGACCGAAGAATACTCGTCTTCAGATAACTGAAATAGTTCAAAATTAGAAACGAGCGCGGCTTTATCCAGTCTATATTCGATGCATTGGTTAACATGCGTTCTGGCCAATCCTTCTAAATCACGATTTTTGGACCCATATTTTTTTAAGTACTGCAAGTACAAAAAAGAGATGGCTGCTTCATAATTTGGAATGCTCTTAGTCAGCCATGAAGTCACAACGCAAATTTTGTCTGTTTTGTACATATTTCCTAGCGAAAGGCCAAACAATTGCTTTTGTTGGCGTCTGCAAGCATTCTATTGGCGCACAAACTCAATGTCAATAAAAAGTAAGTTTTTAAAAACCAATCTTTTTCAGTTTTTCAGTTAATATTAAAAATGTGTTGTATTTATCGGATTTTTTATTATTAATATATAGATAATATATAAAAGATATATGAATAATATTGGATTGCTAAATTCAACAACAATCAAAACGACTTTCAAAAGCACGGTTAATTTTCTTTCTGCATATTTTCCTGCATATTTTTGCCTCTTGCTGCATATTTTTTTCGATTTTATATGCAGAAAGGCACTAACAATAGGCAGAAGGAAAAAGACCCTACATCGTTGTTGGGCCTCGTATTGATGTTGGTTTAATGCTTACTTCATCAGGTTCTTGGTGACGAACGAAAGGCACTTGCAATTAATGTCAAACAACTTGGTTTTGGATTTGCTCTCGGTTGAGGTAAGTAATTCGTAGGAAGCGAATTTGTTTAGAATTTTAAGCGCTCCTTGCTTGGAGATATCCAATTTGGCAAACTTGGTAAAGTCTAAATAGGTGAATTTCCCTTTATAAGAGATAAGAATCTTCTTGAAGTAACTCTTCTCGGTCTCCGTCCAGACAATACCTTTATCCTTCAACGCTTGGGTTATGTCCTCAATGTTCTTATAAGCAAGGGAATAATCAACGGAGATCTCATGTATGTAATTCAAAAAATACGTAAGATCATTTCCTGAGTCTCTTGTGTTTTCTAACGCTGAATAGTATTCCTTTTTCCTTTGATTGATGGCTTCCGAGATAATGACAGGCAAATTGTTGTTGGCAAGGAGGCTGACCCATAACGAAACCATCCTCGCCGTTCTTCCGTTGTAATCAAAATACGGATGGACATACAGAACGTAATAATGGGCGATATGTGGTAGGAAGTACTTTAATTTAGGGTTATCAAGATTCTCATTAACGAAGGCAAAGAGAGAATTCATACATTCCTTTATCTTAGAAACGGGGCAACCATAATAATGGTCTACCATAACATCGTCATCCCTATATAAGTCGCCTTCTTTTAACTTATCGTCATCATTAAGACAACCATCGCTTAGGATGGAATAAAGGGTGGCCAAATTCTTTTCGCTGAATTCTGGCCTGCCCATTACAAAATCGATAGCCTTAGACATGTTTTTGATAATGGTGTCGTTGAGGTCTTGGGGCTCCATTTTGCCTTCCACTATCTCTGAAAGTCTCTTATGGGTGGTCGGGACATTTTCAATAGATAAAGATCCTTCGATTTCGGAATAGATTCTCGAGTGTTTGATGAAGTCCATTGAAGGCTCGTCAAAATCAAGGCTTCCCGCAATTTCGAATAAGGTGCGTTGCTTCTCAATCAATTCAGATGGCAAAAGAAAGAACAATGGCTTATCGTTCCATGACAAAAGATTTGGTTTCACAAACCTTTCGTCATTGCCTTCATCGAGAAGCTCTATTTTTCTCTTATAAAGGTCCTCAACTTCGTTAGCAGGCAAAAAGGTCGCCGCCTTAGAACCATACCTCAGTTCTCTTGGGTCGTAATATTTCTCGTTAAGTTGTTTATCAATAATCTCGTCGTACTTATTCATGCATTTATTGTAAACCGAATCGTAAACCTTTTCAAATATCATCGTAAACCGAATCGTAAACCAACTTTGTTCAATGTTTGATATTAAAATGGGCGAAGTCTGCTTTTGTGTATGCTTTCCCGCTGAAAAACCTGTTTGCGACAAAAACAACGGATTTCTGTCTATAAGCAATTAGGAGGTATGCCTGGTCATTATATCTTTAACTAAACCATATCTATTCTAAATATTCTTTGTTATAATGACAATGTGTTGTTATTTGCAATACATTAGCATTATTTAAACAAAAGAGGAATTCATTATGGCAACCACTAATTTGAATATCAGAACCGAAAAGGCCGTTAAAGATAAAGCAGAAGAAATTTTCAATGAGCTGGGCTTAAATATGACGACTGCAATCAATATGTTTTTAAGAACCACCATCCGTGAACGCAGGATTCCTTTCGAATTGAGATTGGACGTTCCTAACGACACCACCTCCGAAGCCATCAAAGAAGGCAAAAAACTTATGGCCGATCCTAAGGCTCCAAAATATTCCAATATGGACGACCTTAAGGATGCGCTTGAAGTATGAAGTATGACGTCCGGTTTACCAATCAATTTAAACAGGATTTAAAACTCGCCAAAAAGCAAAATAGAAATCTAGATAAATTATTCGGTGTTATTAACGCCTTAGCGGAAGGCAAAACGCTGGACGCAAAATATCACAATCACGATTTATCTGGCAACTTCAAAGGAACGCGCGAATGTCACGTCGAGCCGGATTAGCTTTTGGTTTATTCAATCCAAAACGAAATTCTGATATTAATGCTTTATCGAGTAGGGACACATTCAGAATTATTCAAATAAATGGTCAATTTTTAAATGGTCAATTTTTTAAGGTCAGCACCTTTAAATCTATTTTTAATCATCAACACCACCGTCTCCACGTGCATAGACTAGGGTTTGGGGACATATCAAAAAATGACTATAGATTATGTCGATATATCGACGCTCGTATCTAGGCGGAAAGCATTTCGAGGAAAAGAAGAGAAATTCGAGCAAGTCAATTCATTTTCTATTACGTATTATTTTATTAAGTTGTGGACTAATTTACAAGAAAGAATACTTTTAGGTATATTCTCTTGAATTAAATACCACTAATTTATATAATATTTAAGGAAAAGTGAATGTATGAAAT
>CAVJPU010000026.1:0-7167 GCA_963651445.1 bacterium | reverse complement strand
ATAAAAATCCGCTCTGGAGAAGTTATAGGATTCGCTTAAGACGCAAGCGATGGCATCTCCTAAGACCAAGCAAATGGTCGAACTATTGGTTGGAGCTAGATTGTTCTCATCGGCTTCCTTGTCACACTTGTAAATGATTTGGAGATCGCAGCCTTTGGCTAAGATAGAATCTTTTTTGGAAGTGAAGGCAATCAATTTGCAGCCGATGTTCTTTAATGGAACGATGTTCTGGACGACTTCCTTGGTGGAACCGCTATTGGACATAAGGATAACGATGTCGTCTTTTTCGATCATCCCTAAATCGCCATGGCATGATTCAGTGCAGTGAACATAGAAACTGGGGGTACCAGTCGAAGCAAAGGTGGCCGCTAATTTCTCGCAGATATGGCCAGATTTGCCAACCCCCATGAAAATCACTTTGCCTTTGGCGTTTTTGATAGCCCGAATAGCTTGATCCAGCATGGGATAGTCGAGATTCTTTTTCATCTCGTTGATGGCGTTGTATTCGCGATTGATATATTTGTTCAATTTCTCTTGATACATAATTTTCGACTCCTATTTTTATTTAAAAATAATTTCAAATAACGATGTGTTGTAGATCGGACTCCATTGGGAGACTTGGAAATACATGCGTTTTCCGTTGTGATCCATCATTCTTGGGTGAATGAAGCCGCCGTATAAGCTCACAAAGTGAGGGAAATCCAAGACTTTGATGTCTTTCTTAAATTCTTCGGTTAACGAATCGGCGGTTAAGAAATAGATAGTCCCGTCCCTGTCCAAATTTGAGATAATCCATTTCTTGAGGTATGGATTATAGACGATGGATTCCTCGCTGGAACCATTGATGTTGACAATAAAGAAGTAATCTTCCTTTTTAACCTTGTTAAGAGGCTTAAACGCCTTCTTTTTGGTTAAGATCTCGTATTTATCCTTATCTTCGAAGTTTTCCTTCTTAACGCGAAGAAGGACAGTGTTCCCGAATCTTCCGCCTGGAAGGGCAAGTAAAAAGATATATTCCTTATCAAATGGGTTTTCGAATGGGTAAATCTGACCGAATTGATCGTTTTTGATGTTATCGAAGGATAAGGTGTCCACCCTTTCGAAATGGGTTAAATCATAAGATTTTGCCTTCAAACATTTGTTTTTGGTTACAAACCATTCTCCCGGTTCTCCCCAATAACGAACATACATAAAGAAGATATAGACCTCATCGCCGATTCTTATCCCGCCGGTCGGAATCTTGGTTACTTCCTTGTGATTCTTCGGATCGAGATTAATTCGATCGTTCTTATCGTGTTGGCCTTGGTTAATTGGCTTAACCAGTCCGTTTGGATAGGAAACGATGTCCGAGAAAGAAATGTTATTGGAGAAATATTTATTGCCACCGATAGCGAGGAAGTTGGAGCTCCATACTCCGTCATTGCAATCGATGCCGGAGAATGAATCTCCGTAAAGAAAAAGAAGATTTTCGCGGTTATCGACGCAGATTCCTAAGTCCGTGGCGCCGACTCCACGCTTGGCAAACAATTCTTTGTTAAGGGAATTCCTGCCGGTTACAAAGCCGAGATTCCTAACGGATAAGACCTTCTCATCCAAACTAAAGGAATCTTTGCCTAAGTCGTTGACATAGAGGTTGACTGTCTCTTTCTTTTCATCAACGACGTATTTGGTAACGCATTTATCGAAGAAATAAGGGTCGCTGTCCTTAATGACCTTGAGATTATATTCTTTTAGAATATCCTTCGCTTGTTCGAAGGGCATATTAATGGTGTTTGGTACTGGGATTCTCATAAATTATTTCAATACGACTTCGACTAAGGAAGTGTTGTAGATCGGTGTCCATTGGGACATCTGGATATAGATTCTTTGACCATCGCTGTCAGCAAAGTCTGAATGGACGAAACCGCCATATAAACCAGCGAAATCACTGGAGGCGCAGACTTGATAGATGTCATTGTATGGCCCAGTCACATCGCTAGCGGTAGCAAAGACGATGTTCGAGCCTCTTAAAGTCGCATAGACCCATTTGTTTAGGTATTCGCTATAGAAGATGGATGGCTCGGAAACGGCTGGGGAGAAGACATAATATGGCTTTTTGTTCAAGGCCGCGATGCCTTCATCACCTTTGACCCAAGTATTTTTGCCAGTTAAATATTCATATTCGCTCTTGGTCTCGAATTTGTCTTTGTCGACCCTGAACATGATGGCCCCATCATTTCTTCCCCCTGGAATAGAGGTGAAATAGATGTGTTCTTCGTCCTTAGGATTGGCGAAAGGATAGACTTGGCCTGCATAATAAAGCTCGGTGTCATCCCATCTTAGGCCATCGACATTCTCGAATTTCTTATAGGTATTATCAGTAGTTTTGACGCACTGATTGTAGGTAACGTTCCAACTTCCGCCCGTCCCCCAATAACGGATGGACATATAGAAGATATAAACGTTATTGCCAATAGTAATACCGCCGGTTGGGATCTTGGTGACCTCAACGCCGCGGTTATTTTCTTCGCCCGATTGGTGATTGCCCTGGGCAAATGGCGAAATCATGCCATTATCGACAGTGATGACCTCATCGAAGGTCAAGCCATCGCTAAGCTTTTTATCGGAGGTAATGGCCATGAAATTGGAATTCCAGAAGCCAGACATATTATCTCCGGAGAAAGTATCACCGTATAGGAGCATGATCCTTCCGTCAGGAAGGGTGAAAGGAATACCTAAGTCGGTTCCTTTCGCCCCCGCTGATAGAAGCATATCGGAGTTTGGAGAGGATGGACCGGTAACCTTATCGATTACGGAGATGTAGTCGACTACGTTATTGTCCACCGTGATGGAAGATTCGCTTCTCTTGGAAATATTAACTTTGACACGGGTTCCTTTTTTGACTTTGTCACCCGCTTCAAGCTTATCGCCATAAGAAAGGATTCTTCCCTCGATTAATTCTTGGGTTGGAACCTCATTGGTTTCGAACAAAATATTGGTTCCTACCTCTAATCGAGCCTGCTTAAGAGAATAGTTATATAAGTCAGGCAAAACGACCATTTCGGCATCGGATGTGTTATCACACCCGACGGCTGCCCATAATAGTGGGAGCAACATCAAACCTTTGATATAATTTCTTCTCATAAGCAAACTCCTAGATTATTTCTTTAGATTTATTCGGCTTTTTTGCCTTTTTTCTTGCCAAAGACAATGCCGACAACAATAGCGGCAACAACTACGACCGCGGCAACGGTGACGCCAACGATCAAGCCAGTGTTTCCTTTGGATGGAGTGACTGGTTCGGTGTTATTGGCTAAAACGGTAACAGCAATTGAAGACTTAACGCCATTTGAAGCCCTGGCAGTAATTTCGGCAACGCCTTCTTTGATAGCGGTGACTTTGCCATTGCTATCGACGGTAGCGACAGCCTCGTTAGAAGAGGACCAAGTGATGGTCTTATCATCAGCGTCGGTTGGATTGACGGTAGCGGTCAAAGTCTTGGTTTCGCCAACTTTCAATTCAATGTCGCCACCTTCGATATTGACGGAAGTGACATCAACGGTCCACGGGGTTTCGGATAAGAAGTGGATTTCGACGTTATCGACGTAGAGATATTCGCCTTCGCTATGTGGAGTGAAGAGCCAACGGACGGAGTTCCACTGAATCTTGTCGGATGTGACTTGGAAGTCAAGAGTGACATGGGTGTAGCCATTGGCTAGGGTTTCGTATTTGACTGGGTAATGAGCGGATTCAACGCCAGAAGTGGCGGTGTAGGAAGCGTCCTTACCAAGTTTTCTTAAGTCCATCAAGTAGTAGCTCTGGTTAGCGCCACCGACAAAGCAAGAGTTGATTTCGGTATAAGTGGTAGCTTCGTCATTGACGTTGAGTTTATAGTCGTATTCGAATCTGACCAAATCACCGATGGTGATATCGTCCGGAGTCATCAAGAACATCGAAGAATAATTCTTGGTATCGCTGCTTTCGATTTTGCCGATGCCAGCGACTTTGGTGTCACCATCTTTGATGATTCTTCCTGGGTTATCCAAAGAAACGGAACCCCAAGCGCCTTCGAGCTGATTCTCGGTAAACTTGGTTCCTTCGTCAAAGGCTTCGAAATCGCCGTTAACGACGTAGTTCTTGGACTCATAGTAGGTCTTGGATGGGTCGAAAGCATATTCATAAGTAGCTTTGAGACTCCATTCGGTGACGGTGATAGAGGAGGCGCCGGTGTAGATCAATTCGACTTTGGTAGCATCAGCGATGCCATCGAAAGTCATGCTATGGCGGAGAAGGCTATCATCCTGAAGAATGATTTCCTTATCGCCAGACGGGGAATAAACTTTGAAGACGAACCTATCGCCAGTGGCAAAACCGTTGTCATCGAAACCGACTTTGACGGTATAGAGATCTTCGCCCAAACCATCGACGGTAACGCCATAAGAGCCACCGTTGTCGATCCTGACGCAGTTCTTGCCCAAAGTGGCGTTGGTACCATATATGCCATCGCTATCTGGAGTGGAGCTAATAGTAGAAGTAGCGTAGTCTAAGAAGCCTTCGAAATCGCCACCGATGAAGATGTTATCGGCTTCGCCTTGAGCGACGATGCTGAAGTTGTCCAAATAGATGTCGGCATCCGTTGTGTTGCACCAGACTTGGATGGAGTCGAAAGTCTGGCTAGCATCGAATAAACGAGCGACTTTGGCGGTTTTCCAGCCATTGGTCTTTTCGGAAGTGGTCACATCCGCGGCCTGAGTAGAATCGAACAAGTTGATTTCTGGGTTTCTGTTTCCAGCCGATGGAGACCAAAAAGCGAAGCCTAAATTGTTACAAGTGCCGACGATTTTGTAATCAAATGAGACGTCGTAGGTCTTTCCTGGGACAATGGCGAGAGATTTCCAGAAGCTTGACCAACCATTTCCTGAAAGTTTAAGGACGGTGTTGGTTTCGTTTCCTTCTTCGGCCATGGCCACGATGGCGTTGGCATCGATTGGGCCGATACCGGCGACGATGCCGCTAGTTGGGGCAGAGGTCGGCAAAACATATTGTCCGGCGCTGACTGAGAAATCGCCGTTAGGAATAATATTTTCGCCATAGATGTATTCCGGTCCGGCGCTGCTTCCATTGTGTGGGACTGGGCCAGTAATACCGCCGACGAGTCCCAATAATGCAAGACTTAATAAATAACTATGCATATCTTTCCTCCCATCATAATTATTTAATTTCTTCCATAGGAAGGCGGGCTTCCTTGGAAGGTAAATCCGAAGTGATTTGATACGGCTCGCTGGTGTAGAAATAAGCAGTGGATGACCAGTCGTCGCATCTGTGATTGCCGTGACCGTGCTCGATGGTCACTTTGATGGATTTATCGAAGGTGATTGGATCCATGATGTGATAGCGGTAATAGGTGATTTTCCCTTTCCAGTTAGGATCTCCACCTTTGATAATGCCGTGGTATGGGGCGTTATAGACTTGAGTTGGGCACCAAGCGGTGTTGAAGTAGTCTTCGGTGCCGGTGCCGTGGATGGACGGGTATTCTTCGCCGTCGATGAAGATAAAATCGTCTCCTTCGCCAATCCAATCCCAATCGTTGGAGTCGCTTAGGTTATGGATATTAAGGTTGCAGCCCACATAATGGCCTCTCCCTTTGATATCAAGCAAGACATAATTGTCTTTGCCATCGACGTTTTTCCCCTCAAAGAGGAAATCTTTTCTAGTCGGGAAATCGTGATAATCTTTGCCTTTGCACGGATTTTCTCTATGCCAAATAGCCCCGAAGTAGCAAATGTCTTCTTTGTGTTTCTTCACCTGATAATCGATGTAGTAATAAAGCATTAAAGTAGTGTCACATTCGTTGACTACCGCGATTTTGCAGGCTTTCTTGAATGGCATTGGCCACCAGCAGTTGAGGCCCCTGCCATATTCCGGAGACATTTGGAGTGGGGCGGAAACAAAGTTCTTGGATTCCCCATGTCCCATGCCAAAGAAGTCGCCGAGTGGGACTAAAACGCTTGGGTATTCGCTATCTTCAAAGAAGAATTTGAGATAGACCTTGCGGAAGGCACCAGGTTCGATGGTGTCGCCATAGTTCATCTGGGTCATCCAGATATGCTCAATCAATCCTGAACAATGGACGTCAAAGATGACTCTTTCTTCGTTAGGCTGGATATAGATGCGGTCGTCGTTGCCACCGCTTATATCGTAGGAGGATTCCCTTTTGCGGATTCCGTCCTTTTTAAGATAAATGTTCGATAAATTGTTGCTATTCATAATTATTTAACGCCCGTAAGGCTAATACCTTCCTTGATGTAACGTTGAATGACGATAAAGACCACGACGGCGGGGATAAGGGAGATGAAGCTAGCCGCTAAAACGGCGCCGTAGCCAACCGTGGAGATATCCGAGAAGAGGTAGTTGATGAGGGTCATTATCTGAGTGTATTGAGCGTGTTCCTTATCGATAGTCAAAGTTGGCCAAAGATAGGAGTTGTAATAACCGGTGAAAACGCCGGCTCCCATGATGACCATCGGAGTGACGGAGTTCGGAAGGAAAATCTTGAAGAAGATTTGAATGGAGTTACAGCCATCTACGCGTGCCGCTTCATCGTAGTCCTTCGGGAAACCCATATAGAACTGTTTGAAGAAGAACATGTTGTAGGCAGAGGCTAGCCCTGGGACGATAAGGACCCAGATGGTGTTAAGCATGCCTAATGAAGAAACGACCGAGATAGAAGTTAATAGGATGGTGATACCGGGTACGAACATGGTCGCCATTATGATTCCCCAAAGTATTTTCTTTCCTGGGAAGTTCAAACGAGCAAAGGCATAGCCGGCGATGGAATTGATGAATAAGGATAAAACGGTCGAAACCGAAGCGACTAATAGGGTCATGCCAAAGGATTGGAAGAAATTGACCCCAATCGTGGTGTATTGGAGATAGAACAAACGATTGAAGTTATCCAAGGTCCAAACCTGTGGGATGATGTGGAAGTCACTGGAGAAGATTTCCTTCCTTCCCTTAAACATCGAGATGATGGTAAAGAACAACGGCAAGAAGATGTTGATCAAAACGACGATGGTTATGGCATAAAGCAAAACCCTTATCAAACGTTGAGAAGCGGAGTTGTTGATCTTGTTTTTATTACGGGTGGCAAGCATCTTATTTCACTCCTTTCTTCTTCCTGTTAGTAAG
>CAVJPU010000025.1:0-7536 GCA_963651445.1 bacterium | reverse complement strand
TGGCCTTCAGCACCTCTTTGGCGACCGCCATGATCCCCTATGTCGACTACGACTATGCCATTTAGTGGCAAAAGAACACGTTTAATAAAACGCTGATAATCAGAAATGACCTGGATTTTATTTCTTAGGCTAAAGCCTATAATAATTACGTGAAAAAATTCAGTCTCTCTTCTTCTAAAGTCATGAACGCCAAACTGGCCTTGATGGGCATCTTTACTTATGAAGATGTCCTTTTCCATCTGCCAAGCCGTTACGAAGACTATACCTACACCAAGTTGAAGGATATCTACGAAGATAAAGAGAGACTCGTTATCCTAGGCAAATTAGAAGGGAACGTGAAGATTAATAGGTTCTCGCACAGAAGCTTAGCCACCTTCTTTTTGGTGACCGAAGAAGGCTATCTCTTCAAGATTGAGGCCTGGAACCGCCCTTACTTATCGAAAGTCATCAAACCGAATGAGCTTTATTCCCTCATTGGTCATTACGATAAGCAAAGGCATACGGTGGTGATGTCTAATTGCCTCAAAGGCAAAATCGACAAAAACGCGGCTTTAAAGCCCGTTTATCACCTACCTGACGGGATCAGCAATCATTCGTTCGTTTCGCTCGTAAATCGGGCTCTAATCGATTTAAGGGGCAAATTGGAAGAACCAATCCCTCTCGAATTCCGCAAAAAATATCGTTTAGACTCCATCTATGAGTCTTTAAGGATGCTTCACCAGCCTGAAAGCAGAGAAGAACTTTATCGTGGGATGAGGTCCTTAAAGTATTTAGAGGCCTTGAAGTTCTCATTAAAGACTCAAATCGTCAGAGATGAGAATAGAGAACTGACCAAAGGCCATAGGCATTTGATTGATAGGAATAAACTGGAGAGTTTTATCGATACTTTGCCTTATTCATTAACTGCTTCTCAAAGGAAGGCTTTAAGAGAATGCTTGGATGATATGGACTCCCCGTCGGTCATGTATCGTTTGCTTCAGGGTGATGTCGGAAGCGGGAAGACTTTGGTGGCTGCCTTAGCGGCCTTTGCTTGCGTTCTCAGGGGCGAGCAAGCGGCTTTGATGGCGCCGACTGACGCTTTGGCCAAACAACATTATGAAACTTTGAAGAATATGTTTAAGGACGCCAAAGTCCATATCGGTCTCTTGACCGGCACGATGGATCATGACGAGAAGAGGAATACCTTGGCCGATTTAAATGACGGCACCTTAGACATCGTGGTTGGAACCCATGCCTTATTCGCCAAATCCGTTAACTATAATTCCTTGGGTTTAGTCATCATTGACGAGCAACATAAGTTTGGCGTTAACCAGAGAACAACCTTATTGGGAAAAGGCGAGCACGCCGACCTTCTTTCGATGTCAGCCACCCCAATCCCGAGGACTTTGGCTTTGACCCTTTACGGTGATTTGGATGTATCGACCTTAACCGAATTCCCAGCTGGCAAGCGTGATGTTCATACGAGAATCATGTCTCCGCATGACAAGGAGATTGGAAAATACGTTGAAGCCTGCGTGAATTCGGGACACAGGATGTATGTAGTCGTACCTCGAATTGAAAGCGATGACAGCCCATATTCCTCAGTGAAGAAAGTCTTTGCGATGTATGAGAAACGCTTCCCAAACAAAGTCACGATGCTTCATGGATCGTTAAGCCAAGAAGATAAGGATGTGGCCAATCTAGCTTTTAGAAGCGGCCTTTGCCCAATCTTGGTCGCGACCTCCTTAATCGAAGTCGGCATCGATGTCAAAGAGGCCAATTTGATGTTTATTTATTCTCCATCTCATTTCTCGTTATCGTCTCTCCATCAGCTTCGTGGTCGTATCGGTCGCGATGGCTCGGAGGCCAATTGCTTGTTACTGTCCGATGAGCCAGAAGAAACCGAGAAGCTGCAAGTTTTGGTCAATACGGATGATGGATTCGAGATTGCCGAAGCCGATTTGAAGATGCGTGGACCTGGCGAAGTAGCCGGCATAAAGCAGTCGGGATTGCCGGATTTTGCCTTTGTTAACCCAATTAACGATATCAAGATTTTCGAATGTGCTAGAGACGATGCGAAATATTTGAAAGAACATCGCTTGGAAGACGAAGAATTCCTCACTTTCTATCAAAAATGCGAGGACGAAGCCAAAGAAGTTTCTATCTCTTAAGATAAAAGATGAAACTCATCTTTTCGTAATTTCTACCAATGCGTAGCCCTTTTTATTACAATAAGTTGGTATCGCTTGTTAGCGATGAGGTACTCTTATGATCAAAATCGCCATCGACATGATGGGCGGGGACAATGGCTCCGCCGCCACCAAAGAAGCCGTTAGACAGTTTTTGAAAGACTATAAAGATGTTGAATTGATCTGCGTCGGCAAGAAAGAAGAGCTTTCCGACCTTGAAGGCGTTACCCTCATCGAGGCTAACGATGTCATCAAGATGGAAGCTGGCGTCATGGAGGTTTTAAGGAAGAAAGACTCCTCTATGGTCAAAGCCATCCGCGCCGTTGATGAAAACAATTGCCAAGCGGTTGTTTCCTGCGGTTCGACTGGTGCCTTCTTATCCGCCGCAACTCTCATTTTGAAAAAGATTCCTGGTGTTAAGCGTCCGGCTTTATGCGCCCAGTTCCCAAATATCAAAACCGGTGGTTACGTCTCGGTTCTCGATATCGGGGCCTCCAATGAAAACACCCCAGAAGAAATCGCCCAGTTCGGTTATATGGGCACTTTATATTGCCGTGCGGCCAATGGGGTCAAAAACCCGTGGGTCGGTTTGCTTTCCAATGGTTCCGAAGAAGGCAAAGGCTCTCCGGAAGGAAAGGAAGCCTATAACTTATTGAAGGAAGATGATCGCATCAACTTTGTTGGAAACATCGAAGGCGATATGGTCATCAACTCTCATGTTGACGTCGTGGTCACCGATGGTTATTCCGGCAATGTCTGCATGAAGTCGACCGAAGGTGCCGCCAAAGGATTAGGCACTCTCCTCAAACAAGGTTTCAAGAAGAATATATTCACCAAGATTGGTTACTTGTTCGCTAAATCCGGCATCAAGGACTTGAAGAACAAAATGAGCTCGAAAAAAATCGGTGGAGCAGTTTTATTGGGTGTCAACGCCATCGCCGTCAAAGCTCATGGCAATTCCGATGGCGAGGCTTTCTATCACGCCATCGCCTTAGCTTATAGATTGGCCAAAGAAGACATCTGCGAAGAGATGAGGAAAGGATTCGTCGAATAATGAGCCGCTTTGATAAATTATTTAATTTATTAGGCATCGTCCCGAACGATCTCTCGTTATACGAGACGGCTTTTACGCATCCTTCTATTCATGGCGACCCAGGCTATAAAGGTGGGGACTATGAACGCTTGGAGTTCTTAGGCGATTCGGTCCTTGGCTATATCTTAGCCGACATTGTTTATAAAGAGCATCCTGAATTAGACCAGGGCGGCCTATCCAAAGTCCGCACGCAGTTCGCCAAGGGATACTCCGAAGCGGACCTTTCGTCCAAACTTGACTTACTCAGTTATGTCAAAGTGGGCCGTGGTTTCGTTTGGGGCGAAAAGAACAAGAGAAAGATATTGGAAGATGTCTTCGAATCGATGATTGGGGCTATCTACCTTGATCAGGGGATGGAATTCACCTTCGCCTTATTGAGCCACATCTTCAAAGAAAAGGTTTCGGCGGCTTCTCCGCTAAGCGATCCAAAGACCACCCTCCAGGAAGCTTTGCAGGCCGAAAGGGAAATCTTTGAATATCGCGTTCTCAAAGAAGAAGGACCAGCCAACCAAAGAACCTTCTTAGTGGCCGTTTATGTCGATGGGACCGAATATGGCCGTGGCGAAGGGGCTTCCAAGCAAGAAGCGGAAACCAACGCCGCCAAGGACGCCTTAAGCAAATACGCCCCGTTAGGAGATTAAGATGGGTCTTATATCGTTTATCAAAAGCAAGTTCGGCGGCAAGAAAGACGCCAAGGCCTCTAAATATGACCGTTCTCTTTCGAAGTCTCGTTCCGCTTTCGCCGACAAATTGAACAAATTAACCGAACGTTATAGCAAGGTCAACGAAGAATATTTCGAAGAATTGGAAGAGATCCTCATCGAAGCCGATGTCGGGGTTAAGCTTTCTTTGTCCTTAATCGACAACCTCTTATCCAAATCCGAAGAAGAAAATATAACCGATCCAAAGGCCATCAACGAAGCCTTAGTGGATATGATGTTCGTTTCCTATATCGAAGGTGGAGATTCCGTCATTAACGAAGTCTCCTTCCAGGAAGGAAAACCGACCGTATTATTGGTCGTTGGCGTCAACGGAGTGGGCAAGACCACTACCATCGCCAAATTGGCCAAACGCTACCAAGATAAAGGCAAAAAGGTCATGTTGGTGGCTGCGGATACTTTCCGTGCCGGAGCGGTGGAACAACTTTCCATCTGGGCCGAAAGGCTTCATTGCCCAATCGTTACCGGCAAAGAAAATGGAGACCCAGCTTCCGTGGCTTTCGATGGAGCCAGATACGCCAAAGAACATAACATCGATTTATGCATCGTCGATACCGCCGGTAGATTGCAGAACAAAGCCAACTTGATGGCCGAGTTAGGCAAAATTAAGCGCGTTATCGAAAGAGAAATCGAAGGCGCTCCGCAAGAGACCTTCTTGGTCATTGATGCGACCACTGGTCAGAATGGCGTTGTTCAAGCCAAAGCCTTTAAGGAAGTCACCGATTTGACCGGTGTTGTTATTACCAAGATGGATGGTACCGCCAAAGGCGGTATCCTTCTTTCCATCCGTGATGAAATCGGTGTTCCTGTCCGTTTCATCGGTTTAGGTGAGAAGATGGATGATTTAGAAGAATTCGATTTGGATAGATATCTCCATGGATTATTGATTGGAGGAGAAGAATGAAAATCGAAGATAGGAACACCTTGAATGTCCTCCTTGATCGCTATGGAACCTTATTGACTCCGTCTCAGTTGGAGATAATGATGGATTATTGCGCTTACGACCTATCCTTAAGCGAAATAGCCGAATCACGCTCCATTTCCAGAGCGGCGGTGGAAGACGCCATCAAGAAAGCCACCAAGAAATTGGTTAATTACGAAGAGAACATCAAGTTAGAAGACTTGAAAAAGAGATTAAGCAAAGCCTTTAAGGATAATGACTTAAGTAAATTGGAGGAAGAGATCAATGGCATTTGAGAACTTAACGGATCGCTTCCAAAGCGTCTTTAAAAAACTTAGAAGAGAAACCACTATCACCGAAGAGAACGTCGATGCGGCTTTAAAAGAAATCCGCGTGGCTTTATTAGAAAGCGACGTCAATTTCAAAGTCGTCAAAGCCTTCCTTAATTCGGTTAAGGAAAAAGCCTTGAACACCGAAGTCATCAAGAACGTCAACCCGGGTGACCAAATGATCAAAATCTGCCACGACGAATTGGTAGAACTTCTCGGCAAGGACAACGCCCCATTGGACTTCAAAAAGAAACCGACGATCATCATGATGGTTGGTCTTCAAGGTTCAGGCAAAACCACGACCGCTGGCAAATTGGCCTATCTTGCCAAAAAGAAATATGGTAAGAAAGTCTTGCTCGCTGGCTTGGACGTCTATCGTCCGGCTGCCATTGAACAGTTAGGGACGTTGGCCAAATCCATCGACACCGACTTCTTTGAAATGGGAACTTCCGTTTCTCCGGTCGAAGTAGCCAAAAAAGCCAAAGACCGTTGCGTTAACGAAGGATATGATATCCTTATTTTGGATACCGCTGGCCGTTTGCAAATCGACGAAGATTTAATGCAGGAATTGGCGGATATCGAAAACGTCGTCAATCCAGATGAAGTTTTACTACTGGTTGATTCCATGGCGGGTCAAGAAGCCGTCAATGTGGCCAACTCTTTCCATCAGCAAGTCAAACTTACGGGTTTGATTATGTCTAAGCTGGATGGCGACGCCAAAGGCGGTGCTGCCTTATCCATCAAATACATGACTGGATTACCAATCAAATTTGCTGGCGTTGGTGAGAAGATCGATGAATTAGACATCTTCTATCCGGACCGTATGGCGGATCGTATCTTAGGCATGGGCGATGTCATTTCCTTGGTTGAGAAAGCTAAAGAGAACATCGATGAAAAAGAAGCTGAAAAAGAAGCCAAGAAGATGATGTCTGGCAACTTCACTTTGAATGATATGCTCAAGCAAATGAAGATGGCAAATCGTTTAGGCTCTTTATCAAAAATAGCCGCGATGATTCCGGGCATGCCTCGTATCACCGAAGAACAACAAACTCAGGCCAAGAAGGAAATGAAGACCTTTGAGGCCATCATCAATTCGATGACCCCATACGAAAGAAATCATCCTGAATGTTTGAAAAATTCCAGAAAGGTTCGTATCGCGAATGGTTCGGGCAAGACCAACGCTGACGTCAACCGCGTTTTAAAGAAATATGAACAGACCAAGGAAATGATGAAGCAGTTCAAGCAATATCAGAACTCACCCAAAGGTGGAATGTTCAGCTAAAAGAAAGTCTCACATATGGGAGACTTTCTTATACAGGCCGCAAGGACAATACAAAATTGCCTATCATGAAGGCGGAATTGTCTTTTTAGAAATTTCCCTGCTGGCCAGTTCTGAAACCGGGTTTTACTGATGTGGTTTTTTGCCGACCATGTTATAATGCAATTAGCAAAATCAATATGAAAAAGATTGCTCGCGCTTTGTCCTACACCTTATTGTTTCTTGCTGGGTGCATGAATTTCGGCTGTCACAATCAAACCATCCTTGTCCCTGACAACGAAAGAATTTGGTGGTATGAATGGTTTGACAGCAATGAGGAAATACCAAATTTCATGACGGAATTGAAGGACATCGGGAAGAACGGAGACTTTTGTTTTGGCCTTTCTAAGTTTGAGATTTCCGATTATTTCAGACTCTTTTCGATTGGCTTTTCCGGACACATTGATGACAACTGCTCCAGTAAGGAGGACATTTACAATTCCACCTACGATGATTTTTGGATTAGCACTATATATTTGGAGAGGGATCCGAATCTGTCGGTTTATCTCGCCAAAATTAAGCTCTACTTTTATCCGTTTTTTCTCGAAGGGGAGCAATTTGACAAAGAAAAAATCGAATATGTCGTCAACGATTATTATCCAGAGAGATATGAGGCTCATTTTGAATATTATGGCGAAAAAATCATGAAGGTCGAATTAACGAGACAGTGTAGGCCTTTTGTGGACGAAGATAAAATGATCAGCGAGCTGATTTCCAATTACGAATTGATCGTTTAGGAGGAACCGATGAACAAACTTTCATTATTAATCGCCGCGTTCGCTGGGCTGTTGACATCGGCAGTCGCCGAAGGCGCGGCCGCTTTCGGCATGCCCCAAACAAACGCTGATAATTCCGAAAGCGTAGTTATTGCAGGACCAGGCGATCTGGCCCCGGCCCAAAGGACAGTTAACGAAAGCGCCGACACCGTTTTCCTCAAGGACTATTTCGCCCCATATTACTTCAAAAACTTGAGGGGTCGCTACGGCAACAACGTCAAACAGACCTGCT
>CAVJPU010000024.1:0-8279 GCA_963651445.1 bacterium | reverse complement strand
CCTATAATGGAAGTGGATATGGGGGCTACATTATGGCAAGCGTGAATGTAACAATTAGAATGGATGAAAACGACAAGAAAGATGCCGAGAAGTTATTTACTGAATTGGGCTTAACGATGAATGCGGCATTCAATATGTTCGCCAAGCAAGCCGTTAGAGAACAGGCCATACCTTTTAAAGTCGCCAAGAAGCCTGGCGTCGAATACCTAGACAGAGCCAAATTAAACAAACTTTACGCTAAGTCCAGCAAGAAACACGCGAAGGCCTATGAGGAATTGGCAAAGTAATGTTTTATTTTTCGAAAGATGACATCATTTTCCTACATTCAAAACTTATCGAAGATTTCGGCGGTACCGACGGAATCCGGGATTTAGCGATGCTTGAATCCGCGATTAATACTCCTTTGCAAACCTTTGATGGAGCGGATTTGTATCCATCTCTCATCGAGAAGATTGCGAGGCTATCTTACGGTCTAGTGATGGACCATCCTTTTCTCGACGGAAACAAAAGGGTTGCGGCTCTTTTGCTTGACCTTGGCCTATCTTCTAACGGGATTGAACTGGAGGCAACTGACGAAGAAATAATTAATGAATTCATCGGTTTGGCTTCCGGCGAAGTTGACTTTGGCAAGTTCCTTGCTTGGATCAGAGCATTAACACTTTAAAAGGAAGATTAGGAAGTTCTGCAAAGCCACAAGCACAAGCTGAAACTATTTGTAAAAAAAGACACCCTTTTTACTGAATGTCTTATTTTTTCCTGGCGGAGAAGTGGGGATTCGAACCCCAGCTAGGCTCGCACCTACTAGCGGTTTTCGAAACCGCCCCCTTCGGCCACTTGGGTACTTCTCCAGCGCAGTAAATAATACAACCTATGACAAACTTGCTCAACCTAAATTCTTTGTGCGTGGACACGCCTAGGCAATGTGCTAAAATATGCGCGTTATGATTAACGCCTTTTTCACGCGCCTATTAGCGAGCACCAACCCAAGCGATTGGATTAACAACCTGACCTTCGCCGATTATGCCTTTGGCATCGGGATGCTTTTGCTATTCGCCGCTTTCGTGGCGGGCATCGTCATTTTCGTGAAGATCGGCCTTCGTCAATCTGGGTTCGAAAAGAAACTCTCCGACCCTAACCGTCGTGTTCGCATCGTCGTCATCAACGCCCCAAGACAGGAAGTAACATCTTTCTCCTTAAGGGATATCAATAAGAAAAGAAGCCAGTCCTTGCCTAATTTCTACGCCACCTTCCCTAATACCGAGCGTGTTAGATTGACCGACTGGATCAATTCCATCTTAAACGGCACCAACAACGTCCCATATTTCTTGATCAACTACCAAAGGAAGAACAAGAGGAACCGCAAGTCGGTCCACTACTTCCTCCGTTTGGTCTCCGCCGACCCAACAACCGGCATCATCCATCTTGAATCCTACCTTGTTGATAAATCCTTCCGTACCAGAACGGCCAGAAAGATGCTATCCAGCGAATCCGAATTGGCGGAGTCTCTTCGTGCGAATGGCTCGGCTTCCGGCATGACCTTCTGTTTCAAATTGTTTGAAAAGCAGACCACTTATAAGAGCAAAAACAAAGAAACCCAAAAGATTGATATCGATAAGAAATTCATCGATTACGTCTCAAGGTATGCGGTGGGAAACCAAAAGGTTTTGAACATCGCTCCTAATGAGGTAGCCATCGCCAACTTCTCCTTCAGCGACTTATCCCTTGGCTTATTGTTCGCCCTCGAAGTAATCTATGGCGTGACCGAACAACTAAACGAAGACTTAGGCAAGAACGCCAAGTCCTACAACCAATTCCAAATCAAATGCGGACTCCTGATGAATAAGGATTGTTTAGGCAATTCGGACATCATCATCAGGGAAGTCTCATCGACCGTTAATTCCATCGCCCAGATGCCACAGCCAATCGCCGTCTATGAGAAGGTCAAAACCCCTCTCCCGACCTATGTTGAGGAACCAAGCGAAGACTTCGATAACGAGATCACCCGCCTTATCCAGGAAAAGAGAATCTCCTACACTTTCCGTCCTATCTACGATGTAAAGAGGATGAAAATCTACGGTTATATCTCTCGTTTCACCCCGGTCAATTCCTCTTTCTCCACGGGTTCTCAGATGAAGAATTACGCGGTCAGAACCGGCTGCTTGCAGACCTTATTGACCGCCATCATCAAAAACACCATCCCGAAGTTCGTTTCCGAACGTTCCAATAAAGAGCATCGTCTTTTCTTCCGCATCCAGATGGATGAAAGGGAAGTCTGCTTGCCGATTTTATTACGTTCTCGAATCAATAAGGAAACCAATCTCTTCTTAACCTTCATCGCCGACGATATCCAAAACAGATCGGATTCCAATTCGGTCTCTACCTTTATCGAGCAGATTGAAACTTTGAAGGCCAAAGGCATCAAATTCGCGATGGTCCTAAAGAGCACGGTCCTTGACCTAGACCCCAGAATATACGATAAATGCGACGCTTTCTTGGTTGACCTCTCCTCCGAAGATAACTTCGAGAAAGACGCCAAGATCCGTTCCGAGCTCCACGTCTTGGTCGAAGGCTTATTGAAGTATAAGAAACCGATCATCGCCACCAACTTAACGACCTGGAACATCGTCGAGATGGTCGTAAGAAGCGGGGTTGATTACATCTCCTCCGATATGGTGGCCCCATATGAGAAGATGATGAAACCTCTCCCAAGCAAGAGCGTAACCAAATTGCAATTCATGAAAGAAGGTAAATAAATATGGCCAATCAGCTTAAGAATCAGGCTATAACCGCCAGAGACGTCGATTTCGCCCAATGGTACACCGATGTCTGCCGCAAAGCCAAATTGATGGATTATTCTTCCGTCAAGGGCTTCATCGAATACCTCCCTTATGGCTATGCCATCTGGGAAGAGATTCAAAACTACTTAAACAAACGTTTCAAGGAAGAAAAGGCTGAGAACGTCTATCTTCCTTTGGTTATTCCAATGTCCTTGTTCAATGTCGAAAAGGAACATGTCGAAGGCTTCGCCCCAGAGGCTTTGATCGCCACCATCGGAGGTGGTAAAAAACTCGAAGACCCATTGGTCATCCGTCCAACTTCCGAGATCCTTTTCTCCGAATTGTTCAAACGCACCATCTCCTCTCATAGAGACTTGCCGGTCCGTTATAACCAGTGGTGTTCCGTCGTTCGTTGGGAGAAGACTACTCGCCCATTCTTAAGGGGCTCCGAATTCCTCTGGCAAGAAGGACATTGCTTGTTCTCCAACCAAGAAGAAGCCGAAGATAACGTCAAGCGCATGTTAGACGTTTATGACGACTGCGGTAGGGACTTATTGGCCATCCCATTCGTCAAGGGCAAGAAGACCGAGCATGAAACCTTTGCCGGCGCAGTAGCGACTTACACCATCGAAGCCCTTATGCATGATGGGAAGGCGTTGCAATCCGGCACCTCTCATTATTTAGGCACTGGCTTTGCCAAAGCCTATGGCATTTCCTATTTAGGAAAAGAAAACAAATTAGAGACCCCACATCAGACTTCTTGGGGCGTTTCCACCCGTTTGATTGGGGCTGTCATCATGGTTCATGGCGATGACAATGGCTTGGTCTTGCCACCTCACGTGGCCCCAACCCAAGTTGTCATCATCCCAATCAGACAACAACAAGAAGGCGTCTTAGAGGCCTGTTATAACATCGAAAAGGTCCTTAGGGCCAAAGGCATCAGGGTCAAAGTCGATGACGATGATTCCAGAACACCAGGCTGGAAGTTCGCCGAATACGAGATGAAGGGCGTCCCTCTCCGTATCGAAGTGGGCCCTAGGGACTTAGCTGAAGGGAACGCCGTCATGACCAAGCGTGTGAATGGTGAGAAAATCACCGCCTCAATCACCGAATTGGAAGATAAGATCCCGGCCTTATTGGATGAAATCCATCAGAATATGTACGATAAGGCCAAAGCCTTCCTTGAAGCCAATAAGCACGACGCCAAGGATATCGATGAGCTTAAATCTCATTTGGATAAAGGCGGTTATGTCAGAATGGCTTACTGCGGACACGAAGACTGCGAACTTAAGATCAAGGAAATCACCAACGGTGGCACCGCCAGATGCATCTATGAAGAGATAGATGATCAAAGAGTCTGCCCGGTTTGTGGGCAAAAAGCCAAGATCGTCGCTTATTTCGCCAAAGCTTATTAAAATAAGATAGTTTCTCGGGATGCTTTGTGCTAAAGTATCCCAGCACGGAGACATACCCAAGAGGCCGAAGGGGACGGTTTGCTAAACCGTTAGACGGGGTTACTCGTGCGAGAGTTCAAATCTCTCTGTCTCCGCCAATGCAAAAAATAGGTAGCTCATAAGGGCTGCCTTTTTCTTTTTGAATCAAACGTGTTTTAGTTAAAAAATATGTCTTTTCGATGCAATTTCTGAATGATTGCATAGCCAAAAGATTAGATGATATGCGATATTTTAATTAGTTTAGTATTTTTCCCTTTGTCCAGGAAATTGGGTACACCTCACATAGAAAAGAGGGCTTTTTTTGCGAAGTTTGACGATAAATTTGTTTTGTTAATAAATATCGAAAGCGGAATCTGGCAAATTGGAGAATATCTCTTCCAATGTTAGGCTGCCTACCTTGATTTTGAATAATTCGTCTGGACTAAGGACATCGATTGGTTCTTGATAAAATTCGCAGAAGGAAATCCACGATTTTCCGTTCTCATCAAAATGGACAATTGAATATCTTTTATCTTTGCAGTCAAATTCGATTTCTCTGCCATCTCCGACTAATTCTTTTATGCGTTCAGTTCTCATTTGTATGTCTTCTTCCATCTAGTTTCCCGGAGCTTCTCAAATATTGTATCCATCCGCGGGAACCCATGCACATTTTTATTGGATAACGCTTCGCTTTGACTTGCGTGTTTTGAAGATTTTGAATAGAAATTCCATCAAAAAAGTAAGATATTATGTGACGATTTCGCAATCTAGCATTTATTCCGCCTTTAATGGTTTTTTTTATTATATCGCAAAATGTGTCGAAGATAAATGACGGAGAGAAAACGCAAGGCAATGAAATAAAAATCACGGTTTTTGTTATTTTTCCTTATTATTGTAGATATGAATTTGGACTTTAAGCCTTATATCCGTTTGGCCATGTATCACACTTGGCTTCCCGAATACCTAGTCGATAGGTCTATATATGATTTTGAAATTATCTTCATCGACAAAGGCTGCATGTCCATCGAAATCGAAGGGGAAAGATGTATCGTCAAAGAAGGCGATATGGTGCTTATCCCGCCTGATGTCCATCATAAAATCACTTGGTATAAGACCGACTGCTGCCAGCCTCATATTCATTTCGATTTCAATGTCGATGAGAAATCCACCTCGATTCCAGTTTCTTTTAAAAGAAAAGAAGAAATGTCCGAGTTGGAGTTAGCTTACTTCAGAGAGAATTATCTTGAGAAGAACGGATTTCACCTTCCGTATGTCGTGCATGCGAGCAATACCTCTTTAATTAGAAACCTTATCCTTCACGTCATTGATGAATTCACTTATGACGACCCTCTTAAATCTCTTCATATGGAGGGGGCGTTGAAATTGCTTATTTCTTCGTTTATAAGCGACGCCATCGGATATAAAGGCGACGCCGAGGATTTTGATACGGTATCGCTTATCGTCCGCTATATGTCTGAAAACCTCACTGCCAATCTCTCTTTGAGGGATTTCGAACTTAAGAGTAATCTTTCTTCCTGGCAGTTGAATAACCTCTTTAAGAAAGCGTTCAACACCACTCCAAAGAAGTATTACGACAAATTGAGGATCAAATACGCTAAAAACCTGATACGTAATTCCTTTAAATCCGTCAAAGAGATTTCTGACCTTTTGGGATTTGATAAACCGCAGACCTTCTCTCGTTGGTTTCATTCCTTGGATGGAAGATATCCAACCCAGTATAAGAACGAAAAGACCAAGAAATAATTTTGGTTATCAAAACACCATTCCATATCGACACTAAAAAGACATTTGGCAAATTTTTGTTATCATTTACAAGTTTTTAATCCTATAAAGGGTGTCTTTTTCTCTTTAAAATGTATGTTGTAGAACTCTAGAAGCTCTAGAAGGAGTTTAAACATATGAGAAAAAGTTCACTTTTAATGACCTCGTTATTGCTTATTTTTGGCTTAGCGAGCTGCACCCCACCAGATGACATCTCCATCGACGATGAAGTCGAAGTCATCGAGGACGGCGCCACGACCATCAAGATGTGGATGATGGATTTCGAAGAATGGGAGAACCAAATCAACATTTCCCAGAGAAAATTATTCAATAAGAATAAGACCGACGGAATCCAGCTTCAGCAGACCTATATCAATAAGAACGATTTCGATGATTTGATCCGTTCTAGCTATGAATCTAAGAACGTTCCTGACATTTATATGGTCAGCTACGGAAACCTTTATAAGGAAATCAAAGCCGGCCGTGCCATCGATTTGACTAGTCATTTCAGCAATTCGATTTGGGACGATCTTACCGATACCGCCAAAACCGCTACCTGCTATAGCGGAAAATATTACGCTTTCCCAATCGTCATGGAACCTTCCACCATCGTTGGTTATTCCAAGAGCATGCTAAAAGAATACGGGAAGACCGAGACCATCCCAAGCAAATGGGAAGATTTCCTCACCCTCTGCGGAACCATCAAATCGAACTTAAAAGCCGCCAATAAGCGCAATATCTATGCCTATGGCGTTCCAACGGGTGTTGCCTGCGCTTGGGGAACCTGGGGCATGCAGCAAGCCGCGACCGGTGGCTTAGCCATCACCGATGATTGGTCCACCAGCCGTATCACCGAGCCGGGATACAAAGAATTGGCCAATGTCTGGAAAGAATTATATGGCAATGGCTATGTACCTCTCTCTTCCGGCGAATATACCGAATCCATCTATGATGTTTGCGATGGTAAGGCCGTTATGACTACCTGCGGTAGTTGGTCCTTATCCTCCGTCATCAACCAGTATAAAGACCAGAAAGATGATATTGGCTTTGCCGTCATGCCAACCTTAGATGGCGATCAAAACAAGACCACTGCCACTAACGGTGGTTGGTGCTATGTCATCTCTTCTGAATGCAAAAACGTAGAAAAGGCCGTCGAAGTCATCAAATTCTTGACTGCTGAAGATACCGACCAAACCGTTGATTTCTTCAAACGCGCCAACTATTCCAAATATTCCCCAAGAAAGTCCGTCCAGGCTATCTTGGAAACCGAAGCGGCCAAGCAAACCGTTGTCCCACAAGAATGGATCAACGTTGTTAATGAGGTTTCTTCCAAGGCTATTTTAGAACCGATCTATGACTGGAATATCTCTGTTGCCGTCGAAGGCTTATTAGAAGAAGCCGCGATGGGCAAAAACATCGATACCTCTATCGCCAACTGCGATGCTGCCGTTAAGAAAATCATCGCTGATAGCGCTCTCGCTGGCACCAACCCAAGAAATCAATAAAAGACAATGAGACGTTTTTCTCTATTACCAAAAGAAAAGAAGAAAGAAGAGATAGCATCGGGCTTTCTCCTTATAGCCCCGGCTGTCATCTTATTAGCCATCTTCGTCGTGACTCCTTTGATCATGGCTATATACCGCTCTTTCTTCTATTTCGAATCTGGACCGAAAGAAGCCGTCTTCGCGGGCTTTGATAACTACGTAAAGGTCTTTAAAAACGAAAACTTCCTTAAGGCCTTGGCCAACGTCCTTATTATGACCTTCTTCGTGGTCGTCCTTCAGGTCGTCGGAGCCTTCTTCTTCGCCAATATCTTGGTGAGAATCAAGAATAAGTACGGCGTCTTCGTCAGGACCATTATCTATCTTCCTTATTTGTTCTCCGGAGTCGTTGTCGGATGTATCTTTACCCTATTAACCTACTATAACGGTGGGGTCATAAACGGCATATTAGGCACGGTGGGTTTAGAGCCAATCGCCTTCACCCACGATGTTTTCTGGGCCTACGTTTCCATCATTGTCCCAACCATTTGGATTGGCTCGGGTTACACCACCCTTATCTTCTATTCGGGTCTTATCAATATCCCCAAAGACTATTACGAAGCCTCTTTGATCGATGGTGCGGGTTTTTGGAAACAGACCTGGTACATCGTTCTTCCATGTTTAAAGAACTACTTCGTTTTAATTATCGTCACCTTGGTCACAGCCAATCTCCAAATGTTCGAGATTCCAATGCTAATGACCAATGGCCAGCCTTTAAATATGACGATGACACCTGTGCTTTATCT
>CAVJPU010000023.1:0-11463 GCA_963651445.1 bacterium | reverse complement strand
CTTTATGTCACTAAGGTCGAGAATTACCATGTCATCTCCGCGACGGTCAAATACCACCCTCGCAGAAAGGTAAAAAAGAATTAGCCTCTCTTTGAGAGGCTTTTCTTATATAAGTCGTAAATCAAGGTCGCGACTTCTTTAATGCTTAATTTGTTAGCGTCGATTACGTGGTCGACTTGGCCGACGCTTTCTTTGGAGAAACGTTCCCTGTCACTTTCAAGACGGTTTTTTATGTCTTTGTTTTTATCTCCTCTGAGTTTCATTCTTTCCGCGCGGACATCTTCATTGACATCGATGAAGAAAGAAACGATGTTAGGATCATTCAACGCCAAGAAGGAATGCAATCCATTCGGTTCAACAATCAAAACCTTGTCGTTGGCGACCTGGTCTTTGCCACATCCATAGTAGTTTCCAGCATATGAAGCATTCTCGACGAACTTGTCTTCTTCGACTCTCTTGAGGAATTCTTCTTTGGAGACGAAAAAATAATCGACCCCGTCTTTTTCTCCCACCCTCATTTCCCTGGTGGTGGTAGTGACGGCTTTTTTGATAGAAAAAAGACGTCCAAGTTCCTTGGCGGCTTCGGTTTTTCCTGAGGCTGAGGCGCCGACTAAGATAATCATGGTTAATATTATATGTGCATTCTGCCTAAATTTGGCAAAAAGTTGGTAAGATGTAAGTGGTTTGTGTCTATCCGTAAGCGAAAGGAGTCAGCAAGATGGGAATCGATATCGAATTCGTAGATCTCAGCTTAAAGGATCGTTCGCTGCTTTTAGGCGCTTTGTATAGGCAATCATTAATACATATAGGAATGTCCCCGGACACCCATGTCTTTGACATAGATTATGACTATCTATCTTCGAAAGGTTCCATCCAAGCCAAGTTCTTGATGGATATCATCGACTTTTATTTGGAATTGGATGATCTTCAATCGAAGATATTTATCTCTCAAGTCTTGGAACATGGCCGTTATTACCCGTTCTGGTGGATGAATTATCTTCAAAAAGAAGATGACTATAAACGCCTATATATCGAGACTTTGAAAAGAGTCGATTCCCATTTTCGCGCCGCCTAGCGAGGATGATTAAACCAATCTTATTTCCCTTAACTCTTCTTTTACTTACTTCCTCTACTCCGAGTTTTCCCCCAAAAAGGATAGATATTGGTGGCTCTTTGGGCTATTTTTCCAACTTCACCCTGAGTCCATTTACTTGGAAGAAGCCTTACACGATGCAAATCAAATATACCTTATGGTCTAACGGGGCTCATCGTTTGACCATTGGCTGGGATAGCGAAACTTCCACTTACGAAAAAGACGGGACTTACTATCAATATTTCCCTTTGAACAACCAAACGGTATCCGGCGTTGGGGGCCAGGAATTTGTTTTCGACATCACAGTTCCTTACAAATACGTTTGCCACGAAAACAAACTAAGTTTCATCGATTACGACATCTTGGGCGGAATATCGTCAACCCAAGAAATCGATTTGGTCGAAAAACTCGATCTAACCAATCGAAATCTAGGCGAGCATGGAACCTTATATGGCAATACCTACATTGATGTCAGCAATTTCGGAAAGTTTGTCAAACGCCAGCCTGCGGTGGATATCATCAATTACAAAGAAAGCATTAAAAGCGACGCCAGGGGAATCGTCCCTTTAGATAGCATCAAGCTGGATTTCTATAACAATAATGGCCATACATCCCTAACGGAAGAAGACGATAACCTCACCTTGGTTATCTCGGGTGATAACTTCATGGATTTTGATCCCTTAATCGGACATGGTGGGACATTGTCCCAAGACGAAAAATCCATCGAAGTTCCTCTGAAATTAACCAAAGATGATGACGGCTATTGCTGGCCGATTTTGGATGAAACGGTATTTGGCTATGATATGGGCAAAGGGGCGGAAGTCTATTCGGAGACATTGCCTTTGCCAAAAAGTTCCGATAAATACCCCGTCTATCATTGTCGTATTGAAAATGGCTCAACCAATCTAGGCTCATATTTTTATGAGTTCGACTTAGAAAAAGGTGCTGATTTTTTCGGCAGTTGCCGTAATTCCAACTGGTGCGTGGAGGTTAGCTAATGCTTAATTTCTTGCTCACGGCTTTGGCTTTCATTCTTTCAACCGCCACTTTCTCTTTGTCTTTTTCCTATTCCGGCGTGGCGAGAACCTTCACTTCTTTTGGCAAAGCCATCGCCGAGATTTCGGTGGTTATCCCTGAAGCCGTCAATGGGGTCCAATCCAAGCCCTATTTCGATCGTGAGCAATTTGAGAAGCTAACCAAAAAGCATTTCGACGAAGGCTTGAATCGATATTTGAGGACAAATGATAAATATAGCCTTAAGTATTTCTATTTTGACGCCTTCAGCGAGATAAAGCTCGGCACCTTGCATAAACCCACGGGCATAACGGTCACTTTCAAATGCCCGGTTTCTTGGTTCGGGACTTATGAGAACGAGACCACTTTGACCATAAAAGAAGGCTACGTTAATGAATAATCCACCCAAAGAGTTCATCGAAAGCTCCTTTTTGAGGCCTTTATTGGAAAAAGAGGGCGTTACCGACATATCTTACAATGGGGCGGACATCTATTATGTCACCAACGAAGGAGGCCGTTTCTTATACGAGAAGAACTTCCCCAAAAAGGACGTCGGAGACTTCTTAAGGCAACTTGCCAATCTTACCGAAAAACAATTCTCATTCGCCAACCCCATCCTCGACGTTTCCTTTGGAAGATACAGATTGAACGCCACCTTTATGAGCCTGGCTAGATACAAAAACGAGAAGACCTATACTTTCTCCCTTCGCTTGGCTTCGGAGAAATGTGCGATAGACGATAACGATGGCTTCTTTAGCAAAGAGGCCGAGGAAATTCTCATTAAAGCCGTTCGTTCCGAAGAAAGCATCGTTATCGGCGGTCTTACAGGCACCGGCAAAACAGAGCTAGAGAAATGGCTTTTGTCCAAAGCCAATCTCAATTCCCGCATCATCGTCATCGATAACGTCGAAGAGCTGGACATGGTGGTTAACGACAATGTCGATTTGACTACTTGGATCAGCAATGAGAATTATCCTCAAGCCAGTTTCTCCTCCTTGATTAAGAACTCATTACGAAATAACCCTGACTATGTCATCGTGGCGGAGGCAAGGGGCAAAGAGATGCTGGATGCCTTAACTTCCGTTATGTCGGGACACCCAATCATCACCTCCATTCATTCCAAGGATTTGGAGTCGATGCCGGAAAGAATGGCCAGGTTATGCATGTTATCGGAGCAAAAACTCTATATAGACGCCTTATTGTCCGACATCGCCCATCACTTCAAATACTTCGTATATCTCGAAAAAGAAACGGTGGACGGTTCTGTTGTCCGTTATGTCTCATCCATTGGGGTTATGAATCTTAAAACCCAACAAATTGAACCAGTTTATGAAAGGAGCAAGAAATGAAGTTCTATATAGCGTCAGTCATCATTTCCCTCCTTTATGGAGGTCTATCGTATCTGGTCTTCGATAACTATATCTATGCGATAGCCACTTTCGTCATTTATGGGGTGGCTACATTGGCTTTCTTATCTCCTCTCGCTAACAAATATGAGACAAAGATAAAAAGACATCATCAAGCCTATCGCTTTGTGAATAACTTCATCGTTTCTCTTTCGGTTACTTCTTCCCCCGAGATTGCTTACTCCTCGGCCTTGGAAGGCATCGACGATTCATTCTTTAAAGAACTGACTTCCAGGATGAAAGAAATGCCCGTCACCGAAAGGCTAGAATACCTAGAGAGCTTCTTTGAAGTTCCTTTCTACGGAATGTTCTTATCAATCTATCGTATCTATTCCGACCAGGGTGGGGATTGCTTAAGAGTCGCCGACCCATTGCTTAAGGAAATCGCCAGAGACGAAGAATATACAAGAAGTTTGTCCAAAAGCTCGAAGAAGTTGCTTATTCAGTTCGTGATATTCTGGCTTTTGTCTGGATTTATCTTGGGCTTCCTCCACTTTGGATTGTCGGGTTACTACACCTTGATGCTTCAATCGATGGCTTTCAAATTGATTGGCATTTTCTATCTCCTATTGGTTTTGAGCAGTTTCTTTATCTTCGCTAGAACCTATACGGGTCTACCTTTATTTAGGAGGAAGAAAAATGCCTAAGAAGAAGTCCCTTAAAGAGAAATTCCTCCAAGCCGGTTTGGAGCCAAAGAAGGTAATCATCTATCTTTTAGCCGCCGACCTCTTCGTTTTGGGCTTTGCGGCCTTATCTTACTTCGTTTTAAAGGCTTCCTTAATCATCTCGGTGGCGATGGTCTGCCTCATCCCGTTGATCGACTACTTCTCCTTAATGAAGATGCTTCAAGGAAAAGGAAAGGACAATGTCGCCATCGAAACCGAGTTTGTCAGGGTCTTTGGCTATCTCAACATTTATTTGCATAACGGACTTCCCGTATATACGGGAATAAATAACATCATCGAATTTTCATCAAAAGAAATGAAAAATCGCCTTAGGAAACTACTAAAAGAAATTGACGAGGATAAGTCGGTTGCCCCTTACATCTCTTTCTCCTCCGGCTTCCCGTCATTACTGGTCAAAGAAGTGATGGTTTCCCTTTACCTCATTTCCGAACAAGGGGGCGTAGAAACCTATATGCCTCAGTTCGAGAAGACCTTTGACCAATTGGCATCCGAAAAGAGGAAGGCGGACAAAGAAAGGAGAATTGAAAGATTGAACACCCTCTGTTTCCTTCCTCTAATCGGTGCCGGATCCTCGATGCTGATGATCGTGGCTGGCATCGTCGTCCTTATGAGGAGCATGACCGATGTCATATAAGTTGGGTTTCCTTTTATCCCTCTTCTTCGTCATTGAGGTGGTGGCCTATACGGGTGACATGTGCGCCATCAATGGGATATACACCAAATTGGACGCAGTCTCGGTTACCGCCGCTTACCAAATATCCCTCAATCAGGGGCTGACCAAGGAGATAAAGGACTTCGTCTACAAAGAGACCAAAGGGACTATCGAAGCCCTTAACGAAAACGTCGCTTTCGGAGACACCCTCAGATTCAAAATCTATCGCGAATATAACTGCATGATCGTCAGCAAAGAACCGATGGTCATCTCAGTTGTTAGATCCGCCGTCATCGGCTATCTATATTAGGAAAGGAGGTAATTGATGTCTGAATTCAAAGCCACATTGTTGGGCATGGTTCTTACCCTAGCCATCTTCGGCTCCATCGCCGGAACCATCAAGTCTGTCTTCAAGACGGAAGCCAACGATATCACCACTCGCTACAGCAACGTCGTCAGCGAATTTGATGCCGCCTAACGGCCATCAAGCAAAGTCCCCTCTATAAAGAGGGGCTTTTAATTCTTGAATAAATATCTATCTCAACTAAAATATCCCTCGTTAGGAGGACATAATATGTCCAAGATGGAAGAAATCCGCAAAGCGTTCGCCGAAAAGCTCGGCGTTGAAGAATTAGATGAAAACAAGGCCCTCAAAGATTTAGGCTTAGATAGCTTAGACGTCGTTGAGATGTGCTTGGATATGGAAGAGAAGGCCGGCGTTCAGTTCGAAACCTCGGAACTCGCTTCTTTCAAAACCGTTGGGGACCTTTTAAAGGCCTTAGAGAAAAAACTCGGCTAAGCATTGATATTTGCTTGCAAACGAAGTTTCATTTAAGTATTATCTATTAGCACTTTTAAGTGCGAATGGTGTGCTCAGCTAGCTCAATGGCAGAGCATTCGGCTGTTAACCGAACGGTTGTAGGTTCGAGTCCTATGCTGAGCGCCATTGTTGGCCCGTTGGAGAAGCGGCTTAACTCATATGCCTTTCACGCATACATTCATGGGTTCGAATCCCGTACGGGTCACCAACGAAAAATAATCCCACCAGGCGGTGGGTTTTCTTTTGCCAAGATAAAATGAAAAGGACCATATGGTCCTATTTTTTGTTATGCATGTGGGCTTTGATGGCCTCGAAGGTTTCTTCGGAAAGTTCGTGCTCGATCTTACAAGCGTCTTCCTTAGCAATTTCTGGTGAGACCCCCAAACGGATCAAGACCTCGCAGAGAACTTTGTGTCTCTCATATATCTTAGAAGCAATCTCTTTGCCTTCTTCGGTGAGGATTAAATACTTCGGCTCATCGGCCTCGATATAACCCTTTTCCTTAAGCTTCTTCATCGCGATGGAAACAGACGGTTTCGAAAAGCCGGTGTAGGTGACTACATCGATGCTTCTGACTTTCCCTTTCTCCGAGAGAATAAGAATAGTCTCTAAATAATCTTCCATCGATTCGTGGATGTTCATATGCAATATATTATCACATTAGAAACTAAAAAAGAAAAAAGGAGCCGTTTAAGCCCCTTTCAGTTAGTTATCGACTTATTTTGAAATCTTTTTGATGCCTTTGGCAGCCATAACGTCATCGACCAAAGAGCATGCGCGACGTAAGGACAAGCCGGACTTAACCTTAAGGGTTAATGGGACGTCGGCGTATTTCTTGTTGTCGGAATTGACGACTGGGATGGTGGAATCGCTGTAGTTCTTGGCATCGAGAGCGAAGTTGCAGCGGAGATGCTTGCCGATAAAGGTGGCGAAGACCAATTTCTCTCTGTGAGCAGAGAAGGAAACACCAGCGATGGATTCACGGGCTTTGATGCCGTAGTTGTCGGTGATGTAAGCGGACAATTCGTCGAATTTGGCCTTGAGATCTTCGTCAGCAGCAGCGTATTTCTCAGAGAATGGAATACGCTTGATGTTCAAAGCGGCTTTGCCTTCTTCAACCGGAGCCTCAACTGGCTTTTCTTCGATAGGAGCTTCGACTGGTTTTTCTTCGACTGGGGTAGCGACTGGAGCAGCCTGAACTGGAGCAGCGGCAACCGGAGCGGTGATGACGATGTATTGTCTCTTGATCAAGTCTTCGACTTTGCCTTCCAAGACGGCAACGCGATTTTCTAAATCGGCGACTTCCTTGGAAGCTTCGGCTTCCTTGGCTTCTTCATTTTCTTCTTCGGTGACGGCGCTCATCTGGTTAGCAAACGAGATGGCGATGAGAAGAAGGATGATAGAGATAAGAGCGAGGGCGATGACAATCGCGAAACTTAAGGCATAGCGGGTGGTCATGCAATTTTTGATCGTAAGGGCGAAGGTAACGCCTTCGATGACCCATAAAATCATGCAGGCAGACAAGAAGATAAAGATGACTGGTGCAATGGCTTTCTTTTCTTTGCAAGCCGCGACGATGATGCCGATGATGACAAGAAGGACGCTGGCCCAGAAAGCGGCGGCGATGAAGATTCTAGTGAAATCCCAAGTCCAGCCAGACTTACCAAAAGCAAAGAATACGTTCAAGAAGCAACGGTAGGAAATGTGTAAGATACCGAAGTTCGATGTAGTGCCTTCGACGGTGGCGCTCCATGGGATGAACAACGCATTGCTGCCCCCAATGACACCTACGCCTAAGAACACGATGATAAGAAGGAAAGCGATGATGCCAAGGGCAAGCAAAGCCTTATAGCTTCTTTTCAATTGTTTCATAGAAAAATGAACCTCCAAATGATTATGCCTCTAGTTTACTATCTAATTTTCTTCAAAAAAGAAAAATTGTAGGAAATCCCCTTAATTTTTGAATACGTGTAGGTATTTCAGTGTTTTTAGAGGATTTTTTGACACAAAATTAGCCCATAATTGATAGCGTTGGCTATAATTGATATAATCTTGAGCGCGAAAAATGGACCATTAGCGCAGCGGTTAGAGCGAGCCCCTTATAAGAGCTAGGCCGTTGGTTCAAATCCAACATGGTCCACCAAGAAAGAACATTCCCCCACCTAAATGGGGGTTTTGTTTTATGAAAAGCTGTTTATGTGTATAATGTATCGGCACGGAGGCGTACCCAAGTGGCTGAAGGGACTGGTCTTGAAAACCGGCAGCAGGGTCACACCTGGCGAGAGTTCGAATCCCTCCGCCTCCGCCAAATTTGATAAGTAGGATTGATAGCGTAACTGCCAATCCTTTTTTTTATTTTGATCTTTTTACCGCAAGCAATGAGGATTCGGCAAAATACACTCATAAAGGGATGAAATGGATATCACCTAGGAGAACCCTTGCATGTTAATCAAAAGCCTTTGCGTGCGATGGTGAGGTAAGCAAAATTCAAATATTTTAAGGCTTTAATTGCTGTAGATTTCTACATATATCGCTCATAAATTCATCAATCGTATTGCAATATTCAAAATTCGTTACCTATAGAACCAATATCTAGAATTCACATACAGAATAAAAAGCGCTTGCAATTCATTTTTTTTATCTATCGTTTAGGCAAGAGACGGAAAGAATAGTTGGGAACCGACAAGGTTCCGACACATACGGTTTTTTACCGTCTCATATTCTTTCCGGCCTCTTATATCCAATAAGGAAGGAAAAGATATGAAACTAAACAAAAAGGCGAATGCCATCCTCGTATCGTTAGGCGCCATCGCCTTGGCGGGCTCGGTCATCGCCGGCTCGACTTACGCTTTGTTCACCAGCGAGAGCAAGACCAACATCGCAGTCACATCTGGCAAGGTTGATGTTGCTGCGACCATCAGCGACCTGAAGACTTATTCGGGCGTCGATTTGACTGGCGATCCTGAAACTGACGCCGAAAACATCGTTTTGACTGATACTCAAGGCGAATTTAGCAATGGAGGCACCGCCAAGTTCGAAGGCGATACGTTAAAGCTTGCGAACATGACTCCAGGTGATAAGGTCACGTTTAAGATCAACATCAAAAACAACAGCAACGTCGCCGCGAAATACCGCACGGTTGTAAGCAGCGATGAGAGCGAATTATTCGACGCCTTAGAATACGATTTAGGTGGTGCAAGTGGTGAAGTCTATTCTGCTTGGGCAAACGTCGAAGATAAGACTCTAGAGTGTTCGGTCGAGTTCCCTAGCGATGCTGGAAACGATTTCCAAGAATTAGAAGCTAACATCAAATTCACTGTCGAGGCAGTCCAAGGCAACGCGAAGACCGAAATTCACTACGATACATTAGAAGCTGCGTTCAACTTAGATGACAGATTGGCTTACGATTCAACTATCGACACGCCTTTGACACTTGATGGAAAAGGCACGATTTTCATCGACAGTTGGGTCGATGCTTGGCTAAATAGCGACACCACGATCAAGGGCGTTACCTTCGTCCATGGCGCTTCCTTTAACCTAGCCAAGGATGACATCACCTTGACGATTGATAATTGCACGTTCAATGCTTGCTCGCAAAAACTCCTCACCTATACTCACAGCAATTCTATTACGAATTCTGGCGATGGCATGTGCCTCAACTTAGAGAAGACAACTTCTAAAAACGTGAACTATGTCATCAAGAATTCCAAGTTCGTCGGAGAAAATGACGATACCCTTCCAATCTACGGAAACTCTTATAACGCAGATGGTTCTGTCAAAGATGCTTTCAAGAAGCGCGCTCACGGTATCGCCTTCGATGCTATTGCTGGACTCGATACTAAAGAAAGTTCCATCAATACCGCAATCGTCAAAAACTGCGAGATCTCAGGAGTTCGCGGCAACGCCATTCAACTCTATGGTCTCACCGGCGAGTTTACCTTCAAAAACGTCAAGGTCAATTCCTGGGGAATCAATAGCGGCAATTACGACAAAAACGGCACGATTAAAGAAGGTGATGCCGCAGCTATTAGAGGCGACTACGTTCTTAACGGTGCTCGTAAGATCAATTTGTCCAAAGTTCACTTTGGCTTAGCTGAAGGCACTCATGGTTCAGAGGGCAAAGAAGTTAAGCTGACTCATGTCGAAGTTGGTTCCTATAAAGGAAACACCGATGGTACAAGAGCTGCTGGAACCTACTCCTTTACCGACAAGTAATACTGGTTCTATGAAATCTATCGTGGACAAACGTTGAGTCACGAAAAAAATTTTTAAAAACTACGAAATCTGAAGTGGTGCAATTCCTCATAGGATTCATCACTTCTTTTCTTTTTGCTCAACCGCCCCATAGCCCAAACGCTTATCTTTCTATTGAACGATTTTACCAAATTCCGAAAAATTGTTCAGTGGTAGTGAACGATTTTATTGTTTTTCGAAAAATTGTTCAGTATATTTTCTTTGGGAGGAATTCGAAAAATGATTAAAAGAGAAAAATATATCGAAAAAATAAGACCCTTTTATGATTCCGACCTCGTCAAGGTCATAACGGGAGTAAGAAGATGTGGAAAGTCCATCGTTCTTTTGCAAGTGATGGATGAAATCGCCAAGAAAAGTGACAACATAATCTACTTAAATTTCGAAAAAACCTCCGATCTCTCTAAAGTTAATAATTCCTATTTAGGGATCATTGACTATGTTGAAAAGAACCGCAAAAAATCGAAGTGCTACATATTTCTAGACGAGGTTCAGCTTATCGAAAATTGGCAGACAGCCGTAAAAGATTTGAGGCTTGGAAACAACTCGGTTTTCGTTACAGGAAGTAATTCAAAACTTCTCTCGAGCGAAATCCTTAATCTTCTCAGTGGTCGTTTCGTTGATTTTAGAATCAGACCTTTTGTTTATAAAGAAGTTCTCGAACTCGCTAAACAAAATGGAACAAGTTGCAGTGAGACCGACTATTTAATTTGGGGTGGATTCCCAGCCAGATTTGCTTTTGGCAATTCGGAGTCCCAAAAGGAATATTTGGATGATCTTAAACAGACCATCGTTTATAACGATTTGATCATCAGACACAAAATTAAAAAGGATGTGTCTTTTAAAAAGATTGTCGATTTCGTCCTGATGTCTAACTCCCGAATCGTTTCGGCGAGAAACATCACCAAAGTCATCAAAAACGAATGTCAGAACATTTCTTTGAATACAGTCATCAAATACCTCGAATATCTTAAGGAAGCCTATATCATCGACGAAATCGAAAGATATTCTAACAAAACGAAACGAAAGCTCGCTTATTACTACAAGATTTATGATGCGGACGTTTGTTTCAATTCCCTTGGCGCGATGAACAACAGATTTGACTTAGACCATAATCTTGAAAATGCCGTTTATAACGAACTTATTTATATGGGATACGAAGTTAATACGTATGTTAATGATAATAAGGAGATCGACTTTCTGGCTGTAAAAAACGGGAAGGAATATTTCATTCAAGCCGCTTATAGCGTCCTTGATGAAAAAGCCTATGCACGAGAATTTTCGGCTTTCAATAATTTGGGTCAGGACAAGATGAAGATTCTCATAACTTGCGACAATGTTGACTATTCAACCAGCATGGTCAAACACATCAAATTCAATGATTTTGTTCGTATGACCGACTTAGCTTAATGAGATTTTTATGAGAGATAACCTCAAAGAACAATAAAAACCATGGAAGATAAAAACATTAAGAAATACAACGAACTCGAGGAAGACTTTTTCTCGATTTGCCCAAATTGGACATATGAATGGCATATTGG
>CAVJPU010000022.1:0-12268 GCA_963651445.1 bacterium | reverse complement strand
TTCAGCAAAACCGCGCATTTTGCAGGAAAACTGCGGGTTTTGCAGTCCTTTTCAATCCGACGCTTTATCCTTGGAATCTATTGGGACACCCCACGCAGGTTCGATTCCTGTACCGAGCATCAAAATAAAATGAATAGCTGGCGAGAAGCCAGTTTTTATTAAAGAAGTAACATAAAATCGATGTTTTTTACAAAAAATGCAAAAAGGGGAATTGAAATCCGTTTTTTGCACTAGCATAATATTGTCGGTGATAATTTATGATAAATAGAACAATCTTGAAGCACATCGAATTGGCTGTTAAGTGCAGACCGGTGACTCTTATTACTGGGGCCAGACAAGTTGGAAAATCAACCATTGCGCAGTTGTTTATGAAATCGGGCTTTTCCTATGTTTCCTTAGACAATTCCAGAGAGTTTGAAATGGCACTAAAAGACCCACAGATGTTTTTGCAAACTCATAGATGGCCGCTCATCATCGATGAAGTCCAAAAAGCTCCAGGACTTTTTAACGCAATCGAAGAAGTTGTCAATAGCGAAAAGATGAGGAACCCTAGCGATTATGGGATGTATATTCTCACTGGTTCACAAATGTATAATTTGATGAAGGGTGTCTCTGAGTCGATGTCAGGAAGAGTGGCAATAATACATCTCCCTCCACTTTCGAGAAGCGAAATCCTTAATCGAGATGAAACTAAGTTTGATTTCAATGTTCAAAGAATAAACGACAGGGCGAAAAATAGCCCATTGCCAGTCGACGAGCTTTTCAAAAACATCATAAAAGGCTTTTATCCTGAGCTGTATTCAAATGAGCTTCTCACCTCCGACATGTTCTATTCCGATTATGTAGAGACATATATCGAGAGAGACGTATGCCAAATTATTAATGTCAAAGATAAGTTTACCTTCAGAAGGTTTATGGAACTCCTTGCTTCGCTAACTGGCCAGGAACTCATCTACGACAATATTTCTAATAGTCTCGGCATTGATTCAAAGACGGTCAAATCCTGGATTTCGGTCCTTTTAGCCGGTGATATCATTTATCTTCTCGAGCCATACAACGAAACCTCAATGAAAAAGAGGGTTGTTAAGAGACCGAAAATTTATTTCTCCGATACAGGACTTGCCGCCTATCTTGCGAGAGTGTCATCTCCCGAGATGCTTCGGTCTAGCTTTCTAAGCGGGAGCTTTGTGGAAACTTACATAATCAATGAGATAAGAAAATCATATTTTAATAATGGCAAGACACCCAATTTCTATTACTACAGGGACAATAAACTAAACGAGATTGATTTGATTATCCTCGAAGATGGAGAACTTCACCGCGTTGAGTGCAAATCAGGAATCACTTTTAATATGTCGGCAATCGGAAGTTTCAAATGTGTGGAAAAAACGAAATATCGTTTAGGAACGTCTGGAATCATTTGCAATACCGATGTCGTTTATCCGCTAGATAATGACATATATGTATTCCCTTTAGCGGGGATCTAGACAAAACTTGTTTTGTGTTTGGGAGTTATCGTAATGGAAAGCGTCGTTTATTTTTCTAAAGATTTAAGTAGTGAGAACATCACCAAATTGTATAAGTTATTCGAAGGCAAATTGAAAGGCAAAATCGCTATCAAATTGCATTCTGGCGAAGAAGGGAATCAGAACTTCTTGGAGCCAAAATATTTGAAGAATGTCATAGATTATATCGGTGGCACAGTCGTTGAGTGCAATACGGCCTATGCTGGCGAAAGAAATACAACCGAAAAGCATCTAAAGACCATGAAAAGACACGGTTGGAGCAAATACTTCAACGTTGATTTGTTAGACAGCGAAGAACCAGACTTGGAATTAGATATACCAAATGGATCGGTCTTGAAGAAAAACTATGTTGGCAAAAATTTGACTAAATACGATTCTTTGCTTGTTTTATCTCACTTCAAGGGTCATCCGATGGGAGGATATGGCGGCGCTTTAAAGCAACTATCCATCGGCATCGCCTCAAGCCGAGGCAAAGCTTGGATCCATTCGGCAGGCAGAACCTTAGACCAATACAACTTATGGAATGACTTGCCGCCTCAGGACATTTTTTTGGAGGCAATGGCCGATGCTGCTTCATCGGTGGTTGAATATTTCAAAGGCAATTCCTTATATATCAATATCATGAAGAACATGTCGGTGGACTGCGATTGCTGCGCGGTAGCCGAAGATTCTTGCTTGAAGGATATCGGTATTTTAATAAGCGAAGACCCTATCGCCATCGATCAGGCTTGTATTGATTTGGTCATGGATAGCAACGACCCTGGCAAAGAGCATTTTATGGAAAGAGTTAATTCAAGGCACGGCACCCACACCTTGGAAGCCGCAGAGAAATTAGGCTTTGGAAGCCGAAAATATAAATTGGTCTGCATTGACTAAAGCCAATATTTTCGTGCTGGTTCCAATTCTTATTGGGCAGCCACTTTGCGAAAAGCCATATTTTTTCATGCAATATAGGGAATGGGTTCCTTTAAGGATATCTACAACAACTATTTCTCGCCCTTCTTCAATCTGTAATGAAGTACTCACGAGTTCAAGTGGAGATGGCTCAATTTGGCTTATGACGATGTCGCTTATCCTTCTTTGGATTTCATCGGAATTGTCGATGCCACAAACCTCTTTGTTATTGCGTACGCCTATATAGATCTTTCCGCCATGCCCATTCAGAAAAGCGACGATCTCTCTCGTTATGACATCGTTGTTAAAAGACGCTTTCAATTCAATTTCTTCCGATTCGCATAGATCAAACATAATAAAACGCCAACATCATTAATTAATGCCCTTCACCTTCTGTTAGTGTCTATCAGTCAAAATTTACCGTTTTTCTTCATTTTGAATTTTAACTGCATACTTTTTGCCTAAAAATATGCAATTAGATTGATTGATTTTCAAAAAACAAATAAGATAAGGGCATGAAATTCATCAATCTAAAAGAACAAGTGCTAAAACTTAATACGCCTATTAATATTTCGATGCTCCAGGCAATCGAGGCCAATAGAGGCAAAGTTTTCTTTTTGCCCAAGAAGGTGAAATTGAATCGCTTGCATGACTTAAATAAAAGGAGGAGCGTCACTAGCAGCAACGAAATTGAAGGTATCAAGATTGCCAAGAGTCGCGAAGAAGACATCTTGCTTAACCATCTAGATCCAGAAACTACTGAAGAGTTTTTATTATTCGGATACAACAAAGCGTTAGAAAATGTTTTCAGTGTCTATAAATATCAGTCGCTTGCTGAATCCTATATCAAAGATTTGCATTATTTCTTATACGAATCTCTGACTCCTGGTTTCGGTGGAAAATACAAAACCGAGCAAAACTACATCAGGGAATACGATAAGGGCGGAAATTTGCTAAGAACGGTCTTTGTTCCTGCCTCGCCGGAAGAAGTTTCTGATTTGATGGGTAATTTGGTATATCAATTCAATGAGTGCCTTAAAGATCCTCAGTGCAACATTCTCTTAACTATTTTTGTCTTTGTTTTGGATTTTCTCTGTATCCATCCGTTTTTTGATGGCAATGGCAGGGTTTCAAGACTACTCACAACATTCCTTTTGCTCAAATATGGCTATGATTTAGACCAATATTATTCGCTTTCTTATGTAATTTTGAATAACATCGATGCTTATTATCGTTCCCTGGAAAAATCTTCGGATGGCTGGCACGAGGGAAACAACAACCCTGAATATTTTGTTCACTTTATGCTGGAATGTTTAAAGGAAGGCTATAAGAAATTGGCTTATATCGTAGAGATTAATTCAATGGCAGGATTTGCTAACGATAAAGTTTTGCGTGTCATTAATGACGCGAAGGCCCCAATATCAAAGTCTGAGATAGAAGAAATTTTGGTCAACCTATCTCGAACTACCATTGAGAAAGCGCTGGGCATTTTGACTTCCTCGAACTCAATACAAATGGTTCAAAGTGGCAAATATGCTAAATATTACAAAATTTAAATGCATATTTTTAAGCAAAAAGTATGCAATTAGATTTCAGACAAAGCTTGTAAGAAAGAATTAGGCTGCACATTAAAAACAAAAAAGGCCCTCAGCTAGCAGGCAAAGGCCTTTCTTTATCGTTGTTCAGAAACTGGCTGGGTCTCTCTTTCTTGAGTCCCTATCTTTTTCATCTTCTTTAATTCCATCCATAAGAAGATGATGGTGAAAATCAAAGATATGGCATCGCTTATAGGTGCGGCCCATAAGATACCCAACATTCCCATTTCGTATGGCAAGGCGATGGTCAATGGAACGAAGCAAATGACATCTCTAATCAAGGACAATAGCATCGATTTGACCGGAGAGGAGATGGACTGGAGGAAGATGGAAGAAGCCTTTTGGACGCAGGTGATAGGGATAAGCATCAAGTAGATGCGCATCGTGTATTCGCCGAATTCCATATAAAGGTCTTTGTTGGTGGTGTTCGCACCGAAGATGGAAACAATCTGTCTCGGGATGATTTGGAAGATGATCAAAGCAACTGCCCCAACCACGAAAGTGGAAATGAGAATGATATTCAAAGCCTTTCTGACGCACTTGAACAATCTGGCCCCATAGTTATAACCTACGACTGGTTGAGCGCCGGCCGCGATGCCAACGGTAATATTGATAACGATGGAGAACACTTTCATGACAACGCCGACGATGGCCTGAGGATCGTTGATTCCGTATTTGGATTTCAAACCCCACTTTGCAATCGTATTCATCGAAACGACGGAGATGATGACGATGCTGATTTGGGTGAGCCAAGAGGAGAAGCCCAACTTCAAGGTTTCCCATAAAGCTTCTTTATTAGGCAGGAAATCTTTCTGTTTCAAGCGGAATGTCTTGCTGAAGAAGAAATAAACGAAGCTGATGATGAAGGAAATAATCTGACCGATGATGGTGGCTAAAGCCGCGCCGGTAAGACCCATATCCCAAACGAGAATCATCAAAGCGTCCAAAATGATGTTGGTGACTGCACCAACAACCATGGAAATCATGGCGATCTTCGGCGCCCCATCGGCACGGATGATGGAGTTCATCGTGTTCATCATGATATAAGCAGGGAAAGCCAAAACGATGATGAAGCCATACTCATGAGCTTTTTCCAGGGACTCAGCGGTTTTGGCTCCGAATAATTCAAGAATCGGATCCAATAAAGGCAAACAAATGGCGTAGAACAGCAAAGAAACGATGAAGGAGAAAAGCAATGCGTTGCCGGCCGCTTTACCAATTTGTTCTTTTCTGCCTTTGCCTAAGCACAAGGACATATAAGCCGCAGCGCCATCGCCTAAAAGAAGACCAAAGCCTAAGGCAATAACGGTTAATGGAAAGACGATGGTGGTCGCCGTATTGCCGATGGAACCAACCGGCGAGTTGCCGATGAAGATCTGATCGACGATGTTATATAAAGCGCTGATTAATAAAGAAAGGATGCAAGGAATGGAAAACTTAAGAATCAGTTTCTCGACTTTTTCCTCACCTAGATAGTTTTCTGATTTCATTTTACGTCTACCTCCTGGAAGCGTCTTCCCCGGAGGTACAACGTTAAACTTTCGTAAAACGTGAGTATTTTAATAGTTTAAGTAAATCTATGTAAGAGATTTTTATTTAAGAAAAAAAGAAAACCCTCAATCCTGAAATCGAGGGTTTGATAGTGAATTAGCTATTCGATGTGGAAGTAGTATAAGTGATGGTGACGGCGGTATTTGGCATCGTGAATTTATAAACGTAGAAGGCAACCGAAGTGCTGCTGCTGGCGTTTATCTTCTCGCATTCGACCCCGTTTGCGTAAACCTTATCAACGTTTGCCGGGGAACCCAAATAGACGAAGACGATATCACGATAGGTTGCGGTGGTGATTGGCGTTGCATCGCCATCCCAATCCCCATCCTTAGCAAGGGCGAAATAGCCATGAGCATCGCTACTTTCGAAAGAGATTTCCGAAGTATAAGTTACTTCAATGGAGACATTCTCTTTAGGCATCATAAAGGTGTAGAAGCCTTCGTTTGCGATTAAGATATTGCCATTGACGCTGACGCTTTTGACCGATTCTTTGGTTGAAGGAGTAATTGCGAAGCTGATGGTTTCGTCTTCCTTGGCTTTACTTATTTCGTTTCCTGAGGCGTCCTTGATGCTAACGTTGGTCGTATTGGCGGTTATGGTGTAGTAGTTCTTATACTCGAAGGTGATTTGAACGTTCTCGGCTGGCATTGCGAAGGTATAGGTGCCTTCCCCGGTTCCTACTTCAGAACCATTCATCTTTACGGATGTTATGTATTCGGATTCGGAAGTGTTGGCGACGATGATACTAACGCTGTCGCCCTCTTTGGCGTAGGTTATATCATTCCCGCCCGTATCTTGGATGCTTACTGAGGTGTCAGGGTGTCCTGTGGTGTTGGCAGTGATGGTGTAGTAATTCTTATATTCCAAAGAGATAACTACATCTTCAAATCCAACGGTGATGGAATAGGTGCCGGTAGAGGTACCAATTCCTGTGCCGTTGAATTTAACGGATGTGACATATTCTGAGGTAGACGTGCATCTGACGACAACCTTTACCGTGTCACCGTCTTTAGCGTGCTCGATTCTGTTGTCCCATTTATCGGTGAAATAAACTTGGGTGCCTGTATGAACGGAAGAATCGGAGGTCAAATTATATTTAGGCTTGTAGTCGCAGGTGATAATCACGTCTTCATCAGGCATATTGAAGGTGTAGAAATTAGAATCTGTTACTAATTTGCCGTTTAGTCTAACTCCGGAGACATATTCGGCAGTTGAGGCACACATAACTAGAATACGAACTACTTGGCCTTCTTTGGCGTAGGTTATTTCCTTGTTGGTGGCAAAATCGAAAATTTTAACTGCTGTTCCAGAATGGCCGGCAACGTTGGCGGTTATGGTGTGATAGTTCTTATATTCGACGGTTATAACGACATCGGCGGCTGGCATGGTGTAGTCATAGGTTCCGGCATCAGTCGCGATTTCAACACCATTTGCCTTGATACTTGATAGGTATTGAGGGTTTGCTACGGTCGTGGATACCGTTATGCTGACAATATCTCCTTCCTTTAGTTTGGTTGGAGTGTTTCCGGAAGCGTCTTCAATAGTGACGGTGGTGTCCGTACGGCCTTCGTCATTGTAAGAGATGGTATAGAAACTCTTATATTCAATAACGATCGTGACGTTTTCGGCTGGCATTGTGAAGGTATAAGTTCCATCGGTGGTAGCGATCTCGTCTTCGTTGACTTTGATAGAACTGATATATTCGTCTTCGGATGTGTTGCTAACCGATAGTGAAATGGTCTCACCTTCTTTAGAAGAGGCGATGTCATTGCCAACGCTGTCTTTAACGGTTACGGTGGTGGTATCGTGCTTAGAAACACTTAATGTGTAATAACTCTTGTAATCAACAGTAATTGATACGTTCTCCGCTGGCATCGTGAAGGAATATACGCCTTCGTTCTCGGTTACGGCGTTTCCGTTGACTTTAACGGCCGTGATATATTCGGTAGCGGAACTGCAAGATACAGTGAAGTTGATCTCATCGCCTTCTTTGGCTTTTGAAACTAACTTTCCTGAAGCATCTTTGACGACAATGGTGGTGTCATTGTGTCCGGTATTATTAACCGAGATGCTGTAATAGTTCTTATATTTGATAGCGATGACAACATTTTCTGCAGGCATAGCGAACTTATACACGCCTTCATTGGCGGTCAGTTCGGTGTCGTTCATCTTAACGCCGACAATGTATTCGGCTTCGGAAGTACTATTTACGGTAACAAAGACTTCTTCGCTTTCTTTGGCAAATGTAATGTCATCGCCAGAAGCGTTTTTGATGCTGATGGTTGTGTCGTTATGCCCGCTGTTATCTACTGAAATCGTGTAGAAGTTCTTATATTCGATGGTAATAATGGCTTGTTCGGCTGGCATCGCGAACTTATAAGAACCAGCTTCTTCGGCTAAAGCCACACCATTCATTTTGACTGTGGTTATGTATTCTGAAATTGAGGTATTGCTGACGGTGAAATAGATTTCATCGCCTTCTTTGGCCTGGGCGATCTCGTTTCCATCTTTATCTTTGATGGTTACAGATGTATCGTTGTGGCCTGGGTTGTTGACCGTAATGCCATAGAAATTCCCGTATTCGATAAGAATTACAACGTTTTCATCCGGCATGGTGAAACTGTATGATCCATCTATGGCAGTCAACACCTGATTGTTTACCTTTACGGCTGAAATGTATTCTTTCGTGCCGTAAACATCTACGGTGAAAGATATTTGTTCGCCGGCTTCGGCTTCATTTTGCACATGGACAACGGTTCCAGCGTGGACGGAATCATCGACCTTGATGCTGTATTTGGTGACTACAGTTGAAGAGTCACTATTGGATGGGCTGTCTGAGCCCTCGCTGAAGATGACGCCGATTGTTCCTGTTAAGGAAATGGCCAATAAGGCACAGCCAACAATGAAAACGGCATTCGTCTTCCTTTTTATTTTCTTTGACATGCTTTTTGTCTCCTTGAAAAGCAGGTAGAGCTTCCATCTCTACAAAGCAAATGAAACTCAATTCATTTTGATAATCAAGTCTTATGTTTGTGGCCACAAACTCCCTTAGCAAACGAAAAAGCCTCGCTTCCTTTTGAAAAGAAGTCGGAGGCTTGATATTTTAATTTGTTATATACGTACTTTCATTTTTGAAGAATTTAGCGAAATCTCAGCAAATCACTTTTCTTTATTCAAAACTTTGATGTACTTTGGTGGCAGCTTGTCGCAAAGCCATACCTTATCGTTCCCGATGTAAAAGATTATTCCTTCTTGTGCGGCATGCTTGCTGTCGATTTCTAGAATAACCGGATCCGCATCTCGCCTTTTTCCGACGACTGTGGCCGTTTCAATATCAACCGAGAGATGAACATATTGTCTATTCATTGGTAACAAGCCGTTTTTTATAATTGAATCAAGGAAACGTTTGGCGGTTCCGTGATACAAGACATCAGGAGGCATGGCTTTTTCCTTGGAAATCTTATTAGGCACTGAATGACCATATAACGCACGGATTTTGTCGTTGACAATTTCATGACGTTTTTTATCTGAATTGTCGATGATATATTGTAAGTCGGCTTTTGTCACCGTTCTTGCATAATTTCCAGATGAATTCAAAGCGTCCAAAAGTTGATTAATAGGAACAAATCCTTCTTCATCTAGCTCTAATTCGTATTCCCAAGGGGCGTGCCGCAAGGCGTATGAAACCTCTTTTGAAAGATTAGTGTAATCCATAATCTCTACCTCCATATTTTTTGCAGATTTCAACGATTTTTGGGTCTCGCCAAAACTGATAATAAGGATCTTTCATCAAATCTACTTTTAAAGCTTCGTTAGCGAAATCGTCGAACAATCCACCAAAATCGTTCCATCTTTTTTCCAAATCCACTTTGGAAAGAATATAACCCACTAAGTCGTACGGATCATATTTTGCCGGGATTGTGAACGAAAATCCTACATATTTTATAAACAGATAGACGAAATTTATTATCGAATCTTCGGTTTTGCAATTTTCTCTCAGATGTTTATTGAAAAAGCGAAATGTTTCCCCCCATTCATTGTCTCTAATGATTTCTTTTGCTATTTCGGTTGTTTGAACTTGTTCTTCGCGTGTTAACGAGAGAAAATTCTCTGGGAATATTTTTTTGCAGACATCATCATTGATTTCAATCATTTTTATCTCCTTTAAATAAGTAACTTGGAAGTTTATCGAACGCTTTCTTTGCGACTTTCATTGATTTTATATTAGGCTTGTAGTGGCCGCTCATGTAGTCGTACGAAACAATCTTTCCACCTTCTATATGCAAAATCCCTGCCATCCTAACACGCGGATTCTTTCCTCCGACCAAAGTAGGATGAGGTGTCGCCTTGCCGTTCCAGCCATTGCCGTTTCTTTCACCAATAATTATGTTTCCCCTTAAATCAATTACGTATGTGTAGCTTTTTTCTTTATCTTTAGAAAACAAATATTGCCCTCTTATAAAATCGTGGATGTCGCCAGCGGTTGGATTTTTATCATAAGTTCCATTATATACTCCTCTGGAAATGTCGAACTCTATCATATCCTTTGTGACACCATAGCTTTTTGCGTATGGTTGAGATTTTGGCAACGTGCCTGTGTATTGTTTTGAAACCCCACTACCCATTTCGATTACCTCCATGAACTTTGGAGACATAACTTTCGTAATGGATAAATTTGGTGAAGGTGATAAATTCATCAAATACTTCAGGTGGCATTGCTCCATAAACAAGGACGATTTTAGGCTTTAGGACTTTGATCATTCTTTCCAAGCCCAATCTAAAGTAGTGTTTGTTTTCGTCGCTGCGAATGCAGCCGTGAGTACTTATGCTAACAATGTCGTTGGTTGGCAACCCATCGAAACAAAACTCGAAGCTTCTTTCATCACCCCATCTCACATTTGAGATAACATAGATACCGTTCTTTTGAAGATAATAGGCAACCGCCCTGTTCATATATGTGTTTACTATCTGCAAACACAACGGCATGTCTCTATACAATGAACAGTCTGGCGAGATCACACTTTGGAATTGCGAGAGTTCGGCCAGATATCTTTTCGTTGTGGTCAGGACTTGCTTGAATGCCTTGTCGTGCATATAGAAGTTCACGGCCACGTTCTTGTCTTTAACACGATTTCTCTTCTCGAAAGGGACCATATCGTTCGGAATAAGAAAATTGTCGTGCTTGGGAAGCACAGGGATTTGGTACTTCCCAACAAATGTTGCGCCTTCGACAAGGTAAGACGCAAAGCCATCATCAATAATGGTTTTCATGTGTTTTCTCCTTTGATTTGAAGGGGCGTTCTATGTTGCCCACGACAATTGTCATACAGGAGAAAAACAGCATGTATTTCCCGAAAATACAGTTAAAACGCTGCTTTTTCGTAGTTTTTGTTGAATTTAGCCGCTAAAGATTGTGATTTGTATTTTCATAAGATATTTCACCTTTCATTTTCTTTTAAAAACTTGGTTCGCCCAACTCTCTCAGCAAGGCATCCGCGCTTCCAATGTCTATTTTGCTGTTTAGTATATAACGATATAAAACATCTAATTTGTCATATCTAGACAAAGGAGTTTCATTGAGTTCTAAAAAGTAATCTTGTTCTATTGACGGCAATTCTAACCCTATCAGTATTTGGACGAGCGTCTTTTTCGCCATTTTGTTTTTGTGGTTGTTTTTGATTTTGCTGAATATATCTTTGGATAGATAGGTGTTTGAACAAAACTCATCGGCATTCCATCCTTTCTCTTGGAAAATTTTGGTTAGGCCCTCGTCAAGAGTTAAAACGGCATTTTCATCAAAGTGTTTTGATATAGATTTCATCGTTGATAGATGACTCTCGAACGTTTTGTCTGGCACAACTTTTACCTGCAGTATCTTTTTGTCCTTTAGCACGTCTTTGAATTTAACGGTCTGGTTGTTACTTGTGACAAATGAATTACCTCCGTAGTAGGCGTTTCCGGCAGCAAGCATCTTTCTGAAATTCTCATCATTTAGGTAAACTTCGAATGCGTCTTTTAACGAAATCACGCTTATTAAGTCATCCTTTTTCAGTTCTTCGATAGTACTTCGATCTAGATAATCGGTTAATTTATCTGTTTCTTCCGATTTAATTGTCTCCTTGTAATAGGAAATCAATGTGTTTATTGGTTTTATTAGATTGATTTTATCCCAACTCAACAAACTGTCTTTCAAAGATTCGAGGCTCTGAATTTCGGACTCAAAACATTCTTTGGCATTTGAATAGCCATTTGTTTTGCTAATATATGCCTTTTCTAAAACGCCGTCGCAATTGCCTTTCTTGTAGTAGTGAAGCAACAATTGATTTTTGCGCTGGTTATCGATATGTGACAATATCCCGAAGAAAGAGATCATTTCCTCATCGTTCGAGTAATGATGGTCTATATATCTTTCCAACCATTGCAGCAGAGGCGGATATTCGATATTGCAAGCTATCAAATTTTTGAGATTAAATGGTGGAAATATTGATTTGTTATCCCTGCAAAATTTCACACATTCATTCAAGAAAGTGGAACAAAACTCTTCGTTCAAAACAATTTTAGGTATGTAATCATTGCTAATACGATGCTCAACGTAAGTTTGAGAAAATCTCTTTATGTATGTTTTTTTGATAGATAATATGTCTTTTAAGCATCTTAATGATAAGTCTTCACAACCATTTGAAATCAAAAACTCATAAATAT
>CAVJPU010000021.1:0-14258 GCA_963651445.1 bacterium | reverse complement strand
AATGCATAGGTACCAATACTTTTGCATACAGGTAGGTTCACAGTGGTAAGTTTAGCACAATTGTAGAATACATAAGCCTCAACTTTCTCTACTTCATTATTACTAATCTCCGTAATTGACTTATCTATTAGGCTAATTAAGGCACTATCACCAGCACTTATAGACTTTATCTCGTCGGCAAAGTTAATCGGCTTTATTTTGTCAGTTTTGCCAGTTTTTTCACGAATTGCGTTTGCGGTGTCTTGGCAAACTGCTCTTAATGTCTTATCACTACTTGCCATAAACTAGAAATCCTCCTCTAATACTGTACCAATTTGAGTAGCTACGTAATCCTTAGTTGCAATGTTAGCAATAGTCACTGAATTAGTACCATCTGACATAGTTCCACCAAGATATAAATTTTTCCAAAGATACGCTTCACTACCTAAATCATAATAAAGTGGTGAGATAGGTTTTACAGATACGGTGATTGCTTCTAAATTGACACCTTGAATATCCGTTTGGACCCATTGCCAAGTAGAAGGGTCATCTCCACCAGCAACGGCATAAATAACACTTGACTCAGTGGTGCCAACAAAATATGCATCACCTTTATCCATTAGTGCGACTTCTGGTAAATCACTTGCACTTGCAACTAAACCTTTAATGTCAAACGCACCAGCTGGACCAGTAGCACCGGTTTCACCCTTTTCGCCTTGTGGACCTTGTGGACCTTGTGGACCTTGTGCACCAGTAGCACCGGTAGGGCCAATGATATTTGACAATAATTGCCACGCCGAACCATTATACATATAAACATTGCCGGTAGATGTGTCTAAACACATATCATACTTATTAGGGTTTGGAATGCTAAAAGGTGTACTTGCTCCATAATACCATCTTGAAGATTGTCCTGTTTCTCCAGTGTCGCCTTTTTCACCCTTTTCGCCTTGTGGACCAGCAAGAGGGAATTGACCAATATTAAACCAGTGATTAGTTGCAATTGAGTCATTTGGTCTTGTTAAAATGTAGTAATCAAATGGGCTAGATATGCCAACAATATAAGCATCGCCATAAGAACCTACATAAGTTGTTGCGTCCGGAAGTTCATCTACAGTAGATACTTCACCGACAATTTTGATACCGAATTCTTGCAAGATAACACTTGCTTCCTTGAACTCTTCAATGTCATTTGCGTTTTTTAGAACTTGTTCTTGAAGGTTTCTGAATTCCTTGTTTCCGAAGTTTAGCATTTTCTTTTTCCTCCTTCGCTTTTTGCGATTCTAATGCTTTTTGCTTTTCTAATAACATATTTGCATATTCGAGATATTCCTCAGTCCAGTAAATCTCGTTTTTTCTCATAGTCACATAACCGAATATAATACCCATAATGACAGTTACTATACATGATAAGAATGTAACTAAATCGAATGTTAATACCAATGCTGACAATGTACACCCAGCAAGTAATGAAGAGAAGAAAATAGTAATACCCTTACCACTCCATTCTTGCGCGTTCATTTGACCAGGCGAACGTGGTTTTTTCTCTTTTGCAGGCCCTAGTTTGTTAAGAATTTCTCTTGCTTGTAAATATCCAGGTTCGTTTTTAACATTAACAAGTGCTTGCATTTTGAACAATGCAAATACACATACGTTTAGAAGAGCACTTCCTCCTCTAATCAACCAATAAACTATCCATCCAATAGTTGATTTAGGGAAATAGAGAGCAAAGTCACCAGTTACACCTCCAGCAAAGAAGGGGATGACAGCAGTCGCAATGAGTGATATTACCCCAATAAGGAAGTAATACATTACATTTTTTATTGCTTCGCGGTGTTTTCTTTGAGTTTCTCTATCTGGTGCTATTATCTTGTCTAATAAGGTTTTATTCTCCATTTAATTATTCTCCTGTTGTATTGTTAGATGAAGACTGGTGTTCGTCATAGACTTTTGAAGATTCTAACTTAACACCATATTTTTTGAGGGAAGGTCTTAACAATAGTTCATCTAATAATGTTCCTATCGCTAGCATCCACATAAGAGGAAGGATATTATCTAGTGCCACATAGATTCCGATAATTGCCAACCATAGTGGTGACCTTAAGTGATGTCGTGTGATCACATTGAATATAGTAAGCACTAGAGCAACGCCAAACATTGATACTACGCCAAACTTTTGACTTGTTGTGACACCACCATCAGTCAATGCTACAAAAAAGTAGACAATGAGCGGAAACCAAACAACAATCCAGTCTAGTATTTGAAGGGCCCAATATATGCTTCTATATTTTTTTGTGATGTTACTTGCGTTTTTTGACATTGTTAATTGCCTCGGCTTTTGCGTTTGTGGCATCAATGAGTTTTTCATAATCCGCTCTTAATTTTGTGTTGTCTTCAATTAACATTCTAACTTTTTCGGTAAGTTGTCTAATTGCTTCATTAGAATCACCGCTAATTTTTACCATTTCGGATGCTTTGGCTTCGATTTGAGCAGTTGTCGATTTAGATAATGCTTTTACTTTTTTAATGCTTACAATGACCGTTGCTATCATTGAAAAAATAGCGGTCACCATTGGAGCAAGAGCAATAACATATTGTTCGATTACAGAATAGTCCATATTTAATCCTCACTTTCGTATAATAATGGTTCTTCCGGTCTTACAACCAGTTTGAAGCACTTTAAGAATTGCTTTAAGAATGCTTCAGTTACATCAGTCCGCAACATATCCCATAATAGAGCATAAGCCTCAACTTTGCCTTTCTTATAGGTAGATGTATTTTGGTCATTGATGTAATCTAATTCGCTTGTGGAAGAAGTAGAAGGGTCAGTCCCCGGATTAAATGCATGATTATAAACTTGTTTTGCACCAGCCATAATGTCCGCTTCCGAGAGATTTCTTAAGTTGTCTTGAATCTCTAATTTCTTTTCCCACGTTGGTCCATACTGGAAGATAACACTAAAAATTTTATATTTGAATTGTGTTAAGTCTCTATTTGCAATAGGGTTATTTCCGTATCTTGCATAAAGTAAATAGAATAATTGTTTAGCACTATCATCTTTAATTTTTGGTATAATGCCAACATTTTTATAATCTTCCACAAATGAGTCAACATTGTCCCATATTTGGCAAAAAGTCATTGTGTTATAAATTGGAAACATTTCCGCCATTATTCTTCTCCTCCTTCTTCCGATTCGCTACCGGAGTACATTCCATCGCTATTTTCATCGTAAGCAACACCATCACCATTGATGTCGGCACCAAGTACGGATTCACTTGCTTCACACCATATACCAAGTCCCCATATTGAGTTAACGATATTGCAGAAATTTTGTCTTATTGATAATCCATCTTGATAAACTAATCCGACAACAGTGTTATTAACAGCATTTTCTTTATCAGTTGTATGAGCGACTTTTTCAAATAAACCGCCGTTTTCTAAGCCATAAGTAGATAAACGGAAATTTTCAAGTGACTGCATTGCAAGGAAATATTCTTGTACTCTTGCAGATGCCGCTTCCCCTAAGTCCTGGAATTCCATTGATCCAATAATAGGGACATATTGTTCTCCCTTCATTGCTGCTTTAACAACATTTCTTCCGGCTTCGGCGATAGCATCAGCTTGGTCGGCATCGCTTGCTCTCACTCCTTTTACGCCAGTTGCGTTAATCATTGAGGTTCTCATAAATGGAACACATTCAGCTTCTACATCTATAATAGCATCATTCAATGTCACTCTTGGAATAATTGTTTGAGACATTTGCTTTGTATAGTCGTGTAATAAGACACATGAGTTATAGATGTCATCTTCTTCTATTTCATCTGTGTGGACGCCATATTGTGGTTTTAACTTGATTTGAGAAAGATATTCTTCTTGCGTTTTAACAAATTTTTTATCAGCATCAGTTCCAGCAGTCATTGGTACTGGATGGACTTGATTAAATCTACCATAGAAGTCGATAGTTCCATCTAATGCATATGGCATAAAATAGAATTGTTCTAATTCTTTACTATAGAAGAAACATAATTGCCCTTTGTAGTAGAGCATTCTTTCTAATTCTCTACTATCTAAATTCATTGGAAGATTATACCAGGTATAACGACCAACTGCGTCTTGTTCGTCGATAATACGTAAACATTTCTTTACATCGTGTTTTAATGTTTCTGGTATATTACCAAATTTAATAGGTAATCCGTTTTTAGGGTTGATACCAGCTTGTACTAATGTACTAATGTCTGGCAATTTAGGACCTGCCATTATTTAGCCCTCCTTTTATTATTTTTTAAATTTGCGACAAAATTATTGTAATTGTCTTTTTGTTTTTTCTTGTCAATAACTGTTTGTGCCATTCTTCTCATTGCGATAGCACGAAAATCTACACTTTCACCGAATTCTTCCAAACGTAGAGCATAACCAGTAGAAGCTTTATCATAAAGATTCCCAACATTCATTTTTTTTGTGTCAGTGTAAAATCCTTTTTGCTCATCCGAAGGTGCAACGGATTGCACTTTTTTTTGTTCTTTTACTTTTGCGTCATTTCGTTTGTTTACAGCATAAGCACCGGCCACAGTGGTTGCGACTAATTGATTTATTGCACTTTGAATTGCCATTATAAGTAAATCCCCCTTTGTAATTCTATATCAATTTCATCTAACAAATGTGTATCACACGCTATGTCAGTATTTATAATGAGTTGAGCTTGGAAGTAATTAAAACCTTCATAATCTCGATTGAGATAGTCTTCCATTTTTCCTATCGCCATAATAGTCATACCGTTGTATTTAATTTTGTTCTTTAATGCTGTTCTTTCTTCGTCAGTAGCATCATAGAACTCAATGAATGGCCATATTCTATTATTTGCGGTCAATGTAGACACTTTTGTTAAAGTATCAGGTCTTGCTTGTACATTTCCTAATTGGTAGCCGAATTGGTCAATTTGGAGTTGTTTGTTATTGCGATATTGTTGTTGTTGAATACCTATATCTGCGATACCAGCAGCAGATGATAATGCTCCAGCAGCAATACCGGCATAAACATTTCCAGTCATAAGCCCTGTACCGACACCAGTTGCTAATGCGTTAACTTGTGAACTAATAGCATTAGAAACAACGCTTAATTGATTATTCTTATCCATTGTCGAGATTTGAGCATTAAAGATTTGTTGGTAATTCTTATTATTAAGTTCATATGTTTGCCAAGCGCTATTCATCATAGTTATTGAGAAATCGCCATTACAAATAAGTCCACGAGCATCTTGCACGGTGCCATAGATATTGCCAAAGATAGGTGCAATATGTATATATGGTGTGTATGGTTTATAGGTAATATCTACATTAAATCCATTGATACCGCCATTTTTAACTGGACTAAATTCATATGTACCATTCCAGTTTGGCGATACAAGTCGAGCGAATTTACATTCATTGTCAATTTTTGGTTCATTCAAATCTACATCTATGCCATTTAATACAAATGAGCGATTAGAATTGGTGCAATAAAAGATTTGACAATATGTGTCATTTTCAATAGAGTAGTTGTAAACGATATACATTTCTACATGAGACATATCATCTTTAGAAACAGTGTCTTCTGTGTAAGCCTTAATAGTAATAGTTTTCTTTGTAGTATCAGAACTAAATTGAATTGCTTTAACAAAATCACTGCCTTCCACAATTTCGCATGTTATAACATTTAAAGAATGTAATACTTTATCACTTGGTACGGAAATCGTCATAGACCAAACTATTTCTCCAATATCTCCTGGGCCAAACAAAGACCAATCAATACTATATATTGATTTTGTATATTCTATAGTTCCGGTTACATTTGAGTAATCCTTACCTTCATCACCGAGTGATAAATCAATAGTGCCATTGCTTGTTAAGCAGTTATTTTGCGGCATATAAGGAAGTACTTGAACATCATATATTTGTTCATTTGTATATTCCCTAACTAATGCTTGTGCAAGTCTTAATGTATAAGAATCATAAGGCATGCAAAACATATCATATGGAGCATCTTCTAATTTTCTTCTGTTAGATGATAATGTTAGGCTAAGTGTTCCTGGTAGAGAGACTGGTTGTAAGTTGACATAGTAAGTTGTTGCCTTCCACCATATGTAATAAGGATTGCCATTGCTTTCATCCCAAGCATTTTGCAAAGATTCTATCCATTTTGAACGAATAGCATCCATAATCGCATTTAATGATGCAGTATTACCGGAATTATAAATATTGATTTCTTGCTTAATTGTTTGAGTTTTGGATAATGATAATTTGAAATGCGAATTGCCAACACGAACAATTTCACCTTCTAATTTTTGCAGTAATTTGTAATTTTCTGACGAAATTAAGCTTTGACCGGCAGTATTATTATATGTTTCAAAAGCAGTTTTTAAGTTGTTTCGATAAGAATTACAAGCTGCTAAATATTTTTTATTTGGGGTTGAGTCTACATAAATAAGTGCATATGAAGTTGTTCCAAAACTTGGCGTTGTTGTTTTAACATTTGTTGAATTGTTAAAATTGGTGTCAAAAAGAGTTGTGAAATCAATTTTGTTATTTCCTGGTCCATATATCTTTGCTCTTGTTCTGACATTGATTGAACCATCTAATAATTTAATAGTCGCACCTTGAGAAGGATCACTTTCATTATTTAATTGTATTATATTAGATATATCGATAAATTGTTGTACATTTTGTGGGTCGGCTTTAACTTCTTTTTCACTTTCAGTAAGTTTGAAATATCCGACTATCCATGCATTTTTAGTGTTGTCTTTAAGTAATGTTTCATTTTGTTTGATTTGATTGTAAGACATATTTTCTCGGTTAAAGATAAGTGGATTATCACTATCGACAATACCTTTTTGAACAAATACTTCAGAAGTTTTTATTTGCTCAAAATTTTCCGCTATAACATCTCGTTTCAATGCGACTTGATATTGTTTGCCACGAGTTCTTTTCCATTCCATAACAAACCAACGAGAGTCAATAGTAGAATCTTCGCTTTTTAAGACAAACAAGTAATCCGGCGTATAATTTTCGGACCAGTTAACAATTACAGAAGTAGTCACACCATCATTAGGATTAAAGTCGACAATGGCAGTTGTTTGAGTTGGGCCAACGCAATAAGACCACTGATAGCCAGCGGATGTGATTTCTTCCATAGAAGTAATATCTGGAAGAACGACTTTTCTATTTTTGTAATTGTTAAAATTTTTAATAAACGCGAGATAAGATTTCATAGTTTGAGATGGTGTTTTTATTGTGGTTATCGCCTCCACAACAGGAGTTGATATTATGCCTTTAACAGGATAATAGCTTAAGCAGCCTTAACAGCAATAATTGGGAATGCCTTTAATGCTTCTAACCTATTGTGACCAAATGTCAAATAGTTGTTAGTTGTTAAGGATTTTGCGTTGAAGAAACTTGTTCCAACAGAGAATGCGCTCATATATGGTGGAAGTTTAACAACGACTTTGCAAATGATTGCATCATCAGTAGTATAGGAAGTACCAGCTGGAGCAGTATCGCCTTTTTTAATAAGGTCACCGGCCCAGTAGTGATTGGATCCAATAACTTGTTCGACTAATGAACGAATCTTTGCACCATCACCAGCAGTTGCTCCAGAGTTAACACTACCGAAGTATCTTTCTGGTAAAACGGCACCTTTTTCTAAAAGACCGTCTTTATGGAAGATTGTTGGTAAGTCAATTTTTGTAATTTTATTGACATATTTCTTATTCCAAACAATTTTAATTTCATCTTCACCAAATGCACGTAAGAAACCATTCTCTGTGTAAGCGGTGCTGTAATCTTTCATATCGTCAATTAAATCGGCAATAGATTTAGCAATTGTTTGAGCTTCTAAACGATTCTTTTCTTCGCCAGTTGCAGTAATATCACTTAAATCGATACTTAATTCGTTAATTGTGGCACCACCTTTAACTGTTCCGAAGAATGCGTTATAGGTTGTGTTATCATAGATTTCTTTGGTGGTAGATAATCTACTCATTAAGATTGCATTGTAAGTAGAGAATCCGCCTTCATCCATGAAAGCTTGTTTTGAGAGGTAATCATCAGTTGTTAATGCAACTTGGCGATAAACACCAAATGTAATACCTTGAACAGCCGGTGCAGCAGGACGATGTAATGCGAGTAAATTTTCCGCTTCAGCATCATTGCCCCATTCGGATGATGTTAATGTTGGTGTATCAATGTATAATTTTGTATCACCATAGAGAGAGCCATCCACTCTCGCTTTTTCAACTAATGAATAGTTGTGTTTGATAGAACCACCAAGCACATCTTGTGAAATAACCATATTGCACAACACGGATTGGATTAGGTTCTTATTGAGGATTCCAGAATAATTTGCCATAATTTCTCCTTTGCTTTATCTGAATTTTTGAGCAAATTTTACACGAAATAGTTCCTTGTCCCCATCGCAGTCTTTTAATAGTTCACGAATTTCTTCCATAGCACTATCGACCGCCTCCGGCTCTCCATAAGCTGGTTGCACTGCACCATTAGGACCGGTGCCATAATTGCCGGTAACGCATGGGTCTTTCCCATTTTCGCGTATAGTTGCGTCTCTTAACTCAATGAATTTACTCCAGAAGTCGTAATTGGTAGTATCAGTACCGAGTTTCTGATAATCATCGTAAAGTTCTCTACGACTTTTAACAACTTCGACCTTTTGAGTTTCTTCTTCCGACTCTTGTCCGTTGACAATCATGTCAGTAAGTTCCTTGACACGCTTAGCTTGTTGCTCTTTCAAGCTCTCGATTTCTGCATCTTTTGACTTAATGGCTTCACCGAGCATAGACGCATAAGTAGCATCAGTGACACCCGTTTCGACTTTCTTTTCTTCTTCGTCAGTCATAATAATCTCCTTTAATGATTAGTTAGGATTTTAAGGGTCTTTATACATACGATAGTCTGGCGTAAGTCCCCAGTCTATTATCCGTACCTCTTCGGTCCTACTCGGCTTAATGGATTCTACCGAATATATGTATAAACCTCGTCCTATCTTTAATGTAGCAATAAAATACCACAAGTCAATATATAAAATTAAAAAAAAGGGAAAATCCAGAGAGCCAACTGGATTTTTCCCTTATGTTACGTCTGTAAGACACAATAACTCTAGTTAATAAAGAAATGTGGAAGTGATTTTATGAGCGAACAATATTGTGCCTTACAATTATTATATTACTTTCTTGGTTTTAATAATTCAAGCTCTTTTTGAAATAATTTAAAAGTTATTAAATCTCTATATAGGAATATGCGGTTGTCGAACATAGAAATTACTTGGTCACGTGCTTCGCTATTGAATGCTCCATCTATGTATGGTCGCATGAACCGAATAGGGGACTGTTCGCCATTATATCTTGCGATAATGTTATCGTTCCACACGGTGAACCAGGTATCTTTTGATTTACTAAATCTAATACAATAATTAGGTTTGATAAGTCTCTTCTTGGTCACTAATGTATTGTCCACTTCCACTCTATTAGTGAAAGTGGAGGCATCAGGCATTAAGATGTCAGCAATAGTCCCCTTTCTTCTTGTAAGATATTTTTCGCTTGGTTCAATATAGTCAATAACACATCTTTTAGAACGTAGATAAAATCTTCCATATTCTTCTGGTAGGAAGTTGAAAGAACACATTAAATCACTTGCCTCTTCCAAAGTATTTCCAACACATATGACCCTTATTCTTTCCTTTGTAGAACGAACTAAGTTCTCCAATTCATTCACAAATGCATAAACAATGTCGAATGTCTTTTTTTGATTTTTTTCTCGATTCATTTCGTCACAACATATGTTGTAATACATTGTAGGATCCTTTAAGAAATCGGCATCAAACAAACCGCTACCTTTGTCGTTATAGAATGTTGATAAAGCGAGTACTCGACACATAAACTTTTTCTTAAGAATTTTACTTTTTCCAGTTTTTTCATCCGGTTGTGAGCGTTCTATAACTTCGTAGACTGAGTCTCCACTTGTAACAATATCTAAACCCCATTTTCTTCTAATATCTGGATCAATTAGTTTTTCAGCGTTATTTTGAAGAAGTTTCTTAGTAGATTCCGCTTCTAGCCTTAGCCAATAAAATGGCCTGTTTAAGTTTTTATATTGTGCGACAAAAAAAGAAGTAACAGCATAAGATTTGCCAGCTTCACGTCCACCAAGCAACATATAGAATATGGCCCAGTCATTGCCCAAAAGGGAACGGAGTGAATACCATTCCCTATTAAGCTTTTCACGTCTTTCTATACTTCTTCTGAATTCACTACTTGATTTGCTTCTTGCTGTTCTTGCCATTTTCAAATTCTCTTTCTTTCTCATGCGTGTCACGAATACCAATAACTATCATCACAATAATAACTGTTAATGCGATTAAAGTTGTCAATACACCAATGACAGAGAAAGTAATTAAAGCAGCCAACCAAGCATTACTAATTGTAACCATATTATTTCCCCTTTATACCCATTTGGTAACAAGCCCATTCATAATCTATACCTAATAATTTGGCGAATCTATGTTTTTTAAAAAAGTACCAATTTTTATCTAAGTAAGCTCTACGAATGACGGCCCATATAAGATTAAGTTCGCATTCAGTTAAAGTTCTATTGTCCTCAATTTTTCTTTTTCTTGTCTTTTTGACATAGCTCATACTCTAACCTCGCTGCATATATTATATTTCTTTTTTCCCATTCGGATGAACGCTTCCATCTTATCCTGTTCTTTATCATTTTTTTCCCAAGTCCTTATCATCTGGTATTTTATCCACGAACCATAAGGCAACCCATACAATTAGAATGAAGACAGATAATCCACCAAACGACATAAGTATTATCAATAATATATTATCAATCATTCTTGTAAGATTCCATAAAAACTTTAGCTTTTGACTTTTCATCAATAGGGTCAAGTTTTCTCGATAAGATACGCCCTTGATCATGTTCTTTAAACTTCTTGTCAACTGCGTAGTACTTTTCAATAGCATCTCTCATTTTATAATAGATTTTTCTTAGGTACCAATAAGCTTCATCTTCATCGCCGACAAAGAATTGGTTATTTTTCTTGATAATAATGTAACCAACTTCATCAGAAGCGTTCAATTCATCAATGTCCTTATAAATTAGAGGGCAATTTGAGAAGTTGTGTTGAGTCACTCTTGACTGATAATGTTCCGGTAATCTTGCACATATATCTTGAACGGATAATCTATGACCGTTCTCGGAATGTTCCTTAATTAAATTGTATAAATCCCATTGTCTTTTATTTAGCATTGTCTATATCCTCCATAAGAGAGTCCCACTCCGCTTCAGTTGGTTCTGGATACTTCTCTTCTAATTTTTTGGTCTTGCTATCTTCTTTCTTTTTTAATTCATATATTGTTCTCTTGAATTGAGTGATAGCGATACCCCTTTTAATCCATTCCTTTTCTTTGTTTGGATCATATTCTTCCTCAATTCTAACTTTTACCCCGTTTGAGATAGTTTCTAATGTAAGCTTCATAATATCCTCCTTTTTTTTATTATTTGCTTCCAAAGAATGTTTGAGATATTGTTTTGCCTTCAGAATGAGCAATTGCTTTTGCTTTTTCCCAGTAATTCATTTCATCGAAATATTCAATAATGTCTTCACGCCCCATATTGCGGAATTCTTTGAAGTTAAAATTCTTGTTAATCATTTCATCTTTATTGATTTTGAGAAGCCTCTGAAACCCTCGAGCTTCCTTATAACCGAGATTATATTGCTGGTCAGTCACTAAATCCTTAACGGCATCCGGTGTATATTTGTATTTCCCATTCTCTTGGTCTTTCTCATAAGCTTTTCTCTTCTTATTATAATTGAGCTTAAAATCTTTGTAAGAAAGCATGAATGAATCATTCATTTTTAACCCTTCAGATTTCATTTTTTCGGTTGTATCTTCATATGCTTTCATATATTTTCTATATTGTTTGTGATAAAATTTGCTACTATGTTTCTTCATAAATCTTAATTAAACCGTCCCTTTCGTTAAACGAATACTTAATAATCTTGCAGTCCGCTCTGAATATGTCACCCCATACCCACTCGGACCTATCTTTTATGTGGTCGAGATTAGTACGACCACGGACTACTGGATAATAAACACCATCTTCTATGTATTCATAACATCCAGCACTCTTGGCTCTCCACCGGCAATCCCTATGGTCATAATGCCATTGTCCAAGTCCTGGACCTTCCATATCATCGTGGTAGTCGTCCAATCCGAAGAACCATAGTCCATCGGTATTATAACAAAGGATTGTTGCTCCAGCTTCTCTGAGCTTTCTACTTAATTCTAACACTCTTTTGTTATTATCTTCAATTGCAGCCTTTGCGAGATGTGCATATTTGCATCCGCATCTGGTGGACTGCATAAACCCTATGGAGTAGTTAAGGACCGCTTTAAGATAAGGATCCTCTTTTCTTTTTTCATAGATATTGACAAGCATTGGTTTGAATTCCGGAAAGCATCTCATTAGACCGCTCGCATATGATGAGTGAAAATCAATGTGATGAACATGGTCCCAGTAGAAGGAAGGTCTTAGATTTGGATAATTAAGTAGAATGAGTGGCTGGTGAATTGTCTCTTTGATTTCTTTGCCGTTTTTAATAGCGTAATCTTTCATATTGATGCCGTACTTGTCGGCTATTTGGCAAAATTTTCTAAAAGCAGTGCGACCACTCATCACTTTCTTATCCCTTCTTTCTGGCTCGGTTCTGAATTGAACTCTAAATATCTCATCATCCAATACGGTAAGCTCCGCACAGGTTTTCGTGCAAACAACACTCATTGCTGGTAGTAGTTGCCTTTTAGGAATATATCCCTTTGGAGTGAAATGTATCTTTCTTGGATATTTTTTCAAGCATTCGAAGTAGAGCTTATTGAACGCTTCCATTCCTTCATCATTCATAGGGAATATAGTTACAGGGATTAGTGAGTGATTTGGATAGCCATTCATTTTCGCTTTCTTAATATCCATACTAACCCTCCTTTTCTTTATTTATTGATAAATCCTAATATGGTTATTTTTTGGCTGTCGTTTAAGTCGACAACTGAATTAACGCCCCATTTGCGTGAAATCCAGCTTAAGAGTTGCGTTTGTTTTTCGCTTGATAAATTATTCCATTCTTTTTCAAACGCGTCGCATTTCGGCGATTTTGGAGACTCAACATAATCTGGATCATCTCCAGTTTCTATTTTATATCCCTTCATAAGGGCATACTTATCAGCATAAGTCATTGCTTTACCTGGTGCTTTGTCCATAGAGTCCACTCCATCGCCATATGATTCAACGGTAATACTGCTCCCATCATCAATGTCGACGAAGCGATAGCTGGTTTTAATTCGAATGATGAACTTGTCATCACATAGGACTTGCACCGTGTCTCTCTTCTCTGGATAAGAATAAACGCCGTACTTCTCTTCTAATGGTTTGACCGCAGCAAGGACATCGCCTTCGCAGACTGCCTTGTAAGATTGGAGTTTAATGTTCTTCTTAACTCTACCCAACTCGGCAGTGATAGCCGCCATTTTCTTATAAATACCCATTGACATATTAGTAATCCCTTTCTCTTAACAAATCTTCAATTGTGGCTTGAACATATTCTTGCTTGTCCCACCAGAATGAGTGATAACCGACTTGGAATAATTCGCAAATCGCATCAACTTCTGAAATGGTTGGTTCAGCATTGTTGCTAGTAATGCTATGAAGTCGGCGATACTTGATGCCGGTCCTTGACGCGACATCGGTCACTTTCCATTGATTTTGCTTTAACAAAGCTTTGAATAATAATTGATTGAATATCATATTATCTCTCCTTTCTACTAACGATTTCTTGATAATAAGCATCTTCGCCAATGAGATCCTCGCGGTCGAAGAACCAGGTCAATCCGGTCGTTTTGAAAAATCTATCATCATCATCCTTATAATATCTTGCGATTAAGCAATCCGCAATGTTGGCAGCGTTTCTTATTAACCACATAAGAGCTTCCTTTAATGTTGGTAACTTGATGTAATCATCACTGTTATCAATGTATGTGACTGTAATTCTGTATTCTTCCATATTATTACCTCCTATGATAAGTGGCCCTTTTCTTATCACAACTATATATTACCACAATAATTACATAATGCAACATTTTTTTCATTTTTTTTCATTTTTTTTATTTTAATGCATAAGTAGGTTAATAACAAGGGCCAGCCTCCAGCTTTCTCACGCGCGTGCCATCTCTATTT
>CAVJPU010000020.1:0-16033 GCA_963651445.1 bacterium | reverse complement strand
ACAATATCTTCTTATATAGATTGCTTTGTCGACTCTTTTTTGATCAATAAAGCGCAGAGATACGATATAAGAGGAAACAAATACGTAAACTCCCCATTCAAGTATTATTTCGAAGACATCGGTTTAAGGAACGCCAGGATAAATTTCAGACAGAATGAGCCAAATCACGTGATGGAAAACATTGTTTATAATGAGCTTATCGTCCGCGGATATTCAGTCGATGTCGGCGTTGTCGAAATAAATTACAAAAACGCCGAGAACAAAAGCGAGAGAAAGCAATACGAGATAGATTTCGTCTGCAACAAAGGAAACAACAGATATTATGTTCAGGTTGCCTACGCTTTGGAAAGCCAAGAGAAAACAGAGCAAGAAACCAGAGGATTCAAAAAGATCGAAGACTCCTTTAAGAAAATCGTTGTCCTTAAAGACTGCTATATCCCATGGCATGACGAAAACGGAATCTTATATATCGGCTTGAAGGATTTCTTGTCAAACAAGAACTCCCTTGAAAAATAAATAGGAAAAACTACCTAATATCCTTTTGAAAATATAGAATTATCGGGCTATGAAAAATAAGAGAAAAGAAACCTATAACCCCATTAAAGCCCAACAGATTGAGCTTCTTAAGAAATATTACGAAATAGACGAAGAAAATAAGGTGGTCAAAGTCACTTTGGCTTACGAAAAAGCCAGCGAACTATTTGTCACCGATTATGCCTCCGAAGAACATCCGGAATTTAAAGGAGAGATACTTTCTAGAGTCAGTGAGATCATCTCCCGCGTCCCACTTGATTACAAAGTGGATTTAAGCTTCGCCATCGATGATTACGAAGGCTATGACCCCGACAAATTATTAGAGTCCTTCAACGATTTGGTGGAAATGAACCATTTCGGCTCCCTTATCGATAGCAAGAAGAAGGGCTTAAGAATCGCCCTTTTATTAGCGGCAGGCGTCATCGCTCTTATCTTGATGATTGCCGGCAGCAACGGTGGTTGGTTCGGAGAAGGTTCCACCAAGGACCTCATCACCGAAATCATCGACATCGTCGGCTGGGTCTTCATTTGGGAAGCCGTTTCTATCATGTTCTTGTCCCCAAACGAGGACAAACTTCGTTCCGTCAGGCTTAAAACCAGAGTCAATTCCATTTCCTTTAAGGATGGGAACACCGGTGAAATAAAAACCGAGGAAAGTGCAACTCACGCCTTCACCCGTTTGGCAAGCGAGAGCAAAACCAAGAAGGCATCGAAGGATTTGTTGCTTATCTCTGGGGCTGGTTTCTTAGCTTTGGCTTTCTCTACCTTAATCTCTGGCATCAGCGATGTCTGTAACGTCGAGAACGCTTATACGGCCAAGAACATCGCCATCATCATGGCCTTCGTCATCCTTTTCAGCGGCTTTATGGCCATCTCCGGCATCGGAGCCATCTCCTCTTATTTGGATAGAGGCCCATTAAGAAAAGCGGTTGGATTCTTCGCCATCGCCAACATTATCATCGGGGTGATAGGCATCGTCCTTTCCTTTACCTTCACCAACGGAGATGGGAACTGGAAACTAGTCGTATCTAGCATTTTCTCCTTTATCTTGTTCTTTGTTTATGGTCTTGGCTGGCTATTGTCCTTCAAGAAAAAATAAGCACGAAAAAACTTTATGTTTTTCGCCCTTTTGGGCTATATTTTAAGTAGGAAGAAGAGGAAAAAATATGTCTAAGATAATCACCATATCACGTGAATTCGGAAGCGGTGGCCGTGAACTCGGCAGAAGGTTGGCCGATAATTTAGGCATAGCCTATTACGATAAGGAGATTTTAAGCGAGATCGAGAAGAAAACCCTGTTTTCCAAAGACTACATCAAACAAATGACCGAGAATAGACCGGTTCTCCTTTACCCAATCCATTATGGAGTTACTTGGAACGTCGGTCCGAACCCGAACCTCAAGCAATCCGTCGATATCTTCAAAACCCAGGCCGACACCATCAGAGACTTAGCCTCCAAAGGCTCCTGCGTCATCATCGGCAGATGCGCCGATTACATTCTCAATGACCTCCATCCAATCCGTATCTTCGTTTATAGCGACATGGATTCCAAGGTGGAACGTTGCAAGAAGAGAGAAAAGGACCACGAGAATCTCTCAGACAAAGAAATCAAGAAACGCATCAAGACCATCGATAAGAACAGAAGGAAGTACTACGAATTCTATACGGACTCCAAATGGGGCGATAGAGACAATTACGACTTCCTCATCAACACCACAAATGCTGATATCAAGGATTTAGCCCAAACCCTGGCTGATCTCATCAAGAAAATGATCTAATAAAAGAGCCACCTTAAGGTGGCTTTTCTTTTTGCCATGCCTTTTGCCGCCATAAAACAAGTCTTTTTAAATGCCTATTATTGTTGATGACAATACATAAAAATCCGACTAAAATAAGATTGCATCGTATTTTGGTCGAAAAAAGGAGTGTTTTATGAACTACATCAAACGCGATATGGAAGAACTGATTTTAGAACTTGCAAAGGAATATTCCTGTATTTTGATAACAGGTCCAAGACAGGCTGGCAAGAGCACGATGCTCGAACATATCGACAAGAGTCGTAACAAAGTAACTTTGGACGATCTGCAAGAAAGGAACTTGGCCAGAACCGATCCGGAGATGTTTTTGCAAATCCACAAACCCCCTCTTCTCATCGATGAAATCCAATACGCTCCAGAGCTTTTTACCTATCTCAAAATCGCCATCGATAATGGGGTGGAACCTGGTAGCTATTGGCTTACGGGCTCTCAAAGTTACAAATTGATGAAACTCTCTCAAGAAAGTTTGGCCGGCAGAATCGCCATCCTTAATCTATCCTCTTTTTCGGGACATGAATTATTCGCGAACAATGAATCGAAACCATTCGAAATGTCTTTGCCTTCTTTGGAGCAAAGAGCGCTTGGCAACAAGCCTGCTGACGTCAACGAGATGTTTAAAAGGATTTGGAATGGCGGTATGCCTGGACTCTTGAGTCGGAAATACACGAATCGCGATATTTTCTTTTCGAGTTATCTTCAAACCTATATTTCTCGCGACGTGAGAGAAGAAACATCTTTGAGAGACGATGGCCAGTTTATGGACTTTGTCCGTGCGGTGGCTTGCCGAGTCGGGCAAGAATTGAACATCCACTCCATCGCTTTGGATGTTGATGTCAGCGATGACACAGCCAAGAGATGGCTCGGCGTTCTTGAAAAATCCGAAATTATCTTTTTCCTCCATCCATACTCAAATAATCTTCTTAAGAGGGTGCTCAAAATCCCTAAAATTTATTTCTTTGACACGGGCTTGGTCAGTTATTTAACAAAACATTCCAGTCCGGAAATCTTACAAAACAGCTCGATAAACGGTGCGATTCTTGAAAATTACATCGTTTCAGAAATCAAGAAATCCTACGCCAATTCAGGCAAAGAATTGAACATGTATTACTATCGTGACAAAGAACAGCGCGAAATTGATTTGATATTGGAAAGTAATGGCGTATTGCACCCAATCGAAATCAAAAAGACTTCAAATCCGACTTTGCTAATGACAAAGAATTTTGCCGTTCTTGAGAAAGCGGGCGTCAACTTCGGCCAAGGGGCGATTATCTGCATGAAAGACAAATTGTTAGCCTTAAGCAAAGATGTTCTGATTGTCCCTGCTTGGTATATATAAAAAGAAGCCGTCATTTTGATGGCTTCTCTTCTATCTTGGCTTTCTCTAACTTAGAGATTCTCTTTATCATCACCAATAAGGCCGGGAGGGACACCAATACATTGAGTATCCAAGCGGCTGGATCGGCGCTGCAAGTGGCGATATAGGCAGACAAACTCGCTTCGGAATTAACCGGCCCGCCATTGAACAAAGCCGGCAAGAACAAGCAAACCATCACACGGGCTATCAATTCCCCAACCCCGCTTAAGAAAGGCCATAAAGGTTTTTGCATTCCCTGTAAGACGTTCCTCACGATGAAAAGAACCATAAGAATCAACATCAATGGCACAGATACATACAAATATGTATTCCCATACTTAATGGACTCGGCCGTAACCTTCTCGGAACTTAAGAACAATCGCTGATAAGCACCATTGATGGTCAATAACATTCCAATTAAGACAATGAATAGCCAGAGGAATATACCGATAATCAAGGAAGCCTGAATGCCTTTCTTAACGCGTTTATATTGCTCCGCCCCCATATTCTGAGAGACAAAGGACAATATGGCGGTTCCTAAACCATTCAAGAAGGTCATCAATAATCCGAATATCTTGCAGGCTACGCCATAACCCAACTGAGCTGGCAATCCCGCTACCATCGCACCGGCCGGGGTGACATCGAAAGCGATGACCGCCGACTGCATGACGATGATGCCGATTTCCAAGACGCTGAACTGAAAACCCATCGGCAATCCGTTATATAGGTGTTTTCCGTATAACTTAAGAGGGGCTTTGACATCTTCCTTGGTGATACGTAAAACCTCATATTTCTTCCAGGCATAGATAAAGGCTCCGATAGCCGCCAAACCTTGAGAGATGACGGTGGCAATCGCACTGCCGGCCACGCCCCACTTAAAGACCATGATGAACAATAAGTCCAAGCCCACATTCAAAACCGTGGAACCCACCAAGAACAAGAACGGGGTAAGGCTATCGCCTAAAGCCCTAAGGACCGAAACGATAAGGTTATAAAAGACTTGGAAAACAATCCCGATATAGATCCAAAGCAAATAAGTATAAGCGGCCTGATATTCTTCTTGCATGGCCATATCGGTGGTTGAAGGCGTAATACCCAGCCATTTAAGGAAGGTTGGGATAAGCAAGATTCCCACGAGTGTAAGTATCGCGGATATTATCAAAGATAATATAATCTGGACGAAGAAACTCTTGCGGGTGCCACTTACATCCTTGGTGCCGATCTTAACGCTTATTAAAACCGAGAACCCTGCCGTGCAACCCATCCCGAACTGAAGGACGATGTAAACTAGTGGGGTGCTGCTATTGACGCCCGCTACTTCGGCTTCCGATAAGGTCTGTCCGACAATCAAGGCATCCGTCAAGGTGTATAACTGCTGGAACAACATCGACAAAACGATCGGTATAAGGAAGGCAATCAAGCATTTATAGATAGACCCCGAAGTCAGGTCAACCGGGTCGAATAATTTTTTCTTTTTGGCAGTCTCTTTCATAAGCCGGGCAATATTGTAGTTCCTCTTAAAAAGAAGGAAAGAAAAAACAATCGCCTGTTGTTTATAAAAGCGATTGCTTCAGATTTTGAAAACTTAATTTGGATGGCAAAACGAACGCAAATTCATACTGAGTTGTGGCCTCACTTGAAAAATTTCTGGGGGGGGGTATCATAAAAGCAAAATTGCAGCAGGATATTTGTTTATCGGGTGCCTCTTAGGGCGAGCGGTCGATATTTTGCTTGGAGGATTTACAAATGAAATTCAAAAAGATTGTCTTATTCGCTTTGCCGCTCATGGCGCTGTGCCTGAGCGGGTGCGGGTCCGGATCTGTGGCCGGGTCCGGTACGGGCTGGAGGAAGACGAAGACGGTCGTGCTTTGTGAGCATATGCATTACGACTACGAAGAAAAGCATTGGTTCGTCGTCGGAGTATGCTCCGGGTGCGAGCCGTATTACGTCAGCTACGAATACAATTCGGATAGCAAGGATTACACTCGCGAACGCAACGAGGAAGCCTACATCACGAAGATGAATGAAAAAAGATGGTTCGTCGTCGCTCATTCCGAGGTCGAGGTCCCATGCGATACCGGCAGTGGCACCACCGGCGGTTATCACGTGCATCATCTCATCACATTCGCGAAGAATTAGGGGGTTCGTTGACGAAAATGAAGAAAAAAGCATATACGCTGAAAGACGCGCTGGAGATGAAGAAGAGGCCGTTCGCTTACCATTCTTATTCGTGCACGCTATGAAAGAAAAATTCGAAAATAGTACAAATGGCTTTGCCTATAATCAGAGCATATTGTATTCAACAGAATTTTCCGAAGTTATAGCACTATATTTTTATTGCCGGTTCAACAATCTGGATTTTGAACGAGAAATAAGACAAAGAGATTCGGCCAGCAAAAAGCGTTTTCCCGATTTTATCGTTGGCAGAACTTGGCTCGAAGTCACTCGCGGTATAACCACCCTTGATGGAAAGCAACAGCGGGACACCATTGATGTGTTTAGCAAAAACACCCAAGAAGCGGTCACGCAGAAAAACAATGAGCTCCATGAATACAAGAGAAAAGGACTCTCGCATGAAATTAATTTTCAGTACGAATCCGGGGCAACAAGCGCTATCTTGAATGTAAAAAGTCAGGAAGAGCAGATAAAAACAATTCAAACGGCAATCATCAAAAAAAGAGAAAAAATTTTGGAACGTGCCAAAAACGGTGAAATAAACAATCAAATTGATTTGTTTGTTGTAACTTATGATGAATTGAGCAATGATTCGATAAAAGAAATCATTAATTGGTACGGGAAACTCGATATGCCAATTTTTCTTAATGATGTATATATCGAATACAATCCGGATTATGCGTGTGACTATAATTGCGTGTTAAAAATGAATAAAATCTCCTATGAGACAAAATGTATCAAAAGGAAAATCGATAATCAAAAGCTCGCTGAATTAATAATCGATTTGGGCTGGTTCAACGAGAAAGAGTTCGTCAGAATCGTGCATGTTTTCAAATAACGAAGTACAAAATTGTAAATTAAAACCCTCGCAAGTCACAAACTCACGGGGGTTTTCTTTATAAATGTTTATTTATTGAATCTCTTTGAACTAGAAATCGAATTGGTCGGGCAAACGAGTTTGCATAAGAGACAACCAACGCATTTCTTTGGATTCAAGACGATTTTATCGTCTTTGATTTCAATGGCCTGATGTCCTCCATCAAGGCAGGAAATATAGCATCTCTTGCAGTTGATGCACTTGGATCTATCAAAGACAGGGAACACTCCGGTGTTTCTATCCAACGCCATAGGAGAAACGACATTATTAACACCCTTGGAAACGATGTCATTCAAGGACTTGATGTTGTTTTTTCTCATATAGTTCTTGGTGCCGTCAATCAAATCATCAATGATTCTATAGCCGTATTGCATGACGGCGGTGGTGACTTGGACGTTGCTGCAGCCTAGGGCCAAGAACTCCAAGGCATCTTTCCAGGTTTCGATTCCGCCGATGCCGGAAAGAGGAACGCCCTTCAACCCTTTATCGGAGGCCATCTCATAGGTGAATCTCAAAGAGATTGGCTTAACGGCTTTGCCACTATAACCGGAGACCGAGGTCTTGCCACTTACGTTAGGATCACCTTCCATGGTGTCCAAGTTGACATTGGTAAGACATTTGATGGTATTGATGGCGGCGATGCCGGTGGCTCCGCCCTCCATCGCGGCCATAGCTGGTGGCACCATATCGGTTACATTAGGAGTCATCTTGGCTAAGATTGGCAACTTGGTACCTTTTCTGGTGGCGGCGGTGAACAACTTGACCATCTCTGGGTCTGCGCCTACGGCGCTGCCCATCTTCTCAGCCGCCATTTGAGGGCAAGAAAAATTGCATTCGATGATGTCGCATCCAGCCTTTTCGGCCAAGGAGGCCAACTTGGTCCATTCCTCTTCGGTCTGGCCCATGATGGAAGCGACGATAATCTTATTTGGATAGTTCTTCTTCAATTCAGCGAGAATGGCAAAATTCTCTTCCGGGGTATGCTCGGAGATTTGCTCTAAGTTCTTAAAGCCAACGAATGGGGTTCCGTCTTTCTCGATGGAAGAGAAACGCGGGGAAACTTCTTCAGGGATATAGAAGCCGATGGTCTTATAGACGATTCCGGCCCAACCAGCTTCCAAGGCTCTGGCGCACATATCGTAAGTGGAGGCCACCACGCTGCTAGAAAGGAAGAAGGGGTTTTCGCACTTGATGCCCATGAAATCAATCTCTAAGGAAGGCTCAGCTTGGCTCTTATCGTATTTCTCACTCAATTCGATGGCCTTTTTGATTTCGACTGGTCTATCGAAATGGATGCAGGCTTTCTCGCAATATCCCGGACAATCTTTGCAGACGTCCTTATCAACGTGTTTGCCAGCCCCTTCGAAGTTATCAAACTTCAAGGATCTTAATAAATCCGATGGTTTATATCCTTTTGGGCAAGCACGATCGCATTTAGGATCGTAGCAAAGCAAACAACTAGACGAGATGGCTTTCAGCGCTTCTTTTTCGTATTTCATATCTCTCGGCTCCTAATAATAGGCACAAGTCATAAGTAAAAGAACCTAAAGGTGAAATATCAAGTCAAAGTTGCTCATAAATATGAGAAAACCAAAATTAATGGGTGTTGGCATACTTTTAATTATCAAATATGCCAAAATGGCACATTAGCATTTATTCTATGTGCCAAATATGCTATTTTGATATTGCTATGAACCTCAAAGAATTAAGAAGCGAATACAATCTGTCCCAATTAGAGACCTCCAAAATAATCGGGGTTTCTCTAAGAACCTATGTTAGATACGAGAACGACGATAACTACGGCGATCATTTCAAAAGGGATTCATTCATCGATATCCTTCAAAAGAAATGCGAGATAACCGAAGAAAAAGGCTTATTGAACATCGATTTGATAAAGAACAAACTCCAGGCTTTATTCGATAAGGAATACCCAGGGGAGATAGATTTCTGCTATTTGTTTGGCAGTTATGCGACCGGCAAAGCGAGAGAGTCCAGCGATGTCGATTTATATGTCGCCACCTCATTAACTGGCCTACGTTTTGTCGGCTTAATGGGAAAAATAAGAAACGCTGTCTATAAGAAAGTAGATGTCATACGTAGCAGCGAGCTCAAGGATAACATCGAGCTCGTCAATGAGATTTTGAAGTATGGCGTCAAAATCTATGGGTAGCAAATCGGATTCTTATTACCTTCAAAAAGCTTTAAACGAGATAGACGCTATAATCGGTTATACCAGCGGTCTTTCCTATGAACAATTCGTGAACGACATCAAAACGGTGGATGCCACGATGTTCAGACTTCAACAAATGATTGAGAAGATAAAATGCTTATCTCCATCTTTTAAAGAAAGCCATAATGATATCCCTTGGGGCGAAATTATCGGTTTTAGGAACGGGATCGTTCACGAATACGGGAAAACTGACTACACGACGGTTTATGAGATTGTCACCAGCGATATCTATCAATTAAAGGCCACGTTTGAGGAATGTTTGGCCAAAAAATGAAAACCTACCGAAAAATTCTCTTTTTTGGAGAGAAGAAAAATCTTCCGTTTTGTTTTTTGGCCCTATAATAAGTCGCTTTCAAAAGGAAAGGGGTATTTATATTCATGGAAAATATCAGAAACTTCTTCAAAAGAGTCAGGGTTGACATCATCATCCGCGCCTTGCTCTTCATCGTCATGGCCATCTTGTTCTTCGTTGAACCTGAAGAGGCAATGACAACCGCCTCATTGGTCTTCTCTATCTTCGTTTTATGTGACGGTGTGATCTCTTTGGTCATCTACTTCATGACCTTCGGATTATCATCCTTCATTGGAACTACTTTAGTAGGTTCTATCTTCAAGATCATCTTCGGCATCTTGTTTATGTCCTATCCAGGAATGACCGCCGTGACCTTCGGCATCATGTTCGCCATCTATCTAATCTTCGCTTCCTGCAACGGCATCGAAGATTCCTTAAGATTAAGGAAGTTAGGAGTCAAGACCGTCGATTGGCTCATGCCTCTCATCTTCTCCGCCATCACCTTATTAGGCGGAATCTTGATGCTCTTCTTCTCTCCATCCGACTTAATTGTCGCCACTTCTATTATTGCTGGAATCACCTTACTTATCGCTGCTGCTATGGACATTATCTTGGTCGTGGATATGTATAGAACCAAACACGCCGTCAATAAGACCGTCAAAGAGATCAAAGACGACATCAAGAACGAGAACAACGACAACATCATCGACGCCTAATAAAGCGAAACAAAAAGGAAACGCGCCCACAAAGGACGCGTTTTTTTTGCACTAAATAAGTCTTAATCTTTCAAACAGCCGATAGGCACGATATATATTCCGTCTTCACGACGATAAGCATATTGTCCAATGCCGACTAACAACATAAGGAAAGACGGAGCGTTCATTTTCGAGGTATCGATTTTGCTTTCCATCTTCTTGAGGTTTTCAACGCCTTCTTCGATAAGCTCATCGCCTCCGAGTTTAATTTCAATCAATCCGTATTTTCCGTTTCTAAGATGGACAACGGCATCGCATTCTTGCCCTTCTTTATCCCGATAGTGGTAGACTTCCCCGTTCAAAGCGTCAGCAAAGACTCTTAAATCACGAATGCAAAGCGTCTCGAATAAGAATCCAAAAGTATTTAAATCGTTCAAAAGGTCGTTTGGACCAATGCCGAGAGAGGCGACTGCGATTGACGGGTCGATATAATAGCGTGTATCTGCGCTGCGAATGGCGGTCTTGGAACGCAAATTAGGATTCCAGGCCGGGGCATCTTCGATGACGAAGATCTTTTTGAGGGCATCCACGTAAGAAGCGATGGTTTCCGCGCTCATAGGCATCTCATCGTTAGCAGACACATCATTAGCAAGAACGGTGTTAGGGGTTTGCGAACCCTGGTTTCTGGCATAGGACCTCATGAGGCGCCTTACTCTAAGGGGGTTCTTTTGAATGTTATCGGCACGATTAATATCGGATTTCACCACAGCGTCGCAATAGTCATAGGCTTGCTCCAAAGCGATATCTTCGTCCATGTCGATGGCGCTAGGCCATCCCCCACGACATACGAGGAAGGCTAAATGCTCTAAGCTAAAATCACAAAATCCATCAATGCTCTTTGCTCCATCAAAAAGATCTTTCAGACTGACTTCGCCGGTTGAATCGCCCGACTCATATAAGCTCATCGGTCGCATTGTGAGCCAGGTGAAACGCCCAGTGCCGGAGTGGGTTATTTGCTTGGTGCTAGCCGGAACGGCGGAACCCGTTAGGACGAATTGTCCTTCTTCTCCGCGATGATCTACCTCAAAGCGGATGGCGTCCCATAACTTAGGAGCCAACTGCCACTCATCTATCAATCTAGGGGTTGTTCCCACCAACAACCTCTTTGGATTTAAATCGGCCATGGCGATGTTTTGCTCTTTGGTTTCTGGGTCATCCATATATAAAACGCTGCCGGCTATTTGCTCAGCGGTGGTGGTTTTGCCGCACCACTTCGGTCCTTCGATCAAAATCGCCCCTTTACTTCTCAGTTTTTTCTTCAATATCTCATCGGCGATACGTTTTCTATATTTTTTCATATTGGAGACCTCTTTTTTGTTGCAAGCATATTATAAGCAAAAATCGACACTTTTCCATATTTTTCCGAGACTTGGCGCTTTTTTGTTCCGAGACTTGGCGGAAAATCATTCCGAGACTTGGCGAAAAAGACGATATCCAAAATTGAATCCAAGGCCGTTGGCGAAAGAGATATGGCGATCATACCTTACAACCGCCTTAAGCAGCTCATAAATGAACTGCCTAAAGCAAAAAAACGCCAAATCCGACAACTTTTTGACTCATTTCAAGGCCAAAATGCAATTTGGGACTTGTTTTTTTTTTTTTTTTTTGTAGGGTTAAAACAGCAGGCGTAGCGAGTTAGACAATCCCTCGCCTGTATTTGCCTAGCAGAAATGAAAACGCGTTACAAATTGGCTCTTACTGGCTTATGTTCGGCAATCGCGATTTCCGGTGTGGCTATTCTCCTTGCGATGAAGAAATACATGCCTCTTGAACCGGTTACGACCATCAGCATCAACAAGGCTACCACCAAGAGCCTTAAGGTGGACCTTCATGACGTCAACCCTGGCACCGAGCACAATTATGTCATCAAACTCGATACCGTCGATCCGTCGGCCTTTTTCATTTCCGTCACTTTCCTTAAGGACGCCGATTCGGGGGACTTGGATAAGTACCTCTCCTTAACCCTTTCGGCTAATGAGACCAAGATTGAAAAGCCCCTCTACGAAGTCCTAGATAACAAGGAGAAAGCCGATTTAGGGAACAACGTCGAAGAGATATCCATCACCTATACGATGGACTCCTCAGTAGGGAATGAAGCCCAGAACCTCTCGACCAAATTCCAGATTCAATTAACCGCCAAAACAAGAAAGTAACCCCATCATGAAAGAAACAGCAACGGAAACACCCGCCAACAAGAAACCAAGCGGAATAAGAAAGGCCCTTCGTATCATTTTAGATGTCATCACCGGCTTATTCGTCGTCTGCGCCATCTTCACCTTAGCCATCTCGGTGGTCTCGAAGAAAGACAGCGACGGAACCGCCACCATCTTCGGCACCCAGCTTAGATTCGTTCAATCGGATTCCATGGCCAAATGCGATCAAACCGACGTCTCAGAATACAAGATCAAATCCATTCCGGTCAAATCCTGCGTCTTCGTCGAAGTGATGCCAGAAGATGAGACCAAGAAAGAAGAATGGCTATCCGACATCGAAGTCGGAGACGTCCTTACCTTCAAATACGTCATCACCTCCAAGCAAGAGACCATCACTCACCGCGTGGTGAGCATCGTCGATAAAGATACCGGTGGCTACATCATCACCTTGGAAGGCGATAACAAAGCCTCCGACACCGGCGTTCTCCAACAAGTCATCGATACTTCCAAGACCGATTCCCCAAACTACATTATCGGTAAGGTCGTAGGTCAAAGCTATGTTCTCGGCGTCATCATCTACGCCTTTAAAACCCCGCTCGGCATCGCTCTAATCTGCATCGTCCCATGTCTGATAATCATCATCTTCAACGTGGGGCGAATAATCAAGGTCTGTTCCAAAGATAAAAAGGAAAAGGCCTTGGTCGCTGCTAAGTCGAAAGACGATCAAATCGAACAGCTTAAAAAGGAACTTGAGTCCTTAAAGAAAAACGAAACGAGTGAATAAAGGAGGTATAGAAAATGACTGCATTAATCATCATATTTGCCGTCTTCGTCGCCATCGTCGCGCTCTTCTGTGTAACTCTCGTCATCAGGGAGATCATCATTGAGGAAAGGGAGAGGAAATATTACCTCGCTCAGCCAGCTCCAGTCGCCGTCCAACCTGCTCCGGTGGTGGTTCAGCCAACCCCGGTTGTCCCTCAGCCAACCCAAGTGGTGGTTCAACCAGCCCCAATCCCAACCCCAGTGGTCACCGAACCAGCGGGAGACGTCTCCTTCGAAAGGTCCCATAAAACCTTAGAAGAAAAATACAAGGAATTAACCAAGACTTCCAAAGGCTATTACGACGAAATCGTCAAAGCCGCCAAAGAAGTCGAAGGCTATCGCTGCTTCAAGAACGATAACTACGAGGAATACAAATTAGGCGCCAACCGCTTGGTCAGATTAAAGATCAAACGCGGAACCGTCATCGCCGAATTATTGATCCCTAATTTGGATTTCAAGAACTTCATCGCCGACACCAACGTCGAGGCCAAAGTGGCCCCAACTGTCTTTAAGGTAGAAGACAAAGAGACCCTTCAAGCCGTCAAAGACGGCATCGCCTTGGCCGTCAAGGTCATCAACGAAGAGAAGGCCCTTAAGAAAGAGAAAGCCAACGAGAGAAGGAGACAGTCTCGTCAAGCTAATAAAGCCAAAGAGGGAGGAAGTAATAAGAAAACTGTTTCCAAAAGCAAGTAACAACATCTAGAAGATAGATTCTTAAGGAACTATCAACGCAATTCATTTTTTTTTAGAAAGGAAAAAACAAATGAAAAACAAAACCAAGAGAAGTATCATTCTCACCTCTTTGATGGCCATCGCTGCGGCGGGCGCCGTCACCGTCGGTTCGACTTACGCCTTATTCACCTCTGAGTCGAAGACCAATATCGCGGTCACCGCTGGTAAAGTCAGCGTGGTCGCTACTTTCGATAACTTAAAAACCTATTCTGGCGTCGAATTGACCGGCGATGCCGCTACCGATGTCATCGAACAAACCGCCGAAGCTGGCGTCTTCACCAACGGCGGTACCGCCAAAATCGAAAACGATGAGCTCGTCTTAGACAAGATGACCCCGGGCGACAAAGTCGAATTCGATCTCAAGATCAAAAACGAATCTGACGTCAAAGCCAAATACCGCACCATCATCAAAGCCGCCGAAGACAACGGCCTCTTCTTCGGCCTCAAAGTCACCATCGGCGAAGAAGAATTCAACGGACTTACCTCCATCTCTAGCTTGGAAGAGTTAGAAGTCGGAAGCGAAGACAAGACCGTCCACGTTTCCATCGAGCTCCCAAGCGATGCCGGGAACGAATACCAGGGCAAGAGCACCAAGATCAGCTATTCCGTCGAGGCCTACCAGGGCAACGCCGCCATCGAAGAACCTGAGTCTTACGAATTGGGTCTTTATACCTCCTCTGACTTAGTCGCTCTCTCTAACTTAACCAACAGCAAAAAGATCTTAGAAGCCCCATACAGCGGCTACTATCACTTCGTTTTGATGAACGACATTAATATGACGGGCATCGATTGGACCCCAATCACCTGGCATATTGGTGGTTATTCGACCGATTGGCTCTTCGATGGAAACGGACACACCATCAAGAATTTGACCGTTAACAAAGACGCTGCCGGAGAAAAGAAGGCCGGTTTTATCGCTGATGCCACTTGGATGGATATCAAAAACCTTACCTTGGACAACGCTAGCGTAACCATCGTCGCCGGCCAGGCCGGTGGTATAGCTGGCTGCACCTTTGGTTACACCAACATTGAAAACTGCCACGTCATCAACTCCAAGATCACTGCCAAGACTTGGCTCAATGGAGACGGATATGACGACGGTGACAAGGTCGGCGGCATTGTCGGTACTTTTAACGAAGGTGCCTGCACCATGAAGAACTGCTCCGTCAAGGACACCACCCTCACCGGCTATCGCGACATGGGCGCTTTGGCTGGTCATGTTGCCAATTCATCTTCTGTCGTTGCAAACTCTGTTGCCGAGAACGTCGAGATCAAGGTCGATAATGCCCACGACTACAAAACATTGGGCGATGATTTGACCGCCTCGGACCGCAACGTCAACGAATTGGTCGGCAGAAACGCCGGAAATATCGATCTTTCCACCAACACCAAGACCAACGTTAATATTTCTTTCTTAGCCTAATCATTTCAAAGGAGTCCCCATCGTGATCCAATCCGCGAAATTAAGAACTCTATTAAGCGCGGCCATGCTTAGCATGGCTGGCGCTGGGCTTTTAGTCGGTGGGACTTACGCTTTGTTCACCGATTCCGTTTCGATCGGCAATCACCTCGAAGCCGGAAATCTAAACATCTCCTTGCTTAGGACCTCTTATTCCAAGACCACCTTGGATTCCGACGGTTATCTATCAACCGTCACCGATTCCACGGAGGTCGACTTCTCTGAAGAGACCGAAGAGAACATCTTCGCTCTCGAAGAAGACGAATATGTCGTCCCTGGTTCTTCTTTCCTTGCCAACCTCAAGTTGGTCAATGGGAAAAAAGACGGAGATAACTACGTTCCTAGTTCGGTGGCCTTCAGCTACAACGTCAAAATCGTCGTCTCTGAAGACTCCAACTCCGACTTCATCTCCCAGCTTACCGTCACGGTCAAAAAGGGAGAGGAGCAAGTGGCCAATAAGAAATTATCGGAATTCGGAATTGATGCCATCTTATCAGGCAAGATGACCAAGAACGATGCCTCGGCGGAGTTCTCGGTCAAAGTCGCCTTTGATGACCTAGATCCCGAAAAGAACAACAAGGCCCAAGACAAAAAGGCCAGCTTCGATCTCAAAGTCGAAGCCATCCAGCTTACGAGCGCCGATTGAGCGCTCATCCAAAAAGGTAGTCTCAAGTTGTCTTTATAAGCGCTTGTCACTATAGGAAAAGGGCTAACCGTCTCCAAACCCAATTCCGTTGGTCGCCCTAAGCCGAGTTCCCCCTCATCTTAGGGCTGACCAATATCCAAATATGGAGAAAACCGAAAGGTATATATCAATTGATATATATATATAT
>CAVJPU010000019.1:0-20022 GCA_963651445.1 bacterium | reverse complement strand
GTGCAATAGTGTATCCCTTTTATTTTGCTATAGCAATTAAAAGGCGTTTGTTGAGGGGAAATGCGGCTTAAATTGCCTGCCATATGCGTGAAAAATGTTTACCCGCTACTAAAAATGTTTCAAGCAGAAGTGCATTGTTAAGACGGTAAAGATATGTTAATTTCTAAAAAATTAAACTAAGGAGAACGTTTTTATGGCAAATGTCAAATATTGGTCAAATAAATGGGCTGAGAAGGGTTTCAGAGTATCAAAAAAATCGACAAGAAGTGCAACAATACGAGCGTTGCCACAAATCACCTAGTGCAACTTTTAGAAATCACTTGTTGGAAATAGAAAATTGCTTCAAAAATGTTGACTGCAAGTATCTAGAAAAAGGAAAACAGCAAAAATATAGATTTTTACGAGGTTATATAAATATCATTCTTTTTGATTTAGCCAGGCCAGATGACCAGATCGATGACGCTGTTTCATTCGCTCGAATCGGCATTAGTATGTTGGAACATTTACTGCTTGTCGATTACGATGGAAAAGCAAATGAAACCGAGTCAAAAGGTTCCGTTATGTTGTTAAGAAATACTTTGTACAATCTCGGTAACATTTATTTAAAACTTAACGATTCAAATAGAGCTTCCGCTTATTATGAAAGGGCGGTGAAATACAATCACATTCCATCAATGTACAATTTGGCTGCCATATCTAGGCATTTACTCAAGGATGAGAATGAAGCTGAATATTATTATATTAAGGCCGCAAATACTGATTTTGACGATCTTGGTTCTGCTCACCATCTTTGCTTATGAAGTCCGTAGCCTGTTGTGTAAGTGGTGACATTTATGGTAAACGGAAGCAATATAAGGAAGCCCTGCAAATGTATAAAAATGCATTTGTTGGAAAACCTTATTGGGGAAATGAAGCCAAATCAATCGATAATCTCATATCAAGCAAAATAGATGAAATAAACGTGGCCATCAAAACAGCTGAGGAAAAAGGCAAAAAAGTAAAATATTCGATAATATCGCCCCTTTAATGGATAAATTGAATCGTTTGTTACCACGATTAGAATCATTGGAAACAATCCAGTCTTTATCTGCGCGGGTATCGGAATTAGACAAAAAAGTTGATTCCGGTTTTTCTGATCAGTCGAAGATAAATGAGAAATTCGAATTAGATATTAATGGCTTAAAAAAACGAGTCGCTTTTTTGACTGGCGTTGCGTCGAAAAACAAAGAAGATATAGAGAATAGACTGAATGATGCAATTAAGGACAAGAACGAGCTGCTGATTGAGACTATGATATCTAAATTCGCAGTCAAAATTACTGACAAATTGGCCTTGGAAATAAAAAAGCAAGACGCCTGAATCTATAAAAAGCGAAGAGCAAGAATCACTAGAAGAAAAATTTACCACTTCTTTGTGGAACAAATTAAGCGATTTGTCCAAGGATTTTTTGGTTTCAGGCAAAGTTATGTACAGGATGCTATGCGACTCTGACGCCTTTGATTATTCGGCCGTTTGCTTATTAATCACTAAAGCAGTTGACAACGAACTACACAAATATCTTTATACCAATCTAAAAAACCTTAATAATGACAAAAAACGTTATCCAAGTTTTTTAAAAAATAAAAATGGCGGTAATTTTAAGAATGAGGATTTTACGCTAGGGTCGGTTAAATATTTTTGCTGCCAACAAGAATGCTACACACATTGGGATAAAATAAAAAACGCGAAGTTTTTGACAAGGAAAGCTATGAAAACGATTTGTCCATTATGAGCGATTATTGCAAGGATAAATTGCTTAGGGACCCCGACAGCAATGGTGTAAAGGAAACCTTAGATTTTATGAGCAATTCTGCTGAAAAAATTAGACGTGATTTCAGAAATCCAAGTGCACACCCCGAAAGAATAACCAAGGTTCAAGCCGATGAATGCAACAAATACGTTTTAGATGTTCAAAAAATATTAATTCGTTTAATGGAAATTTTCCGATAATTGCAACTACGTTTATAAAACGCAATCCTTGCTTGCTAACAACGTGGAAAAGAAAAATCCGAAAAAACTGAGATGTTGCAATATTCTGAAATTGTGGAGATTGGTTTGGGCACCGTTTCGTCTCTCTATTAATGCCAATTTTCCGACGGAAAAAGAGCGCTTTCGTTATTGGATAGATGGCATTTAATTAGAACTAATACATTCATTAACATTAAACGGAAGCCAGTCAGAAACATTCTGACGAAAGTCATAACGCTTGTGGTCGACCGATATTTCGATTTTCATATAACTAATGATGATTCAAGCAGGTTATTTAGCCTTTTCGAAATTTTTTGAGATTTCCTTGTTTAATTCAATTGGGTCATACCAATAGCATCCATTGCAAGCCGGTGTATTTTCGTCCCCCATCGTAAAGCTTTGGGAGTAGCCAAATCTTTTCTCATCTTATCTTTTGTGCGTTTCTTTGCATACCTTGCAGTGGCTTCTCTTGGCGTCATTTGCCGCCTTGCTGAGTGGCTGAAAATCATTTGCTTCTTGAGTCTTTGGATCCACCAATTTCCAATCGTCTTTCGTCCCGTCTTTATGGTCGCATTCTATATTTGACGAGACGTCGATTATTGTGCAGCGTTTCTTTTGTATAGTCTTTTTGATGCTTGGGTCGATATATTGAATGATCGTTTTGCCTTTGTTTTTGCCATCTAATTTCATTCCGACAACCTGGCCTTTTTCTTTCTCTCGCCTGAGATTGTAAATTTTTCCAATCCAACTTTGATTACTTCTGTTCCAATTTCCTCCATTACTCGTTTTGAAAATATTAAAACAATCATTATCAAATTTAATTAACTCCGAAAAGCCCGATTCGTTGGGCTTCGACAACATAACGAACAATTTTCCAAGCAAACTTGGCTTGGGTTTGTCTTGCTTATTTTGATTAATGCTTTTTACGTAATCTAAAGTTATTTCGTATAATTTTTGCTTTTTAGCTATTAATATAGCACTCATATACCAAAATGGTTTTGTTTTCTATTGCTAAAGCCGAATCGAGGAAACTTTCAAATTCCGTGAAACTAGAATCTTGCTTTGCAGCAATTTTTCTTCCATCATCGAGATAGGACTTGCAATCCACAATTTCCCCATTTTTCGATTTGCCACCTTTATATTATGTGGGCAGGAGAAAAAATCAAAAAATATTAATGATTTTTATAGTGCGAGAAAATGCGATATTCTCAAATCACTTTTGAGATTGAAACCTGACGCGCAATCATTAAGAAACTGAAGCAAACACTAGTGCGATTGTCGGCGAAAAAAGATAGAAATAAAAACGAAACGTGCAAAAATTAAAAAAAGTTTTTGGAGGGTCGAAATTCTATGGACAATAATTTTTCAAGTTTTGGCTTTACGTTGCAAAAGTGCATTTGTGAAAAATACGGAATTGTTCCAAATAGCGAGCGTGCTATAACGACATTTTCAGTTGCTTACGATCCGGCGCTTAAACACAAGTGTCTTGCATTGGCTAAAAAAATATTCGATAAGATAGGGCTAAAACCGGTCGAGTGTACTACTTTTGAAAAGACGAATAAGGGGAAAGATGTATTCTTTAATTTTATTTTAGAAGACAATTCATCGGTTTCGATTAGAACGAATATCAAAGGTGATAAAGTAGCGCCGAGAAACGTTGGCCAGGCGGGGTATAAAAAAATGAATGAATATTTTGGACGTATTTATGGTGCCCCCATAGAATCTCAAATTGATATAAAGAAATTAATTTGTTATCACATTGCGGAAATTTTGCCTATATTTTTGGACAATTTGTTCGACGCCGATTACATAGTGTGGGTAAATCAAAAGGATGGCGATTTTGATTGTGAAGTCATTAGGGGCGATACTTATGCCGATTTAGACTTTGACAAAAGCAATTTCTCATTTACAAGATCATTCACCGATTGGGCTGAGAGTAATACAATCAAGTACAAAAATAAGTCTATTGCTGAGGCGCAAATCCACAAAAACAGAACATTCAAATTCAGGTTTTCAATGGAAAATCTTTTGCCGTATGTCAAAGAAAAAGAAATTAACAATGAAACCTTGGGGATAACGGCTGAAAAAGTTATTTGTGACATCTTCAATCTAGAATTCCCAAAGAAATACAATCACCGCGCATCAATCGTCTACGAGGAAAAATTGAAGCCATTGATAGCTGGCATATTCGAAAAAATTCCTACACCTATGCAATATACTGGGAACAAAGTTGGACTGAGGGGCGGCTCAAGCAAATGCTCTTTTGATTTTTTGCTAGAAGGAAACAAGACCCTTTCTCTAAAAACAAACATCGGAAAAATGGTGTGTCCTCCGGAGGTTGGGCAGCCTAACTCGTTAACCTGTTACCAATATTTCAAAGATTTAATTTCAGAAGACCATATCGATAAGAATATATTTAAGGGCATGGTATACGAACAGGTTGGAAAAATGATTCCTATTTATATGGAACATTTGTTCGATTCGGACTATCTTCTGCGCGTTTTCCTCAGCAAAGGCAAAATTCCAATTTTTAAGTATGAAATATTTGAAAAGAAGTATGGGAACGATTTTAAGTGGGAAACGGACTCTTTTGATTTTTCAAAACCGAACATAGAAGATTGGAACGAAAGTAATACGCTCTATTACAAAAAAATAAGTATTGGGGAATTCCAAGTACACAACAATCGAAATTGTTATAAATTCAGATTCAATTTTGAAAATTTAATAAAGCTCATTGGAAACTATCACGAGGGGGATTTGATGAAATGAAAGCGCGAATGTTTGTCGTTGATGTCGAAACTTTGGAAAAAGCACGCAGGACGAACGTGGCCTCCGTTTTTGTTCCTGAACTTACAGGAAAACAATGGGAAAAGACAATTGCGGATCTTATGGCCGATATGTTACAAATCCAAATTGGAGATTACATATTTTTTTGGGAGACAAAAAATAAAAATCAAAAAAGCAGGATTCATGGCGTGTATCGCGTCATTTCGAAACCATATTATTTTTGCGAGTCAAATGACGATAAAATGCCTTTTAAAATTAAAATAGAAAAAGCTTATGACTTCAAAGAACCAATTAACGAATATGATGTTTTGAATTGCCCTTATGTCAGAATCCCGATGTGGACTATAATAGGCAAAAAAATAGCCGACAAGCCTAGAGGAACATCTCCACTCTCTGCCGAAGAAACAAAAGTTTTAATTGAAATGTTAATTGAGAAAAATCCAGATTTTAAGTTCATACCATTTTTAAAAGACAGAGTGGCAAAAGATAAGAAGCCTTTGAAGATAAACTATATTTTTGGCAAGAAAAATAAAACGCCCGAGAAATTGGACGATTTGAACCCTAATGCGTTATGTTTTTTCAAAGAAGACCGAAATGTCATATATGAAAAAGTTCTTGAAACAATTTTTAACCAGGAATTAACGGATGGCAACGAGCCTTTTTTCTCACAATTAGGAATAGATGTCTCAAAGGTAATTTGGTACAGTAACTATTTGCCTTATAGCCTCGAAAAGTCGGAAATGGACTATGTTGTTGTCGAGTCAGAAGACGGCTTAGTGCCAAGTAAAATATTTGTTATTGAATTTATGAAGAATAAAATTGACCGCGACCATATTTATAGAATCTTGATGTATAGCAAATGGGTTCGTGAGACTCTGGCGTACGGCGCTAATATTGTCCAGCCCTTGCTAATTGCAAATGAATCCTTGGATTTTACAGTTGAAAAGCTTAGCGAATATGGAAAAAATCTCGAATCTCTAATAAAGGATTACGAAAGCGAATATAAAACCCGTTCTTTACAAATATACGAATATTGTTTCGAAAAAGGTGGGGCCGCTAAGTTCATAAAAAAACGTTAGTGTCATTGATTGGCTTGCTGCGGTTATATATAATGTTGATGTGAAAACATGTGTAGTGGACACAGGAGGCATAGAAATGATTATAACCATAGCCGAAGCGGCTCATTTGGCTGGAAAAAGTCAAAAAACCATCAGAAGGGCCGCAGCTTCTGGAAAATTAAAGAGCACAAAGATTCAAAATAAGACAAGAATTGAAAAATCAGATTTCGATGAATGGCTTAAAAACGGGTGCTGTGGTGCTGAAGAACAAGAAAATTCGGTGTCGAAGGAAGACGACGTAAATTGGTTGGACATATCCGATTTATGGCACTTAGACGGATGGAAGCATAAAAAAGATCGTTCAAATTATAATTTTATCGATTTATTTTCTGGCGCCGGCGGTCTTTCTTGTGGTTTGGTTATGGCTGGTTTAAACCCCCTTGCGAGCGTTGAAATTATGCCTCAAGCCGTCGCTACATACGAAAGAAATTTTATCAAAGACAAGAACTTCAAAGAAAAGGTTGAGACCCGGGATATCCGTTCTCAGGAAGTTAAAAAGAAACTATACGAATCGGTTGCAGATAAGCACGTCGATGTGATTGTTGGTGGCTTCCCTTGCCAGGGCTTCTCGATGGCTGGATATAGGGTTGTGGACGATCCAAGAAATTCATTATACAAAGAAATGAAGGAAATAGTTGCCAATTTAAAACCTGATTTCGTCGTTATGGAAAACGTGGAAGGCCTACGCTCAATGCTGAATGGCAAAGTCGAAGAAATGATAATCGATGATTATAAAAAAATTGGTTATGAAATAAATCTAACAATCTTGAACAGCGCCGACTATTACACTCCACAAACAAGGCACAGGGTTATTTTCATCGGAAATAGGATTGGTGTTACTAATTACCACCCGAAGCCATTGCTTGACGAAAAACACTATATAACGGTGGGACAGGCAATCGGAAAATATATTGATATGCCGGAAGACAAATCCATAAATCACATCTTTTCCAAGACAAGTCCGGAAATGAAAAGAAGGCTTGAAGCCATTCCTGTTGGTAAAAGCTTATACTCCAACTATAGCGATGCTTGGAAAAAAGTCGATTGGAACAAGCCTTCGTGTACTGTCAAAGAAAATCACGGCGGCGTCAATATACATCCTATTTTAAATAGACCGATGACTCCGAGAGAGCTGGCTACTTTGCAATCGTTCCCTTCTGATTTTATTTTCGAAGGAAGCAAGAAATGGCAATTGGTACAGATAGGGAATGCGGTCCCGTGTTTTCTTGGCAAGGCCATAGGCTTGACGCTGAGAAAAATGCTTGACGACCACCATTTCGAATCCAAAAACCAGGAACTCGAAAAGCGATAACATTGTTTTGAAAAGAGCAAAGGTCAAATGATAAATAAGATGAAATTTAGAATGCCGACACAATCTACCGTTAAAAAGAGAGAGTCTCAACCATAAATAACGCCTGTGCTTTAAGCATTACCCCATACATAAAGCCTTCTGACAACGAGATTAAAAATATGTATTCAAAGCTCAAAATAAAAGAATCGCAGTGCGCTTATTGTTTGAGAGAAGGACAAGCTAAGACCGCTGATCATTTTAAACCAGTTGTCAATGGGACGATGCCTACGGGATATGTTACCGATATAACGAATCTTGTTCCTTGCTGTAAGGACTGCAATTCGAAAAAAGCCGGAAAAGAATTCGATGATTGGTTTGACGAGAATAATCAATGGCTCATTGATAAATTGGGAAACAAAAACAAAATAAATGAGAGAAAGAATATTATCTTGGAAGCCATGAGACCAAACTGGTTGGATTATAAACAGATACTGGGCCGGAAAGGCTGGCATAAATATACAACCACAAGAAAGAAGTTGGAACGTGCTTTAGCCAGAAGCCAAAAAACATTGGATAAATTGGCACAAAAAATTTTGGATGCTTACAACAAATGAAATGCAAGGCCTTCTTTTGATACAATGCCCATATCAAAATGAGGATTTTTATGTCTGCCGCAATCATGCCGAACGCAAGGCTTGTCGCATTCTTTTTATCATACCAGCCTGTATAGAAAAACTTTCGTCTTAAACTTTTCGCTTGGTATTCAGTAGAGCTCATCAAAAAAGTTTCCGACGTTCTTCGGCCTTTGATGTGTTTTAAATCAGAACATAGCGTTCATTTTCTTGCCCCCCCCTATTCTTAGTGATAATCTTTCATTATCAAGAGGTTCACCCCTAACACTTGTTTATAGGAGAACAACACTATGCGCTTTAAGTTCCTTTCCCTCTTTCCGATGATGTTTTTATTTACATCATGTTTTTCTAATGTAGATGGTTCTAATTTAAATCCAGCCAATCACAATAGCGAAACAACCGGTGAATATGATGAAAGAACGATTCTCGTCAAGACAAATACCTTTGACGAGAATGATTTCGAATGCATTTCATATGAAGGTGTCACCCCCCTTTCATCCAACGGCAATTGGTACAAAGTCAGACTCAAGGAAGGCATTGATATCAATGACTCCATCGAGGAGCTTAATAATACGAATAAGTTCCTAAAGGTCGAATATGACTATGTCATGAAATCCGATGGTTCCCAAGATGATGTGGCTGGTAATCCAAACGTTTCATCTCAAGATTATCTAGAAACATTAGGCATTTATGACGCTTGGGATTATATGGAGACCCAAGGTATATCCAAAGGTGGATCCAAGGGTGTCGTCGTCGCGGTTATCGACACTGGTGTAGATTATAACCATCTAGACTTAAGAGATAACATTTGGACTAACTCAGCCGAAATTCCAAATAATGGGATCGATGATGACGGAAACGGATATGTCGATGACTATTATGGTTGGAACTGCGTTGCTAATACCAATGATCCGATGGACGATAACGGACACGGAACACACGTTGCCGGCATCATTGCCGCGGAGAATAACGACATTGGCACAGTCGGGATTGCTTATAACTGCCAAATCATGTGTATCAAAGCCGGCAATTCATCCGGCTATTTCAACAATTCTGATATCGCCGAAGCCATTCAATACGCTTATATGAACGGCGCTTCCGTTATCAATATGTCATTTGGCGGTTCATCCTTATCATCGGTAGTGGAAGACGCATTAACCGAAGCTTATAATTCGTGTGTTTTGGTGGCTGCGGCTGGAAATGATTCCGCCTGCAACAACCTGGCTTGCTATTGTTCGATCAGGCAAATTTCTTATCCGGCGGCGCTTCCATACGTAATGGGTGTAATGTCTTCTAATTCCTCGGGAACAAGTCTTTCATCATTCTCAAACTACGATCATTATCCAAATAACTCTATTGAATATGAAATTCTCGCTCCAGGGGAACAAATTCTTTCTACCTGGCCAAATAACAAAGCGAACACTTTATCTGGCACATCCATGGCCTCGCCGGTAGTGGCTGGTGTTGCTGCTTTGCTTAGATCCACATTAACTGATAGGGATGTTTATTCAACAAAATATATCCTTTCTCAAATCATCAATAACGGCAAAGAACTGTATGGTGGACATAACTTCTTAAATGCTTATGATGCGTTAATTAAATATCCAAAGCCATCATTAGCCTTATATGATTACTATTCGTTCGATAATGTCGAATTCTCATCTAAGAATAACGGTAACGGCATCGTTGAAGCCGGCGAAACGATTAGACTAGCTATCGAGGTTCAAAACAAAGGCGGCGTTGCCTCTGATGTAGTTGCCAAGATTGATACAATCAGAAATGGCGATGAATCTATAACTGATCCATATTTCAACATTGTCACGAACACCATTAATTTAAGCGATGTTGGAACTTATTCCGTCAGAGATTGCGAAAAGACTTATGCGGATGGTGTTGTTACCGGAACAAATAAATATTTTGAAATAATTGTCAGCGACGATTGTCCAAACGACTATGTCTGCAATTTCAATTTGCATTTAAGCTGCTCGAACGGATTGGATGAATCAGATACCGCCACTTATAAAAATGATGACTCATTGGAACTATCGATTAGCAATGGCTATATTCTTCCTGAATTGATCAACGAATCAACCACATTTACAAAAGGAAAAAAATATATTTTGGCTAAATCCTGTGTGATTCCTCAAGGGGTTTCAGTCACATTTGAAGCTGGCTGCGAGATTCAATTCTATGCTTCCTCGAAATCTTATTATGGAAGTGATGGGATTTATAACTCGCCCCAATTCACCGTGTACGGGAAATTGAATTTCAATGGTACACCAGATGAAATGATTGTTATTAAGCCGAGTGAAATTTTCTTGTTTTACGGATGCTGCTTAGACGTAAGCCAAGCTCAAGGATTTGCCTTTGAATTTGTCGATTCGGTAAACTTAATTCTAAAAGATTCCAAAAAGTGTTTTCAAATCAAAAACTCTATTTTAAGGCAAGAATATCAAAGGGACGGCAATGTAAGGTTTGCGATTTTTAAGGATGGGTATGAAACCTACGGATTTGGATTTTCTTATTTTACTATCGGAAATATCTACGGTTCTTACATCGAATGCAAATCATACGGGTCAGAACTATGGGCCAACGAAATCAATGGTTGCTATATAGAAACGTTTTCTGGGAATTCTTGCAACCTGGGTGATATTTTGAATTTGAATAATTCCGTAATAAAAAGCGAAGTTTGCTTTGATTTCCCCTATGCTGATTTTGCAAAAATTAAAAATTCTGAGAACAATGTCTTCTTTTGCGATAGCCCTAAAAATGCTGCAGATTGTTTGAAACTCAAATTTGATGCTAATGGTAATCACAAAAATAATCATTTTTCACAAAACTACAAAGTTCATGCTTCTCAAGTTATCGATGATTATTACGGTTCGTCCGGCAATCCAATCGTCGACATTAACGGCGAATGCTCTGATTACGAAACCCTATACCCATTCATCAAAAACATTGATATTTTAGATAAAGATGGAAATGTACTCACTAAAGTCGGAACAGAAGAATTTACATTAAGAGTAACCTTCTCTCGTTCTATGGACACTTCTCATAATCCGAATATTTATTTCGGCTCAGTTGAACCGTATGCAGACTATAAGATTGGTGGTTCATATACTTCTTCAAATGTTTGGGAAGGCAAGTATACCATTAAGTCCTTTATCGAAGGCGGAACACAGCATTTTAAGATTGACAACGCTTATACTAGAGATGATGCATCCGGAATGTTAAAGCAACTAGCGGATAATTCTGGCTGTTACTCATTTGATATTGACACAACATCCGCTATGAGTATGAACCTTAATGCTTATTCAACCGATACCGGCGTTAATCTTCAATGGATTCAAGACGATTATGATACATTGATGGGATATAATGTCTATCGTTCAACCGAGAAAGATGGCAACTATACCAGATTGAACACATCAGTCATTCCGGCTAATACGAATACGTTCCTCGATGACAACGCTGAACCTGGTGTCACATATTGGTATACCTTTACTGTTGTATTATCCGATATGTCAGAATCTAAACCAGCAGGCAAAGTGATGTGTACGATGAAGGATACAATACATCCGACAATCTATCACACGCCAGTTAATCAAGGATATACGAACAATAATTTAGTTATATCTTGTACGGCGAGTGACAACATCGAAGTCAAGTCAGTAACCTTATACTATCGAACCGCCGGGGCTGCGACATACAAGTCATTGACTATGTCAAAACTTAACAGCAAGTTCAGCGCCACCATCCTATCCAATGAACTAACTACCGATGGCATCGAGTATTACATTGTCGCTGATGATGGCACCAATCTAACTTATAAGGGCACCGCTGACGACCCATATAAAGTGACGATAAAAGATTCGTCGGCAATCGCTATTAAGGGCGATGTTGATGGCGATGGCCAAATCACCACCAAAGACGCTTTAATGATTATCAAAGCAATCAATGGCGATCTTCTTTTATCTGATGATGAATTCAAGAAAGCCGACTTAAATGGTGATGGCGGCTTATCATCGGTGGAAGCCTTGAGGATTTTGCAATATATCAATGGCAACGTTACATCGTTGGATATGTAACGCAATTAAGCTTATGAAGAAGAAAATAATCCGCTCTTTATTATTGACCTTCTCGGTTTTGCCTCTTTCTCAAAACTGTTTTAACGCTGAAAATGCTTCGCATCTATCCATTAAAAAGAACGCTTTTTCAACAACAACGGTGGATTACTCATTAACCACATCATCCATAAATGATGTCTATCAAAATAGCTATTCGAATATTATATACGTCTATGCTTCAAGTTTAGAAAATATCAATTCCTTATCAATCGAAGTTCATTATTCTTCTAACAATATAGAGATTAGCAGCATTAACAATAGCGTCACTTCTTTGATGTACGACTCATCCATTCAAAGTGACTCCGCCAAAATAACGTATTTGCTTGATACCACGGTTGGAACTAGCGAAAAAACCACGTTATTTTCCTTCTATTTTAACGTCAAAGAAACGGCGTCTATCGGTGGAGATTATTTTGATATACTGGTTACCGAAGCGTATGACTCCACCTTAAACAGCGTGGAATTCAAAAACGTTAGAACTTCATTCGGCATAAAGGAAAAGCAGCAAAGCAAAGAATGCAACATTTATTCTCAACTAACCGGAAACAATGCGAAAATCAGCGAAACCGTAAGTGTTAATTACTACACATACGATTACGACATTGAATCCGCATCATTTGTTGTTACGTACGATGATGAATTGCTTTCATTTGAAAGCATAGATAAGGGCTCATATTTAGATGACAAGATTGTTGATATCAATTCATCTTATAAAGGGTCTATCTATCTATCGTTTGCTTCTTCAGCCACTTCATCGAGCTCGGATCTATTTACCATAAAGCTCAAGGTCTTAAAAAACACCACAGCAACGACTAAAATTGAATTGACACCATCCGAACTATATGACTCGAATCTAAACCTAATGTCTTCGTCTAAGGTAGCCGACTCCTTGAATATCGTTGAAGACGAGAATTATGTCGCGGATAAGCCAAGCATCAAGCTTAGCTCATCTTTAAATTCATCAAAGCAAGTATCTTTAAAAGTCTCTCTCGAGGAAAACATGCATTTAGGTGCCGGGGATTTCGCCATTTCCTTCGATAAAGGCAACCTGACTTATGTTTCATCCAATAAATTATTTTCGCCTTCGTTTTTCAATATTAACGAAAAAGAACTAAGCGATGGTGTATTGAAATTCTCAATTATTAATCTAACTGATATTGTTGATGCATTGGATATTCTAGAAGTTATATTTACACCAAAGCTATTTTGCGAACAGTCATATCAAATCAGTTTCGATATAACGGGATCAGGCATAGCCGACTCGCTTACCAACTCTATCGTGATTAATTATATCAATTGCTCTCAAATCATCGAGAGGACTAACCATCCAAATTTGACACATCACAGTAAGGTCGAACCAACGTGTTTGGGAGGTGGCACGATTGAATATTATTCTTGCGATGACTGCGGAAAATTGTTTGCCGACTCAGCTAAGACCACTGAAGTAACTGATCTTAATATAGCGCCGACAGGCCATTCCTTCGGCGATTGGGTAACCGACGCCGAGGCGACCTGCGAGCGCGATGGTACGAAGCATCGCGTCTGCTCGTCCTGTGGGTATTCTGAGAGTGTGGCTATCCCGGCCCCAGGGCATGACCTGACTCATCATGGGAGGGAAGAGCCGACCTGTACTGAGTGCGGGCATGAGGAATACGATGAGTGCTCGAGGTGCGGTTACACGACTTACGTTGAGATACCCGTCTTGGGACACAACTACCAAAGGGTGGAGCACGCCCCGACCTGCACGGAGGGCGGATTCGCTAGGTATGTCTGCTCCAGGTGTGGCGATGTGGATGGTTCAAGGACCGAATCCATCGTGGCGACCGGCCATTCGTTCGGCGATTGGATAATCGACGCCGAGGCGACAAAAAATAGCGAAGGGAAAATGCATAGGGTCTGCAAAACCTGCGGGTACGAAGAATTTCAAAGCATCAAAAAACTTGACGGCTTCAATAAAACGCATCTTATTTTGGCAATTTCTTTGCCTGCCGTCGTGATAGCTGGTTCGGCATTAGTGTTGTTCATCGTTAGACGGAAAAGAAAAAACAAATAGCTAAAGATTAATAGAAAAATAGGAAGTCCCAATGGAGGAAAACAAAAGTGTCATATGTAATTGATTCAATTCTTAAAACTAAAAACTCAGGATCCTATACAAGATACAAGAATTACCACTTAAACAATATTTTAGGTTTTACCAAAGTCTCTAGATGGGAACTTATGCATAGCAACTTTATCGCTTGGTTGTTAGATAATAATAACGGTTTGGCTGCCAATTATGAGCAATTATATAAATTCGTCCTGATGCTCTACGTTCTCAAAGAACGATCTTTGGATAATAAATCAAGGGTCAATACAAATGTTTTGAAGAAATTTTTGAATTCGAATTTTATCGAGAGCTCAATGGTTAAAAGAGAATTTCATAATATCGATATTCTTGTCGAAATTAAAACCAAGGAAAAGATTTTGCCTATTATTATCGAAAATAAGGTAGATTCTAAAGAAAATGGCAAAAATAAAGATCAAACAACGAATTATTTTGATTTCGCTGAGGGCTTTTACAGCGATACAAACACATATTTTCAGCCAATTTATATTTTCCTTGTGCCGTTGTATAACAAGACAGATCCAAAGTGTGACAAGTATCTAAAGGTAACGTATCAAAACCTAGTGGATTATGTTGTTGAGCCAGTAATGCGAATTTGCAAAGACGAAACATCAAAGAACAACATTAGGATTTATTTGCAGAGTTTATCATTTCAAAACGACAATGAAAAAGGAGATCAAATTATGGCGATGAGTTCCGAAGAAAAAGAAATACTTCAAGACTTCATCAAAGAAAATGGTGATATTTTTGACAATGTTATTGAATTGTTGGATTGGGACGAAAAGGAAAAGAGATCTTTTAGGACATCGCTTAATGATGCTGCTGATAGAACTAAATATTCATTTAACGGCGACAATGAATTAGGAAAAGGCAAGCTTGTTCTTAATGTAATCAAATATTATTGTCAGCAGAACAAGAAAATCACTTTTCAACAATTGAAGGGCGATTTTCCAAATGACCTCGCCCAAAACAAAAAGCAAGGTGTTGTCGAACTGAAAAGCAAAGTAACGAACCAGGCCGCAGAAAAAAGATATTTTTTCAATGATCCGATAACTTTAGCCAACGGCGATATCGTTGTAGTTAGTAACCAATGGGTAATCTCGAAAATGCAAGGTTTCATCAATCACTGTGTTAAATTACGCCTTCCAACTATAACCGTATCTAAATAAATTCCACAATTTCATAACGTAAAATCACGCAATTTTCAGATTTGTCTTATCTAGGCGGTATTTTTGTACTGTTCTAACAAATTTGGGAGGTGAACATTTTTATCAATATTTGTAGACATATTTTATATCGATTTAATTGAAAACTTGCGGGGGGGGGCATTATGTGTTTTAATAAAATCATCAACTTATATGGGAGGTTATTATGCCCGGCAATTCTATATGGTTTCATTTTACATATGATAAGCCTTTAGAGATTCAAAAATTCACGAAATTACTAAATTTTGTAGATAAATCCTTCGCCAATGTTTTGGAAGCGATGTCCATCAAGGATCCTTCTTTAAAGATTTCGCTAAATAAGCCAGCGAAAATATTGGGAGTCAAAGAAGGATCAATCTTAATCAATTTTCTAATTGAGGGTTTGGCCGCCATCGGCGTGGAGATCATCAAATCCATTACTGAGATATTGAGGAAACGCTTTGCTTCCAAAAACAGACAAGCCGGAGATTACGTATACATCCAAGACAATCAAATCAACATTCATGTCGGTGGAGATTTGATTATCCCTTCAAAAATTGAATGGAACAAAGATGATGAAGAAAAGTTTGTTAGTAAAGCGGTGGAGACTTACGTCAAAAAGAAGTTGAATATCTCACCCGATGAATTCATAAGAGACAGGGACTTTTTGGATTTGATTTCGATACATGGCTTGAATTCTTTGAAAGCTAGGTTGCAAAACATAAAAGCCATCTTCGATGAATTGCAAATTGAAAATTCGCTTAAACTAAACGGCTTTTCAAATTGCTCCAAAACCGACAGGGACATTATTTTAAGAATTTTATAGGGATTTACCATTCCTTTCCTTTTCAAATTTCCAAGAAGTGGTACTTCATAATACTTGACGATTTTACGAACGGAGGCTCTATGCTATTAAAAAATATTTTGTCGTTAACTTTGATGGGACTTGCTTTTGCTTCATTGACACCTAAAACGACTACGCTTTTGCACGATACCGAAAGATTTGCTACAAACGATTCGAAATCATCGCAAGATTTTTTGGATGGAGATGGAACTGAGAATAATCCATTTTTAATATCTACTAAATATCATTTTGATAATATCCGTAAGCATACCGACTCCTATTTTAAACTGGTTGCAAACATTAAATTTTTGGACTCGGATTTCGAAGATGGCGGTGCTTTTTACAATAGCGGGAATTTGTTTAGTTCTATCGGTTCGGCCGCTGAACCGTTTACTGGGCATTTAATCGGCAACGGTTTTTCCGTCGACAACATTCATCTTTTAAATTCACGAGGAATTTTCGATACTGTTAATGGCTCAACATTCACTTCTATTAACATTACCAACGTCACTTACATAGGTCGTGTTTACGACAGTAGTTATAATGATGTTTTTTCCGGGATTTTTTGCGCTGAATCAAATTCTGCCGTCTTTACAAACTGTATTGTTTCCGGCAAAGCTCAATCCTGTTCATGGACCTTTAATGGGCTACCACCAACCAATGGTTTTGGCGCCTATTGTGGGAAAGCGTTAGATACAAAATTTGATAATTGCATAAACAACGTTGACATTGACGCTATTAGATGTGCTTCGGCCGGAGGTTTTGCTGGATACTCCAGTTCCTGCACGTATGTTGATTGCACGAATAACGGAAATATAAAATCCGTGTGTTACTATTATAAGAACGGGCAATCTTACTCTTATTATATTGACGGTGCCGGATGGCTTTTGGATTCCCAAACAATTGGTGGCATCGCTGCATACGATTTGGATTCGAGCAGCGTGATTAATTGCACGAATAACGGAAATATCATTTCGGGAGATGATTCGCTCGATTCATCTCAGTATAAAAACAAAAAAACACGGTTTTCTTCTGGCGGTTTATTCGGATATAAAAGAAATGGAAATATACGAAATTGCATCAATTATGGCGATGTGTCAGGATGTATTTGCGTGGGTGGCCTTGTCGGTTTATACGATGGCGGAGTTAATAATAGTGTTCAGTTCTGCGCAAATTATGGCTCGATTAGCTCTGTTGGAGAAGGCGGGTATTCCGGCGGGATTATTGGCTACCATAATCCAGCTTCGAATGGACTTTTCAAAATACAATTTTGTGCGAATCATGGTTTAGTAACTTCAATTAGTTCAGGTTATGTTAGTTACTCCTTTGTACAAGGCGCCGGTGGAATATGTGGCTATTTCGGAGGCGGAGCGGCTTCTTCCATTACCAATGTATACAATGTAGGCGCTGTGCGGGCTTATTGTTCTGATGACGATAATCCCTACTATGCCGGAGGAGTCGTTGGTATATTTGGTAGTTCAAATTTTGAACTCAATTGTTCCTATAGCATTGGGTTTATTGGAGACGCTTCATATGAAGCCAATTCTTCGCATGCAATTTTAGGAAAGACCCTTTATTCGTCGGGTTCTATTTCGGGTGTGTATGCATTGGAGGGTTGTTGCTCCAATGATAATTTATATGATGGAGCTGAAGGCGGGATGCTTTCTGCGGAAGAATTATCAAACGAGCAAAACTTTGATGGATTTGACTTCAAAACCGTATGGTTCATCGACCCATTCAACAGCGAGTACAAATATCCGCAGCTGATGGCGCTTGATATAAGCAATATAACGAAAGTCACCGTATCGAATCTGAATGAGGCAGCATTGGAGACAGTTGAAGGCGTAGACCCGAGCTTCGAAAACGTATTTTTGAAGCTGGAAAATGCCGCGGGAGACACGAAAACCATCCCATTCAGTGTGGATTATATCCATTCCGGATATGACGTAAACAACGTCTCGATCCAGCACATTAAAGCCAAATACGCCGGCATCGTCTCCGACAACGAGTTGGAACTGAACGTGGTCGCGAAAAGCATCGTCTCGATCGAGATACAATCAAAGCCATCAAAAACGACGTATTTGGAGAACATGGAAGAATTCGATGCCACGGGAGGTTCGGTCAAGGTCAACTACGACAATGGCTCAAGCGACATTGTCGATTTGTCCGAGTGCTCGGTATCGGGCTTCGATAACGGTTCCATAGGGACGAAAACCATCACCGTCTCATACGCCGGTTTATCCTGCGATTTTACTATTGTCGTCTTCAACCTCTCGTCCATAGAAATTTCGACTATGCCGGAAAAAACAAATTACGTATTGGGGCAGCCGAAAGCTTTCTCTACCGGCAAGCTTAAATTGAACTATTCGCACGGGACATCGGAGACTGTTGCTTTGGACAACTCGATGTGCTCATACGACGAATCGGCTACGGGCGTCGTCGCAGTGACGGTCGAGTATGGTGGCAAAACGACGTCCTTCGACATCAACGTCTCCGACAAGGTCGTGGACCATTATGAGATATTCTCGCCAACCAAGACATCCTACGATGTCGGTGAAGAGCTCGATCTCTCTGGTGGATATATAAGGATTGTCTACGTCTCCGAAGACGATTATACGGTGGAGATTCCTCTGAGCGAGGCGACTGTAAGCGGATTCGATTCCGACACCGCCGGGGTCAAGACCATCAGTGTCCAATACGAAACCATCTCCGATTCCTTTGTCGTGATTGTAAAAGAAGCGTATACCGTCACTTTCCTCGATTACGACGGAACGGTCATATCCTCCGCTACTTACCATTACGGCGATGCTATCATTGTGCCTCAAAACCCAGTCATGCCATCAAACAATATTTTTGACTATGAGTTTGTTGGATGGGACAAGGAGGTCTCCCTGACCTGTTACGGAAATGCGACATATACCGCGCAATACGCTCCCAAATTTATAGAATATACCGTGACCTTCTATGATGAGGATGGAACTGTAATTTCTACAAATACGTACCACTACGGCGATGACATAATTGCTCCAAGCAATCCTACCAAGCCTTCTGATGACGTTTACGATTACACGTTCTCAGGTTGGGACAAAAACGTTGGAAAGTGCACCGGAAACGCTGAATTTTGGGCAACATATACAAAACAATATTCAGAAGCATACATAAAATATCAAAGTGGTGTGCTGAGAGACCAACTTATATCTGAAATTGAAGCTATCACGGACATTGATATGTCGACTTACGCAACGATTGCCGGCATTCAAATGAGAATGGAAAATTTAATACCAGCCGATAAGGCTATCGTCGAAGAAAAACTAGAAGGTTTAATCGAACGATACAATAGCTTCATTGATGCCATCAATAGTGAATTCGACACATCCGAACATTTTTTTGATAGCGCTTTCTTTGGCATTGTTGCCGCTGCTAGCGGCTTAGCTTGTGGATTTGCTCTTATCCTTAAAAGGAGATTTTAATTATGAATTGTAAATGTATTCGCCTATTGCTTATTTGCACTTGCTTCGCTTTGGCATCATGCGGTCAGTGGAACCGTTATAAAACCAATTTCGAGAAAGCCGTCGCTTCAATTGACAAATTTGATTTGCACTTAACAAAAGGCTTTGAATATCGTGTAAGACAATGTGTAGGATCGACACTTGCTAACTGGAAAGGAGTCTCTTTGTGGGTTGTGTTTGATGATGGAGTCAAAGCGAAGAAATCCACCTGGGACATTAGAGCGAACAAATTTCAAGGCGAGCCATATGATTGTTATTCCGATACTAATTCAAGTTGGACATATTTCAGAAATAATCAAATTTGTGAAAGAGATGACAGCTTTAGGTGGAAATGGAGTCCGTATGAGGAATCGGAGTATTTTAAAATAAATTTATCGATATTCTCACTTAAGGAAAAGCGTCTTCTCAATGTTGCTGAG
>CAVJPU010000018.1:0-20492 GCA_963651445.1 bacterium | reverse complement strand
GGGATACACTATTGCACCAAACCATTGGGCTTGTTTTATTTGTTAGGAGGAAAGGCATACATGAACATGATGGATTCTTGGACCACATTGGCACTTATGTGGGTTATCGCTTTACCAGTCATGGGTCTTGCTTGCCTTTGCTTCAGTCATTTCCGCCTTTTTAAGATGACAAAGGTCTGTGGATGGTTATCCTTGACCATCGTCGTCGTCTTATTAATTACCACCTTTGTTATCGCGGGTTTGGAGACCTCCAACTGCATGAACGGGGTTTGCACCTTCGAGCATCTATAAAGAGAAAGCAATCAATAATCAGATGGACCGTGGTTGGGTCCATCTTTTTATATTTTTCCTTATACGCCTAACACGCGCATTTTTGCTAGAATAGATTTAATTATGGAATCCAAAGAAATTCTTTATAAACCCAAAGACCTATACGAGAAACAACTCAAAGGTCAATATCATCAGGCCGCTGAACAGTATTTCGAGAAGCTGGTCAAAGAGACCAACACCGATGTCGAGGCCAACAACAAGCATGTCGCTGAATATAAGGCCTTAGAGGCCAAAGAGCAGGAACAAGAGAAGATTTTATCCTCTTCTAAGGGACTTAAGTTCTTCTTGATCTTCCTAATCGTTGTCTTCTTTATCGCTGCATTCGTCTGCATTGGCTACGCCGTCTATCGCATCGATAGCATGTGGTGGCTTATCTTGGTGGCCTTTATACCCCTTGGCCTAGCCATCTTCCTTATCGTCCATATCTCTAAGAAGGTAAATGGAGAGATATCCGAAAAAGAAGAAGCCTTGGCTAAAATCAGGGCTGATAAAGATGCCAAGTTAAAGGAATGCTGGGGTGATATGTCCGCTCTTAATTCGGCCTTCGACTGGTCCTTGCCAGCCACCATCATGGAAAAGGTCACCGGCATTATCGACTTGGATCCATATTTCTCGGCTGAGAAGTTATATTACTTGCACGATAAATTCGGATTCGCTTCCGGAGAAGCTGATAACCAATCCGTATTGGGTATCATCTCCGGCAATATCCAAGGGAATCCGTTTATCTTAAAGAAAACCCTGGAAGAGAACCTAAGAAAGAAAACCTACACGGGTTCCCTAACCATCTATTGGACCACCACTTCCACCGATTCGGATGGGCACGTCCATGTCAATCATCATTCCCAAACCTTGCACGCCTCGGTTCAGCATGACGCCCCGTTCTACGACAGGGGAACGATGTTGGTTTATGGCAATGAAGCCGCCCCACATCTTACTTTCACCAGGGAACCATCCTGCATCAATTCTCTAAGGGATGAGAAAGACAGGGAAAGATACGTCAAGAAGCAGATGAAGGCCATCCGCAAAAAGGCCGATGCGGCTATCGAGAACGGTTCCACCTTCACCCAGATGGATAACGATGAATTCGAAGTCTTCTTCGGAGGAACGGACAGAAACAACGAAGTTGAATTCCGTTTGTTGTTCACTCCGTTAGCCCAAACCAACATGATGGCTTTGTTATCCGATCCACAGCCTTATGGCGATGACTTTCATATGATTAAGGATGGGATGTGCAACTACATCATCTCCGAGCATTCCCAATCCTTCGATTATTCCTCCAATCCAAGCATATATATGTCTTATGATGTAGGAGCCTCCAAGGACATTTTCATTTCCTATTCCGACGAATACATCAAGCACTTGTTCTTCGATTTGGCTCCGATTTTATCCATCCCTTTATATCAGATGCATAAACCTCAGGAATATATCTATGAGAAGGGTATCTATTCCAACTATTCCTTCTACGAGCATGAATCGATCGCCAATTCGATGAAACAAGCCTTGTTCATGCCGGATGGATGCGACCCATCCTTGCCGGTCATGATCAGATCCAGATCTGCCGTTAAGAGAGGCAAGGTCGACCACGTCAATGTCCACACCTATTCCTATATGACCACCGAGATGATCGATTATGTCCCGGTTCACGGAGGAGATGGTTACTGGCACGATGTTCCAGTCCACTGGATCAAATACGATAGGATCGATGACGATAAGAGCTTCGATCTCACTTACACCGGGCTCGCTAAGAAGAACTTTACGGACAAGGTTAACGCTTCTAACGAGTTCGCCGACCTAATCAATTCTTCTGCCTCCACTTTCTTCGGACGCGGAATGATGTCAATGGTTTTCTCTTCTGAAGATAGAGAAGACCTCGACGATATCCTTAAGAGAGTCTTCGATGATAAAAATGATGCGGGGAATTGAATAATGCCTATAATAAAGGCATAAGAAAATGAAAGGGGAAACATTATGGCCCAATTAGACGAAACAGATATCAGCTTAGAAAACAAAGCCGGCAGATCGGCTCACGTCATCGACAAGAAGGTCCCAGTCGAACTTAACAGCACCGACAAGGCCGTCAACGTCGCCGTTTGGTTCATCTTCATCATCGGAGGTGTCGTTTATACCTTCAAGAAGAACCACGCGAGAACCTATTTCAAACAATTAGAACAAAAAATCCAGCATGACGCCTCCACCATCGATAACTACATGGCTCAGCGCGTTAGCATCCTTCAGAACACCGCCAAGCTCTTAGACAAGGCTATCCAATTAGATAAGGAAACCTTCGTCGAAGTCGCCAAAGCCCGTTCCAACAACTCCGCCGATAACGACAACGCCCGTAACGAATTACAGGGTCAGCTCGATGCCGCCCAGCATTCCATCGACGTCGTCTTAGAGAGATATCCGGAATTAAAGGCTCACCAAGAGATTCAGGACGCCATGCAGCAGAATTCCTACCTCCAGCAGGAAATCACCGCCGCCAGAGAGGTCTACAACAACGCCGTTGCCAAATGGAACACCGAAATCTTCGCCTTATGGGCCAAGAAATACGTGGCTGCCCAAGAAGGCTACACCACTCGTATCCCATTCATCGCCTCTCAGGAAATCAAAGAGAAGTCCGAAAGCGTCTTCTTCTAAAGAAATATCAAAAAGAAAACGGGAACCGTTGGCTCCCGTTTTTTGTTATCTATTTGCTGTTTTCCTTAAGGATTTCACAAATCTTATAGCCACCGTCATAATGGCCTTCCTTCTTAAGCTCATTGATGCGGTGAATCATGAATCTTAATAAGTCTTTATCGTTTATTATGTTCTTCAAGGCTCTTTCGATGGATTTGGAGTCCTCACATTCGGCGAAGGCATCGCCCATCTCATGACCGAACCTGCCACCGTAGACTTCATGCCCACCGATATGCCTCATAAAGAGTTTTGGAACCGGGTAGAAGACGAGTTCGCTCGGCTTGGTGATAAGTAAGTCAGTAACCCTCATTAATAAGTTCGTGGAATATACGGCTTCGAAGATGTCATTGTTATAGAAGCAATAGACCCCTTCAACGTGGTTATTTCTAATATCATCGACGAATTTAAGGAATTCATCGTATCTATCAAAATAATCTATGGATTCTAGACCGGAGACTTTCTTCTTCATCATCTCATAGACCTTCTTATGGTCGCCGAAGTTGATGAATAAGGCCACTTTCTTCTCCTTTACGTATGGGAGCAAGAACTTGACCATGGAGATGAAGAGATCCGCTCCAGCGCCGGCTCCACCAACGGTGAGAAGGATTCTTAGCGGTTCGTTATTATCCAGCCTCTTAAGCCTTCTATCGTTGTCTTCTTCGAGGTTGATAAGGAATTCATGGTCGACGTAGCAGCCGACTTCCTTAATGTCCTTGCCTCCCATTCCGTGAAGCTCTTTCTTCGAGAACCCATTCAAGGTCTTATAGCCATAATAAGCGAATGGGGTCTGAACCGTGTGGATGGCCCCTTCGGAGAGATGCAAGCCCATCGGCCAGTTATCGGGGATGGCGTTGACGACATTGGTCATACCAGCGTGGACGGCCCCTTGAGATGGCCAAACATGGGTGGCGATATAAGGGATATCCTTAGGGATATTATGGAAGATAGGGACCAACAATTCGGAGTTTTTCTGGTCCTTGGCATTATATTCGATCTTCTTAAAGCCTTCGGAATTAAGCGGTTCCCAGACCAAAGCGTTGAATAACTTGGACTTTTGCGAGATCTTGCTGGCCAAGGAATACATATCGTTTTGTTTCTTAATCATCTTCGAGCCAGTGGCATCAAAAGAGGCAAGGTCTAGCCAATATGGGTTATAGCCCATGGCTTTAGCACAGCTAGCGAGGGCAATAGAAATTCTATAATGTCCAAAACCCATACGAATGTTTCCGACGATCAAGGCTTTGTCATCGAATGCTTCGTTTTTATCGCTAAAGACGACCTCTTTGACTCCTAAATGAGAGAGGGTCTTATTCTCCTTAAAGCCAATCTTATAATCCTTATTGGAATCGTCTCCGAAAGACTTGATGTATTTCTTTTTGGATTTCTCGGCTTGCTTAACGGTTTTCTTATTGATTTGGTTGCCGAATATTACAGAGGTTTTATCCATTTGATTTCTCCTTTCTTAATTAGGTATCGTAAGGTGTATTTCTTATCCTCATTGATGAAGTCTATGTCGATAATCGATTTGTTCTTTCGGATGTCGGTTATCTTTGAACCGACATATTCTTTGGCTTCTTCGAGCTGTTTCTTTTTAGCCTCGTCATATTTAGAGACATCGTCGCTGGTCATCCATAAGGAGCCGCATAAGTGGTTCAAAATGACTAATGCTTGTTTTTGCTTTTTGTTTAATTCGATATTGTCGTCCCTAAGGAGATAGACATCAGGATCGTTTAGGAAGGCAATCTTATTGAAGTAGCTTCTATAAATCGTATTGACCAAAGTGATCTTGGTGGAGATTCTCTCGCGATGGAACAGCTTCATATAGAAAGCGTCATCAAACTTCAACGAGACATCTGGACCAATACGGGCGTAGTCAGTTAATCCAAAGCAGCTAGAGAGAGGAACGCCACAAACGAGAATCAAAGCGTCTTCTCCTAATTCCTTTCTAATTAATTCCATCATCTCACGCATGGTTTCCGCGTGAGTCTTGGACTTATCTTTGACTAAGCATGAGGCATATAAGAAATCCAACTTGAAGAAATCGAATCCTAAATCCTTATAATAATGGAGTACTTTCTTGATATATTCGATTGCTTCGGGATTTCTAATATCCAGAGGGCAATCGCCACTCCAGTTACAGCCGGCGTATATTTCTTTGCCGTTTTCTCTATAGATGAAGTCTGGGTGTTCTTTGAAGAGCTTGGAGTCTTTCTCGGCTACCAGTGGGGCGAGCCAGATACCGGCCTTCAATCCTTTTCGATGGATTTTATCGACGATTGGTTTTAAGCCATCCGGGAATTTCTTCGTATCGATATCGAGCCAATCCCCAACGAAGGATTCGCTTCCGTCATCGATTTGGAATAAGTCGTAATGAGTAGAATCGATGGAATCCAAGTTCTTTAGGACTATCTCCTCGTTGATGTTTTGATAATGGTTGTACCAAGAGGTATAGCCACGTAATGGTTTGATGTCTCTTTCATTCTTATAGAAAGAAAGATATTCCTTGGTAATCGTTAAATAATTTCCTTTGAGCTCAACAAAATCAAACAAGGTGAATTCTTTATCGACTACTCGTCCGTTGATGTCGGATTCAAGGCGGATCATATCATGCTTGATATCGTGGTTGATAATAAGGAAAGCGTTAAAGCAATTCCTTGATCCATAAAGGACGGATTCATTGTTGGTCTTGTTCCTAATATAGGAGAAGGTATATCCATGAAGGACTCTTAATTGGTATTTCTTGAATATCTCATCTCCATATTCCTTAAAATGGAACATCTCCAGCATTTTCTTATGGAGAGGCCCGCGTCTTTTGATGTGTTTATTGATAATGGAACGGTCTAAGGATTTGACATCTTCGTTGATGTCGAATTCCCTAGTATCCGTCCAGGATTGATAGCCATTAAGGTAAACGCATTCTTCATTACTGTATTTATGAGGTATGTCGAAATAAGCCCCTAAGAGTTTCAATTCCTTTTTAGGAAAGATTCTGATGATGGTCCTCCCATCACCAGAATCGATATTGAGTTTGTAATCCTCGGTTTCATTAGCCGAAGATGTTTTCGTTAGACCGTTAACTTTGTAAGTTAAAGTAAGCATTGCTTATTCCTTAGGTTCTTCTTCAGCCTCTTTAATTGGCTCTTCCTTATCAGTTTCTTCGACAGGTTGTTCGTCCACTTTGACCTCTTCGACGTTCTCGGAAGGAGCGGTTAATGATTCGACCTGGACCTTGCTAGCTAAGATAGCGTTGACGCCTTTTTCGTTGTAGAAGGCTAAGATCAAAGCGCCTAATAAACAGAAGACGATGGCAACGGCGCCGACTAATCTAACGCCTAATTCAGAGGCAACGATATCATTGCTGCCTTCGACTTGGGTAGCTCCGATGATGGCTAAGGAGGTAAAGGCTAAGGTAGCCACCGATTGTCCCATCTTCATAGAGAAGGTTCTAGCGGCGAAGAACATGCCTTCTCTGTTCTCTCCGGTCTTGATGGCTTCGCATTCGGCAACATCAGCCACGATAGACTGAGGAATGATACCCAATAAGGCCATTGGGAAAGCGGCAACGATGACGATGAAGACACCGATTAAGGAGAATTCTCCAAAATGGACGTCGAATCCGCCAAGTCCGCAGACAGTGGCTAAAACGTAAGCGATGGATAAGCCGATGAAACCGGCGATGGTAAGCTTCTTTTTGCCGAATTTCTTAACGAGTTTGGATACGACTGGGTAGAAAGCTGCACTTAAGACGGTCATAACCCCCATATAGTAAAGGGTGGTGGAACCATCGGTGTCGCCCATTAAGACCTTAACGAAGAATGGCAAGCCAGTCTGGAATAAGGTAAGACCGACCCAATACATGATGTCGCTGGCGACGAAGACTCTGAAGTCTTTGTTCTTGAAGGTAGCTTTCAAGGATTTGAAGGTATTGGTTTTAACAGGTGGGTTATCGACGAACTCTCTTTCCTTAAGCAAGAAAGTAGGCAATAACATGCACACGCAGGCGATGACGGCCAAGACGATGAAGCAAATTCTATAACTCCAAGCGAAGCCCACCGCATTCCTTAAGAATCCGGCGAAGACGAATGGGGTGTAGGCCAATAATAAGCCAAAGAAGTAAGTTAAAGAAATGATGGTGGAGATATACATTCTATCTTCTTGGGTTTTGCCAAATTCGCTGATAAGGGCGTTATATGGCGTGCAATATAAGGTCATGAAAAGATAGAACAAGATAAGGAAGACCAAGATCCAGGCGAAGTTGATGTAACTGATGGCCTTTATTGGGGCGCAGAAGACCACGACGGTAAGAACGGCGAATGGTACGGCGCTCCACTGCATGAATGGGATTCTTCTGCCTCTCTTGGATTTGCATCTATCGCTCCAACTGGCGACCAATGGGTCGGTGACCGCATCAAAGATACGGCAGATAAAGGTGATCAATCCTAATAAGGTTAGAATGCCACCGATGACAAGGCCTGGTTTGATGTAGCTGATGGCCCCAGCATCGATGTCACCTTGGGTTGGCAAATAGAAGGTGACCAACCAGGTATTGATAATTCCGCCCAGTAGGCTCCAGCCTAACTGGCCGATGGCAAATATCCACATTTGCCCTTTGCTAAGTCTCTTCATAGATAACTCTCCAAAGATAATAGACTCGAGACCGTTTGAATTGTTTTAATCTCGAAGTTCTGATTTATACATATTATATTACACGCACGCGAGAGTGTTCTTACATTTTTTAAGTTGTTTAAAAATTACATCATTCATATTTTGACGCATCGTGGGTGAACATTTATTCAATAAAATGGCTCAATAAAAGTGAACAAAAATTCAAAAGCTTTCAAAAAATCATTCAAAAAAGATGGTTTTTCTTTCAGGTGAACGTATATTCGTTTTGTATGCCATACATAGTATGAATCCCTCGTTTTGAACGATAATTCACCAAAATGCAAAAAAAATGAAAAAAGTGCTTTACGAACTATTTTGAGGCGTGTATAGTATGACTTCTGCGGTCGAAACGCAGATTTTCTATGGCCTCGCCAAACAGGATGGCTGACATAGAAAAAGCAGATGATTCAAAATCATCTGCCCATTCAATTCGTGATCACTTCAAATTGGTGACACGATGGCAGTCTCCCATACCCTATGGTTGTTATGAGCCCTAGGGTGGAATGGGGAGGCAATGCCTAAACAATCTAGATGAATCAGAAAAGGGAGACAAAAAATGAAAACATCTAACAAAATCACTTTGATTGCCGGTTTATCCGCAATCGCCTTAATTGGCACTGGCTACGCTGCTTGGACCTTCTCCAAGGATGCCACCGCCACCGCTGACGGCAACGTCAACATCACCACCAAGGCCGAGGAAGTCGGCACGCTCAAATTAGCCGATGGTCAGAGCTTCGTCCTCACCTTGGATCAGGATTTCATTGGTTGGCAGAAGACCGCCAACGACAACGACACCTCTGATGTCACTGAAATCAAACTCGTTTACAGCGGTTCCAAAGCCAAAGACACCAAGGCCGAATACGCCGTCGAAGAAACCATCGACGTCACCGTCGAAGCTGATTACGGTGCTTTATCCACCTATGTCGAATTCGGTACCACCGCTGCCATCGCTTCTCAGAACTATGTCGGCGAAGATCTTACTTTCAAATTTACTTTACCAACCGTTTCTTACATCGATTCTATGTATCCGAGAAACGAAGAAGCTTACGATGCCATGGTCACCGCCATCAGCTCCGCCAAGGTCAGCTTCACCTTCACCGCTTCCGTCAAGGAATGCACCCACACCAACGCCTAATATAGTAGGGAACTAACAATAGATGACTACTATCACCATAGTGGTAGTCGCTCTATTGACCTGTCTCATATTTGGATTGGCCACCATTTCCTTTGTAACCACCGTCAAGTCCGAGAAGACGTTGATCGCCAGCGGACAGAAAGATGATGAATTATTGAAGGAAGAAAAGGCCAGCAAACAAAAATCGTCTAAAGTTTGGAACGTCATCTCCATAGCCTTCTCCACCATAATCATGGTCGGAGTAGTGGCTATGGCGGGTGTCGGTATTTCTTTCAAAGCCTCCGGGCAGCAGTTCCTCATTAACAATCAGACCAAATTGGTCATCGCCTCCGATTCCATGGATGGCTTCTATAGTGAGGAATATAAGCTTACTTTGCCAGAGGATGCCAAAGATCAGCAGTTCGCCATTGGCGCGCTGTGTACTTTCGACAAAGTCGAAGAAGACGAAGAATTGGAAGTTTATACAGTCTATGGTTACGAACTACCAAACGGCAATATCATTACCCACCGTTTAATTGGGTATACTCCATCCGGATTGCTCGTCTTTAGGGGCGACAACACCGCTGGAAGAGATAATTACGTTAAAAGGGAACAGGTCATATTGCGATATACCGAGAAGAAAGTCGATAACATCGGCCTATTCATCTTGTTTTCACAATCCGGTTTTGGCTTGTATTCCTTAATCAGCGTCACCGGCGTTTACATCTTATCCGAGGTCTTCTTAGCCCAATATAGGAAGATGACCAAGGCTAGATTAAAAGAATTGGAGGGAAAAGAAAATGAAGCTTAAAGCAATTACCTTATCCCTTCTATCCTTGTTGATCGTTGGGACCGCCGCTTCCATCGGATATGCCTCTTGGCAATATTCCGGAGACAGCGAAACCGTCAATCAGTTCAATGTCAATATCAAGGAATTCACCTTCTCTTGGATTGACTCCGACGTGCTTGACGATACCACCTACGAATACGCCTCCGAATTCCCAGATGCGTTGAACGGTCTTGAAGACGAAGACAGCGTGGAGGGTCAGGCATTGGCCGCCGCTATCGAAGCCAAGAGATCTGGCACCGACTGGGTCGGTAACATCGACAAAAGAGATGGCGTTGCCGAAAACCTCAATAAAGTCCTCAATGTTTCCGATGATTGCATATATATCATCAAGATCAAATCCGATGGCACTTTCGAACTTTACGTTACTTATGAAACCCTGCCAAGCGGCAATAGTTTAAGACGTAAAATCGGTCAAAGCTTCGGTCCTGTTTATAAAACCGTCTACCAGAAAGACTCCAATGGCATCTATAAAGCCACTCAGTCTTATAAAGGCACCGCTACGTATACTTATTACGATAACGCCGGCGGACAAACCCAGGCCAGCTTCAACACCGACGACTTTAAGGCCTATAGCAACTAATCCAAATAAAGTCTTTTCTATAATACACCCCTTATCGAACTACTCGGTGAGGGGTATTTTTTATGTCTCCATCTACAAATAAAATCCGACTATATCGGACTTTATCAGTTATCTATCTTCATCGACATCAGATATTCATCTTTGACTTTCTTATATCCGAATTTGGAATAGAACTTATCTAGATTTCCAGAGGTATAGAAATAAACGATATCAATGCCTTTGGTCCTAACATCCTTGAGCAAGGATTCCATCAGCAATGAGCCTAGATGCTAACCTATGTATTTTGGGTCGACGAAAAACTCTTGAATGGTGAATTCCTTTATATTACCCAACGGGGAAACGTAACCAATCGCCCCACCGCAGGCATCGTTATTCTCGTTGGTTAGAACATAGCCTAACGAACTATGCATGTGGTAAAAGATAGACAGCCTCTCGTGACATTCTTCTTCATCCCATTCCTCATCCCAAGGGTCTTTCAAGAAAGCTTCTTTCATTATTTTGGAAAGACTTTCAAGATCGTTCTCTTCCATCTTCCTAAAAGAACAGTTCATATGACGCCTCCTTATAAGAATCCTTGTATCAACAAACCTAAGGAAAATTAGGTTTGTTGTCAATTAAGGAACAAAAAAGCACCTCTTTTAAGAGATGCGTTACGGAGAGATTGGTGGCTCAGGGGGGACTCGAACCCTCGACATACCGGGTATGAGCCGGTTGCTCTAACCAACTGGGCTACTGAGCCAATTTATTGGTGGAACTTATGGGGATCGAACCCACGACCTCATGCTTGCAAAGCACGCGCTCTCCCAGCTGAGCTAAAGCCCCATAGGTTGCCGTAAGAAAAACGGCTTAATAATTATACATACGAAGTAGGTTTAAACAAGATTAAATAAAAGATAGGTCACACGAGAACGTTGCTTTTGGAAATATGAGATCAAGAAAGGATGAGGTTGTGACCGCGAGACAGCCACTTATTCAGGGGGGATGCGCAATCGCCTAGTCGACGATTTCTATCTCATCCTCCAAAAAATCATAGACTTCGTTGTCTATTTCAACGATGTAACCAGTTGTTCCTTTATCCTCGCAAATCTCGACGATTGTTCCTTCCGAGCCTTTTTTCACACGCTCAACCGGGCAGATAAAATCCTTGTCTTTGATCACTCTAACAACATCATAAAGTTTGAATTTTTCCATGACTTAATCCTCCAAGATTCTCGGGATGGCGGTTATGAAGTGGAATTGCTCTTTTTTGTCATGCCGCCAAATGGTAATTATGCGAATATATCTTCTTTTTGTCCTATCGGAGATTTTAGTTGGGACTTTTACGAATAACCCGAATCGATTGAATTTGCTAAATCTCATCTTGCTGAAATCGGCTTCACCCATCATTTCTTCGAATAAAGTCTCTTCATTCTCTTCATTCAGCCCATATCCGAGAAGATTGAAGAAATGGCTTTTGTCATCCTTGTCCTTATGAGTCAGAAGATATTCAATTTTTATAAAGAATCGAAGAGATGTTGATTTCACTTTGAGGATTCAACTCAATTTAAATTGTTACGCATTTTGATACCTTCTTTTGAATTTTATCAGCCTCTTCGAGCGGAGTCCCAATTTTTTGTCATTATCGTCCACATCCATGAATATTCGAGTGTTAAAAACGCAACGATGTTCCTAAAAATATTGTCCGTGTGATATTCATTTAATTTCGTAGTGCCGTTTTATGCCCCTTCTCCTTTGTGTGCCTAACCTAAATGTCATCATTCGACTCAAAAACCTTCCGTTATACAGCAGCAGTTTTCATCACCATTTTTCATATTTTCGACTCGACAACAAAAAAGACCCACCGCCTGGCAGGTCTTAATTATTTGTTCTCACATTCCCAATAAGGCAAATCTTGGAGCGTTGGCCTTTTCCATATGAATTAGGCGCTTCTTGAGGTCGAGGTTGCCACAATAGATGCCTAAGTCTTCCCCTTCGCCAACTACGCGATGGCAAGGGATGAAGATTGGGATTGGGTTGGAGGACAGAACTTCCATGACTTCTTTGACTCCGTCAGGTTCTCCGATGCCGATGGCCACTTCCTTGTAAGTCTTGGTTTCGCCATATGGGATGGTCCTAACATAGGCGAAGACCTGTTGGGCGAAGCTATCTCCTTCCGGTCTAAGGCGGATATCGATGTTCTTCATCTGCCCATAGCAGTATTTATTCAGTTCCATGATGGCATCTAACAAACGGATATTCTCTTCGTTATAGTAGCCTTCAGGATCGTAGGCACCAAAATAAAGACGAGTAACCGCTCGATCATCCGCGCAGATTGTGACATCGCCGATTGCGGTGTCATATACCATATAAAGCATGTCGCTTGACATGATATTATTCTACTAAATATCGAACAAAAAATGCAATAGGTCTAAGAAATTTTAATGCCTTTAGGCATATAACTTTTCGAAATATTTCGTTAATTCTTCTGGTGTGAGGGCACATCCGCCTTCAACCCAGAAGCAGATAAGAGAGACGAAAGATTCCGACAATTGATGGATTTGCATCTCCTCTGGAATGCCTTCTTTATAGTAAGTGCGAGACTTGACCGAAGCACTTAATAAAGGAAGGGAACGTTCCTTCAAAGTCTCCACGAAGATTGGAGCCGCTTTCGATTTGAGGATAGCCTGAATCAATTCCTTTTCTTCGAAAAAGTGATAGAAGACATGGGTGATCATATGGGAATAATCAAAAGAAGGGGAGGTAGAGAAATCGTGATCAGCTTCTTTCTCCAAGGTTGGGGAGAAGACATGATCGAAGATTTCGTTGCAAACGCCTTTTAAGACATCTTCCTTGTTCTTGAAGTGGGCGTAGAAAGTCGACCTAGAGATGTTGCTCTTATTAAGCAAGTCGGTGACCGAAATCGAAGAATAATCTTCGTTTAACAAGCATAGGCGAAGAGCCTCATAGAGGGCGCTTCTGGTTTTAGTTTCTCTTTTATCCATACAAAAATACTAAACATTTGTTCGTTATTTATCAAGTAAACGGACACTTGCTCTATAACTGTTTTATATTTATCGAACTTTTTAATATTCTTTGTTCGTTTTCTCTATATAAGTGTTAATATTCTTCCAATGGAATTAGCCACGAATGATATCAATCTCCTTCTAAAGAAGAAAAGAAGGAAAACCATAATCAGCCTATCCATCCTAATCGTCGGGCTTATTTTGCTTTTCTTTTTCTCCTTAGGCGTCGGTTCTTCTAATATCGGATTATTAGATGCCTGGAAGGGGTTATTCAATGTTGGCGAGGCGTCCACCGTTTCCATCGTTCAGAAAATAAGGCTGCCAAGAAGCCTTGGGGCCGTGGTTGTCGGGTCCGCTTTATCGTTATCGGGATTGCTCATGCAGTCCGTTTTGAAGAACCCAATGGCTTCGCCTGCTACTTTAGGCATTTCGAATGCGGCTTCCTTCGGCGCTAACGTGGGCATCATGGCCTTAAGCGGCGTTGGACTTGCAGGTATCGGCAACTTCACCATTGCCGCCCAAAGCCCATGGCTTGTGTCTTTATTCGCCTTGTTATTCTCGTTTATCTGTTTGGGATTGGTCTTGTTGCTTTCTAGCTTCGCCAAATTCAAGCCATCCACCGTCGTTTTGATTGGTATTGGCTTTTCTAGTTTCTTCTTGGCTTTAACAACCTTACTTCAGTACTTCGCTGATGACGTTTCATTATCCGCCGTCACCAACTGGGCTTTTGGCAACCTTGAAAGATTAAACTTTGTTCAGATTGGCATTATAGGAGGCATCGCGGTTATTTCGTTAATCGTGTCTTCTTGCTTGTCTTATAAGTTCAATGCCCTTCAGGGTGGCGAAACCTTGGCTAGATCGATGGGGGTTAGAACCACCTCGATTAGATTAGTTGCTTTGTTTTTAGCCTCTTTGATGACCGCGGTCTCGGTCTGTTTTTGCGGCATCATCGGCTTTATTGGCATTATGGCCCCTCAATGTTTGAAGAGAATCGTTGGCAATAACATGAAAGTGTTGATTCCGTTCTCCTTTATAGGCGGAGCGTGTTTGTTATTAATCTGCGATATCTTCACTAGGTTGATTGGCGGAGGAACCTCGTTGCCGGTTGGCGCTATAACTTCGTTATTGGGCGTCCCGGTCTTCATCATCCTGTTATTTTCCAGAAAGGAGAGCCTCAAATGAAATTAGAAGCGAACAATTTGCATTTTGGCTACTCCAAGAAGGAAATATTGAAAGGTGTGTCCTTCTCTTTGGAGAATGGCGAGATAGCCGTCTTATTGGGCAAAAACGGGGCAGGCAAGTCCACCTTGATTGAACTTCTCTTAGGCGTTAAAAAGCCCAAAGAAGGCGAAGTTCTTATCGATTCAAAACCATTGAAGGATATCCCTTTAAAAGAAAGAGCCAAGATGGTTTCCTTCGTCCCTCAGAGATTGGACGAGGTCGGAATCTCGGTTTATGACTTCTTGTCTTTGGGGAGATTGCCGTATTTTAACTACGCGCCGAGTTTGAAGGACAAAGAAGAGATAACCAAGATGATCTTCAACTTTGGGTTGGAAAGAATCGCTTATAGCGGAATGGAAGAGATATCCGGAGGGGAGAGACAACTGGTGTCCATCGCCAGGGCCATGTTATCTAATCCATCTATCTTGCTGCTAGATGAGCCAACCTCTTCTTTGGATATCAAGAATCAAAAGAAGGTGTTATCAACCTTGAAGGGCATCGCCAAAGAACAAAACATCGGCATCTTGGTCATCCTTCACGATTTAGAGGAAGCCCTTCAGCTGGCGGACACCCTCCTTCTTATGAAAGATGGCACCATCAAATACCAAATCAAGCCAAACGAGCTAAACGAGAAAATCATCGAAGACATCTTTGATTCCAAAGCCAAAATCGTCAAAAACGAAGACAAAACCTATATCGACTTCTATCAGGAATAATTATGAAACACAAATTGATCTTAGCCTTATTGCCAATGGTCTTATTGGCCTCTTGCCAAAACTCCACCGATAGTTCCAACAATCCCAATTTGATTACGGTCACCGATGGGATTGGCAGGGAAATCAGCCTTGATCCAAATAAAATCAAGAGAGTTATCTGCGTCGGAGCCGGCGCCCTTCGTTATTATGCCTATTTGGAAGGGACTTCGAGATTGGTCGGTGTCGAAGACATCGATTGTTCTTCAAGAAGAAGTTCCTCTTCTCCTTTTGAAGGCGTTGCTAGGCCTTATTACGACGCCTACAAAGATGAATTATCTTCTCTCCCGACCTGCGGACAGGGTGGACCGATGCATCAATCTCCGGAGTTAGAGAAGATTGTTTCCTGCTTCCCGGATTTGATTATCTCCGACTACGAAACCGCTGAGCAGGCCACCAGGATGGAAGAAATATCCGGAGCTAAAGTATTTACCATCAAATACGGGCAAAACGGGGTGTTTGATGATGTTTTTGGTAACACGCTTATCACCTTAGGCAAGGTCTTAGGGAAAGAAAACAGGGCCAATGAATTGGTAAGTTATATCGCTAGTTGCAAGAACGATATTTCTACGAAGACATCCACCTATACGAAAGATAAGAAAGTCTATATCGGAGGCGTTGGCAACTGGGGTCAAAAGGATTATCTATCTACCCATCCTAACTATCCTTCCTTCAACATCGCCAATATCGCCAATGTTTTAGAAAACGAGGGATTGGCTACTCAAGGCGTGCAATCCATTGAAAAAGAGAAGTTCGTCTCCTTAGGCAGCAAAATTGATGTGATGGTTATCGACTCCGCTGGATTATCCAAAACCATCGCCGAATACGCCGAGGACAATACTTTGTTTGATTCGGTCAAGGCCATTCAAAATGGCGAGGTCTACCTCCAACTTCCATATAACGCTTACTATCAGAATATCGAGATTAACCTCATCAATACTTATTTCGTCGCCGACGCGGTTTATCCTGGATGCTTCGGTTCTTCCTTTAACATCGAAGAAAAAGCGGATGAAATCTTGGAGAAATTCGTTGGAAAGAAGATATATTCTTCCCTTAAGTCCATGTCCGGACAGTTCGGAGGGTATCAAAAAATCAGCGACTTCAAAGACTTCTTGGCTAACGGAGGCAGACAATGAACGAAGATATCAAAAGATTTTTCGATGATAAATCTTCTTCTTGGGACCAAATGGAATCCTCTTCAAAAGAAGAAAGAAGGGAGTTCCTGTCCTTTTTGGATATCAAAGAAGGGGATAAGGTCCTTGATTTAGGCTGCGGGACTGGCGTTATCACCCCGTTATTGCTAGAAAGAACCAAAACGGATATAACCGCATTGGATTTGTCCCCGAAGATGATCGAGATAGCCAAGGAGAAGTTCGAAAACGAGCCTTTGATGCATTTTCAATCTGGGGATTATCTAGATTTCGTAGGCGAGGGATTCGATTGGATTATTGTCTTTAATGCCTATCCACATTTTTTGGATGTCGGGGCTTTTAAAAAGAAAACGCTGTCCCTTCTTAAGACGGGTGGCAAATTAGCCATCGTTCATAATCTTGGTCGCGTTGATTTATCCAAGCATCATTCCGGCTTAGTTCATGTCTACTCCAGAGATTTGGAAGACCCTACCACCGAAGCCAATGTCTATAAGCCAGAGATGAAAGTCTTACTGGCGGATGAATCTTCTTCATCGTTCAGAATCGTTCTTGAGAAGATTTGACCATTAAATATCACGGTTATTTGTCTATTACGTTAATCCTTACCGACCCATCCCATACCGAAATATTTGCCTCAATGGCTTTCCCATTAGGAAGCTTTCCGTTTAGATATCGATTGCGGGCCGATTCCTGCAAAACCCCTTCGACTATCAGTTTGTTTAAATAGAAGTGGCGGTAAACCAAAATAGTATACCCATCCACGTTTTTTGTTCGCGCATGTACGGTGACAAGCGAGGATAACAATAAAAGCAGCGGGACGAAAGGAATATACATGCCAATCGCCCATAAAATATTAATCTCGCAAGACAAGCCGACGATGAGAGGGACAAAAGAAACAATGAAAATGGCAAGAAGGATGATCTTAGTTCTTAACGCCTTCTTTTTCCAAATTTTGACCCAATCTGGAGCATTTTGCGAAACAGCAGTACAGACTGATGTGTCTTTGCCTAAGCGTTTCTTGATCGGATATCCGCAATGAGGGCAAAAAACAGCTTCACTGCTTACTTCTTCTTTACACTCAGGACATTGTATAAGTGGCATGTTATTAACCTCCAGTAGGGTAATTCGCTTATCTATCATACGACAAATGAATGGACTTATAGAAATATTGTCTTTCCGTATTTTAGTGAGATTCCTATCAAAATTGCTAAGGTCTCTTAACTAAGAGGCCTTTTTGTTTTAATATTTCTCTATGACCGAAAAAGAGAAAATGATTGCTGGCTTAATCTATGACCCATCCGACAAGGAATTGGCCCCAGCCCGCATTAAGTGCCACAACTTATGCACCGAATTCAATAACACCAAGGAAGATGATCCCAAGAGGGAATCCATCCAAAAGGAATTGCTTCCTAACGCCGATCCTAGCTTTGGTTTGATGTCCCCTTGCCATTTCGATTATGGTTACAACATCTATGTCGGCAAGAATTCTTTTGCCAACTTCGGTTTTACCGTTTTGGATACCTGCAAGGTCATCATCGGTGACGATGTCTTTATGGGTGTCAATGTTACCTTAGTAACCCCAATCCATCCTTTATTGAATGAGGAAAGAAAGACCAGATTCAAAGATAATGGCGAGGCTTATGACGATGAATACGGAGCTCCTATCGAGATTGGCTCCGGCACTTGGATTGCCTCTAACGTCATCGTTGGACCTCATGTCAAAATCGGCAAGAACTGCGTCATCGGGATGGGCTCGGTCGTGACCAAGGATATCCCTGATGGTTATTTAGCTTATGGCAACCCCTGCAAACCGATTAGGAAAATCACCGAAAAGGACTCCATTTACATCAAAAAGAGCCTTTGGGAAAATAAATAGGCCTTTCGTTGTACGAATGTGCTTGACGAGAAGAAAAATATTTGGATAATAATAGCCGTCGATAAAGTAGAAAGCAGTTCGTGCTCGAACTCACCGGATTTCCTAAGGAATCGGTCCAGGCTACCTAACAAGTAACTATCTGGAAGTAGAGCGCACACGAACTGTGCGCTATTTTTGTCCCAGAGGAGGAAACCACCATCGCCTACCCACAGCAACCTAACCGCCGTCCTATGAAGAATCAGGACCCCATCAACGAGAACATCCGCTATCCGGAGGTCCTAGTAATCGGACCTGAAGGACAACAGCTCGGCAAGATGTCTTCCAGAGCCGCCAATGAGTTAGCCATCAAATATGGCTTGGACTTATATTGCGTCGCTCCGCAAGGCAAGCCACCGGTCTGCAAGATCCTCAACTACGGCAAATTCAAATTCGAGAAGCAGAAAGCGGCCAAAGAAGCCAGGAAGAACCAAAAGTCCACCGAGCTTAAGCAGGTCCAGCTCACTCCGCAGATCGGCATTCATGACCTTGAGACCAAGGCCAGACATGCCAGAGAATTCATCGAAGATGGAAACAAGGTTGAGGTGTGCGTCATCTTCCGCGGCCGTCAAATGGCCCACAAAGATCTTGGCGAAGAGGTCATGAAAACCTTCTGCGATAAGCTTTCCGACATCAGCGGCGTCGACAAACCGCCGTTCTGGGAGGGCAAATGGTACAAATCCATTATCGCCCCTTTGAAAAAGAAACAATAGGAGTCACAGTTTATGCCGAAAATGAAGAGCAACCGTTCGATGATGAAACGTGTTAAAGTCACCGCTTCGGGCAAAATCAAAAGAAAACACGCCTACATGGGACATTTAGCCCCAAACAAAACGCACAAGCAGAAAATGCACTTGGCGAAATTCACTTACATGAGCAAGGCCGATATGCCGCATATCCGCGACATGATCAACTACAAGGCCAAATAAGAGGGAGGATAATTTAGTATGGCAAGAGTCAAAGGCAGCGTTCAGACCAGAGCGCGTCGCAAGAAAATCTTAAATGCCGCTGAAGGTTACTTCGGCAGCAAACACTTACTCTTCAAAACCGCCAAAGAGCAAGTCCTCCATTCCTGGAAATACGCCTACATCAGCCGTCGCAAGATCAAGAGCGATTTCAGAAAACTCTGGATCAAGCGCATCAATGCCGCCTGCCACCAGAACAGCATCTCCTATTCCAAATTCATGGATGGTTTGAAGAAGAGCAACATCTCCATCAACAGAAAGATGTTATCCGAATTGGCCATCAATGATCCAAAGGCCTTCGCTTCCTTGGTCGAAACCGCCAAGAAAGCTTCCAAATAAGGAATCGATCAAAAAGAAAAGCACCCCTAGGGTGCTTTTTTTGATATCGGCTCTTATTTGCTATCGTTGTAGGCTTTTAAACTAGCGGGCAAGAGGCGTGGAACAATTTTTTCAGCGATATCATAAGAATGAATGTTCTCGATTATCGCCACATCAATAACAGCCTTTTTATATGAATCTGATGAAGTCGTGCATTCTTCGATGTAGTCGAATACTTGCTTGGTTTCTTCAGATAGATCATTCTCGACGCAGTAAACAATATATGGCATGAAGACATCTTCAAAAACCGTTATCGATCCCGTATCGAGACCATTTTGCCACGATGTTTCTTCTTCTAAGCTTTTATCAAGCTGAGGAAATTTATTCAAAAGTTCTTTGTTTAACTCGAATGGAGTCATCAATATTCTCCTTTCAATGATTGTATCATTTTATCTCTTAGATTTTTTGCGTATTTTAAATCTAATTCGCTTAGATTTTGTTTTTCTATTATGTGATTCAAATTGGACACTCTCTCAATGATTTTCATCACATGATCTTTGCCACCAACCAGTTTTCCGGTTTTAATCTGGTAACTGGCGGCCGCCATAGCACTGCCATCTCCGACCAAAGCACCTTTTCTATATAATTCGCCAACTAAATTCCTAAGTTTTTGATTTTCAAGTTGGCTTTGAATCGCCATACCGTAATCAGAAACTCTTTTCGATGCGAACAATTGAAGATTTATATCGAAAGATTTGAGAGGTTTATTTCCAATATGGGCAAACAACGGGCTATTACCTTTCATCGGTTTCGACCTCCGAAAGGCGCTTGGCCCTGTCTTTCGCGTTCTCCTTCATCGTGTAGGAGTCGTATTGGTATATCGGTATGCCTTTGGATCTGGCGTAGCCGAATATCTCTTCCGAGGCGGGGCCGTAGACGCAGATGCCGCTCGGCTC
>CAVJPU010000017.1:0-22360 GCA_963651445.1 bacterium | reverse complement strand
GTTTACGTATTTGTTCCCTCTTATATCGTATCTCTCCGCTTTATTGATCAAAAAAGAGTCGACAAAGCAATCTATATAAGAAGATATTGTTGTCCTGCTTAGCTCAATATGGGCGATAGAGTCATAAACGTTGACCAGTCTATTTGGGTTGGTGAGTGATCCAATTGATGAAGAAAGAATATTAAGAAGCTCATTGAGAATGTCTTTGTCTTTCTTTAAACCGTTTCTATCGATAATATCGGTCAAATAGACGTTCTCTACCAAATTAGTTAGGTAAGAAGCCTTTTCTTCGTGCGTTTTTTTGCCTATTAGGGCAGGCATGCCGCCGTAAATGGAATATTCATCATAAGCATCGTTCTTATCGCCTTGATAGGCATCATAAAATTCTTTGAATGATAAAGGATGGACCCTTACTTCGTCACCTCTTCCTCTGAATTCGGTGATGATGTCGCTGGATAGGAATTTTGAGTTGGAGCCGGTCACGTAACAGTCAACATTGCTTATCCTTAACAAACCATTAAGCAAAGTCTCAAAGCCGTCAACAAGTTGGATTTCATCCAGAAGAACGTAATATCCATCATTGTCGACAATCTTGGATTTGATATATTCGTTTAGTTTAACCAGATTACGCAATTCGATGGACTCCGGGATATCCAGCGAAACTTCGATAATATGGCTCTCGTCGACCCCGCTTTGCAACAGATAATTCTTGAAGATATTGAAAAGCAAAAACGATTTTCCGCATCTTCTTATTCCGGTTATGACCTTAATCATCCCGTTCCATTTTCTCGAAATAAGTTTCTCTAAATATTCATCTCTGCGAATCATATTTTCACTCCTACTGACGAATTTTGCGTCTGCACGCATTTTTCGACACTAGGATTTTAACTCATGTAGGTTAGCCAATCAATTGTCATAATGACGAATTTTGCGTCTTCACGCATTTTTCGACAGTAGAAGGTAATTATTTGACGATCTTTATATCATTTTGAATCTCTTCCAATCGTTTATAACCATCCATCAAGTAATCGACCAAGGTCTTTTCATCGGTCTTTAAAACAGAGGCTGAAAGGATCCTCTTAATGGTGTCTTCGGTTAATGTAGGCAATTTCATAGACGAGAACACTCTTGAGGCTTCCTTATTCTTTCTAAGGAATTTCTTGAAGATATTTATCAATCCATCTTCATATCTTTTGATATCGTGCGGGTATCCGTTTACGGCCGTTAAGGCGATGTTGTTATCAAAATTGGGGGCCAAGGAGATTATTTTGCCGGTCTTACGGTTTCTGAGAAAACCGCAGTTCTCGTTGTGACGGTCGATGTTGTTGACCAAGCAGTCGAAAAAGACCAATAAAAGGTATTGTTTAGCTAAGTCTTCGGAGATGGATGAGACCAAAGGGAAAATGTGTTCGTATCTATCATCTTCGCCGGCAATCGAAGACATCGGCTCGAAATTGACGTCCATAGCAAAATTCGGAGTCCAGATGCAATCACCGCTTAAAAAGTAACGGGCAGTAGGAATATCAAGAGCCTTGGCTAATTCGGAGCAAAAACATTCGGAGAACAATTCATCCCCCGTTCCTTTTTTGAGCATATACCACTGACCATCGATTCTTTTCCAGCATTTTTCGAAACTACCGACAGTCGTTAATTCAGGAGTTATCCTACCGATGGACGGCAAAGAATACGGGTTGCCGTTAAGGGCCAAATCCGAATAAAGGTCGCTGGTGAAGGAGACCTCTTTGTAATGTAGTTTTGATTTTTGAGGGCGGAACCAATAATCGTCCGTCAAAGTTACGGCATGAACATATAAAGAGACCTGCTCATCGTTTTCGGTTACGATACGAAGGGCCTTCTTTAATAATCTCGAATGGGTGCGATGAGAATCGATGGCCCTGCCTTTGAGCCATGGTTCCAAGCGAGTCGATCTTTTGAAGATTAAAGGGGCTCTATCTTTATCCATCCAAATCAAATCGCCTTCTTTAAAGGTGGCGACAACTTCGTCTTGTTCCATGATGTCTCCGGTTAAAGACAAGGAGCTTTTACATAAAGGGGTGATAAGCGGGGTATTATCGATGTAATCGGCAAGAAGACGTTCTAATTCAGCCCTCATATCGATTTGCTTGATTAAAATCGGGACATTCTGTTCCGGCACGTATTGGCTTACGATTTTCTTGCCTTCTCTATATTGAAGGTAATGAAAGGTTTTGCCCTTGATGGTTTTATTGGAAATATAGCCTCTGGGCAAAGTCTTAAGTTCCTCCAAAATGGCGTCTCTGTTAATCATGACTTAAGGATATCTTGGTTAACCTACATTTTCAATTATCATCAAATATTAGAGGTTTCTGCTATCCAATTTTGCGTCTACACGCATTTTTGGATACTAGAGAAGGAGCAATTTCGGTTTTCCAATACTTTTCGAGACCAAAAAATCGGTTTTTCCAATACCGTTACCTAGGGGAATGGCATTATTTTGGCTAATATCCAACTGAAAAAGATTGGAAAGTGGGGTTAAACATATTCTTTCGTGTTTATATAAACATAATCAAATATATTGGCATGATGGTCAGCCCATCTTTAGTTTCAACAATATTTTTGTTTCCAAAAACATATCCGTGTGGAAGTTTGTAATTTCCACTTGGGTCAACCAGTTTCGGTATGGCCCTGAAATTGTTTTGGTCTTTTCCGGATTTGATCTCAATCGGCAAAACCGTCAAGTTACCATAGTCATTGATCAAAAAGTCGACTTCGCCAACTTTTTTGCTGTCGAAATAGTGCAAGGCATGGCCATGGGCAACAAGTTCCATCGCACACGCTGTCTCGTACACCGAACCAAGGTTAACTCCTGAATCAACTCCAAGAATTGCATTTATGTTGTTTCGATATAAAAGATTTGTGAGTAAACCCACGTCATTGTAATAAAGTTTGATTAGGTTTTTGCAAGTCGATTCGTTGAGTGGAAATTTTGGATTGCTGACCGCAGTAGCTCCATTAGAAACACCAGCAGCCATCAGATATTCGAATTCGTCTTCATACTTTTCTAAATTGGCATTGGTTTTGCGCTCTATTTGCTTATATTGAACCCGTTTTACTTTGTTCCGCATGTTGGAAATGATAAGTTCGTAGACTTTTGAAATTTTAAGTTTGTGTTCCAAATCGTATTTTGCACAATCATTCGCATAATAGAAAAAGGTCTGCTGCTGGATGTTTCTGGTTCGTAGCACATTGCGGTTAATGACGTATTCAGTGACCGCATCTGGCAGACCGCCAGCAATGAGATAATCTTTAAACAAAGATAAGATGGCCGTATGAACGGACTCATCAACTTTCTTTTTGCCTTCAAAACATTCTTTGAGATATTCAATCGTTTCCGGAGAAACCCCGTTGGCCCACAAAAATTCTTCAAAATCCATCGGATACATTTTGATTTCGTCTATCGAGCCCATTGGGATGAATATGTGTTTTAAGGTCACGCCAAGCAAAGAACCGCTGACTATATAGCGATATTTGTTTTCTTTTTTCAAATCCTTCAGCAAGGTGATTAGATGTGGATAATATTGGATTTCATCTAGGAAAACGATTGTATTTTCCACGGCATCTAGCTTTTCGCCATAAAGAGAGCCAAGTACTAAATAAAAGGATTTCGTGGATTTAACATTTGCAAACAATTGGTTGTTCTCGAAATCGCTTTTCAAATCAATTTCCACGTAATTTTCAAAGTGTTTTTTGGCGGTTTCGCGAATTATGAAGCTCTTACCTATTTGTCTGGCACCATCAATCATGATTATTCTATCATTTTAACTACAATAGTAGTCATTAAGCGTTTTTTCTATCTTTCTACGAAACATCGCAATTCCTCTCTTTGTGTTTTTTCCAATAATATTCAAGCACAAAAAAGTTGTTTTTCCAAAGTTTTTTAGCCTCAAAAAAGTTGTTTTTCCAAAAAATCAATCTATTTGCACAATCAAAAATCCCGACGCATTAGGTCGGGCATTCTTTTAAGATGGTGCCCCCACGCAGAGTCGAACTACGCATTGATCCTTACCATGGATCCGTTATACCGATTAACTATGGGGGCATCGCCTATAATTAGGCAACAAAGATTATATATATTCGTCCCTTTATAAGCAACTAGGAATTAATCGCTTCTTCGCCTAAAAGGTCATAGACCAAGGCGTCGGTGATTTTCACCTTGACGATGTCACCATCTTTTAAGGCGCGTTTAGACGTGAAATATATATTTCCGTCCACATCATCAGGCGCGTTCCAATAAGAACGGAGGATGTATTCACCGGTTCTTTCGTCTTTGCCGACGACCATGCCTTCCATGACTTTGCCAATTTGGCCTTTGTTCAAACGATAGGAAATCTTTCTTTGAGCCTTCATGATTTCGTCATGTCTCTTCTTTTTGATCTTTTCATCGATTTGGTCTATGAGGTCGTAGGCTCTGGTGCCTTCTTCTCTGGAATAAGTGAAGTCCCCGAGTTTATCGAAGCCAATCTCTTCAATAAATTGAAGAGTCTCCTTGTGGTCTTCCTCCGTTTCGCCAGGGAAGCCGGAGATGAGGGTGGTTCTAAGAACTGCTTCAGGCATAAGTTCTCTGATGCGTTTGAATAAGGCGATCATGTCCTCTTTGGTGCCATGTCTGTTCATCAATTTAAGGACATGGTTCGAAGCCGACTGGATAGGGATATCGAAATAATGGGCGATGGTCTTGGAGTTCTTGATGAATCGGAGTTGTTCGTCGGTTATTTCTTCAGGATAGAGATATAACATCCTGACCGAATAAAAGCCCATCTCGTCCAAGGCTTTCATAAGGTCTAAGACATCGGGTTTCTTGCCTTTGAAATCCGCTCCATAATGCATCGGATCTTGGGAGATTACGGAGATTTCCTTAATGCCTTGCTCTTTTAATAATTTGGCATCTTCGATGACTTCATCGAATGGGCGGGACTTCATGATACCTCTGATATAAGGGATAGCGCAGAAAGCGCAGAAGTTGTTGCAACCGTCCGAGATACGAAGGTAGGCGGAGTCTTTGCCAGTCGAGACCACTCTCTGGAGAGGGTTCAATGGGGCGATATCCGACTCGTTTAGAAGTTCATCAATGCGTTTGTGAAGGCTGGGATAGTCGCTGATTGGGACCCATAAATCAACCTCTGGAATCTCTTTCTTGAGTTCTTCGAGATTGCGTTGAACGAAACAACCAACCGCCACCAATTTGGCGTCATATCTCGCCATATCCAAAATGGTTTCGATGGCTTCTTTCTTGGCGGCTTCGATGAAACCGCAGGTGTTGACGATGATTAAATCGGCTTCTTTAGGGTTATTGGTAAAGCGGTAATCTCCGCTTCTGAACATCCCAAGGATCATCTCGGAATCGACTAGGTTCTTAGCGCAGCCTAAAGATACGAGAGCGATGTTCTTCATAGCTTATGGCTCCCTTCCGTGGTTCTGACCTCGATGACGGAGTTCTCGCCATATTTTTCTTTCATCTTGGCGATGAAGGCTTCGCTTTCGTTATGCGGAACGAAATTGATGGTTACGCCCTTAAAGCCACCACCCATCACACGAGAAGCACCGTCAGTCAATATCTCTTTGGCGATGTCCACAGCCTCTTGCGGGGAATGTTCGTATTCATTGGGGATAAAGGTGTTACGAAGTAATTTTTCTTGGCTTTCTTGTCCTTCGCGGATGGTGTTTATGAAGAGTTTCTTCTCTTTCTTTTTCATGGCCATATAAGCCGTATCGACACGTTTGATTTCGTTGTAGTAATGAATGGCCCTGTCCTTGATGGACTGCTCTAAATCCAAGGAGGACAAATCTGGGTTATCGATTTCCGATAGGCGGTTGACGCCTAAGGCGTTGGCCACCTTTTTCATATCCTCTGGGACGGAGGAATAGGCGGCGGTCATGCCGACATGGGAGGCGCCTGGATTGACCAAGATGATGTCGAGGTTCCATCTCTTTGGGAAGATGAGGGACTTGATCTTTGGGGTTTCTTCTTTGAAATCCACGAGGTTGACATTGCCATAAGAAGAACCGATTTGATCTAAAAGACCGCATGGTTTGCCGAAATAGACGTTCTCGGCGAATTTGCCGGCTTGGGCCTTTTCTTCTTTGGAGATGTTCCCGGCGTTATAGAGATTGTTGATGGTTTCGGCAATCATCAATTCATAGGCAGCCGAGGAGGAAATGCCCGCCCCGATTGGGATATCGTTGGTCAAGGAGGCGGAGAAACCACCGATGATGTAGTTGTGTTCCTTTAAGTAATAAAGGACGCCTTTGACCAAGGATAAGGAAGAACCGTGTTCATCGTTGATGAGGTCTTTGATGGAGAAAGAGACCGGTTCGAAACCTTCGGAGATGATTTCAACCATGTCATCGTCTCTTTTTGAGACAGCTCCGTAGATTCCTAAAGAACAGCCAGCGACTAAGCACTTGCCACCTTGGTGGTCGGTATGGTTGCCGATTATTTCTAGTCTTCCCGGGGAGAAGATGGTCATTTCAGGTTCGCATTCGAATCTGAGTTTGAAGGCTTCTTGAGCAGTCATATAAAGCTCCTTGTTATTTGGGAGGGAACGTTCGATTCTTTCAATCGCTTCCCTTCTATATCTTGGGATGAAGATCCAATAGGCGATAGAGGTGATGGCCCAGCCTACGGCCCAGGAATAGGAAATCCATTCCGGGGTATGGAAGTATGGGACCAATTTGAATAAGGTCTCAACGAATAAGATACGGACCGAGGTGACGCCTAATAAGGTGATGATGGCCGGGACCAAGGAATGGCCCAAGCCACGGCAATAAGCCCCTTCGGTGTCCATGATACCACATAAGAAATACGTTAAAGCAATGAACAATAACCTATTGGTTCCAGCTTCGGTTGCCTTAGTTAATTCTTCTGGCGATTCGACCGAATTCTCCGATAAGAAGATGGAAATGATGTCTTTCCTAAAGATGGCGAATAACCCGCCGACCAATAAGCCTAAGAAAGTGACTATGCCTAAGGCATAGAACAACACTCGTTTGATGTTTCTCTCATTTTTGGCTCCGACGTTTTGGGCGGCGATGGAGACCACTGCGACGGAGAAGCCATTCATGATCATATAGATGAAGTTCTCGGCTTGGGAGGAGGCGGAGAATCCAGCGGTTACCGCCAAACCCAAGGAATTGATGGAAGTCTGGATGAAGACGTTGGAGAAGGTAAAGGCCAAGGATTGAAGACCGGCCGGAACCCCGTTAGCGAGAATCTCCTTAATTTCCTTCCCGTGCATCTTGAAGAGCTTTTTGAAAGAGAACCTGACGAAGGCTTTCTTGTTGAAAATCAAGAACAGGACGATGGTGATGGCCTGACCTGCTTCGCAGATGACGGTCGCAAGGCCGACGCCGGCGACATCCATGTCAAAGGCCAAAACGAATAGGAAGTTAAGGCCGATATTGACCATGCCGAAAATAATGAGGGTGTATAAAGGACGCTTGCTATCGCCCATCGCTCTTAAAAGAGCGGAGCCATAGTTGAAAATCATCAAGAACGGGAGGCCGATGAAATACAAGCGGAGATAGGTGGTGGCTTTGCCGATAACAGACTCATCGACCTTCATCACTTCCAAAAGAGGGCGGGAGACGAAGAAACCGACGACACCAGCCGTCACACCAGTGACCAAGGATAGAAACATCGCCATATGCATGGTTCGTTCCGCCTTTTCTTTGTCGTTCTTGCCGACGGCTTTGGCTAAGACGACATTGGCCCCAACCGATAAGCCAACGAACAAAGCGATGATCAAGTTAATAAGTGGCCCGTTGGTGGAAACGGCGACGAATGAACGATAGCCACCGCCATAATAGTTGACGACCAATTGATCGGCTTCGGTGTAAATCAACTGGAGAAGCGATAATAAAACGATAGGAAGGGTGAATACGATTAAGTTCCTAAAAAGGCTTGGCCCGGTTAGATCGATTTGGGCACCGAAGACCTTTTTGATTTTCTGAGCGAACTTAGACATACCTACGGAATGTTATTCCTTATGCGTGCGAATGTGAACAAAAAAGAATCCCCAGAATGAGGATTCTTTCTCTTTTGGTTCTTATTCGGCCTTCATGGTCGGGAAGAGGATGACTTCGCGGATGGCGTCTTCTTCCGACATCAACATCGCGAATCTATCAACGCCCATACCGATGCCGCCGGCTGGTGGCATGCCGTAGTTCATGGCGTCCAAGAAGGTATAGTCGATTTCGTTGGCTTCTTCATCGCCGTGCTCTCTGGCTTCCATCTGGGCCAAGAAACGTTCCTTCTGGTCGAATGGATTATTGAGTTCGGAGTAGGCGTTGGCGATTTCGCAGCCACCGACGAATAATTCGAATCTATCGACGAAACGCGGGTCTTCGGTCTTCTTGGTAAGTGGGGAAACCTCGATTGGGTAGGTGTGAATGAAGGTTGGCTGGACGAGGGTTTCTTCAACGAATTCATCAAAGAATCCTTGCATGATGTGTCCGACGCCGGTCCAGGTATCCTGGATTTCGAGATGATGTTCCTTGGCTAAAGCGCAGGCTTCTTCGAAGGTCATTTCCTTATTGAAGTCGACGCCGGTTTTTTCTTTGATGGCGTCCGCCATAGAGATGTCGGCGAATGGTTCAACGACATTGATGTCGTGGCCATGCCAATGGACGACGTCCTTATGGATGACTTCCTTGGCGACTTTCCTAAAGAGGTTCTCGATCCAAAGCTTCATATCGGAGAGATCGCCATAAGCTTGATAAAGCTCGATGGTGGTGAATTCCGGGTTATGGCGGTTATCCATGCCTTCGTTGCGGAAGATACGGCCGATTTCATAGACTCTGTCGATGCCACCGATCATGCACTTCTTGAGGGATAATTCGGTAGCGATTCTAAGGTAGAAGTCCTTATCCAAAGCGTTATGGTGGGTGATGAATGGCTTGGCGGCCGCGCCACCGGCGATTGGGGAAAGGACTGGGGTTTCGACTTCGACGAAGCCGAGGTCATCGCAATAGTTGCGGATGGCTTTGACGATGGCTGGGCGGAGTAAAGCAACGCGTCTGGAATCGTCGTTGACGATTAAATCGACATAACGATGGCGGCAGCGTTCTTCTAAGTCAGTCAAACCATGGAACTTCTCCGGGAGAGGTTTCAAACATTTGGAGATATGGGTGTATTCGGTGACACGGATGGTAAGCTCGCCTGTACGGGTAAGCATCAAGGTGCCCTTAAGGCCAACGATGTCGCCTAAGTCAGCCAAACGGAAGACATCATAGGAATGTTCGCCGATGACGTTCATGCCTAACCAAGCTTGCATCGAGCCGTATTCATCGTGGATGTTGACGAAGGAGGCTTTGCCCATCCTGCGGATGGAAAGCAATCTGCCAGCAACGTTGACCTCGATTGGGTTGGCGGCTAATTCTTCCTCGGTTTTGCTTCCGTATTTCTCTCTTAAGTCCTTGATCTGGTCTTTCCATTCATAGCGCTTGCCGAATGGATCGACTCCTAATTCTTCATATTTGGCGAGTTTGTCTCTGCGGGCAATCTCTTGATCATTCAATGTCTCTTCGATCATAACTACTCCTAACTCTCAATCGATTCTTTTTGAGAATCCGATTGGGCTACGTGCGTAAGATTAGCACAACTTCTTACCTTTTCCAAAGAAAAGCGGGACTTATCAAATAAAAGCCACCTTTTGGGTGGCTCTTAATTAGTCTTTGTTGTTGGCGAGACTTGGTTCGGCCTTGATGGCTTCGATTGAGGCCTTGATACTCGGAGAGGTGCTTTCCTGACCGTATTTATCGATGGTGATCGGGTCCCTTAATTCATGACGGAGGGCCGCTGGACCACCGATGCAGCCGCCAGGGCAGGCCATGCCTTCGAGGAAGTTGCCAGGCAATCTATTGCCTTTCATCTGGGTGAGGGCGGTGCGGCATTGGTCTAATCCGGAGCACTTGACGGCCTGAACTTCGAAGTCTGAACCGTTTTCTTTCATGGCTTGGACCACCGCATCGGATAAGCCGCCGGAACGGGCGAAGATACGTCCGAAGAAGCTAGCCTGATCTAACGGGGTCTCTTCAAGGGTCTTGGTATCGATGTCTCTGGAATCAACGAGGGCTTGGAGCTCTTCGAAGGTGACGACGCAGTCGACCCACTTGGAAGAATCTTCCCTGAACATCTCCATCTTCTTGGCAATGCATGGGCCAGCAAAGACGGTTTTGGCCGTTGGATCCTGGAGTTTGATGTATTTGGCCATGGCCGCCATCGGGGAATAGTTATTGGAGACTTTCTCGGCTAATTCCGGGAAGGCCTTTTTGACATACATGACGAAGGCTGGGCAGCAGGAGGAAGTGCAACTTCCTTCTTTCTCTAAATCCTTGGCTTCGTTAAGGGCGACGATGTCAGCGCCTAAGGCGGCTTCGGCGACATCGGTGAAACCTAACATTTTGCAGGCGGTGATGACTTGGCCTAAGGTTTCGTGTCTCATCTGAGTCTTGATGGATGGGGCGACGATTAAGTAGACCTTGCCGTTTTTGCCATGGTCGGAAGCCTTGAGGATATCGATGCATTTGGTGATGTAGGATTTATCCATGATGGCCCCGAATGGGCAGGCCGCGGAGCATTGTCCGCAGCGGACGCATTTCTCTTCGTCGATGGAGGCATAGCCATTGACGTGGTTGACGGCCTTGATTTTGCAGGCTTGCTCGCATGGTCTTTGCCTATTGATGATGGCCCCGAACTGGCAGGCTTTAGCGCACATGCCGCAGTTGACGCATTTGGATTTATCGATGATGCAACGACGATCTGGACCAAAAGAGATGGCGTTGAATCTACAGGCTTGCTCGCATCTTTTGGCAATGCAGCCACGGCACATATCGGTGACGGTCATGCCGCCGAATGGACACTGGTCGCAAGCGGCTTTGATAACCTCTAACAGGTTAGGGTTTTTCTTATTTCCGCCCAAAGCGAGCTTGACGCGGTCTCTGACGATTTCTCTTTCCTTATAAACACAGCAGCGGTATTCGGCTTTCGGTCCCGGGGAAATCATATAAGGAATTTCGTCTTTATCTTCTTCCAATGTGCCGTCCCAGTAGGATTTGCACACGGCTTTAAGTACATTCCATTTGAGTTTCTGAACTAGTGTGTCGAACTTCTCAACGATCATGTTCATACCCTCCTTTAAGCGAGACTAAGTCTCAAGTTACAATATTGTAAATGGTCGTTCACCTTTTTTATACAAGGAAATGAAAGACCACCATATTTTATTAATATGAGGGGTATAATCGCAACTCAAAGGAACAAGTCTCTTGATGCAATCGGTTTCATAAACATTCGGCAAAAAACGCAAAAGTTCGCAAGGTTTTCTTTTTATTGCCGAATGTTTCCATAGTTATCCCGGCTGATTTTAATCGTTTTTGCAACGCACGATGTTTCGTTGCATTTATTTTTGCAACGCAAGGCCTTTCGTTGCATTTTGAATTTTAAACATTCGATGATATCCATCTTTTTAAAATGCGAAATAGTGATTCTTGGTTTAATGGATTTGCAACGCAAAATGGAAATTTGGTTTTTTAGGATTTGTTTTGGACTATTTTTGGCATTGAAAAACGACCATCGAGGAGGCGGCCGTCAATATCCGAAGGCGTTATTCGTTTTTGAGCCATTCGGCCGGATCAATGACTTTGATGCCGTTGATTTCATAAGCTGGCTGATAGGTCCTTGCAATAAGAATTTTTTCGTAATTGTCTCTTATGGCCATTAGTGGAACGAGTTCTCTCTTCAAAGTGGCCTCGTCACGAATGTCGTAAGACACCTGAACATACAACCTTTTGGTTCCCTTCATCGCCACAAAATCAATTTCTTTCTCACGTAGTTTTCCGACATATAAATCGTATCTCCTCCTCAGGAGCTCAATGGCCACCATATTTTCTAGGACATTGCCATAATCTTGGTTTTTATTCCCTAAAAGGGAATATCTAAAGGAGGTATCTGCTAGATAATACTTGTCGTCAGACTGGAGATATTTCATTCCTTTGATGTCGTATCTCCTAACACGATAAAAGGCAAAAGCGTTCGTCAAATAGGAGATGTAATTTTGAATGCTTTTGTTATTTATTTTCATTCCTTCTTCGACTAATTTTTTCTCAATATTCCGCGGAGATAGAATGCTTCCGATGTTGCTGGTTAAATAATCCAAAAGTTTATTGAGAAGAGGAACGTTTTTTATTTGCTTTTTTTGGACTATGTCTCTGACAATAAGTGCATTCAAGACATCTTTGTTCAAATAGTCATTTCTTAATTCGTCTTTCTTATACAGATAACTACCTGGCATACCACCGATACGGAAATAATCATCCAACGAATCATAGATAGATTTTTCCACCGGGAAATATTCGATGAATTCAGCGAAAGAGAATGGGAAAACAGGGATTTCGAAAGTGCGACCAACAAACAAAGTGGCTAAATCAGAACTAGATAAAAAAGCGTTGGAGCCCGTTATGTAGATGTCGTATTTTTCCTCAGCGTGGAAAGAATTTATAGCCCTTTCGAAGCCGTCACATAGTTGAACTTCGTCGATCATCAGATAGTTGATGGTGTTTGGTTTATAATGCGAGCCGACATATTCGACCAATTTTTCATAGCTTCTGATAGCGTCAAACTCGGATAGGTTGAAGTTTATTTTGATGATATTGGAATTTGGCTCATCGACGGATAATTGCTCACAGAAAGAATCAAGGAGCTTTGATTTTCCGCATCGTCTTATTCCGGTGATTACTTTTATGTCCGGTGTACCCTTGCAGTCATTTAAGATATTCAAATATCTCGTTCTCTTTATCAATTTCATAAATGCGCCTTTCAGCAAACATATTATAGCAAGTCACTTCCCAAATTTGCAAAAAATTCATTTTTGGGAAGTTGAGCTTAAGGCAATATGTATAATCCGTTATTAATAACGGATAATTTTATATATCCCCATGTGGACAAACCCACTTATTTTATTGTTACATTCCAATTTAACGACTTTTTGAATGCAAAAATTTCAAATAAAAATGGCATTAACTTTGAAAGACTGGAAATTTTTTGAGTTTTTAAAAGTTGGGCTTTATAATGACTACGGAGGAACCTAAATTATGTTGATGAAAAGAGAGAATTATTTAAGCAAAATAAGGCCGTTTTACGACGCTGATGTCATAAAGGTCTTGATTGGCTCCAGACGCGCAGGCAAATCCAAAATAATGGAGCTCATCATCGAGGAGTTAAAAGAGAACGGTGTTTCTGACTCCAACATAATTTATATAAACTTCGAGAAATTAGAGTTCGAAGAAATAGACGATTACAAAAAGCTAAATGATTATGTCAATGCGCATAGGGGAGGCGGAAAACAATACCTTTTCTTTGATGAGATTCATCATGTCAAGGGATTCGAGAAAGCCATCAATTCTTTTCGCGTTTCTTTTGATTGCTCAATTTTCATAACCGGATCAAATTCAAAAATGTTATCCACCGAAATATCCACCTTGTTAACGGGAAGGGTAATCGAATTTCCAGTTTATCCTTTCACTTATGAGGAGGCTGAGATGTTTAGAAAGCTAAATAGCCAACAAGTGGATAATTCTTTTTATGACTTCCTAAAACTCGGCGGATACCCTCTTAGATTCACCCTTCCAGACGAAGACTCGGTGAAAGGGTATTTAAAGGAGTTATATTCGAATATTTGCCAAAAAGATATCTTCGCCAGGGACACGAAGATAGAAAAGGCCAAATTCAATAAAATCTCCGCCTATGTTCTTTCAAACGCCGGAAATGATTTCAACCCGGAGTCCATATACAACTTCCTAAAATCCGCGAATGGAGGCAAAGAATATTGTTCTTTGACTTCGCTATACAATTATTTGGATAAATTGGAAAAATCCTTCGTAATCAAACCGATTTACAGATACAACATTCCTGGCAAAGAAGCCCTGAAATCAAATCCGAAATACTACGCCATAGACAATGGGATGAGATATGTAAACGGCAATTCCAACTCTTTTGATGTTGGCAAATATCTCGAGAATCTGGTCTGTATCGAACTCCTTTCGAGAGGATACGACGTTTATGTCGGCAAGACCTATAAAGGCGAGGTTGATTTCGTTGCCATCAAGAACAACAAGAAGTGCTTTATTCAGGTTGCCTACGTAATGGAAACCGAAGAAACGATAAAAAGAGAGTTTGGGGCCTTTTCTTGCATCAAGGACCATTCCCCAAAATATGTGCTCAGTTTAGACAAAGTCGATATGTCCAGGGATGGCATAACTCACCTTAACATAGAAGATTTTTGCACTAAGAAGGTTGATTTATTCTTGTCGTAACAATAGTTGCGGCCGCCAAAAGCAATATCAACTTTGAAAAACTGAAAATTTTTTGAGTTTTTAAAAGTTATGGTTATTAGATAACAAAAGCCGCCCTTTCGGACGGCTAAGTTATTGATCTGGTGGGCCAAGGCGGAGTTGAACCGCCGACACATGGATTTTCAGTCCATTGCTCTACCTGCTGAGCTACCGGCCCAGAAGAACGTGGCGGACCATAAGAGATTCGAACTCTCGATCTCCTCCGTGACAGGGAGGCATGTTAGACCGCTACACCAATGGTCCATTTGCCACGCCCGTATATTATCCATAAATGCGAGGTTATCCGCAAGTTATTTTAAGAAAAAAGCCTCTGCTTTTAGCAAAGGCCTTTCGCTTAATCGAGATTAATAGGCTTTGACTTCGAGTTCGAAGTAGGATTGTGGGTGGTTGCAGACCGGGCAGACGGCTGGGGCTTTTTTGCCGATGACGATGTGCCCGCAGTTGCGGCACTTCCAGATGACGACGTCTTTGGAAATGAAGACTTTGCCTTCCTTGACGTTCTTAAGAAGGGCCAAGTAACGTTCTTCGTGATGTTTCTCGATCTCGCCGACCATTCTGAATTTGGCGGCGATTTCCTTAAAGCCTTCTTCTTCGGCTACTTTGGCGAATTCGGCATACATGTCGGTCCATTCGTAGTTTTCGCCTTCCGCGGCGGCTTTTAAGTTCTCTTCGGTCGATTTGATCTCTCCGCCTTCCAAGTACTTGAACCAGAGCTTGGCGTGTTCCTTCTCGTTTTCGGCGGTCTCTAAGAATAGAGCGGCGATCTGCTCGTATCCTTCTTTCTTCGCTTTGGAGGCGAAGTAGGTGTATTTGTTCCTGGCTTGGGATTCACCGGCGAAGGCGGCTTGCAGATTCTTTTCTGTTTTGGATCCTTTTAGTTCCATAGATTTTCTCCTTTTTTTATTTTGGTACGTTTCCGTACGTTCACATTGTAGCATATCGAAAATAAGGAATGAAAAAATATGCTCAAAAAAGAAAAAGCACTTATTAGTGCTTATCTTCTTCCTTTTTCTTTTTCCACCACTTCTTGGGCTTAGGAAGATTATCGACATGTTTCTTGATGGCGTCCTTTAAAGAATTGTTGGCGGCTTTGATATCGATGACGGTGCCGTAGAACTTATGCTTGGCTGAGCCTTCTGGGGCGTTCTTTAATTCTTCCTTGAAGTCCTCGTAACGGATGGTGAGGTTATCGGATACCTTCTTTATCTTCATTCCGATATGCAAGGAGTAGCAGGCATCGACGATCATCATGCCGATGACGATGCCGATGAAGAAGGTGTAGATGAGATTTTCGGATATCCAGGAGATGGCTTCAACTAGATAAGGATTAACGAAGAAATAATACAAAGCGCCGGCCACGAACCAGAAGAAGGTGAATAACGGGCAAATGAGCCCTTTGAAGTTGCCCCATCTATTGGAATAATCCCATAGCTTGATATGCATACCCTTGATGAAGATCAATCCGGCGATCAATTCGATGAGGGTTAAGGAGACTCCGATAAGGAGGATGGTGATAACGATTATCCAGGCCTTGGAAGATATGATATTCTCCCAAGGGATGTTGGAGAAACCATAAAGGATTATGGTTCCGAACCCATATAAAGGGATATATGGTCCGACCATGAATCCTGGGTTAACCCATCTATGTTGGGAGAATATCCTTCGGAAGAATACCTCCAAAACGTATCCGAAGACGGATCCGATGACGAATAAGGTGGCGACGATGACTACATATTTCATATGGGCCTAATTATACCAATTTAACGGGGTTTGTCTTCCGAAAATAAATGCGTGTAAATTGTAATGTTGAGTGCAACACTTGGTAATAGCTTCATCCATCAATTTCGATGGAGATATCCAGTTGTTACATTTCCTAGGCCTGTCATTGATTAAATTTACTTTTTTATCAATATAAGCCTGAGTGTATCTACTTAAATTATAGCCTTTCGGAAAGAGCTCTCTTAGAAGTCCGTTTGCATTCTCGTTCGATCCCTTCTGCCAAGCACAGAAAGGATCGCAGAAGTAGACTTCACAATTGAGTTCTTTTTCTATTGTTTTCCAATCCGCAAATTCCTTTCCATTATCCGCCGTCAATGTTTTGACAAGTTCTGATGGATATTGTTTGAGATAATCTATGATCAGTCTCGCTACAACTTCGGAATTACGGTTAGGTGATTTGATCGCTTTGTAGAATCTTGATTTCCTTTCAACCGAAGTGATGAAACACGCTTTTGATTTGCCTCTTCCAGAAACAACCGTATCGATTTCCCAATGCCCATAATCGGCTCGCTTATAAATTCTTTTGTCCCTTTTCCTTATGGATTTACCTTTGGTAGCTTTGCCTCTTGTCTCATACCAACCGCCTCCGCCTTTTCTTCGGAGGAGCTTTTTGTTGCCGCCAACAATCGATCCTTCATTTATCCATTTATAGATAGTTTTATAACACGGAAATCCTTGGTCTTTGTAGAAAGCTGAAATTTGTTCTGGAGACCACGTCTCCCTTATCCTTTGTTCAATGATTTGGATGACTTCCAAAGGAAATTGAAGAATGCTATGGGCTTTAGATATTCGCTTCTTGTATCTTTTCTGAGATGAATGCGGATGATAATCCCCGCGCCTTCCAGGCGTAAAGTTTCGATCTAATTCTCGTTTTACGGTTGATGCATTGCGGCCAATCGCAATAGCGATTTGTCTTAAAGAGACTCCCTGATTATGCAAATGAGCAATACTCGCCCTCTCTTCTATGGTAAGATGTTTGTAGCTCATAAAAAGCCTCCTGTAGATAAGTGTCGCAGCTATATCTTACATCAGGATTGGTATGAGCTTTTTATTTTCTTACAAATGTTGCACTTGAACGGTAAATTCACCATTGGATAAAAGAAACCCACCGGACAATCCGGTGGTTCTCCATATTCGGGCGATATAGCCCTCTGCTACTAGCTGCCGCGTGCTGCGGCCGCAGACGGACCGACGCCTGCATCGGTTTTCAGCTACCCGTTGAACGGGTCTCCGTCAAAGTCGATCGACAGCTGCACGGCTGCCTGATCTTCTTTGAGCTGATTTCGGATGTACTCGGCTATCTTGGCGGTGATCTTCCCGACGGTGTCGACATAATACCCGCGGCACCAGAACTCTCGGTTCCGGTACTTGAACTTGGCGTTGCCCCATTTCTGGTATATCATCAGCGACGATTTCCCCTTCAGGTACCCCACGACCCCGGAAGCCGAGAGCTTGGGCGGCACCGAAATCAGCATGTGCACGTGATCTGGGCACACCTCGGCCTCGTGTATCGTTATCCCCTTCCATTCGCAGAGCCTCCTCAGGATGGCCCCGATCTCGAGCCTCTTCAGCCCGTAGAACTCCTTCCGCCTGTATTTCGGCGCGAAGACGATGTGATACTTACAATTCCAGCAGGTATGCGCTAAACTTAGGTTGTCGTTATTCGACATGTTTGCTCCTTCCGATTCAATGCGTTGGTCCGCATTAGAATTCTACAGGAGCATTTTGTTTTGGGCAAAGCTATAAGCTTCACCGAACTCCCCGACATTCGGGGAGTTTTCACTCGCTCGTCGCACCGCGCCGGCTCAAACAATAAAGGGCAGCATTGATTTGCTGCCCTTTTTCAAACAATGATCTAAGCGTGGTTATTTAAACGATATTTCTTCGTATTCCAAATCTTTGGAATAGCAAACATTGTTCCCGTAGATATCAGATAATGTCTCTTTGTCGATGATGGATGAAGAAGGTCCTTCTTTAATCAATTTGCCGTTCTTTAATAGGAAAACATTGGCGCCTAAATACAAAGCGTGATTCGGATTATGAGAGGAAAGGATAATGGTTTTGCCTTCTCCGGCAATGCCTTTAAGAACGTTAAGGACTAAAGATTGATTGGCCAAATCCAAAGCGGATGTCGGCTCATCGAGAATGATTATCGGAGCGTCTTGAATAAGGGCGGAGACGATAGAGACGATTTGTCTTTCTCCGCCGCTTATCTGAGAAATATCTTTTTCCAACAAATGGGTGATTTTGAATCTCTCACTTAGGAATTCAACTTTCTCCAGTTGTTCTTTCTTTGGGGATTGATAGAAGCTTAGGGAATTAGTAAAGCCATAGGTTAGATAGTCCTTTACTTTGAAGTCGTTGGCGAAGACGCCTTTTTGGGAAACATAGGCGAATATCTTGGAACGCTCATGAATAGAGATATCGTTTATCTCCCTCCCGCCATATTCAATCGTCCCATTGTTGGCCTTCAGCATCCCCGACAAGAGCTTGATTAAGGTTGTTTTGCCAGAACCATTCAAGCCCAATAGGACATTGATGGTTCCTTCCTCGATGTTCAAAGAGACATTATCGATAACAAGTCGGGAATCTTTCCTATAGGAGAAGGATACGTTTCTTAAATTAATCGACATGTACGTTCTTCCTCCTGACGATAAGGATGATGGCAAAAACCACCGTTCCAAATAATCCAGTTACGGCGCTTAATGGTATTTCGGATTGGGTGAATGACCTAGATAAGATATCGGTTATTGTCATAAAGACCCCACCAAAGGTGATGCATAATGGAATGCTTCTTCTGGTATCCCTGCCGGATATCAATCTAACGACATGAGGGATAACCAAGCCAATCCAAGAGATGGTTCCGCTAAAAGCCACCGACACAGCAGTTAATAAGGTGGCTATGCCAATGATGATCATCCTGTAAACATCGTAATTGAGGCCTCTGGATTTGGCTTCTTCTCTTCCTAAGGCGATGATGTTGATTCTCCAGGATAATAAAAGCAAGGCAACGCAACAAACGACAACAATCGGACCAAGGATGTAGACATATTCCATCTTCGCGTTCTCAAATGAGCCCATTAACCAATATGTGATTTGAACCAAAGTGGTCGTTGGATCAGCGAAATATTTAATCATTGATAGACAAGCTGACATAAAGCCACCGATGATGATGCCGGCCAAAACCAAGGTTATGGATGAACCATTCTTGAAGAGTTTGCCGATGAGAATGGTGAGGATAACGGTTAAAACGCCAAATACGAAGGCAAAGAGGCTAACGAAGATGGACGATAGACCCAAAACGATGGCTAATGCAGCTCCGACCGAAGCCCCTGAACTAACGCCCAACAAATCGGGGGAAGTAAGCTTGTTTTGGAATATCTCTTGATATAGAAGCCCAGAGATCGATAAGGCAATTCCGGTAAAACCGGCAACCAAGGTTCGCGGCAATCTAAGATTGAGGATTACGCTTCTTTGGGTTGAATAGGCTGAGTCAGAGGTGAACACGGCTTTAAAGAAGTCGGGAACGGACATAGAATACTGACCAACCATCAAGGCCGCAATGAAAACAATGACAAACACCAAAATTGACGAGAGAAGGAATATCAACGATTTCTTGTTCATTAATATAAATCTCCGCCAGTTGGGCTAAGGCTAGAAAGCATATATCCAACTTGCTGATCGGTTAAATCTGTATCGAAGTACTCTTTGACCGATGACTTAATCATTGATTTGGTGTCGTAATTGAAGTATTCCGGATAGAGTTTATTGGCCTGGTCGTAGAAGAATTCGGGAGTTAAGGCGTTAATTTGTTCCATCGAGGTTAGCCCGGTAGGAACCGTATAGATTTTGTTGTTTTTGACGGATTCTAAGGTGGTGTATGGCGATGTTTCTTTGATGTCCTTAACGTGCTTGTTGGCGTATATTCCGCCCATGATGAAAACATCGGGATTGTATTCGCATATTGCTTCGGCGGATGGCTTTTCTCCTCCGCCGGTTATGGTTGTTGAATAATTTTCGAATCCCAAAATCCTGTAGGCGTATTCGCTGAAGGAGCCGCGGGTGTCAGTGTAGCCAATGCCCTTGTCTTTGTCTCCGCGGACATAGAAGAGCCTTTTCTTGGCTATGTCGTGTTTGGCCAACTCGGCCTTTATCTCATTTATGGCGGCTAAGGTCTTCTTGTTCCATTTCTCCGCTTTGGCTTTGACGTCTTCGCTGTCCCAAATCTGAGTTACTAAGCTAGAGAAGAAAGTAACGTAGTTGTCAAATGTCGGATTCCCATAGAGGGAAACCGTTATAGCGTTTATTCCATGTTCTTTTAATCCATCGGTTACGTATTTTTCTGGAGATAGAACCAAATCAATCCCACGGGATAGAAGGACTTCGTAGTTTGGCTCATATTCGTAAGCATAATGATCTTTGGAGGCTGGATAAAAGACTTCGGTCCAAGGATTATTGAGTATTTTGTTATAGACTCCATCAATTTTGTCGCCTAAGCCATAGGCAATCAATAAGTCGTATGTCGTTCTAGATATGCAAGCGACCTTTTTGGGGTTCTTGGTGATGATGACGCTTTCTCCTAACATATCGGTCACCGTAACCTTATCGTCGTTATTTTGCTCGTTGTTGCATCCTGAGACGACTCCAATGGATGCAATTGCAATTAATCCTTGAAGGATTGTTTTGATACTTTTCACAAGTATGCCTCCGTTTTGCAGAGATATAGATAACCATTACGAGGCCTGGCAAGAAACAGTATCGAGACAAATACGATCTCTTGCTTCGTTTTCTTATAAATATCTCTATATGCATTAAATTATAGCAAAAATGTGGATTTAACAACTCGGCTATTACGCTTTGCCTTTTAAAATCTTTTCTACAAAGTCCTTATTGAACCAAAAACTTTGTTTTGTATACGAAGTAATTCCGGTCTTTTTATCAGGAACTGGCAATTTATAATGATCGGAGCCGTCTCTGGCTTTCGGCCTTACATGACAAACCCCATTGCTGTTCCTGTTTTCTTTCGGGAACCTATCTAAAACCTTGCCGCTTTTGCTCAAATAGAATGCGGTTCCGTTTCTTACCATTTTTGCACATTCTTCGTGCATCTTTTTGATTGGACCATCAACGATTTTATTAGGACAGTTCCAGAAATAGACATTATCAAAAGCAATGATGCTGTCCACCTCTTTGAAGGCGATTATCATCAGCTTTAAATCGGCGAAATCTTCACGAATGGATGACTCTTCCCAAGGAGTGTTGATTAGTTCCTCGAATTCGAAATAACTGAATGGCATGCTTTCGGTTGGTCTGCCGTTCTTGTCTACCGTTATAGTTCTCATCGTGAAGCCGGCAATTTCCATTTCAGGGGTTTGATTTCCTTTATCGATTCCAAGCATCGCTTTAGCGATGGCAAAATTCAACGACTTACGCTTCGTATTGTAGTTTACGAGCAATTTAGCGCACAGTTCCTTCTGAGTAAGGCCTTTATACTTTGCCAGTTTGTCTTTGTATATCTCTTCGAGAGGTTTTTTCATCCATTCGTCTTCGGAGACGGTTGAAAGATATGGAGCCAATCCGTGAATGTAAGTCCTATAGATATAGGTCATGAATGAGCTTTTAAAAGAATAGGCTCTACGCTTGGCTTTGATGTCAGAACCATATTGTTCAGTCACATCTTTGCTATTCGTGCCTTTGGTACAGGCCGCCAGAAATTCGGTATCAGATTCGGATATTTCGTGAGCCTTGCCGCTAACTATCTTGTTGTGGATTATGTTCCAGTCCCTCTCGATGATTTTTGCTTCAGGCGATTTTTCAAATTCGAAAAGGTCGGTATTCGTTATTTCAAAATTCTTTGGATGGACACCTTGCGTCCATAGATAGAACCAAAGAAGCAGTCTTTTGTTTTTATGATAGAAAGAGCTGGTTCTGAAGGTGGCTCCCGCTTCTTTCTTGTAGTTGATCACATTTAAAACAAGTCTTTCCTTGGCGGAGAAAGTCCCGTCTTTGTTTTCTCTGATTGGGGTGACCTTTAATTCTATTCCGGCATCGATGAAGTCCGGATTGTCATCGCTATTGGGTGGGTATTCAAAAACATGTTCTTCAACGAAGCCACCCAGTCCACCTTTGTTGTTATTTTTGTAGGTAAGATCCATACCAAAATCACTAAATGTTTTGTGTATGGCCTTTTGGGAAA
>CAVJPU010000016.1:0-22682 GCA_963651445.1 bacterium | reverse complement strand
CTTAATACTAGAAAACTACTAATTAAGATTTTCGATAGCGTATTAAAATGGCTCTTTTTTTGCCAAAATTATCGTTTTTATATATTATTTAAAGGTTATAAGAAAACACGGCTTTTTAAGCAATTTAAGATAAAATGCTATTTATAACTTTAGGCATTTTTGGTTTACATCATTTTGACGGCGATTTACCAATTACGGGCTCTCTCAAGCATTAAAAAAAAGCGACGCCTTGAACGTCGCTTAATTTGATTGTTAATCCTTGATCAATTCCTCTATCGGGGTGCCTATCAGGTTATCCGGTTTCTTCAAATCGAAGTTATCCAAGATAGTTGCACCCATATCTCCGAAGCTTAATCTATCGTCTAACTTCTTGCCGTTCTTATAGGCTGGCGAGTAAGCGAGAAGAGGGACTTTCTCTCTGGTATGATCAGTGCCTTTGAAGGTCGGGTCATTGCCGTGGTCAGCTGAGATAAGAAGCAAATCATCTTCTTTCATGTTTTCGATAAATTCTTTAACGCGTTTATCGAAGGCTTCCAAGGCTCTGGCATAACCGACTGGGTTTCTTCTATGACCATATTCGGAGTCGAACTCGACCAAATTGACGAAGCACAAGCCTTCCCAATCCTCATTTTTGAGCTGATCGATGGTTTTATCCATGCCGTCTTCGTTGGAAATCGTGGAAACGGTCTTGGCTACGCCATATCCGTCAAAGATATCTCTGATCTTGCCGATGCAGCTGGTCATATAGCCACCGTTCATCAAGACGTTCATATCGGTCTCAATCTCCGGCTTTAAGGCGTAGTCGTGTCTATGCGGGGTTCTTTTGAAGTTGGTTCTATCGGTGCCAATATATGGACGGGCGATGACACGTCCGACTTTCCATTCCGGCTTCATGCACAATTCACGGGCGATGTGGCAGCAACGATACAATTCATCCAATCCCAAGACTTCTTCATGTCCACAAATTTGGAGGACGGAATCGCTAGAAGTGTAGACGATGAGGGAATTTTCCTTGCACTGCTCTTCGCCTAAATCCTTTAGGATTTCAGTTCCTGAAGCGGCGTAGTTGCCGATGCACTTATGTCCGGTTTGTTTCTCTAATTCATCGATTAATTCCTTTGGGAACCCGGTGTCGGTGAAGGTCTTGAATGGGACTTTGGTCTCCACCCCCATCATCTCCCAATGGCCGGTCATCGTGTCTTTGCCGTTGGATTTCTCCTGGCAGCACATGACGTAACTATTCGGATGATTATGGATAGGCTTAATGCCTGGGATGGACGCTAATTCGCCAATGCCCATCATTTCCATCGTTGGACAGTGGATTCCACCGACAGATTCCGCGGCGTGGACCCAAGTGTTGGATCCGACATCCCCGAACCTAGCGGCGTCTGGCTCCTCACCGATGCCGGCGGAGTCAGCGATTATCAAGAAGATTCTTTTGAAACGTTTAGCCATTTCTCTTTCCTCCTAAGAACGAATTATTATGGGGTTTTTCTCTATTTGCGCAACCCATATTTATCATAGGCGCTCATGATGCGTTTGCTAGAAACATGCGTATAAATCTGCGTGGTGGCGATGTTGGAATGACCGAGCATCTCCTGAACCATTCTCAAATCGGCTCCGTTTTCCAATAAATGGGTGGCGAAGCAATGCCTTAAGGTATGTGGGCTGATGTCTTTATCGATGCCCGCTTTTTCGGCATAGGCCTTTATCTGCTTCCAAAAATAGACGCGGCTTATTGGCTCCCCGCTTTTGTTTAAGAAGACATAGTTACTCTTTCTGAAACGGCTCTTGGAACGGACTTCTTGAATATATCTATTCAAGTATTCCAAGGCGAACTCCCCGATAGGGATGGAACGTTGCTTGTTACCTTTACCGATGATGATGATGATTCCATTCTCAAAATCGATTTGTTTTAGTTTCAAGGAGACCAATTCGGAGACACGCAAGCCAGAGGAATACATGACCTCCAACATGGCCCTGTCCCTGATTCCGCTTTTCTTGCTCATATTCGGCGCTTCCAAAAGATCGTCAACCTCTTCCTCGGTCATCACCAATGGCAATTTCTTCGGGAGTTTCGGGCCTTTTAGCTTAGGGATATCCAAGTCGATGATTTTCTCGCTGGAAAGGAACAAAAAGAAATTCCTGGTGGCGGATAATCTCCTTAGAATGGTCGGGGCGGATAGCCCTGCTTCAGACTGAATGGTCATGAAGTCGGTGATATATCTGATTTTTAAATCAGAAGTGTCCGTTATATCGGGAAATTCACGGAAAAAGAGAGTTAGGTCTTCCTGATAATCCTTGATGGTCATCGGGCCCACGCCTTTCTCCACGCGGAGATATTGCCAATATAATTCTTCGGCCTTACTTATCTCCATCTTTCTTCACCTCGCTGCCTCTCATTAACAAAGGCTTATCGTATTTCTTTTCCATCAATTGGTTCATCTTGGAGATGATAAGGCGAGTCTTATCTTCCTCTTCGAAATCCGCATAATTCCAGAAGGACATCTGGATGTCTTCATCCTTCGGATTGTAGAGATTTTGAAGGGTTAAACCCACCAAACGGACGGCTTTGCCACCGAAATTGGCTTTGTAAATGCTCTTGGCGGCCTCTAAAAGCTCTTTTTCGGTCTTTATTGGTTCCTTATAGGTCACCGACTTAGATTTGGTTACGAAGTCCGGATCTCTAAAAGTGACATCCACCGTTTTGGAAGCTTTCTTGTATTTGTTTAATTCATAGATGATTTCATGAGCCATTGATTCGAAAACCCCATATATTTCATCGAGATCGTCGGTGTCGTTATTAAGGGTGACGCTTCTGCCTATTGATTTAGGATCTCTTGGAGTCGGGTCCACCACATCGTCACCATAACCGTTCACGTGGTCTTTGATGCTTTTATATTGCTTACCGAAGAACTTGATTAGTTCAGGATTATCCTGGTCTATCAGCTTCTTTAAATCGCCAATGGTTTTGACGGAGAATCTCTCTTTCAGCTTAGCGGCTGATTGTTTGCCGATGCCGAAGAAATCCTCGATAGGAAGAGGATATAGTTTGTTTTCCAAGTCTTTTCTACGAAGGATGGTGATACCCATTGGCTTCTTCATATCGGAGGCCATCTTGGCCAAGAACTTGTTTGGGCCGATGCCGATGGAACACGGTAAGCCGATGTCTTTCAATAAGCCTTGCTGAATCTCTTTTAGGACTAACATTGGGTCTTTCTCGTCTTTCAAACGAGTGGTCATATCAACGAAGCCTTCATCGATGGAGACTGGTTCTACCAAGCGAGAATATTTTTCCAGATAAGCGAAGAACGAATTGGACAAAATCCCATAATACCTAAAATCCACCGGCTTAAGGATGAGATTAGGACATAATTTCAAAGCCTGATAGGTCGGTTGAGCCGAATGAACCCCGTATTTGCGGGCTTCATAGGACGCGGTTGAAATGACCGCGCGTCTGCCTGTGCCGCCGACGGCTAAAGGTTTCCCTCTGGTCGAAGGGTCGCGCAACCGCTCCGCCGAAGCGAAGAAGGCATTCAAATCGATATGCATGATGATTTTGGCCATACAAATATATTATGTTAACTAAATTAGGAATGGAAAGAAAAACGCACTAAAAGTGCGTATCTTTCATTTCAAATAAAATAAATGCCGAAGTATTGCCGACAAAAATCGAGATTATTTCTCCACCGTATATTTCTCAATCGTGTTTTTGGCTTCTTCCAAAGCCCCTTTCAAAGAGGCGATGATCTTTTGGCCTTCCTCGAAAAGGGAAATGCTTTCTTCCAAAGGAAGAACGCCAGATTCGATCTTATTGACGATTTCCTCTAAACGGGCCAATTCTTTTTCGAAATCAATCTTATTTTCCATAATCGTCTCCTTCGACCACCGAGGTGATCTTTCCGTCTTTTAGATGAGTGACAATCTTCGTGCCAATTTTAACGTCTTTGACCGACTTAACGATATTTCCTTCGTCGTTATAGACCAAGGAATATCCCCTATCCAAGAGCTTATGGTGATCCAAACCATTTAGCTTGGTTTCTAAGGTATCAAGCTTGCCTTCTTTTCTAAAAAGGACATTTCTGAAGGATAGCTCCATTCTCTTTTTGAGAGCTTCGAGCTTCTCTTCGCCCTTTTCATACATCAACGATGGATTTAGGAATATCGGGCGATTGGCTAAAGCCAACAACTTGGTTTCTTCTTTTTGGATCCGCCCCTTCATATAAGAGATGAGCGATGATTCCGTATCCAATAAGCCCATATAGATCTCATTCTGATCTGGCGCGGCGGCCTCGGCGGCCCCGGTTGGGGTGGAAACCCTCTTATCGGCCACGTAATCGACTAAGGTGAAGTCTATCTCGTGACCCACCGCGGCGATTTTCGGAATCGATACGGCGGCGAAGGCCCTAACTACCTTTTCATCGTTGAAGGTATCCAAATCATCATTGGATCCGCCTCCTCTGGCTAAGATAAGGGTATCTAACTTATCGTTAGAAGCCTGATTCAAGGCTTTAACGATGTCTTCAGGGGCGTTCTTCCCTTGGACTAAGGCGTGGTAGATATGCAGTTCGGTTAACGGCCAACGCCTATGAATGTTGGTCTTAAGGTCCGCTTCGGCGGCGGAGTCCTTGCCAACGATTATCCCGATGGAATTAGGGAAGGAAGGAATCTCTTTCTTTTTGCTTGGGTCGAATAAGCCTTCCTTTTGGAGCTTCTCTTTTAAAGCTTGCAAGGCCAATAAGGCCTCACCCTTGCCAAAGAGGGATAAATTAAGAGCGTTGAACTGGTATCTGCCCTTTTGGGCATATAGGGTAACCGAGCCAAAAACGACGACCTCATCGCCTACTTTCGGGGTGAAGGTCAGCCTGGAGGCATAACTTCCCCACATCACGCAGGTGAGGGTCGACTTTTGGTCTTTGATATCGAAATAGATGGCCGAAGGGTATTCCTTATAAGAAGCGATTTCCCCTCTAACCGAGACATAAGAAAGCTCCGGGACGCGTTCGAGAGCGCCCTTGGCCAAGAGATTGAGGTCGGTGACGCTATAGAGTTTCGGGGTTTCTGGCATTATTGGAGAATGTTATCCAAGATGGCGTTCACGAATTTGTGGCGGCCGTCATCGAGGTATTTATGGGATAAGTCCAAGGCGACGGAGATGACGACCTTCTTATTGGTCTTCTCCTCGCGATGGTAGAAGTTGGTAAGGGAAAGCAAAAGAATGGCCTGTTCCATGCGATTCAATCGATCGAAGGTCCAGTTCCTCATGTTCTTTTGAATGAGGTCGATTTCCTCATCTTGGTAACGGATGAAATTGACGATGATTTCCTTAGCGAAAAGCGGGACGTCATCGAAAGGAACGTCAAAGACGTTGGAGAGGATTTCCTCGACGTTGACATCTTCGCCCATATGGGAATAGGTGAGGACGTCATAAAGGGAAATGGCGCTCAATTCTTGAATTTTGTTCCTCGAAAAATCTTTCATCGTTCTTTTTTCCGGCGCTTATCTTACCACATCTTCTTAAAGAAAGAAGATAAATCTTATTGGATTCCCACCACGCGGATGGAAACCTTAAGGGGGACCGTCTCGCACATTAAGGAGATGGCGGAGGTTACTTCCTGTTGAATCTTTAAGCAGACTTCCTGAACGTTGGCTTCGGCTTCGATGATGACGTCTAAGAAAACTTCGACGTATTCGTTCTTGTGGATGACGATCTTCATCTTCTCATTCCAGTCGAAAAGCCACTTCTTGTTAGACTTCTTCGAAGAGTTGAGCTTCGCTCCAGGGACGTCTTCCACCGCTTTTCTGACGATCTTCTCGATGCAGAGGCGGGAGATGCCGATTTCCCCCTTGCGTTTCAAATTGTTGATTGCGATATAGCCACTTTTCATGGTTTTATCCTTTCTTGATGACCTTTCTGACATAGTCAGCCACGGTCTCTGGCTCGAAGCCGTAATGCTTGATCAATTCTTTCATTGGGGCCGAGGCGCCGAATCTTTCGATGCCATAGACATTGTCGGCGAATCTATACCAGCCAGTTGGAACGCCCATCTCAAGGGCGATTCTCTTATCCTTCGGCAAGCGGAGGACGCTTTGCTGATAGGCTTCGTCTTCCTTGAGGAAGAGATTGATAGACGGCATGGAGACGACTTCGATTTCGACGCCTTCATCGGCCAAGATATCGCGGACCGACCTAGCCAAAGAGACTTCGGAGCCAGCAGCGATAAGCTGATAAGAGGCTTTCTCGTTCTTATCCAAGATGTAGCCACCTTTCAAAGCCTTATCGATGGAGGAATTATCCAATAGCGGCAAGTTCTGGCGGCTCAAGATAATGGAGGTTGGATGATCTTTGCTCTTTAAAGCGGAGATCCAAGCGGCGTAGGTTTCGACTTCGTCCGCCGGGCGGATGACCACCGAGTTAGGGATGTCACGGAGAGCCTGGACTTGCTCGATTGGCTCGTGCGTTGGGCCATCCTCTCCGACGGCGATGGAGTCGTGGGAGAAAAGATAAATGGCCGGCACTTGCTCAAGAGCTGACATACGGATGGCAGACTTCGTATAGTCTGAGAATACTAAGAAACTACCAATATAGGTACGGACACCGCCGTGCAAAAGCATGCCGTTTTGGATACAAGCCATGCCGAATTCGCGGATGCCGAAGTTCATGTTGCGGGCTTCTCTGTGTTCCGGAGAGAAGGATGGATCACCTGGGATGGCGGTCTTGACGGAACCGGCGACGTCGGCTGATCCACCAAAGGTGAATGGGACGTAATCGCCTAAGGATTCGACGATGCGACCAGAGCTATTTCTGGAAGCGTCGGTCTTCGGGGCTTTCGGATAGAAGTTCTTTAAGAGCTTATCCATATCCGGATTCAAAGCTTCTTTAAATCTCGCATATTCTTCTGGGTATTCTTTGGAATAGGCCTTCAAATCTTCTTCATAGGCCTTATAGGCTTTCTCGCCTCTTAAGGCGAAGGTCTCTTTCAATCTATCGTAGACGTCTTGTTCGACGGTGAATGGTTCTTGGTCATAGCCATAGAAGGCTTTGGCTTCGTTTCCGACTTCTTCTCCTAAAGGAGAACCATGGGATTTATGGTTGCCAGCGAGCTTGGTGCCGTAACCGATGACGGAATGAACAATGATGACAGACGGTTTCTCTTTGGATTCCTTGGCTTTGTTTAAGGCAAGGTCCAAAGCCTCTAAGTCATTGCCATCTTCTACTTCGTAGGTATCCCAATTGGCGGCTTTGAAACGCAAAGCGACGTCTTCGTTCATGGAATTGGAGGTTGGGCCATCCAAGGTGGAACCGTTCGCGTCATAGACCAAGATGAGATTGTTCAATTTCTGGATGCCGGCTAAGGAGATGGCTTCCTGGGAAATGCCTTCTTCTAAGCAGCCATCGCCGCATAAGCAATAGACCTTGTGACGGCATAATCTCTCGCCTTCCTTATAGGAAGCGGCGATATGCTTCTCGGCCATCGCGATGCCGATGGATTGGCCAACGCCCATTCCCAATGGGCCACCAGAAACATCTACGCCCGGAGTGACGCCCACTTCAGGATGTCCCGGAGTGATGCTTCCCCATTGACGGAAAGACTTGATGTCATCGATGGAAACGCCATAACCGGCGAGATGCAAGATGACATATAACGCATCGGAGATGTGTCCGGAAGAAAGGACGAATCTATCTCTGTTGAACCAATTCGGATGTTTTGGGTCGGCAATCAAATGGTTGCGGTAAAGCAAATACATGAATGGCGCGGCGTCTAGAGCCATGCCAGGGTGGCCGGAATTGGCCTTATTGACTTCGTCAATCACCATAGCGCGCAAAGTGGCAATGGCCTTGTAGTCGATGTTGTCGAATTTAGCGGACATATTTTAACCTCCAAAGTGTTTATGAGTTTACTACCGTAAATCTTCTCTTAATTCGATGCCTAAGACATCAAGTTGCTCTTTCGAGACTCTGGCTGGGGCGTGGCTCATCGGATCGCCGGCCTGCAAGTTCTTCGGGAAGGCAATAACATCACGAATGTTATCGGTTCCGGTCAAGATCATGGTCAATCTGTCTAAGCCGAGGGCGAAGCCACCATGAGGTGGGACGCCATAGCGGAAAGCGTCGACGAACCAGCCAAACTTCTTGGCGACGTCTTCTTCGGATAAGCCTAAGAGACGGAAGATCTTCCACTGGATGTCGTGGTCGTAGATTCTAAGGGTTCCGCCACCGGCTTCATAACCGTTTATGACAATGTCATAAGCGTAAGCCAAAACGGCTTCTGGATCAGTGTCTAACAATGGCAAATCCTCGTCGCGTGGACGGGTGAATGGGTGGTGCTCGGCGGTATAAACGCCTGGCTGATCTTCCACCGCGTCGAACATCGGGAAGTCGACGACCCAAAGAAGGTCGTAAGTACCATCTTTGATGAGACCCAATTCCTTGGCAATCTTGGTACGGATGGCGCCTAAAGCGAAGCATATGGCGCGTCTCTCGGCGTGGGCGCCAATCAAGACGTAGTCGTTCTCTTTGAGACCTAAAGTCTCAATCAATTCTTTTTGGATATCCTCGTCCATGAATTTGAGGAAGGAGGATTCAAGCTTGCCACCGATATACTTAAAGGCGGATAAGCCATTGACTTTGAATTTCTTGGCTTCGCCAACTAAGCCATCCAAGACCTTTCTCGAAGCCTTGTCGGCATAGTTAGGAATGACGATGGCCTTGATATACGGTGTGGAAGCAAAAGCTTCGAACGAAGTCTTCTTCATGATGGAAGTGACATCGTGGAGCTTCAAGTCGTAACGGGTGTCTGGCTTATCGGAGCCGTAGTTATCCATCGCATCCCAGAATTTCATTCTTCTAAGAGGCAATTTGATGTCGTAATTAAGAATCTCTTTGAAATAACGTTTTAGTAGTTTTTCGGTCATATCCAAGATTTCATCTTGGCTTAAGAAAGAAGTCTCAACGTCAATCTGGGTGAATTCCGGCTGACGGTCGGCACGTAAGTCCTCATCTCTGAAGCAACGGGCAATCTGGTAATAACGTTCCATACCGCCGATCATAAGGAGTTGCTTGAAGAGCTGCGGGGATTGTGGCAAGGCGTAGAAGGAACCGTTTCTCACGCGACTTGGGACCAAATAGTCTCTGGCCCCTTCTGGCGTAGCCAAGTTAAGGATCGGGGTTTCGACTTCGGTAAAACCGAGGGAATCGAAATAATCCCTGGTGATCTTCATGATTTTGGCTTTGGTGCGCAATCTGGATTGGACGATTGGGCGGCGGATATCGAGATAACGATATTGGAGCCTGGTGTCTTCTAACGCGTCCGTGTCATCCGCGATGATGAACGGGGTGGTGATGGCCTTGGAGATGACGGAGATGGATCTGACTTCCACTTCGACTTCGCCGGTGGCTAATTTCGGGTTTGGGTTATCTTTCTTTCTGACGATGCCCTTGACGTTGATGACATATTCGTTTCTGACGTCTGGGATTTCGACGTTATCGTTTACGATAAGCTGGATGATGCCAGTCGTATCGCGAAGATCGATGAAGGTCAATCCGCCTAATTTGCGGGTCTTGCTGACCCAGCCTACAAGTTCGACTTCCTCATTGACGTTGGTCAGTCGTAATTCGCCGTTATTATGGGTTCTATACATATTTATCCCCTTATTCGTTAACCTCGAAGAGAGAATCCAAAGTCTCTAACAATTCTTCGAGTTTTACTTCTTTCTGTTCGGCCTTAGCCAAATCTTTGATTTGACACACGCCTTTCTCGTATTCTTCTTCGCCGATGATGATGGCGTATTTGGCGTTCCTCTTGGTGGCTTTCTTGAACATCGAGCCTAACTTTGAGGTATTGAATGGGACTTCGGTCTTGAAGCCGTTCATTCGTAATTCGGTCGCCAATTTGAAGGCCTCGTGGACCATGTTCTCGCCGATAGGCATGACATAGATGTCTAAGCCTTCGTCCAAGTCTGGGAAGAGATTAAGCTCTTCCATCATGGAGACGACGCGCTCAACGCCAATGGCGAAGCCAACGCCTGCCATATCCGGTCCACCGAACTGCTTGATGAGGTTATTGTAATGTCCGCCGCCGCAGAGAGCGCCGTAGTCTTGGCCCGATTCGCTCTTAGCGTGGATTTCGAAGACCACTTCGGAATAATAGTCCAAACCTCTGACGAGGTTATCGTCGACTTCGTAATCAACGCCCATGTCGTTAAGAATGCTTAAGGTCTTATAGAAACGGGCTTCGCTGGCTTCGGAGAGATAATCCTTGATCTTCGGTGCGCCTTCGGCGATTTCCTGGTCATGCTCGACTTTGCAATCCAACATGCGGAGAGGATTTAATTTCAATCTCTCGTGGCAATCCTCGCACATCTCATCGATATGCTTGGAGAAATATTCCTTAAGAGCGTCCCTATAAGCGGCGCGCGACGCGTCATCGCCCAAGGTGTTGATCTTGAGGGATAAATGCTCAAAACCGAGGAAAGCAAAGCTTTGGATGGCTAGCAAAATGGTTTCGGCATCGGCTTCGGCTGAATCTCCACCGATGGCTTCGACGCCAAATTGGGTGAATTGGCGATACCTTCCTAATTGCGGTCTCTCGTAGCGGAAGGCCGGGCCTTCGTAGAAAATTTTGATAGGGAGGTCTTCGGTCGCGTAGTACTTGTTGCTCACGATCGAGCGCATGACGCCGGCGGTGAATTCCGGGCGCAAAGTGACGGATCTATCTCCCTTATCCAAGAAGGTGTACATCTCTTTTCTGACGATGTCAGAAGATTCGCCGGTGCCTCTTTGGAAGACCTCGGTGTATTCCATAATCGGAAGGTTTAGTTCATGGAAGCCATAAAGGACGGCCGCGTTCTTGAAGATTTCGCGGACATAGCGGTTCTTGGTGGCGTCCAAGGCATATAAGTCATGGGTTCCTTTGACTGGCATTACGCTCATAAAGTTTCTCCTAGTGATTGGTTCTCGACGTCTTATAGACGCCGGTGATGGTGGTTAGGGCGCCGAATATCTCTTGGATGGTGGTTTCGTTCTTAACGAAGATGGTCACCGAGATATCAGCGGTGTTGGTGTTAGGGATGATCTTGGCCCTCAAATCCTTGACAGGCACGTTCTTGGAGGACATGACCATCAAGATATCGCCGACTAAGGAAGGCCTATCGTTGGCCTGAATTTGGATTTGGGCTGGGAAGGTTCTATCTCCGAGATTGTCTTTCCAAAAGACCTCGATGCAACGACTCTCTTGGCCGATGATGTTCTTGCAATCCGGGCGATGGACGGTCAGCCCTTTGCCTTTGGTAATATAACCAACAATTGGATCGCCAGGGACCGGAGAGCAACACTTTCCTAAGGTGACGGCCAGATTATCGACCCCGTTTACGTAAACCGGGTTCTTATCGTCTTTGGAAGCGATGACCTTGAAGGTTTTGCTTGGCAAGGTCGGCTTTCTCTTATAGCCCAAGAAGCTTAGGACGGCTGATGCCGTTGGGTTCTTGGAGTTAATGGCTTTGTATAAGCCATCAAGGTTATCGAAATGGTATTCGTCCAAGGCCTTTTTGGTGAGAGCCTCTTCGAGCTCGCTTTCTTCGATGCCACAGGCTTTGGCGGCTTCCAATAAGGATTCTTTGCCTTTTCTGATTAGTTCGGCGGCGTTTTCCTTATCCATTTTGGCGTTAAGGAAACGCTTGATGTGGTTCTTGGCGGCGCTGGTGGCGACGTAGTTAAGCCAGGAAGAACTCGGACCCGGGGAAGTCTTGGAGGTCTTAACCTCGCAGACATCGCCGGTTTTAAGCGGATGGTTCAATGGGACGAAGTTGCCGTTAACGATGCCGCCGGTCGCTGAATCGCCGACCTTGGTATGGATCTTGTAAGCGAAGTCCAAGACGGTTCCGCCTTGCGGAAGGTCTATGACCTTGCCCATTGGGGTGAAGACGTAAACATTGGCGTTGAAGACATCGTTGGCCAAGGCGTTCATATAGGACTTGGCGTCGTTGTTGGATTCGCCGGTTGAGACCAAATCTCGGAACCAGTGAAGCTTCTCTTCGATATCTTTCTGCTCCTCTTTGGCGTTGTAGTTGCCTTCCTTGTATTTCCAGTGGGCGGCTACGCCGGTTTCGGAGACTCTATCCATCTCTTCGGTGCGGATTTGGACTTCGTAGACGTTGCCATCTCCCGCCAAAATGGTCGTATGAAGCGACTGATACATATTTGGCTTCGGCATGGCGATATAGTCCTTGAAGCGTCCAGGGACTGGTTTATAGGTAGCGTGGATGATACCTAATATCTCGTAACAGTTAAGTTCCGTTTGGGTGATGATACGGACTGCTAAGATATCATAGATTTCATCGAACTTCTTATCCTTGGTGTACATCTTGCGGTAAATCGAATAAATCGATTTGACGCGGGATTCGATGCGGAATGGGATTTTCCTCTGGAACAAGATATCGGCGATTCTCTTTTTAAGAGCGTCCAACGATTCCTTGCGGTTCTCGATGGATTCGTCGAGCATCTTGGAGATGTATTCGTATTTCTCGGGTTCGAGGTATTTAAGGCTAAGCTCCTCTAATTCGGATTGGATTTGGTACATGCCCAAACGATGGGCGATTGGGGCGAAGACTTCCATGGTTTCCCTGGATAAGGCCAATTGCCTATCCCTCTTCAAAGAAGAAAGGGTTCGCATATTATGGAGTCTATCCGCTAGTTTGATGATGATGACGCGGACGTCTTTGGCCATGCCTAAGAATATCTTCTTATGGTCTTCGGCTTCGAAATCGGCCTCGGTACGACGGGACAATTTCATGCGTTGGATCTTGGTCAAGCAATCGACCAAGAAAGCGACCTCATCGCCGAATTTAGCCTTGATGTCATCGATGGTCTCATCGGTGTCTTCCACCACGTCGTGGAGGAAGCCGGCGGCGATGGTGGTTGGGCCAGCCTGCAAGGAGGCCAAGATATAAGCGACTTCGATTGGGTGCTGGATATAAGGCTCGCCGGATTTACGATACTGATCCTTATGTTTCAAACAAGCCAAGTCGTAAGCGTCCTTAATGAGCTGCTTGTTTTTCGGGTCCTTCAGATACAAAGAAAAGACGGCTTCGACGTCCAAGTAGGTATGCATTGGATATCCGCCGTTTGGAACTAAGGTTTCTTTGTTCGCGTCTTCGTTCATGCGTTAATTATACGCTCACACGCACGAACAAAGCCAACAATTTAACAAATGATATCACTTACATCAGCGGAAACGGTTTCCCTTCCGCGGAAAACATTGAGGCTCAATTCGAAGTTCAAAGTGATCTCCCCAAACCGAGGAACGTCGTCTCTCTTGATGTTGAAAGAGAAGATTCTGGCGTTTGGCCCAATGTAAGTTTGGAGCCTAGTTCCGTCAGGGGAAAATAAGAGTCTATCCGCCTCGATCTTCAAGGAGAACAACGGGGAATGATGTCCTTGACCGAAAGGTCCGAAGGAACGGAGGATCTTATAGTTATCCATCGTTATATCGTCCAAAGACAATTCGATGGTTTCTTTGTTTTCGTTATTGAATGGCTTATCGGCGCAATAGGCATTCAAAGCCTTTTCAAAGGCTGGCAAATCTTCTTCTTTGATGGTGAAACCCGCTGCATAAGCGTGACCACCACCAGCCACTAACATTGGCTGGATTTCTTTGATGAAATCCGTCAATGGACAGCCATCTTTGCTACGCATCGAACCGACTAACAGACCTTCACCTTTTTCCGATAGGGCGTACACGGCCACCGTCTTATTGGCCTTATCTAGGATCTTATTGGCAAGCAATCCATTGATGCCTTCTGGCAGATTGGATTTAACCAAAACCGATGGTTTATCCAATTCGTAGACGATGGAAGAGGCCGTGGCCTGAACAAGGTCTTTCCTCTCCTTGTTTTTATCTAACATCCAGTTGGCGATAAGGGAGGCCTCATCCCCGTTCGGGTTGGTGAAATATTTAATCAAACGATTTATTTTGTTTCCGGTGTTCATCCTGCCGATGGAATTGATGGCAGGGACCACTTGCATTGATATGACGTTCTCATCGATTTTCTCGCTCTTGATAAGTCTCTCGAAAGCAATGTTCCCATTTTCCTTCCAAAGCTCGATAGCTAAACCCACCGCCTTTCGATTGTAGGAAGTGATTTCCATCGCATCGGATAAAAGGGAGGTTGCCCCCAGCATCTCGCGATAAGCGTCATGCTTATTAAGCAAAGCCACCGAGAAAAGATAGGAAAGAAATCCAGCCGAAATGGAAGGATTGTTCAATCCGACGGTCAATGGGTGAACAAGGGAGACGATATGCTCTGGTTCTTTCTCGTAAGAATGATGGTCAAGCACGATGACATCGACATTATTATGATAAGCGACTTCTATCGCTTCGTTCGCGGTGACCCCGTTATCGACGGTCAAAATAAGGTCGTAAGACTTAATGATTTTTTCTACGTTGGCCACCGTCAAGCCATAACCATCGGTATATCTCGAAGGGAGATAGGCTTCGGCTTGGAGGCCAAATTCGTTTAAGGCCATCTTGCTGATGGAGGCCGCCATAACCCCGTCGCAGTCATAATCGCCATAGATCAAAACCTTTTCGTTTCTCTCTTTGGCTACTTTCAAACGGGCGAGAGCTTTTTTCACGCATTCGTAGTTAGAAATGTCAGGGATATTAGAAAATGAAAAGGGCGCCGAAAATTCAGCGTACCCCTTCTCGTCGAGATTGTAGAAATTTAATAATTTATGAAAGAAATCCATTAGTCGTTGATGCCAATGAAGGTAGCTTCTTCTGGCTCGGATCCTTTCTTTCTGGAACCTTGCTCTTTGCTCTCTTCTTTCTTAACTGGCTTCAAGGAGGCCTTTAAGGCTTTCAAGCCTTTGGCGGCCTTAATGGAAATCGGGGCCAATAAGGCAACGACCATGATGGTGGCGAAGATGACACCCACCAAAGTGGCCAAATGGAGATAAGCCCAGGATTCGACGCTTAAGCCAAGGTAGATGAGCGGTCCGCCGATGCCTAAGAAAGCCAACATGACGATTTGCTCAATCGACTGGCTAGCAGCGGTCTTAAGACACATAGAGCGGAATTCGAGGTTATCCTTATCCTTCTCTCTGGAGTCTCTGAAGAGCTCTTTCTCCTTGGAGAGGATAAATAAGCCAATAGCGATGGCGAAGACGGCCACGAAAGCCGGAGCCAAAGCCGAGATGGCTGGGACTTTGATACGGGTAAGGGCGAAGAAGCCACTGGTTAATAAGGCAGCGCCGGTCGCCAAAACGGTTAAGGTAACGCCACGGCTCATCTTATACCTGCAAGCAAGGTAGACGCAGGTGATGGCTAAGCCAACTCCAACGCCGAGCCAGACATCGCCCACGGATGGGGTGCCGGTGATACCTTCGGTATTGGAAACGGTGACGTGAGTATCCTCGGTTGGGAGGATGGAGTCGACCGCGGCGGTCAAAGCATCCTTCAAGTTATTGTAATGGGATTCTGTGCCAGAGGCGGTTACGACAAAGTCGTAAGTGTCATTGTCGGCATAATAGGTCGTCCATTCGATGGTGTAATAATCGACATCCAAGGTCTTCTCTTCCTGAGAGAGATAGACGGTCGATTCTTCCAATTTGATGGAATCGATGGCTAAGGTTTCCCCATCGACGGTGATTTTGTTGAGAATCTCGCTTTGGAACTGGGTTTCATTATTGACTGGCAATAAGGAATTCTGAGCCGAGCGGTATTCGACCACCGAGACGGTGTTCTTATCGTATTGGGTAGAATAATTGAAGATGCTGCTGGTGGCGCTGAAAGTGATCAAGCCAACGATGGATGCGATGCCTAAGATAGCGGCGATGATGCCGACTGGCTTGAAGCCCTTGGTGGTGTCTTTCGAAGCGAAAGCGCCGAAATAGTTTGGTTTTTCATCCGCGGCGAGGTTCGGGATGTTCTTCGGATCGACATTGTAGACCGGGGCTGGGTTCTTGGCCACGTTGCCAGAGTAGGCAAGCATCATGGCATGCAATCTCAAGACGATGAGGTTATAGATAGCGGAGAAGAAGCCGCCCAAGACCATCATAAGGCCGCATTTGCCAGCGTAAGATGGGATGAAACCATAGACGCAGACGCCGATGATGATGGAAACGATGGAAAGGTCCAAAGTCGGGAATAAGCTGCGCTTAGCCGCTTCTTGATGGGCTTTCTTGGTGCTACGGCCCTGATAGAGCTGCTCTTTGAATTTGGAGAAATAGAACATTCCGCCAAAGGCGCTTACCAGCATCGAGATGAGGATGCCGAATAAGGTGCCAATGCCGAACTGGGCTCCAAAGGCCGAATAAAGCAATAATTCAGCCATGAGGGTGAAGGCCATCGAAGAAAGGATAGCCAAGGCGCCCATACGATAGTAGGCGACCAATAAGACGGCTAAGAAGACGATGACCACGATGGAAGCGATCAAAGTCGTATTGAAGGCTGGGTGTTGGGCCCAATCGCCGATGTGGATCAAATCTTCGGCGGTTGCGCTAACGTCAGTGGTGAACGCGAAGGTAACGTCATATCCGGAGCCGATATCGCCATAACTAGAAGCGTTAAGCAAAAGCTTATAGTAATTGGCGGCCATATAGGCAGCGGAAGCCTTGGAGGCATCGAATCCGTCTTCGGTAATAGCCGAAGAAGATGGGATGAGCTGGAATTCGGTGTATTTGTCGTCGTCATCGTCCGGCTCATACCAGGCATAACTGGCATCTTCGGCGAAGATCAAACGCTTGGCCATATTGGTGTCGGCTTCATCGCCTTCGGCGGTTGCTTTGGCGTAGGTGTCGCCTTCTTGCTTATGGGACCAAACGGTCAAGTAGCAGATGGATTCTTCTTCGCCTTTGTCTTCATCGGCGGAATGGTTGTTGTTCTGGCAGAATTTGATGAGGTTTCCGAAGTCGCCGTCATCGCCGGTCTCGTTGACGGGGATGACCACCGCTGGGACCTCGCCACCGGAAACGGTGACGTATTCCAAACGGGCTTCGTTGCCATCTAGCATCGTGGCGAAGCTATCTTTATAGTCGTAATCTTCGTGGGTATCAAGCGAGGCTCCTACGGAGAAGTCTCCGCCGGAGAAGGATAGGTAATTCTCTAGGTAAGTGTATTCGATTTCTTCTTTTTGGGAACGGATTCTGACCCTGATGGTGTCCGGACCTTCTTTGATGACATCGGCTTCGGTGCCCCAGGCTTCCAAACGATCTTCGAATTCCTCGCCGATCAAATCGACGGCGGAGCCATCGTCTTCGACGTAGTTTTCCGGAAGCACGCCGTTATAGGTGCTGTCCTTTTCGGAGATTTTGAAAACCAAGTCTTTGCCAGAGGCATAAGAGATATCCGGGTTTAAGCCTAAGATGGTTGGACCTAGCAAGGTGGCAGCGCCTAAAAGCAAAGCGCTGGAGAATAAGATATATCCGATTTTGCGACGCATAGGGAGAATCCTCCTGAAGTTGCTCTTCGTGCGCGTACGCTCATAATGCAAAAAACGCGCAGGGATGCAGCCATAAGCATACAACCTATACGCGCATTAGGCAAAGGGTTTTTGTTCTTACCCTCTAAAAGAGGGTGGTCTGATATGCTATTTTAAGGTGCTCATAGGCTTTTTGGGTAGCCACGCGGCCCCTTGGGGTGCGATTGATCATCCCAATCATCACCAAGTATGGTTCATAGACATCTTCGAGGTTGGTGATTTCTTCGCCGATGGAAGCGGCGATGTTCTCTAATCCCACCGGTCCGCCATGGAAACGTTCGATGACGGTCTTGAGGTAACGGATGTCGACATCATCCAATCCCAAGGAATCGATCTTAAGGGCGTTAAGAGCCTTCAAAGTCAAGTTCTTATCGATGCTTTCCTTGCCTTCGTAGTTGGCGAAATCCCTGACTCGCTTAAATAAGCGGTTGGCGATTCTCGGGGTGCCTCTGCTGCGCTCGGCGATGATACGAGCGGCGTCCGGGGTGATTTCGGTCTGAAGGACTTTGGAGGTACGCTTGACGATTTCGGTCAATTCTTCTGGGAAATAGAAATCGATCTTGGCGGAGATGCCGAAGCGGCTGCGCAAAGCGTTAGATAAATCCCCGGCTCTGGTAGTCGCGCCAACTAAGGTAAACGGCGGAAGCGGAAGCTCCAATGCCTTAGAAGCCCCATCCCTATTGACCATGATGGACAATTTGAAATCTTCCATGGCCCCATAAAGGACTTCTTCCACCACTCTCGGAAGACGATGGATTTCATCGATGAATAAGACATCCCCTGGCTCGATTTCCGAAAGGACGGCGGCTAAGTCGCCAGGCTTTTCGATGGATGGGCCGTTGATGGTTTTGACCTCTCCTCCCATCTCGTTGGCGATGACGTAAGCCATGGTCGTCTTGCCTAAGCCTGGAGGGCCATAAAGCAAGACATGGTCAAGGGCTTCCTCTCTCTTTTTGGCGGCGCCTAAAAAGATGCGGAGATTGGCCTTGAGTTCGGTCTGACCTACGTATTCATCGAGGGTTTTCGGACGGAGGGTGAGCTCGGAGTCCATGTCTTCGTTGGTTAGCGAAGCATCTAAGATCCTATCCTTGCTCATTTGGTTTTCCTCAGTTTCTTAAGGGCGGCTTTCAATAAGCCTTGGCTATCTAAAGTCGGGTCGCTGATGGAAGATAAGGCATCATCGATTTCCTTGACCCTGAAACCCAAGGATTTAAGGGCGGCTCTGACTTCGTCATATTGCTTCGGATCGGCTTTTCCGCCATCTTCGGCCAAGTGGCCTTTAAGATCTAAGATAATCTGAGCGGCAGCTTTTGGGCCGATGCCCGGAAGTTTCTTCAAATAGCTGGTGTTATTGGATTGAATGGCTTTAAACAAAGCGTCGGCGCTGGTGGCGGACAAGGCGTTGAGGGCGGTCTTTGGCCCGATGCCTTTGACGGTAATCAAGGATTGGAAGGCTTCCTTCTCCAGCAAAGTGGAGAAACCGGCGAGATAATGCTCGTTCTCGCCATAGACTTCGTAAGTGTAGATGGTGGCTACTTCGTTATATGCGAAATCATCGGCCCTGGAGACCAAGCATTCGTAAGCGACGTCATGGACATCGATGACCACCGCCTCTTTGCTCTTATGGACGATTTTGCCAGTTAGAGAATAAATCATAGATTTATAGGAAAATACATAATACGGCTATAACTAGAGCCAACAAGGCTCCTAGCCCCAAAGCCAAGGCTTTGGCTAATGTTTTTCCCTCGCCCTCCTTTCTTGTCATTCGCTGTAAGTGAAATGGAAGGAGCCGATTTTGACGTCGTCCCCTTCTTGGATTCCTTCTTTGCGCAAGGCATTCTCGACTCCGATCTTTTGGAGATAGCGGATGAGTCGTTCCATGCCTTCTTCTTGTTTGGTGTTGATAAGGGAAACCTTAAGCAAGACATCGTCTCCGACGATTTCCCAATGCCTCAGATCCGGATGGAGGACTTCGAAAGCGTCCTTCTTTTCCTTATGGGCATCATATACCTTCATGGTCTCGGCTTTCTCCATGCCCTTAAGCGGGAATGGGTCGGTCGTATTGACCAAATAACGGGTTCTTTCCAATATTTCCTTCAAGCCTTCATGGGTATAAGCGGAGACCCCATAGGATTTAAAGCCCAATTTCTTATCGAATTCGGCTTTTCTTTCCTCCGCTCCTTCTTCATCCATTTTGGAGGCGACGACCACTTGTGGTCGGCCTTCAAGGTTGGCCCCATATCCTTTAAGTTCTTCGTTGATGGCTAAATAATCGGCGTATGGGTCTCTTCCTGCTTCCATGGAGACCATATGGATTAGCACGCGGGTACGCTCAATGTGGCGCAAGAAAGAAATACCCAATCCTTTGCCTTCATGGGCTCCTTCGATTAATCCCGGCATATCGGCCAAGACGAAGGATTCACCGTCTTCCATCACGACCACGCCTAAGTTAGGAGAGATGGTGGTGAATGGGTAATCGGCCGTTTCGACATTGGCTTTGGTAGAGATATTCAAGAAAGTGGATTTGCCCACCGATGGGAAACCGATGATGCCGGCGTCGGCGACCATCTTGAGTTCGAGAATCAAACGTTTTTTCTGGCCTGGGAAGCCATTTTCGCCGATTCTTGGGGCGCGTTGCCTGGATGATTTGTAGCAAGCGTTGCCTTTGCCGCCTCTTCCGCCTTCGGCGAGAAGGACGGGTATATCCGGTTCCTTGATGTCGGCTAAGATATGGCCTGTGGCGGAGTCGCTGATGACGGTTCCGACTGGGACTTCCACCGTGACGTCGAGTCCGGCGCGTCCAGCCATCTGCTTCTTACTGCCGTTACCGCCATCCATGGCGATGATGGTGCGGGAATGACGGAAGTTATACAAAGTATTGAGATTCTTTTTGCCGACGAAGTAAATCGATCCGCCTCTGCCGCCGTTGCCGCCGTCAGGGCCACCGAATTCACCGTTTTTATCATGCAAGAAAGAAATGCAGCCATCGCCGCCTTTTCCGCTTCTGATTTCGATTACGCAGCGGTCGATGAGCATTCTTTTTCCTCCTTGTAGTGTTTCTTGTTTCTTCTGATCTTCATCATGTCCTTATAGAAAGCCCAAGCGGTCTTAATCGGGGACTTGATGGTGGAATCTGGATCGTCAGTCCAACGGACTGGTATCTCAATATACTTATAGCCGTTAAGCTTCAGATAATACAAATATTCTAAATCGAAAGCGAATTCCGAAGTGATTTGCTTAGCAACCATCTTCTTGGCGACGTCGGTTTTGAATAGCTTATAGCCGCATTGGGTGTCATGGACCTTGAGATGGAAAGTCCATCTGATCAAGGTCTTGCTGCCCCAAGACATAACGCGTCTGATGAAGGGTGCTTTGTTGACGATAATGGAACCCTTCATATGGCGGGAACCGACGATGCAATCTTGCTGATCGAGTTTGTCCCAATAGGAATCCATGCAATGCAAATCGGTCGCGAAGTCGGCGTCCATGAATAAGACGTATTCCCCTTCGGCGGCCTCAATGCCCCTACGGATGGCCCTGCCCTTTCCTCTGCTTGGATCGAACGGTAGGAAACGGACGTTCTTCGGAAGATAGGATTTGGCTTCTTCGGCCAATCTCTCGTTCTCCTCGTTGGAATTATTGACCACGATTATGCATTCATAGTCGAAGCCGAGATTATCGAAATACGGGAAAAGCTCCTCCTTCATATGGCGGAAGAGGCGCTCGCTCTGATTTCTATTAGGCAAAACAATCGAAAGTTTCATATCTATATTATAACAATAAAGTTATAAAAGAATAGAAAAACGGCTCGATATACGAGCCGTTTGATCATCGGATAATTTATTTGGCGACTGGGTAGACGGAAACTTTCTTTCCGGAACGTCCATCGCGCTCGAATTTGACGATGCCATCGATTAAGGCAAAGACGGTATCATCGCCGCCGATTTTGGCGTTGGTGCCAGCGTGCATCTTGGTGCCGCGCTGACGATAGATGATGCTGCCGGCGGTGACGAATTCTCCGTCGCCGACCTTGGCGCCTAAACGGCGACCAGCCGAATCACGGCCGTTCTTAGTGCTGGAAACACCCTTTTTCGAGGCAAATAACTGAAGATCGATGATGAATTTCATGATGTTACTTCCTTTCTAAGGTCACACACTTCGGATAAGAAGCTGCGACGCATTTGATTTGGGTTGCGATGGTCCCTAAGACCACGGCATCCTTTTTACTTGGGAGAGATAGGCAACTTATGCTGCCAAGTCCGCTCAATTCCTTGAAGCTGAAGTTGGATTCATCCAAGGCTCTCATTCCACCGAGCAAGATGGCGCTGACGGCGGCGCAGACGAGATCGTGTCCCTTTTCGGCGCTGTCGGCATGACCTTTGCAGGTGATGGAGACGATGGTTTCATCCTGATATTTGACTTCGACTTTGATCATTAGGCCTTGATTTCTTTGATGACCAAGCAAGTGTATGGCTGACGATGACCTTTGGTCTTTCTTTCGTTGGCCTTAGACTTGTACTTGTAGATGCGGATTTTCTCGCCCTTGCCCTGCTTCTCGACTTTGGCGACGACTTCGGCTCCATCGATGTATGGATTTCCGACGACAGTCTTTTCGCCACCGACAAAGAGAACTTTGCTGAGGGTGATTTCTTTTCCGGCTTCGGCGTCGAGCTTTTCGACGTAGATCTTATCGCCGACGGCGACTTTGACCTGCTTACCACCGGTTTCCACGATAGCGTACATGTTTTGTTCCTCCTATTTGGTGCTAATGACTCGCTCATGACAGCCACATCTTAATGATGTAGTTAGGTGCTGGAACGAAGCGGTTGTAACCCCAAAGCGGGGGCGACAACGTGTAAACTATATCCATCAAACTTCGGTTTGGCAAGTTTATATTTATATAATTCGCCTTTTCCTAAAGAGGAATGAAACAAGTTTCAAGGTTTTGAAGAAAAACTATTTTATCCAACTCTTGAATAATTTTTCCTCCGAAAAAGAAAAATACGAGTCGTTTCCGATGATGATGTGATCTAAGAAGATAAGCCCTAGTTTTTGAGCCGATTCATTTAGCTGATAAGAGAATTCGATATCTTCGGAAGACGGCAAAGGAAAACCGGATGGGTGGTTGTGGATCAAAATGAAAGCGTACGCTCCATCCTTTAAGGCCGTGGATAATGTCTGACCAATCGATAAGGAAGAAAACG
>CAVJPU010000015.1:0-22912 GCA_963651445.1 bacterium | reverse complement strand
TGGCCTTCAGCACCTCTTTGGCGACCGCCATGATCCCCTATGTCGACTACGACTACGCCATTTAATTACATTGACATCAAAATAACGTTCATAAACTTTCAATGCGAATAGAAAACCGCGCCATAAAGACGCGGTTTTTACTTCTTGATGAACTTGTGACCTTTCTCCAAAGCGGTGGTTTCCCATTTCGGAGTGATGCCTTCATCGGCTTCTTGGAGAAGTTTCTTATCTTGCTTGGATAATTCTAATTTCTCAAAGAGGTCTGGACGGTATTTTCTGGTTAAGAGGAGAGACCGCTTCCTTCTCCATTTTTTGATGGCTTCGTGATTGCCAGAATAGAGAATGTCCGGCACGGTTTGGCCTTCGTAATCGTAAGGTTCCGTATATTGAGGATATTCTAGAAGCGGTTCGTTGAAAGACTCATCTTCCAAGGAATCGGAAGTGATGGCCCCATCTAGCAAACGCATCACGGCATCGGTCACGGCCATAGCAGGGATTTCTCCACCCGTAAGGACATAGTCACCGATGGAGATGAGCTCATCGACATAGTCGTTGACTCGCTCGTCTACTCCTTCGTAATGCCCACAAACCAAGACCAAGTGATTCATTTTGGCAAATTCCTTGGCTTTGTTTTGATTGAAAGTGTTGCCTCTCGGAGAGAACAAACAAACATGGCTATTTTCATTAGAGACAGCTTTGATGCAATCGACCAATGGTTGGCATTTGAAGATAAGCCCGGCTCCTCCACCAATAGGCGGGGTGTCGGTGCGACCATATTTGTCTTTGGTGTAATCCCTGATGTTAACAACTTCCACTTCAATGGCTTTCTTGGAGATAGCGCGTTTTAAAATGGAGGTATTTAAATACCCTTCAAACATCTCTGGAAATAAGGTAAGAATGGTAACTTTCATTAATCTAACATCCCTGGGATAACGTTGATGACGATTCTGTGGTTAATTTCGTCGACTTCTTTGATGAAGACTTTTGGAAGCCATGGGACAAAGAAGTCTGGGGCTCCTTCTCTTTTAACGCGAAGACTCTTGGTACGACAGTTATCAATTAATTCAACGGCGTGGCCAAGCTTTTTGCCGTCTTGATCGTAAACATCGGAAGAGAAGATGTCTTCATAACGGACCATGCCGTCAGGAAGCTTGGCTTCTTCTTCGGGAATCATGACATCCCATTTGATGTATGGTTGAACCAAAGAGATGTCTTTAAATTCCTCAAACGATAGGTAGCAATAATCACCCGAAAGACGGAAAGAGGAAACGGTGGCTTTGACCTGTTCGTTTCCCTTAACCAAATAAAGGACATTGCCTTTTTTGAATCTCAATTTTGGGAAGTCGGTATGCAAAAAACAGAGGACTTCGCCTTTGAGTCCGAAGGTCTTTCGAATGTCTGCTACAAGAATCATTTTCATAATAGATAGAGAAAACGGCGCCTATTATTCGGCACCGTTATCCTTATTTTCATTAAAGCTTTCGAATCTTAAATGAACGCGAATGTTGCTATTGTCGGCCTTGCCGCAAATACCGATGGCTTCGCGGAGGGCATTAGCGACGGAGCCGCGCTTGCCGATCAAGCGGGCACAATCATCATCGTCGGCAGTAATCAAGAGCGTAACGTCTTTCTTGCTGTTGTTCGGAAGTTCCTTGATGACGATGTTTTCCGGTTTTTCGACGAGCGGATCAATCAAAGAATGGATGATCTTCTCAAAATCCATGCTTATTTGCTTTCCTTTTTAGCAACGGCCTTGGCATTCAAACCTTTGCGGTTGAACATGGCACGGACGGAATCGGATGGGGTGGCGCCAGCGGCTAACCACTTGAGGGCTAATTCTTCGTTGATTTCAGCACCTTCTGGTCCTTTGTTCGGATTATAGAGACCGATCTGTTCGATGTAGCGGCCATCGCGGGCAAAACGGGAATCCGCGGCGACGATACGATAGATTGGGTCCTTATGACGACCGATTCTGGTTAATCTGATTTTGACTGACATAGTAGTAATCTCCTTATGCGTGGCTAATGATATGCTCGCGCATAAAGTGTGTCAAGCAAATTCGCTTTACAGATAAAAAATAATCAATGCTTGCATTAGAGACTATAATTAGAGCCATGAAACACGGTTTTAAACATTATCCAAAACAATTTTATCTAGGTATCTGCCATAGAGGCCTTCACGATGAAACCCGTTCGGAAAACGGGATGAAGGCTTTCGAGAACGCCATCAACAACAACATGGCTTTCGAACTTGATGTCCATCTTTCCAAAGATGGCATCTTGTTCGTCTCTCATGATGCTGACCTCGAAAGAATGACTGGTAAAAAGGGTATCATCGAAGAATTAGATTCCAAAACTATCAAGTCCGAATATCGTCTTCACGACGGTGGCGAAGTCCCAACCCTCCAAGAAGTATTGGACCTCAACCAAGAACGAGTCCTAATCGTTGTCGAAGTCAAGGTCTATAACGGCAACTACAAGGCTGTCGCCAAAGCCACAAAAGAGATTCTTAAACAGATCAAAGATACTAACAAAATCGCCATCATTTCTTTCGACCCAAGAGCCTTAATTCGTGTAGGGAGTCGCTTCGAACGCCAATTATTGCTCCTAAAAGCCAAGGAATGGGTAAGGTATTCCCGCTTCTTGTTTGAGTCGGTGGATATTGAGCTCACGATGGCTAAAGACAAGTGGGTCAAGAACTATCGCAAGCATGGCGGCATCGTCAATTGCTGGACGGTGGAGACCGAAGAGCAGGTCAAGGACTTGTCCGAATATGTTGATGCGATGACATTCCAGCACGTTAGCAAAGACATCGTTATCGCCGACCGCGAAAACTACCTAAAAAAGAGACCTTAATGGTCTTTGTTCTTGCTAAAGGGCAAGCGTGAGCGTAATATACTCACTGCGTCCATTAGGACGATGCGTGGGGTCCGCCAGCAATTAGACTGTGAACCTACTAAGAAAACGATTCGTTAAAGGAGGTAACATATCATGAATACCAATATCGTGAATGAGATTACCGCCCGCCAGATTCGCACCGACATTCCTTCCTTCAAAGGCGGCGACACCGTTAAGGTCTACGTCCGTATCGTTGAAGGCAAAAAGGAACGTATCCAGGCCTTCGAAGGCGTTGTCATCAAACGCCGTGGTGAAGGCGTCGGCGAGACCTTCACTGTCCGCAAGATGTCCGCTGGTATCGGTGTCGAAAGAACTTTCCCAGTCAACTCCCCAGCCATCGCTAAGATCGATGTCTTGAAGTCTGGTAAAGTCCGCCGTGCCCGCATCTACTATATGCGTGGTTTATCTGGCAAGGCTGCTCGTATCAAAGAAGTCGAGAGCAAGTAATCAAAAAGAAGTTCAGGCTCGCCTCTGGCGGGCCTTTTCTTTACCTAAGAATAACTAAAAGATAGAATATCCCTATGAATCAGCAAAAGAACGTCCATTATTTCCCGGGCCATATGAAGAAGGCCTTAGTCTCGTTAGAGAAGTTTCTTTCTGCTATCGATATGGTCGTCGAAGTGGTCGATGCCCGTATTCCTTTATCATCCAGAAACCCTTTGTTAGATAAACTCATCGGAAACAAAGCCCGCATGGTCTTTATGTCCAAAGAAGACTTAGCTGATGAGAACGTCACCAAAGAATGGCTTACCTATTTCAAAAATAATGGCATCATGGCCTCTTCTTCTAACTTGAAGAACGAGAAAGCCATGCGTTTGATTGAAGAAGCCAGCAAACCATATATCGAGAAGAAAAGAGCCAAGGAGGCTAAGAGTGGCATGAAGCCGCAGCCATGCAGGCTTCTCATCGTCGGCGTCCCAAATGTCGGCAAATCTACCCTTATCAACAACTTGGCTGGCAAGAAGGTCGCCAAGGCCGGAAACAAGCCAGGCGTCACTCGTGCCGAGCAATGGATCAAGTTGCCATCGTCTTTCATCCTTTTGGATTCGCCGGGTATTTTGCCGATGCGTTATGAGGATAAAACGGCCGCTATCAATTTGGCCCTTACTGGTTCCATTAAGGAAGAGGTCCTTCCAACCGATGAATTGGCCAACTTCCTTTTGGATATCCTTAAAGTCCGTTATATCAAAGCCTTGAACGAACGTTATTCGTTAGAAGCTAATTCGGAAACCCCGAACGACGAAATCTTGTCGGCTATCGCTTCAAAACGCGGTTACCTTTTAAAAGGCGGTACTCCTGATATCGAAAAGGCCGACTCCTTGCTTATCAAAGAATTCCAGGCCGGTTATCTCGGCAGGATTTCCTTGGAGGCCCCAAATGCTTAATAAAGAAGCTGAGTTCTATTCCAAAACCGTTAAGTTGATCGCCGGCGTGGATGAAGCTGGGCGCGGTCCTTTAGCAGGTCCGGTGGTCGCTGCGGCGGTGGTTTTTCCTCCATCCTACAAGAACGAAGAAATCAATGATTCCAAACAATTGACGGCCAAAAAGAGGGAAGAGCTCTTTGAAGAAATCAAGAAGAACGCGATTGCCTACGGAATTGCTTCTGTATCGGCTGAGACAATAGATGAAATAAACATCTATGAAGCCACCAAAGTGGCAATGAAAGAAGCCATCAAACAATTGAACGGCCAATATGATTTAGTCATCACCGATGCGATGAAACTTAACCTAGATAAGCCGGTTATCGCCTTAATTAAAGGAGATGCCCAATGTTTAAACGTCGCGGCCGCTTCCATTTTGGCCAAGGTTACGCGTGATAGATACTTGGAAGAATTAGATAAGAAATACCCTCAGTATAAGTTCGCCAAACATAAAGGCTATGGCACCAAAGACCATTTAGAAGCCCTGAAGGAATATGGCCCAATCAAAGGGGTTCATCGCAAATCGTTCAGACCCGTAAAAGAAATCTATATCGAACAAATGAAATTATTTTAGGAAAAACGCCTCCATTCCCCGCTATAAGGAAGTGGAGGTATTTTTATGACAGGTAGAGAAATGCTCATCGCTTCATCCATCAAGGTCAAAGGCGATTGGGACTCATTGCTGACAATGATCAAAAACAAGGAGACGCTGGACGAAAAGGAGGCTAAAGAGCTTTTATCCTCTCTTAAGTGCAAAGCCGTCACCCTTATTGATGACGACTATCCAGAATGCTTGAAGAGGTGTCCTAAGCCGCCGATAGTCATTTTCTATTACGGCGATTTGTCTCTCGCTAGTGACCACGCTAGGAATGTCGCTTACATCGGAAGCCGCGATGCTAGCAGTTATGGCTTAGAAATGGCCAGATACTTTGCTGATGCGTTGGTAGAGCGTGGGGCGGTAGTAGTTTCGGGTTTGGCCCGCGGCATCGATTCTGCGGCTCAGGAGGAAGTCTTAAAGCAAAGAGGCAAGACCATCGCCGTTTTAGGTTCGGGAATTGATTGCCCTTTCCCAGCTTCTTCCGTCAATCTCTATAAAAGGATTAAGACGGATGGGCTGGTTTTATCCGAATATCCAAACGATACCCCGCCTAATCAAAAACAATTCCCGGTTAGAAACAGGATAATCGCCGCCTTATCGAATTTGGTTATCGTTGGTGAGGCTGCGAAACGAAGCGGAACCCTCATTACGGTGGGCTACGCCTTAACTTGTGGATCGGAAGTAGCTTGCGTTCCTACGAAAGCCGCCCAAGAGGCCGCTACCAACACTTTGATTAAAGAAGGCGCCCACCTTTTGGATTGTGCTTCCGATTTGGACGTTTTTCTCCAAAGCAAGCCCAAAAAAGAGTAAAAATTTTCTATAAATAAACCCTTTATTTATATATAGGTATAAGGCCACCGGCACGCTTGACAGCCTTTTAAAATGCTCGTATGGTTGCTAGCGGAAAAAGCAAAATCACCTTTTTATGAAGCTCATCATCGTTGAATCTCCAAAGAAATGCGACACCATCGGCCACTACCTTGGTAACGACTATAAAGTCATGGCCTCTCAAGGCCACATTCGTGACTTAAGCACCAAAGGAAAGGGCGGTTTAGGCATTGATATCGAACACGATTTCAAGCCAGATTTCGTCATTTCTGCAGGCAGGGAACATATCGTCAACGAATTGAAGTCAGCGGCCAAAAACGCCGATGAAGTCATTCTCGCAACCGACCCTGACCGCGAAGGAGAGGCTATTTCCTGGCACCTTGCCCAGGTTTTGGGTTTGGATGTTAAAACTAATAAGAGACTTCAGTTCCACGAAATTACCAAGCCAGCTATTTTAGAGGCTTTGAAAGATCCAAAAACCATCGACATGAACTTGGTCGAATCCCAAGAAACACGTCGTATGTACGATCGTATCATTGGCTTTAAATTATCGGCTTTGTTAAAGAATCGTATCGGCTCCACTTCTGCTGGTCGTGTCCAGTCGGCGACTTTGAAGATGATTGTTGATAACGACAACGAAATCAAAGCTTTCGTTCCTGAAGAATATTGGGACATCAATATCGATTTGAAGGCTGGCAAGCGCAAGCTTTCCATGACTTTGGATAAGATTGATGGCAAAGCCGCCAATATCAAAAATGAGGCGGAAGCCGACAAGATTTTATCCCGTTTAGGCGATGAATTAACCTTGCTTAGCTTAGTAACTTCAAAGAAGTCCATCCCGTCTAAGCCGGCTTTGACCACTTCAACCATGCAGCAAGAGGCTTATGCCCGTTATCACTTTTCGACCTCTAAGACTCAATCCTTGGCTCAGAAGTTATATGAAGGTTTGACCGTCAACGGCGAGCATGCTGGTTTGATTACCTATATGCGTACCGACTCCACTCGTTTGTCCCCGGTTTTCTTCAACGGACAAGCGAAACCATACATCGAACAACATTTCGGCAAAGAATATGTCGGACGTGTGAAAGAAGGCAAGAAGCAGGCCAACGCCCAGGACGCCCATGAAGCCATTCGTCCAACCTCGGTTGAACGCACCCCTGAAATGGTTGCCGCTTCGCCGAACGTCACTGCCGATGAAGCTAAACTTTATAGATTGATCTATGAACGCACCCTTGCCAGCTGTATGACCGACCACATCGAGGAAGTCACCACTGCTACATTTGAGAGCAATGGTCTTACTTTCAAGATCTCCGGTGGCAGAACTTTGTTCCCTGGTTATTGGGCCTTGCTCAAAGACGAGGATGAAGACAAAGAGCTTCCTGAACTTGAGGAAGGCAAGTCCTATTCCTTATTGGATAAGGAAAAAGAACAAAAATTTACCAAGGCCCCAGCTCGTTTCACCGAAGCCAAAATCGTTAAGTTGATGGAAGAAAAAGGCATTGGTCGTCCGTCTACTTACGCTTCTACTTTGCGTACTCTTCAACAGCGTGGATATATCACTTCCAAAGGCGGTGTCGTCACCCCGACTGAATCTGGAAGCAAGACCACTTTTGTCTTGAGCAAATACTTCCCAGAGATCGTTTCCGTCAAATATACGGCGGATATGGAACGCACTTTAGACGAAATTTCCGATGGTACTTTGGAACATTTGACCGCCATGAGGGACTTCTATGGTCCGTTCATGGAGAAGTTCGCCGAAGTTTCGGAAAGAATGTATAAGGATCCTGACCAAGAAACTGGCGAAATGTGCCCAGTCTGCGGTTCTCCTTTGGTTATCAAAAAGGGTCGTTATGGTCAATTTGTTGCCTGTGGCAATTATCCAAAATGCTCATACGTTGAGAAAAAGCCAAAGGCCGAAGCCAAACTTGTTGGCCGTGATTGCCCGGTCTGTGGCAAACCATTGGTCGAGAGGAAAGATAAAAAAGGCAAAGTCTTTGTCGCTTGTTCTGGTTACCCGACCTGTACCTATATCGAAAATAACAATCAAGAGCAAAAGAAAGCCCCTACTTATACCGAAGCCGACTACATCAAGGATTGCCCTAGCTGCAAAACCGGGCACATCGTCCTCAAACATGGCAGAAAGGTCGACTTCTACGCTTGCACCAATTATCCTAAGTGCCAGTATCATGAATGGCTAACGACCAAGAAGAAAACAAAATGAAGAAAGAGGCGGTAAAGATCATCGGTGGCGGTTTAGCCGGATGCGAAGCCGCTTATTTCTTATGCAAAAAAGGTGTCGAAGTCACCTTATACGAACGTCGCCCTAATTACGATGATAAGGCGCATGAAACCGAACTTTTAGGTGAATTGGTTTGTTCTAATTCTCTTAAGTCTTTCCAATTGTCGAACGCTTGCGGTCTTCTTAAAGAAGAAATGCGCAAAATGGGCTCCATTATGATGGAAGCCTCGGATATTTCTTCCATCCCTGGTGGAAATGCCTTAACGGTGGATCGCACCTTCTTTGCCGAAGCGATGACCAACATTCTTTTAAAGTTCCCAAACTTCCATTTGGTCAGAGAAGAAGTCAATGATTTTGATGATGAAATCACCATCTTGGCTACGGGCCCATTAACTGATGGTGCGTTATATGAAAAACTCGGCGAAATTTGTCAAAGCAAGCATCTTTCTTTCTTCGATGCGTCCGCTCCGATTTTGGCTAAATCGTCTTTTGATTTTACGAAGGTGTATGCGAAATCCCGTTTCTCCCAAGACGATGACGCTTATCTAAATTGCCCATTTACCAAGGAAGAATATTATTGTTTCATTGATGAATTGATGAAGGCCGAAAGAGCCCATATTCATTCTATCGACACCGAATATTTCGAGGGTTGTTTACCAATCGAAATCATGGCGGCTCGTGGTCCTGAAACCTTAAGACACGGCATGTTGAAGCCTTTTGGCTTAGGCACCGATGAGCATCCAAAACCATATGCGGTGGCCCAACTCAGACAAGATACGAAACTCGGAGATTATTATAATCTTGTCGGTTTTCAAACGAATTTGACTTATCCAGAACAAAAACGTGTCTTCCGCCTAATCCCTGGATTAGAAAACGCCGAGTTCATCCGTTACGGATTAATGCATAGAAATTCTTATTTGGACTCGCCTCATTGTCTGAATGAAGATTTGTCTTTGAAAAACAAGAGCAACATTTTCGTCGCTGGTCAATTGTCAGGCGTCGAAGGTTATGTTGAGTCTGCCGCGACCGGTATCATAGCCGCGGTGGAAGCCCTCCGCCGAATCAGGGGAGAAGAACATATCTCGGTTCCTAAAGAAACAGTAATCGGCGCCCTTCTTGATTACGTTTTGCACTGTAATTCCAACTTCGCTCCGATGAACGCCAACTGGGCCCTCTTCCCTGGAAGCGATAAGAAACATCGAGAAATTACAATCGAAAAAGCTTTGAATGCGATAGAATCGTATTGGAGCCAGATCGATGAATAAGCCTGAAAGAGAATTCTTAGACTATCTATCCAAAGAAAGAAATTACTCCGATAAAACGACGGACGCTTATCGTCGTGACGTCGAAGTCTTTTTCTCTTTCATTTCTGAGAAAGAAGTTCTTTTCGATCAGGTCAGCAAGCAAGATATTCGTGACTTCATGAGCCATGAATTGGATAGGGGAATTTCCAAACGTACTCTTCAAAGAAGGATGTCCGCCTTAAGAGCCTTCTACCGGTTCTTGGCGGAAAGGAAGTATTCCGACAACAATCCGTTTGCTTTGGTGTCTTCGCCGAAGAATCCGGTGAGGTATCCAAGTGCCCTTTCTTTGGAACAAATAGACACTCTGATGAAGAAAAATAATGAGAGAACCGATGAATTAAAGACACGCGACCAATCTATTTTGGAACTTATGTACGCCTCTGGCATGCGTGCTTCGGAAGTGGTCTCATTTACCCCTCAACAAATCGACTATTCCAACCGAATGATTAGGATTTTCGGCAAAGGAAAAAAGGAACGTTTGGTTCCGTTCTCGAAGTCGGCCAGCATCGCCATGAAGGCCTACCAAAAAGAGTATCGTCCCATCCTTTTGAGCCGCCACACGAGTTCTAAATTAGCCACAACTTTCTTCCTTTCGGCAAAGGGCGATCCATTAACCACCAGAGGTTTGGAATACATCCTCAAGGAAGTCGAAAGAAAGACGGGTTGCTACTATGGACTCCATCCACATGAATTCCGACACACTTTCGCTACGCACCTTCTTGAAGGTGGAGCGGACCTCAGAGTCATCCAAGAAGTCCTCGGCCACGAGAGCTTGAACACTACTCAGGTTTACACTCATGTCACCAAGGAAAACATGAAGAATCAGTACGAGGCTTTCTTCCCAAGAGCCAAGAAAAAGGACTGAAAATAGGCGAAATGAGAGCTTCCTTAACGGAAGTTCTTTTTTCTTCCCCGCATACGTGATAGTATACGTCTCGGCTCTGCATAAGGGCTTATGCACACTCCGGGAATTCACCGCCGTGTTCCCATTCGGGCAAAGTAGCTTAAAAAGCGAATGGGTGGTCAGGTGTTCGAACTGGAGGAGGTCTAAAAACAAATGGAGGTCACAAAATGAGTGACGAATTAAAAGAGGTTGAAGTTCAGGCCGAAGTCGCCGAACCAACCATGGACGAGATCGTTCACGATCCAAACGCCCCGATCATCACGATCAAAAAACTTTTGAATGCCGGTGTTCACTTCGGTCATCAAACCCGTCGTTGGAACCCAAAGATGGGCCGCTACATCTATGGCGCCCGCAATGGCATTTACCTCATCGATCTTTCTAAGAGCGTTGAGCAAACCAAAGCCGCTTATGCCGCTTTGAAGACCATCGTCGAAAACGGCGGCAAGGTTCTCATCGTCGGTACCAAAAACCAGGCTCAGCAAATCGTTATCGAAGAAGCCACCCGCTCTGGCAGCTTCTACATCACCCACCGTTGGCTCGGTGGCACTCTCACCAACTTCCGCACCATCCTCGGCCGCACCCGCCGCTTGAAGGATTTACAGGCTATGGAAGAATCTGGAGCTTTCGACAAGCTTCCAAAGAAAGAAGTCGCCTTACTTCGTAAAGAATTAGACAAATTATCCAAGAACCTTGAAGGCATCAAGGAAATGCGTCGTTTGCCACAGGCTTTGATCGTCGTTGATCCAAGCGTTGAGCACAACGCCGTCAAGGAAGCCACTGCTCTCCACATCCCAGTATTTGCCATCTGCGATACCAACGATGATCCAGACTTAGTCACCTTCCCAATCCCATCCAACAACGACGCCACCAGCGCCATCAAACTTCTCGTTGGCGTCTTAACCGATGCTATCGTCGAAGCCAAGGGTGGCATCACCGAAATCGCCTATGTCCCAGACGAAGGCGAAGAGGCCACCATGAAGGATGCCGTCAAGAACGCCGATATGATCAACGAGCAGCGCCGTGCCGCTATCCGCAAAGCCCGCAAGGAACGTGAAGAACGCTACGCCAAGATGCAGGCCGAACGCCAGGCTCGTTTCGCTGCTAGAAAAGCCGCCAAAGAAGGCAAGAACGCCGAAGAATCCGCTGAGGAAGCTCCTGCCGCTGAGGCTCCAGTCGCTGAAGAAGCCCCAAAGGCTGAGGAGACCAAATAATGGCTCAGGGAAATCAAATTGAATTAATCAAGTCCATCCGTGAAAGAACCGGTGCTGGCATGATGGATTGCAAGCATGCTCTCGAAGAATGCGATTGGGACATCGAAAAGGCTATTGACCTCCTCCGTGAGAAGGGCATTGCCAAACAGGCCAAGCGTGCCGGCAGAACCGCCAGCGAAGGCTTGACCACCATCAAGGTTTGCGACAAGTGCGGCGCCGCCGTCATCGTCGAAACCAACTGCGAAACCGATTTCGTCGCCGCATCCGACAAGTTCATCGCTTTCTCCAACACCGTCGCTGAGAAGGTTTTGAAGAACAAGCCAGCCACCATCGAAGAGGCTAAGGAATTAGTCGCCGGTGACTTAAATGACTGTGCTCTCGCTTGCGGTGAAAAGCTCGACTTCCGCCGCTATCAGATCTTCCAAAAGGAAGAAGGTCAGGCCTATGGCACTTATTCCCATATGGCTGGCAAGATCGGCGTCATTGTCGTTCTTTCCAAGGATGACCCAGAAGTCTCCAAACCAATCGCCATGCACATCGCTGCCAACTCTCCTCTCTACATCAACTTGGACAACGTACCAGCTGCTGACAGAGAAAGAGAAAAGAATATCGCCCTCGCTGAGGTCCACGATGATCCAAAACTTGCCAACAAGCCAGAAGCGATGTTAGCTAACATCGTCGAACGCAAAGTCGACAAGGTCTTATCCCAGAGCTGCTTAGCCCTTCAACCGTTCTTGCTTGATGACAGCAAGACCGTCGGCCAGTTCCTCAAGGAAAAAGGCATCGAAGTCATTTCCTTCGTCCGCTACCAAGTCGGTGAAGGCATTGTCAAAGAATAAGCCACAACTTATCGATGAAATCCCTGCTTTATGGCGGGGATTTTTTCTTTTAGTCCAAACTTTACAAAAAAATGAGCCCTAGGGGCTCTTTCTTTGTATAATAGTAGCAATATGAAACCTAAATACCAAAAAGTCATCATCAAGATCAGTGGCGAATCCCTGGCCGATCGCTCTGATTCGACCATTCTCGACAACGCTCAATTAGCGAATGTCGCCAAGGCCATCAAGAGCGTCAAAGAACTAGGAGTCAGCGTCGGCGTGGTCGTCGGTGCTGGTAACATCTGGAGAGGACGCTTAGCCGAGAAGATCGGCATTGAAGCCTCCGTCGCCGATTACATGGGCATGTTGGGAACCATCATCAACGCTTTGGCTTTGCAATCCGCCATCGAAGCGGCGGGTATGGATTGCCGCGTCATGAGTTCCATCAACGTTCCACAGGTTTGCGAGCCATACCTCAGAAGGAAAGCCATCCATCACATGGCTTCCGGAAGAGTCGTTATCTTTGCCGGCGGAACGGGTAACCCCTTCTTCACCACGGACTCTGCGGCAGCCTTAAGAGCTAAAGAAGTCGGAGCTGAAGCCATCCTTATGGGCAAGAACGGCGTTGAGGGTGTCTTGGATGACGACCCTCGCATCAATCCGAATGCCAAATTGATTAAGAAGATCACTTTCAGAGAAGTGCTCGAAAGAAAATTAGGGGTCATGGACTTGACCGCGGTGGCGATGCTTGAAGATACCGACATCGATATCAGAGTCTTCAACATGGCTTCCCCAGAAGTATTAAAAGATGTCGTCTGCGGAGCAGATTTAGGTACCATTGTCAGCAAGGAGTAAATATGGATCCATTAGTAACTGAAGCGAGAGAATCTCTCAAGAAATGCGTCGAAGCGTTGAATTACAACTTTTCGAAGCTTCGTTCCGGAAGAGCAAACCCTGCTCTTTTAACCGGAATCAAATGTGATTATTACGGGGAACAGATGGATATCAATTCCCTCTGCCAAATCTCCATGCCAGAGCCACGTCAGCTTCTCGTTAAGCCATATAGCAGGGAAGATATCAAGACCATCAGCGCCGCTATCGCGGCTGCCAATATTGGCATCAACCCGCAAAACGAAGGCGACTGCATCCGCTTGGTTTTCCCTCCGATGACCGAAGAAGTTCGTAAGAACGTTGCTAAGGACGCCAAGCGCATTGCCGAAGAAAGCAAAGTCGCCATCCGTAATATCCGTCGTGACTTTATGGACTTGGTTAAGTCTGACGAAGAAATGACCGAGGACTATCAAAAGAGAGTCCAAGAAGATATCCAAAAGGAAGTCGATGCCGTCAACAAACAGGTCGATGAGATTTTGGAAGCCAAAACGAAAGAGATTCTTTCTATCTAACTTAAATGCCAAATACCGAAGATCGCGAATCAAAGAAAATACAGCCTAACGAGCTAACCTCGGAACAAAAGACCAGCATTAAGACTCGCACTTTAGTGGCGATTCCTTTGGTTGCCACTTTCTTGGTAGCCCTTGTTTTCGGTGGCTGGGTAATGATGGCTTTTATCGCTTTGCTAGCGGGCTTTGGAATTTACGAAATCATCAAATCGGCCAAGAAGAAATTCCAACCATGGGTTTGGATTTTGACCTATTTCTTTGGATACGTCCTCGTTTTTTGGCCGTTGATTGATAACAACGTTCAGAATGCGATGGCCGCCAAAGAGGCTGGGACGATTTTCGTTTTCCAACTTGAGGAATCCTTTACTCAACTGAATGGGCCTATAACCATCATTGGCTTATGCCTGATGACTTATTTCTTGACCGGCATTTTGGACGAGAAACTTAATTTTAAGGATATCGCCCATCTATTTGCCTTCACGTTCTTGGTGGCCTTAGGCCTCCAAGCCATGCTTGTCTGCCGTTTCTTCCCGTTTGTTGCCTATGGGGCTTATTCATCGATTGATACGAACGCCCATGGATTTAAATGGGCATGGTCGGCTGGATTGCTCTTTGTCGTGTATGCCGTTTGCTCCTTAACTGATGTCTTTGCTTATTTCGGTGGGATGCTATTCGGCAAGCATAAGATGAACCCGAGAATCTCCCCAAAGAAGACTTGGGAAGGGTTCTTCATCGGCTGGGCTTTCGGCGCCGCCATTGGAATGGGCATCATGTTCTTGATGGCTGGATTAAATTATCCAGTTATCCCGGCTTTGGATATGGACCATTGGTGGGGAATTGTTATTTTAGGAATCTTAATGCCACTTATCGGTACATTAGGGGATTTGGCTTTCTCGCTCATCAAGCGCAGCGAGGAAATCAAAGACTTCTCCAATTTGCTTCCAGGACACGGTGGAATCTTGGATAGATTTGATTCGCCAATCTTTGCCAGTTTAGGCACTGCCATCATCATTTCTTTCTTCGTTCAAGGATGGGTCCTATAAATGAGGACTCTCGTTTTGCTTGGGGCTTCTGGCTCCATTGGTAGCCAAACTATCGAATTGTTGGAGGGCGATCCCTCTTCTTTTCGTTTGTTGGGCGTGAGCGTAGGCACCCGCGTGCAATGCCTTGATTCAATTATTGAGAGATTCCCCTTCTTAAAACATATTTGTGTCAAAAACGAAGCGGATATGACCTCTTTTAAGGAAAAATACCCCGAAATCAGTTGGTATTTCGGCGATAAGGGATTGTTGGATTTAATCAAGGATTCGGCGGCTGAGATGGTCGTTAACGCCTTGTTGGGTTTCGCTGGTTTGGAACCGAGCGTGTATGCGCTGGAGAATGATAAGATCCTTTGCCTTGCTAATAAGGAATCCTTGGTGTGTGGTGGGGCCTTGATCAAGAAAGCCCTCAAAGAACATAACGGCAAGCTTTGGCCCATCGATTCGGAACATGTTGCGATCGCCAAGTGCTTGCATGAGAACGATAAGAAAATCGACAAAGTCATTTTGACTGCCAGCGGTGGCCCTTTCTATTTTAAGGATGTCAATTTCGATAAAGTTGCCAAGGAAGATGCCTTGAAACATCCATCTTGGAAAATGGGCGAGAAGATTACCATCGACTCATCTACATTGATGAACAAAGGCTTCGAAGTCGTTGAAGCCTGTGAATTGTTTGGATTTAATCCAAAGCAGATTGAAGTGGTTGTCCACCCGCAATCCTACGTCCATTCTGGTCTCCTGTTAAAAGATGGTTCTTACCTTCTTCAAGTAGGCAAGCCGGACATGAAAGGCCCAATCGAATATGCCTTAAGAGAGGGCAATGTTTCCTATGACGACGTCATCTCGGTAGATTCTTTGGATGAATTGCCATACGATTTTGTAAAGTTCGATGGCAAAAGATTTCCAGCCGTTGATTTATGCAAAAAAGCCAAGAAAATTGGCGGTGCGGCCTTAACAATCCTCAATGCCGCCGATGAGGAAGCAGTTCATCTTTTTCTAGAAAATAAGATGAAATATTCGGACATTGTATATTCATGTGAATTGGCTTTAAGAGCCATCTCCAATATAATTGACCCATCGCTCGACGATTTGAAAAAGATAGATTCATTGACTCGTCAATGGATCAGAGATAGGTAAGGAGGAAAATATGAGCCAAGCTTTGAATATCATTTTGACTGTCGTTCTCCTTATCGCGATTTTAGGCATTTTGGTGTCCGCCCACGAGGCTGGCCACTTCTTCTTCGCCAAAATCTTCGGCGTTTATTGTGGGGAATTTTCCATTGGTTTCGGTCCGAAGATCTTCTCCAAGCGTCGCAAGAAAGGGGAGACCACTTTCTCCTTGCGTGTTATCCCGTTGGGCGGGTATGTTTCCATGTATTCCGCTGAAGCTCAGGAAAAGGATGCCAAACGCAAAGGCGAGGAATATGTCCAAAGTGAAGAAGTTGGTCCCAATGAGATGCTGGACGCCAACGGGAATCCAATTCCACTTGAACGTTCCTTGGAAGCTAAATCGTTATGGAAACGCCTCATTATTTTGCTCGCTGGCGTTGTCGTTAACTTCATTCTTTCCTTTGTCTTCTGCCTTATTTATGCAACCGCCTATCCTCAATATCGTGTCGGTTATCGCATTAATACCGGAATTACCTTAAGCGAAGAAAGTACCGGCATCGTCTCCAATGATTACGGAAAAGTAAGTTTGTTCGCCTCCGGAACCGATAACTACATGATTGGTTTCATTGCTTCTTACGATGAATCTTTGGGCTGGCCGGAAGGATATGTTTCGTCGGTCGGCGTAGCCCAAAATAAGAGCGGCAGCGTTCAAGGCTATATCATCGATAACGCGGCGGTTATTACCTCAATTGGCGAGACTCACAGCGTCACCGCTTTGTATTACCCACAATATGAGACTAAGGCCAATGACCTTATGTCTTGTTTGACTTTCTATACCAACACCGAGACTTTAATCGAAAACGAGAACGTCAAGAAGCTAGGCGTAACCGTCATGCCAAACATGGAAGCCGATGCTATCAATCTTTTAGATGGCGACCAGGTCACCATCAATCTCAATTCCGTCGAGAAAGACGAAAACAACCAATATAGCATTGTTGCCCGTTCAATCACCTCAACCTATAGCAACAAGACCTGGGACTTTGCCTCCGTTCAGATGACGCCAGTCAAAGCCCAAACCACTTATGGCGAAAGACTTAAGACTGGGTGCGAGCAGTGGGTGTCTTTCTTCCCGACGATTGGGAACGCTCTAAAACAATTATTCAGCTTCAATTTCGATAACATCGGTGGAGTGGTGGCCATGGGCGCCTCCATCTCTTCTTTGACCAACTATATGGGAGCGGGCAGAACCTTTTTCCTATACGGTGGTCTCATTTCCTTGAACTTAGCCATTCTCAATTTGCTGCCATTCCCGGGACTGGATGGTTGGCAGATCGTCGTTGCCATTGTGGAGAAAATCGCAAGGAAGAAGATTCCTTTGAAAGTAAAACGAATCATTCAGATGGTTGGCTTTGGGCTTCTTGCTATCCTCGCGATCTTCATTTTGGTAAAGGACATTATTAGGTTGGTATGAGCGCAAAAATTATCAGATTTCTTAACTCGATCGGCATTGAGAACACCGATCTTTTCGACATGGAGTTCGAAAAAGTTGAACGTGATCAAAATGATCAAACCCTCCTATTGATGACCATCAAAAAGGAGACCGGCTGGAACTATTATGCTTACGAACAGTTCGAATCGGCTTTAGGAAGCATCGAATATCCATATCGTTTGACGATGAAGTATAGCAAGATTGATGAAGAATCTATTGCCGAGTTCGTTAACAATTGGCTTTTGTTGAGCCAAAGGATTTTCCTTTTCGGACTCGAAATCAAATTGGCGGATAACACCGTAAAAATTCTTTATAGAAACTCTTCCGACAAAGACCCTTTGGCTGGTGTTTCCGAAGAACTTAAAAAGTTGTTCGAGCACATCGATTATCCTTTTGAAGTCTCGGTCGAAGAAAACCTTTCCGAAGAAGAACTGGCCAGGAGAAAAGAAACTTCCGAAGTCGAGAAGGAATATATCAAGACCCAACGTGTGGCCAAATATAACATCAAGGGCAACTATTTGAAACTCAACACCATCGATGAAACCGAATCCTTACAACCGCAGAACATCGACGTCATTGGTAATATCTTCAATATTGAATCCAAAACCATCAAAGGAGCGAAGATCCGACTTAATTTCGGACTTGGAGACGGCAGAGGTGCCATCAATTGCCGTGCCCTCCAAAACGACAGCACTCTCCAAAGAAGCCAGCTTTTGGACCTCAAGAATCAAACACGCGTAGAAGTAAGAGGCAAGATGGACTTTGATAAATTTACGGGCGAACGTTCGTTGGTCGTTGATTATATCGATGTCCTTCCTCCAAAAGAACTTCGTACCGATCCTGAAATTGAGAAACGTGTCGAACTTCATCTTCATAGCAAAATGTCCGCGATGGACGGCTTAGGCGAAGTCGAAGATTATTGCAAAGTGGCCAAATCGATGGGCATGACGGCCATCGCTTTGACGGACCACGGCAATATCCAAGCTTTCCCCGAACTTCAAAAGTTCGCTGCTAAGAATGGTTTGAAGCCAATTTATGGCTGTGAGTTCTATATGTTTGAGCCACATCAAAGGTATGTCTTCAATCCATGCGATAGATTGCTTAGCAAAGCCCGTTATTGTGTCTTCGACTTAGAAACCACTGGCTTATCCGCCACCTTTGACCGCATCACTGAATTCGGCGGCGTCATCATGGAAAACGGCGTTGTCGTTGATAGATTAGATATTCTCGTCAATCCGGAAATGCACATTCCTGACAAGATTCAGAAAAAGACCAAGATCACCGATGAAATGGTTAAGGACTGTCCAAGAATTGAAGATGTAATCGATAAAATCGAAGCCTTCATCGGCGATAGCATCTTAGTCACCCACAACGCCTCCTTCGACTTCTCGTTCTTGAACGAATCTAGACTTCGTATGGGCAAGGAGATTTTGACAAATCCGGTCATCGATACCTTGGCTTTGTCACACTACTTGTTCCCGGAACGCAAATACCATAACTTAGGCGCTTTGTCTTCGGCTTTGGGTCTTGAAACATATAACAACGAAGAAGCTCACCGCGCCGACTTCGACGCCGAGGCTCTATCCTATGTTTGGGCGACTATTCTTACTCGCTTGGATGGCGATAGAACCCTCAAGCATGAAGACCTATTGAAACTTCGCTTTACTGAAGCCAATTTTCCTGGATTAAGCGGGGAAGAATTGGAAAAGAAGATCAAAAGTACTGTCTCCTCGTTCTTCAAGAATATCCGTCCTAATCACATCATTGCGTTGGTCAAAGATGAGCAAGGACTTAAGGATTTGTATGAATTGGTTTCTTTATCTAACACCGAATATTTAGCAGACGTTCCAAAGATTCCCAAACATATTTTAGCCGAACATCGTGAGCATCTTTTGTTTGGCTCTGCTTGTTGGAATGGCGAAGTTTTCGACACGGCCATGTATTCTGGTTACGAAAAACTGAAAGAAGTTGTTTCTTTTTACGATTACATCGAAATCCAGCCAATTGACATCTATTCTTACCTTATCTACACCGATGATGTAACCGAAGAACGTCTCCATCAACTGCTCGATATGATCATCAAAGCCGCCGATGAGATGCACGTTAAGATCGTTGCGACTGGAGACTGCCATTATGTTGATCCAGAAGGCAAGATTGCCCGCGATGTCTTTATTGGTACCAAGGCTATCGGCGGTGGACGCCATCCTTTGAATCAACCTTTTAGAGACAAACTCCCAGAGTTCCCAAACCCAGATCAGCATTTCCGTTCTACTAGAGAGATGCTCGATTCCTTCGATTCTTGGATTTCAGAACGTGCCAAAGAATTTGTTGTTACCAACTCCAATTGGGTTGCCGATCAAATCACGACCGTTTATCCAATTAAAGAAGGCACTTTCGCTCCAAACGCCAACCTTCCTGGTTCTGATAAACTCTTAAGAGAACTTTGTTATAAGAACCTCGAGAAGTATTACGGACCAAGCCCAGATCCAAAGATTAAGGAACGCTTGGATAAGGAACTTAACGGTATCATCAACGGTGGTTATTCCGTTATTTATTGGATTGCCCATAAAATCATCAACAAAGCGGACTCCGATGGATACTTTGTTGGTTCCCGTGGTTCTGTTGGCTCGTCTTTCGTTGCCACCATGGCCGACATCACCGAAGTCAACCCACTTGAGCCTCACTACCTTTGCCCGAAGTGCAAACATTTTGAATGGAGCACCGACCCAAAAATCCGCTCTGGATTCGACCTTGAAGATAAAAAATGTCCAGTTTGCGGCACATTAATGGAAGGAAATGGCCAAAACATTCCTTTCGAAACCTTCTTGGGCTTCAATGCCGATAAGACTCCGGATATCGACTTGAACTTCCCGCCAGATTATCAAGCGGCCGCTCATAACTATACCCGTACTTTGCTTGGCCCGAAGAACTGCTTCCGTGCTGGCACCATCCAAACTGTTGCCGATAAGAACGCTTTCGGTTACGTCCGTGGATATTTCGAAAGAAAAGGCATCGATCCGGATTCCATTCCATCAGCTAAGGTGGCAATGATTGCCGATATGTGCAAAGGCGTCAAACGTACCACTGGCCAACACCCAGGTGGCATTGTTGTCATTCCGGCCGACATGTCCGTTTATGATTTCACCCCATATCAGTATCCAGCTGAAGATATCGAATCTGACTGGTTGACAACTCACTTTGACTTCAACTCCATGCACGACGAAGTCCTTAAGCTGGACTTATTGGGACAGCTCGAACCTTTGGTCCTTCGTAAGATGGCTTTAAGTTCGGGCATGCCATTCAAAGACATCCCGATGAACGACAAAAAAGTCTTATCCTTATTTTCCTCGCCTAAGGCTCTTAATTTGAAGACTAACCCGCTTAACTTCCAAACCGGCGCAATGGCCATCCCGGAATTCGGAACCTCCTTCGTTCAAGGCTTATTGCAAACCGCGAAGCCAAAGACTTTCAACGACCTTTTGGCTATTTCGGGGTTATCCCACGGCACTGACGTTTGGACCTTCAACGCCGAAGATTTGATTAAGCAAGGCAAGGGCGATATCACGACCGTTATCGGTTGCCGTGACGATATTATGCGTTACCTTATCGAAATGGGCTGCGACCGTCTTGAATCCTTCAAGTTCATGGAAACCGTGCGTAAGAACAAAGGACACGCTAACCGTGCGAAAATCGAAGAAAAAGTCGGGATGTTACAAGAACATGGCGTTCCTGAATGGTACATCGAATCTTGCAGACGTATCCAATATTTGTTTCCGAGAGCCCACGCTACGGCTTATGTCATCAACGCCGTCCGTAACGCTTGGTACAAGTTATATAAACCGCTTCACTTCTATGGTGTTTTCCTTTCCGACCATATCGATAAATTCGAAGTCAAGACCATGGTCAAAGGCTTAGATGCCGTTGTTCAGAGGGTCGATGTCTTAGAAGCTAGATCCAATAGCCGTGTCGAGAAACTTTCCGAAAAGGAAGAAGAAATCCTTAAAGGCTTGAAGGTCTGCGTCGAATTTTTGGATCGTGGCTTTACTTTCCACAATATTGATATCTATAAGTCCGCCGCTCACGACTTTGTCGTCGATGAAGAAAACAACGCTCTTTACCCGCCATTTACCGTTATCGATGGCCTTGGATTAAGCGCGGCTGAATCGGTGGTCAAAGCCAGAGAAGACGGCGAATTCATTTCCAAAGAAGATCTTAAAAAGAGAACTTCCTTATCCGAAACCAACATCAATGATCTAAGCGATGCCGGGGTCTTAGATGGCATGGGTGAGAAGGATCAATTGTCTCTCTTTGATTTCTTCGATTGTTAGTGATATATTTACGACTGCGATTTAATCGCATCGGGACGTAGCACAGTAGGTAGTGCGCCTGGTTCGGGACCAGGAGGTCACGAGTTCGATTCTCGTCGTTCCGACCATATCGTAATACAGGCATGTCGTGAGGCATGCCTTTTTTAATCCCAAAAAGAGCAATCGGTGTTATACAATATCGGCATGAACAAAGTTCGGATTTATTACGCGAAGATAAAATCTTTCAACAGCGAAGAATTTGTCCACATTGTTGAAAATTTACCGGGTGTTAAGAAAAAACAACTCATGTCGTTGCGTCTTGAAAAGGACAGAAACGCCTCATTGTCGGCTTATCTTCTATTGAAGAAAGTTTTGAAGGCAAACGATATCGAAGTTAATGATTATAAATATGTGGTTAGTGAGAAAGGCAAGCCTTCATTGTTTTATTGCCCATACCAATTCTCAATCAGCCATACCGATGGTTTATGTGTTGTTGCAGTAAGCATTGATGAAATCGGCATTGATGTCGAAAAAATCAAGCCGTATAAGTTAAAAATCGAGCGGATCTTCACTTCTTTGGATTGTGAGTTCATTAACGGTTCAGAACAAAAAGAAAGGACTTTCTATCAAATTTGGACTTCTAAAGAAGCTTATGTTAAAGCGTTGGGGACTGGATTATCCACCCCATTCAATTCTTTTGAAGTTGTGAACTTAAATGAAAAACACTTGGTTCATTTTGAAATAGGCGACTGCATGTTAAGCGCCTACACGAAAGCATGTTCCGAATTCGAGGAACCTAAAGAAATTATTCTTTAATGATTGCTACTTAACGAACTTTTTGATGGCATCGGCCATGGCTTTTGGCTGGTCGGAAACTGGGCTATGCCCAGAATCCAATTCAACAAAGGCAAATTTATTTGGATCTCTAGTTCTGAAATAGTCGTAGTTCTCATGTTGGTTGAACCAAGGGATGGCCAAGTCATGAGTTCCCCAAATAAGCAAAACCGGTTGGTCGATTTTATGGACCTTTCCGTTTCCCGGGGCATACAAACTCGGGGTATCGGAAATATTGAAAGTCGACAAAGCCCAATAAGATTCAGGCATGCACTTCTGCTTGCAGGTTTCTTTTAAGAAAATGAGATTGTCTTCTTCGTTTGGATGATGGCCAGCAGAATAAATGAGCTTGTCCCAAAGGCCGCCCATATGTTTGAAGTCATTGGTTTCGGCCCAAATGCCAGTTATCTTCAAAGGCAAATCATTAGCCATTTCTTCCTGAGAGGCGTAAGTCGCGCCGTAAATTGAAGCACCTTTTTCGTCACGTTTGAAATACGGATGGCCCCTAAATG
>CAVJPU010000014.1:0-28526 GCA_963651445.1 bacterium | reverse complement strand
ATCTTTCTTGTCGTTTTCATCCATTCTAATTGTTACATTCACGCTTGCCATAATCTAGCCCCCATATCCACTTCCATTATAGGCAAACACAAAAAGAAAGCAATAGTAAATATGTGCAAAATTTGTGCATATCATTACTACCACCAATGCTAAAGTAAAGAAGAAAGACAAAGTTGGAAAGACAAATAAAACATTTACAAAAGAATTGTGTATAAGAGCCAATCTTCGGCTTTTGAAGTTAAGACCCAAATTTTCTATTCGATTTTTTTCAAAGACTTTGACTTTTGTCGAATAGGAATAGGCATTATGTTGCCACTAATTCTTAAAAGAATTAGAATATTCCTATCTTTATGTTTGTGAGGATAGTTATATGAAAGCTTTCACCAAAAGATCGTATTTCATTTTCGGTATCTTGATTGCTTTACTCATGGCAGGCTTGGTTGCCGGAAGTTTCGTTGATTTGAAACTCAGCCAGTCCATCGCCGATACAGATAATGTGTTCGGTATGATTTGCGCTTCATTCGGAGAATTATTTGGCTGGGGCATGACCGGCGTGTTCGGGGCGATGGCCTTCCGCTTAGCCCAGCAAAGCAAAAAGAAGATATTCAAAGCCCTTCTGATTATCGCCGGTATCGTTCTTATCGGTTCTGGAGCCTATCTTATCTTCGCCGATATGAACAGTTCGCATAATGGCTTCAAAGAAATCAGTCACATTGCCGTTAGGATTGTTCTTACCATCCTCTTTCAAGGCGGTATGACGGTTGGTTCTTTCTTCATCATCGATACCAAAGATAAGAAACTCTTATTAACCACTTGGATTATCTTAATGATTGCCTTCTATTTGGGATTGGCTGTTAACTTCATCACCAAAGGGGCTATTAAAAGACCAAGATATTATCAGATCGCCGATGGATATGAAGGATATTCAGCTTTAGATCTCTTTGAGAATTGGTACGAATGTGGCAAAGTCGGATTAGCCGAAAGCGTCATTCCTAACGGAGATGGGCTTAAGTCCTTCCCGTCTGGACATAGCTTTGTCAGCATGATGAGCATTCTTGTGTTTTATGTCTTATTGCTCAATGAGAAAGTCAAAGAGAAGGCTTGGGCCAGAGAGTTGGTCCTTATCGGTTTCATCCTTTATGCCTTATTGATTGAATTTGCCCGTATTTTATATGGGGCTCACTTTTTATCCGATACCTCTTTCGGAGGATTGTTGGCAGCCGTATGTGCCTTCGTTATTCCTCTAATCGGTTTCAAAATCGCCGAGAAAAAAGGCTGGATATTCAAGAAGGAATAGTTGTTAGACAAAAGAAAAAGACGAGGTGTTCCCCGTCTTTTTTATTGCTTGCTACTTAAGGATTTTCTTGTAGTCCACTTTGAAGGCGGTGGCCAATTCTTTCAATTGGTCATCGGTGATGGACTGTTTGACGTGACCTAAGGTCAAGAAGTAAATCTGAGCGGATTTCTCCACCGTTTCGATCAAGCCAAAGGTCTCATCGATGTTCTTGCCCATGCCGAATACCCCGTGCGCCCCCCAAAGGACGACGCGGTAGTCATTGGCTTTCTTGGCAGTGGCCTCGCCGATTTCGTTCCCACCGCATAACATCCAAGGCAAATATCCGATACCTTCTGGGAAAACAACTATGGATTCGGTCGACATCCTCCAAAGGGTGCGAGTGATTTCATCCTCATCAGGAGGCAGGACATAAGTCAAAGCCAAGGTATGGGTGGCGTGGCAATGGATAACCACGTGATGGTCTTTGTCTTTCCTTAGTCTGGCAATATGAGACATAAGATGGGTTGGGAATTCGCTGGTTGGTGCCCCGCCGTTCTTAAAACCCCATAAAAGTTCGGCGCTTCTTCCATCTTCTCCGATACGGACGATACCTAAGGTGTCTTCAGGATCATCTTCCACGTTTTTGAAGTATTTGCCCGTTCCGGTCACGACGAAGACTTTGCCAATTAATTCCTTGGCATCGAAATTCATCTTGAAGGTACGGATTGGCTTCTTCGGGAGATAGTTTTTGTATTCTTCCGGGTCGATGATGACGGAGATGTTACCACCGTTCCTTTCATCCCAGCCAAGACGATACATGTTGGAGGCTAATTTAATAACAGCCTTAACGGTTTTAAGTTCAGTGATTTTCATAACTATTTCCTCTTGGAAAGGACTTCCTTTTCATATTTATTGACGTCTTTGAGCCAATCTAAGCCGACTGGAACGTTACGAGTTTCGCAATAATAGTCATAAACGTCGTTCCAAGGATAGGCTTTAAGTTCCTCAATCATGGCCAAGCGTTTGGTGTAATTAAGATCTTCTTCGTCCTTTTTCATCTCTTCTTTTGGTTCAAGAAGGGCTTTAAGGAGGGCTTTTTGGGTGGCTCTGACGCCGATGACCCAAGCCGCGATGCGGTTGATGGTGGCGTCAAAGAAATCCAAACCGATATGAGTCTTGTCCAGTAAGTCATCTCTAACCAAGCTTTCGGCGATGCGATTTAATTCATCATCGAAGATAACGACGTGGTCGGAATCCCAATTGACTGGGCGAGAAACATGAAGGAGAATCTCTGGAACATATAGGGCAGCAGAAGAGATTTTGTCGCTGATGAATTCGTTTGGATGGAAATGGCCGGAGTCCAAGGTGATGCCGATCTGATTCTTGATGGCGTACCCCAAGTAGAACTCATTGCTACCCACCGTGTAGCTTTCTGCCCCAATGCCGAAGAACTTCGATTCCACCGACACTAATTCATTATTTTTGTCGTATGGGGTCTTAAGGATTCGATCCAAGGAATCTTCCAATCTCTTCCTGGCTTCAAGATGGGAATATGGGTTATCCTTCATGCCGTCTGGAATCCAGATGTTTGTGACGCATTTCTGTTTGAGTTCCTTGCCGAAGTATTCCCCTACTTTAATGGAGGCTTGGCAATGCTTGACCCAGAAGTCACGAACATCTTTGTTTGGGGAGGCTAAGGTGAAGCCGTCTTTGTACATCGGATTGGAGAAACAGGTCGGGTTGAAGTCCAAGCCCAAGTCGTTCTTCTTGGCGAATTCCACCCAGCCAGCGTAGTCGCTTGGCTTGATTTCGTCGATGTCTCGGGCATTAAGCGGGGAAGAGACATATATGGCATGCAAATTGAGCTTGAAATGACCCGGGACTAAAGAGAGGACCTTTTCGATGTCTTTCTGAAGTTCCTGGATATTTCTGGCTTTGCCAGGATAGTTGCCGGTTACTTGGATGCCGCCAGATAAAGCCGCATCATTGACGAAGCCTTGGATATCATCCCCCTGCCAGCAATGCAAGGAGATGCGAATCTTATCCAATTCCTTTAAAGCCTCATCGGTATCGACGCCGATTTTCGCGTATCTTTCTTTCGCGATTTGATATCTTTTTTCACTCTCTGACATATCATTTCTCCTTACTGATTATTCTTAGATAGTCTCGGTATTCTTTTTCGAATTCTTCTATATCTTTTGGCGCGTATGTCCTGCTATTAATAGATTTGTCGATGGCTTTGCGAGCCTCCGGCACATCTTTTAAGTCTCCGTAATGGATGAACTGGGCAATGGAATTTCCGAACACCGTGGATTCAATCGGTCCCGTTTTGACCTCTTTGTTTATGGCGTTCGCGGTGAACTGATTGAGGATTTCGGCTTGGTTGCCTCCTCCCGAAATCAGAAGGTAATCCGTCTTATATCCGATTAATTCTTCGAGTTTGTCGAGGATTCTCTTATAAGAGAACGCCATGGATTTATAGATAAGGCGGAATAACTCGCCCGGGGTTTCAGGAAGTTTCTGCTTGGTCTCGACAAGATAGCCTTTGACCTTATTTAACATATCTCCCGGAGTCTCAAACCTCGGGTCGTTGGTGTCCAAATAGGAGCCGATATCCTCGGCCTCTTTAGCCATCTCCACGATCTGAGGGAGCTTGATGCCTTTTTTCTTTTCCTTGAGGTCGCTTACCACTTCGTTGATCAAGAACATTCCCATCGTATTTTTGAGGTAGCGAATGGAGAAGTCGATGCCAATCTCATTAGTGAAGTTGGCCTCCTTGGATTCATTTGATAATAATGGCTTATTCAATTCGGTTCCTAGTAGGGACCAAGTCCCGCTGGAAAGATAAGCGAATCTCCCAAAGCCATTCATGCCCAAGAGAGAAGAAGCCGTATCGTGGGAACAGGTGGCGATTACTTCAACCTTATTTCCTTTATATCCTTGAGGATAAAAGCCCTTTTTAAGGTCTCCATATTTATCTTTTGGATAAATCATCTTTGGGAAAATGGAAGGCGGAATCGATAATTTGCTAAGTATTTCCTTATCGATTTCCTTCTTTTCGTAATTATATAACGAGGTAGTTGAGGCGTTGGTTAATTCCATTCTTTTCTCACCGGTTAGGAAATAGGCGATTAAGTCCGGGAACAAAAGGATGGTGCCCGCGTCTTTCAAACGAGTGTCACCATATAGCTGATAAATCGTATTGAAGTGAAGGTTTTGGATGCCGATATGGGAGTAGAGTTCATCGAAAGGTATGAGCTTAAGGACTTCGGCTTGTTTCTCGTAGCTATGGGTATCGCGATAGCAAAGAGGATCATCGATCAATTTGCCGTTTTTATCCAAAACCCCGTAATCGACCCCGAAAGTATCGATTCCGATGCTCTTGATGTCGTTATGGAGGGATAAGGCTTTCTTGATGCCTTCGATGATATTGGTTAATAAGAGTTTGAAATCCCAATGCAAAAAGAGGCCGTTTAGGTAGGTCCTATTCTTGAAACGGTGAATTTCTTCATAAGTGAGGCGGTCGTTATCATGTTCGACCACCATCACTCGTCCGGATGTGGCTCCTATATCAATCGAAATTACTTTCATTTGAGCCTTTCTTTGATTACGTGTTTGCCAGGACCTAAAAGAGTCTCTTTCCCATTAACGACGAACTTGGCTTTGGCGTTAGTTGGAATCACCACTTCGTAGGTGATTTGATCCCCAGAGATAGACCATCCGCTTTCGATTTGACCAAAGCGGGACAAATAGCTGCCTTTGGCATAATTTAATTCATCGCTGGCTTTTGGGGCGATGACAATCTCGTCATTGGCGTCAATCTGGATGCCAAGCATCTCTCTGAATAGCCACTCGACCACCGTTCCTTTAGAGTAATGATTGAGGGAAGCGATGCCCTTGGATGGGGTGGAATCACCTTCCCAAGCTTCCCAAATGGAAGTGGCTCCGACCTTCGGCATATAAAGCCAGCCTGGCATCTCTTCGTTCAAAAGAAGCTTATAAGCGTAGTGGATATCGATGTTTTCTAAGACATCGAGAATTAGTGGGGTGGATAGGAATCCGGTGCCCAAACGCCAGTGATAATTATCCAAGGCTTTGATTAAGCGCTTCTTGGCGTATTCCTCTTGTTCAGAAGTAAGCAAGCCCATATATAAAGGACGGACTAACTTAGCCTGACGATCAGTGTCTAAGGTATGGCCTTTCTTGGTCACGAATTCCTGATAGGCGCGTTTGGCCCCATCGGAGTATTCCTTGATTTTGAGATAGGTCTTATCGTGCGGTTTACCTAAGATATCGGCGATTTCCAAAACACGTTTCAAAGTAAAGAAGGTGTAAGCCGTTGATTCTTCTGGATGCGGGGCGGCGAAGTCATACCATTTGAAGGCCATGACATCGTTTGGTTCGGCCCATTCGCCGTAAGATTGACCCCAATTAACGAAATATTTGCGGTTCTTATGAGACATAGGGATATATTTGGCGTATGGAGCCCCTCGTTTACCTGCTCTCTTGATCATGAAATTCGCGTATCTAACGATGCCATCGTAATTTTCTTCCAAGATGCGTCTATCCCCATATCTCTTATAGAAATACAGAGGGATATAAACACCGGCGCAAGCCCAACCCACCGATCCATTCATAACCCACATGAACCAATCCTCGTTGGCGAATGGGGCAATCTGAGGGAAACGCCCGCTTTTCCATTGGCGGTCATAGATATCTCTGACGTGCTTTTTGGACATGGAAGCGTAGTTAGATAGATAAGCGGCGGTGTTGAAAAATACTTCCGAATCACCGGTCCAGCCCATTCTTTCTCTAGTTGGGCAATCGGTTGGAACATCGGTGTTGTTGCTCTTAAGGGACCAAACGGTGTTCTGATAGAACTTATTTAATAATTCCGAGGAACATTCAAAGCTCGAGGTCATTTGGAAATCGCTATAAACGGCGATGGCCTCGAACTTAGAAACATCTAACTCGACATCGGTGTCTACTTCAGCGTACTTGAACCCGCCATAGAAGAACTTGGTCTTATAAACGTTCAATCCATCTTTGCAGACGTAATGGATCTCTTGGAGAGGGGTCTTTTTGCCTTTATAGGTACACTGGATGTTTTTCAAGGTAACATCGTTATTTTCATCCAATATCTCACCTATCTTGATATGGATTTCCTGACCTTTTTTGGCGTTTACTTCAAAGGAAATATAGCCAGAGATGTTCTGGCCGAAATCAAGAATGGTCTTATTGGTTTTGGACTTAAAGCTATTGACCACCTTAAGATGCTCATGCTCCTTGACGAAAACGTTGTCGGAGGCGGTGAGATTGGCTTTATAGTCGACCACTTTGGCTTTCAACGAGAAGGAAGGAACTTTGTTAGCGTCCACCTTTTCTCCGTCTTTCAAATCAGCGAAGGTGATAGGCCCATCATCACTCCAAACCCAGGAAGAATCGCTGAGGATGGAACGTTTGACGCCATCTTTGCCGATTATCTCCAATTGGGCGATGAATTTGGTTTCTTTGCCGTAGGTGTTCATGCGGCCTTTAGCACCGCTGCAACCCCTGTAATAACCATCGGCTAAAAGAACTTCGATGGCGTTACTTCCTTCTTTTAATAAAGAAGTGACATCATAGGTTTGGTATTGGATTCGCTTTCTATTGTCGGTGAATCCAGGGGCGAAGATGAAATCCCCAACCCTAGTGCCGTTAATATTAGCTTCGTAGTTGCCACAAGCGGAGATATAAAGCCTGGCCTTTTTGGTGTCTTTGGATTCGAATTCTTTTTTAAAATAATCGACTGGGTAATGAATGTTTTTCTTTGGCTTGTAATCGCCGGTAACCCAATCGGCAATCCAGTCTTTTTCGTTAAGCAAGCCCGTTTCAAAGAAGGAAGAGACAGGCTCGCCTTCTTTATCGTTTTCATCCCACAAAGTGATGGAGAAATCGATTCTTTGACGGGATTCGAAGGAACAAGGGAAGGTGAATTCCATTGAGGAAGATTCAACCTTTCCAGAGTCGAATATCACTTTTTCGCCGTTTTTGGCGATGATGCGATAGGCTTTTTGGGAAATCCCGCCTTCATCATTCCAAGTGATACGTGGTGAACGAATGTCGATTCCAATTGGGTTAGTAAGGTATTCAGTTTGGACATTAATAGCTTTCATAGGCAATTACTTAGCAAGTTTGCTTTGGATCTTCTCGCGATAGGCTTCGCCATAGGCGCGCTCTTTTTCCCAGGCTTCATCGTCCTTTTTCTTCTTAAGGGCGATCCTTTCTTCTTTCTTGGCCTTTTGTTCGGCGCTCAAAGCAGCCCACTTAGCTTCGGACTTGGCTTTCTTAGCCTCTTCTTTGGCTTTGAGCTTGGCGTCCTTCTTTTCCTTCTTGGCCTTTTGGTCGGCTTCTTTCTTAGCCTTCTTTTCGTTGTGCTTGGCTAATTCGGCTTCGAAATCGAGATGCTTCTTCTCGCATTTGGCTTTGAGGTTATCGATGAAGGCCCGCTCGTTTTCGATGATGCATTGTTCTTCCTCTTTGGCGGCGGCAACTTCAGGATCAACATATTCGACGCCGCTTTCGATAGCGAGTTTCTTGTTGTATTCCTTGATGTTGATTTGCTTGAGGTTGATGGTCTTTTCTACGTTGAGGAAAAGCAATAAGACGGCCAAGATGATGCCGGTGATGGTTTCTAAGCCAACGAAGGCAAAGGTAATCATGTTCTTGCAGGCTTCGGTTTGCTCGGCGACGAGGACACCTTCCACCATTTCAGGAGCTTTGTATCCGGAGGAGGATAGCATCGCGTTGAAGATGGCGGTTGCGACACCTACACTAGCGGTAGCCAAGATGTTATAGATACTCATAGCGGTTCCGTCGCACCTGGAACCAGACTTCCATTCAATATGGTCTAAGCAGTCAGCAAATAGAGCCATGAAGACATAAACGCATGGCAAACCGCCGATATTTTTGATGAATTGTCCGATTAAGACGTTGACTAAGTTATTCGGGACGATCCAGCAGATGGCGCTTCCTAAGGCATAGAGCAAGAAACCAGCGGCGGTCACGTTTCTCTTGCCGAATTTCTTGGCTAATGGCCAGACGGCAAAAATGCCGATGCCCATTGGGATACCGCCGATGATGGAAACCATCATTTGGGTGGTGCCATCGTTATAGGTGCCTAATACGTAGTTGCAATAATAGATTAAGCCGAGATTCTTGACGGAACTGGCGATAGTGTAGATCAAGAAGTAGACAAAGGTGATGATCATGTATTTATCGCTTAAGACAATCTTTAGCTGAGTCCAGAAGGAAATTTGTTTCTTATTGCCTGGTTTGACAGCTTCTTCTTCGGTGACTCTTTCTTTGGTGAAATAATATTCGATAATGGTGGTCGGCAAGGCGATTATTGACAAAATGGACATGACGATAATCCAGAGGTTCTGATCAACGCCGATAGCAGGCATAATAGCCATTGGGAAGACCAAGGCGACGACAATCCCGGACATCATGATGGTGGCAATCTGGTTAAAGACCGATAAGCCGCCTCTTTGGATGGTGTTTCTGGTGGAAAGCGGGCACATTAAGTTGTGCGACATGTTATACATTGTGAAGGCGAAGGAGTAAAAGAGGTTATAAGAGAGGATGACCCAGATAACCTGAACGGTTTCGCTGGCTTTCGGAACGGTGAACAAAAGGACACCAGTAACCGCCACCAAGATTGAGGAAATGAAAATCCAAGGACGAGCTTTGCCTTGCTTGGATTTGGTGCGGTCGATGATGTGACCCATTATGACGTTGGTGGCAGCGTCGATAATCTTAGAAACTAACGGGAAGACAACGAGGAAGACGCCTCCCCAAACTCCGCTTAATTTCAAGACGTCGGTATAGAAGACGTTAAGGTAGGAAGCCAAGACAGCGTTTAAGAGCAAGGCACCACAAGGGCCTAACAAATAACCCAACCATTTTTCTTTGGCGGTTACGTTTTTGGAATGTATTCTTGAGTCGAATAATTTAGCGCTCATCATTGGATTTTTCATTTTGAGGCCTCCTTTGTTTCTTTAGGCAATACTGGTGCGTTTAGTTTCTTCGTTAGGCATCTTAGCCCTTTGATTATATGCCCGTTGGCCATATGCATCATAAGCAAGGCCAATGGGTATGGGAATGATTTTCCTGCCGACATGCTCATGGTAATGATGGCATTGGAATCAAGTATTCTTTCCAAGAACATCGCCCCTTTGATGCGGTTGTCTCTCTCTGGACCTTCAGGCAGCTTTTTGGCTTTCTTCATGTCTTTCCTCGCAACTCCGAGGACGGCGTTGTACAAGATCTTGCCCATGAAGGTGGCCTTTAGATCGCTGAAACGACTTTCTAAGGTTATCGGCTTGATGCGTTTCTTTGGAGGCTCATAAGAGATGAATTTCCTGAATTCCACGGAGGTCATTTCAAGAAGATTCTTAGGGTACGGGTCTTCTTGGCTCTCGCCTTTAATATATAAGGTTTTGGTCAGTTCGATTTGTATAGAGCTGGAAGATAAGTCGAAAATGTATTCGCCATCTAATAAGAGGAAACGATTCTCTTTTATATCGAAATACCTGAGTTCGTCTTTATTGACTTTGATGGATATTTTCTTTGTTTCGTTGACATTTAGATACAGTTTAGTGAATCCTTTAAGTTCCTTAATGGAATCATTGGGCTTCCTAACATAAAGTTGGACAACTTCCGCGCCAGCGAAAGAGCCGAAGTTGGTAATATTGGCTGAAACTTCGATGTCGTTTTTGCTCTCTTTTATTTCGATATCGTCATATTTGAATTTGGTATAGGATAGGCCAAATCCAAATGGATAAGCAACGGCGTCTCCCTTGTTCTGATAGTAACGATAGCCGACATAAATGCCTTCGCGATATTCTTCGATTTCGGATTTCGAGTAGTTCTCTCCATTGAAAACCGAGAAATATTCTTTTGGCCAAGATTCGGATAACTTGCCTGATGGGTTAGCTTCTCCAAAGAGGAGCTTTTCGGTAGCAAGGCCACCGCATTCGCCTGGCAAATACATATTCAAGATGGCATTAGCTTCTTCTCTTCTGGGGATTTCGTAAGGGGATCCACCAAATAAAACCAAAATAACCTTTTTGCCTTTGTTCATCAAACGCTTAACTGCCTCAATTTGATTCTTCGGCAAGACGAAGGATTCCCTATCGGCTCCTTCGGATTCGACATAGTCGGTTAAGCCAATAAAGGCTATAACGGTATCAAAATTACCGATTTTATCGTCTATTTCTTTTAAAAGATTTTCATTTGGATCTAATTTGTTTTCTTGATAGCCGCGGCAATAGGCATAAGAGATGCCGGCTTCGTCAAAAGCATCTTTCGGGGTTATTAATTTATAAGGATTGATCATCGAAGAACCAGACCCTTGGTAACGCATCTTCTCGAATAAATCACCCATTACAAGATAACGGGAATCTTTCTTAAGTGGCAAAACCCCATCGTTTTTCAATAAGACGGCAGAGTCTAAGGCAATCTTCAAAGCCAACGAAGCGTGTTCTTCGAAATTAGCGTCGCCTCTGACTTGGTTTTCGTGCTTCTTAACGAGATTCAAAACATTAAGGACGGCTTTGTCCAAGACTTCTTCGCTTAAAGAACCATCTTTTATCGCATCGTAAATCCACTTGCGGCAGATTTCTGTATCGCCTGGCATTTCCAAATCCAAGCCGGATTTGAGCATTTTGATGCGATCATGGGTTGCACCCCAATCGGTCATGACCAAGCCTTTAAAACCCCATTCATCACGGAGGATATCGATCAAAAGAGTTTTGTTTTGACAACAATAGACACCGTTGACTTTGTTATACGCGCACATTAAGGTGTCGGGCTTTGCCTTTTTGACCGCCAGTTCAAAGGGTTTTAGATAGATTTCTCTCAGAGCCTTTTGATCGAGCAAGGAGTCACCCATAAAGCGGTAATTTTCTTGATTGTTGGTGGCGAAGTGCTTCATTGAGACGGAAACGCCTTGGCTCTGAATGCCCTTGATGATGGAGGAGGCCATTAAACCCGCCAAAAGAGGATCTTCGGAGAAATATTCGAAGTTTCTTCCGCCTAACGGATTCCTTTTGATATTGCTTCCAGGACCTAAGATGACGCCGATGCCATAATGGTTGGCTTCTTCGCCCATGGCTTTTCCTTCTTCTTTAAGAAGCTTTTCGTTCCAAGAACAGGAAGAAAGGCAGGCTGGCGGGAAACAAGTGGCAGGTTCGCTGGGATTGATTCCGTTATCGCCTCCACCATTTTGAACACGAAGTCCATGGGGGCCGTCGCTCATCCTTATAGATGGGACGGATAATCTCGGGATCGGATTCGTGTACATGAAATCCGTGCCCGACACAAGGGCTATCTTTTCTTCTAAAGACAACTCCTTCAATAAATCTTTGGGGTCTTTGGTCATCATACTTCTTGAATTATAGGGGCATCAACTATACCTATCTTGCAGAATTGTTCGTTTCTATTTATATTTGTATGGTGATAAATATGAAATTAGATGATTTGACTTATGTTTGCAAAGTAATCGGCGATTTAGCCGGCATTCCTATAAGGATCTATAAGAAGAATAAACAGGTTTATTACTACTCTTTGGTGGAATTGGCCAAGGATCCTATCATTCCTTTTGAGAAGGATATCTTAACCATTCAAGACCACATCGGTTATTTCATGACCCCTAGATTCTTCTGCTATGGGGTGGCTAATTCCAAGGATTTCAAAATAGTCCTAGGCCCCGCCAATCAATTGAGGATGAGTCAAAAAGACCTGAAGGAATTGGCCTTGGAATGCGACGTTAAGCAAGAAGACATTCCTTCCTTTGTTTCTTCGATGGAATCTTTGGTTCCTCTTCCTTTGAATTCCATTTTGGGAATGCTTTGTTCGATTAATTTCATCCTTAACGGAGAGAAGCTAAGCTTATCTGATATAACCTTGCACGAAGAGAGTCAGAATGAGATATCGAGATTGTTAAAAAATGAAGAAATAGAAAGCGCCGATCAAGATGAAATAATTCATAATTCCGAACAGGTTGTCCATAACACCTTCGCCTTGGAAGAAAGAATCATGAATATCGTTTCGCACGGCTCTTTATCCTCTTTGAATGAATTAATTGAGAACGCCCCATCGATTAGGCCGGGCGTTTTATCCAGCGATGCCTTAAGGCAGGCCAAAAACACTTTCATCGTTACCACCACTTTGGCTTCAAGAGCTGCCATAAGAGGAGGATTGGATGTCAACGACGCCTTTTCCTTATCGGACGCCTATATTCAAAAATGCGATTTGCTCACCTCAATAGACAAAATCACCGAGCTTGAGTTCCATATGATCTATGACTACACCGAAAGGGTGGAAAAGATAAGGATCGGCAAGAATCCCGATAAATTCATCCTTGATGTGTCGAACTATGTCCAAAAGCACTTAAGCGAGCCAATCAGCATCGAATCGATGGCCAAAGAGCTGTATTTTTCCAGAACCTACTTGGCCAGCAAATTCAAAGAAGAGACCGGGATGACTTTGACCACTTTCATTCTGACCGCCAAGATTGAAGAGGCTAAACGCCTTCTTAGATACACGGATAAAAGCATTACGAACATCGCTTTCTATTTGGGCTTTTCGTCCCAAAGTCATTTCTCAAATGTCTTTAGCAAATACGCCAAAACGACACCCAACGAATATCGTCTGCAGCATAAACGCCATTAGTTTTTATCGATAATATCAACTGCTTTTAGTTATGACTTTAGATATCGGCAGTTTCTCGTAGTCCCTATTTTAATAATTTTTCCATCTTTGAGCATCTGGCTCAAAACAGCTTCTATCGTTCCGATTCCTACATCAGGCAACAAATCTTCTAGCTCTTTTTTAGAAATAGGCACGAACGCCATCAAAACAGCTCGTTCAACGCGCTGCTTTTTATTTGCTTTAGCGCTTGAAAGAGTGAGAAATCGCTTATCGAGTTCTTGATAACACATGAACAAGGCATAAAGAAAATTCCTAACGAAAGGAATATAGTCATTGCTATTTTCATGCCAGCCTTGGGAGCTCTTTTTCAAATCTTCGTAGTACGCACCTTTCATTTTGTTTATTTGTTCTTCGAAAGAAATGTATCTCGAAATATCGAAATTGGCCTTGTACAAAAGAAGCAAGGTAAGCAATCTAGACATTCTTCCGTTCCCATCGCGGAAAGGATGAATGCATAAGAAGTCCAAGATAAAGCAAGGTATCAAGAGCAGCTGATCAATGCCGGCGTCGTCTCTTGCGTCTTGGTAGGCTAAAATCAATTGCTCCATAGCTTCCTTGGTTTCGCCTGCCGGAGTTGGAACAAAACGAATTATTGATGTGCCATCGGAATATGTTTCACGAATGACATTGTCGTCAGTTTTATAAGTTCCACCATACGAAAGATCTGTCTGAGACAAGAGGACCCTGTGTAAATTCAGAATGGTTGACTCATCCAACTTCATAGAGTCGTGATTTTTGTGGATCAAGTTAAGGGCGTCGCGATAGCCCGCGATTTCCATCTCGCTGTGATTTAACGGAGCTGATGACTTATTGACTATCTCTTCAATACGCTTGTCCGTGGAAAAAATGCCTTCGATGGCATTGCTGCTTTTAACCGATTGCACGACAGCAATTTTTTCAAGGGAAACAAAAAGGCCTGGATAGGCTGCTTTTTTTTCTTCGGAAACGGTTTTCAATGAGTAAATCGTCTTAGCCATTTGGACAAACGTCACTGGCACCATCATATTTTTAAGGAATGAATAATCGAATTTTCTCATAATTTGCCCATCCTCCTCTTTATTTGCCTATATTTTACGCATTTGTAGGCAGATAATCAACAATATCACAGATTAATTTGCCTATTTTCCTCCAATTTATAGGCAGATTATTCTCAAAATAGGTAGATTATTTGCCTATAAAACCTCAAAAAGTAGGCAAATCATTATCTTTCCTTTCGATTTTTTAAAAATCGATGAACAACTTTGAATCACCTAACTATAATTATGGGCGTTAAGGAGACTTTAAATGAAAATCTTTAAAAAACTTATCGCTGAAGCCATTGGAACCTTCGTTCTCGTCTTTGTTGCTTGCGGTGTCGCCGCCTTGACTGGTGGCGAACTTGTCGCGACTTCCCTTGCCTTCGGCCTTGTCATCGTCGCGATGGCCTATTCTATCGGCAGAATCTCTGGCTGCCACATCAACCCAGCCGTTTCTCTCGGCTGCTTGCTCACCAAGAGAATGAGCGTTAAGGAATTTTTCCTTTATGTCATCGCTCAGATCGTTGGTGGATTCATTGGTGGCGTTGCCATCTTCGGGATTGCCAAGATGAGCGGACTCACATTAGTTGGTGACGCTTGTAACTATGTCATCAATAACCCAGACTTCAATGCGGGTAACGTCATTGGTTCACTTCTTGTTGAAATCATCCTCACTTGCATCTTCGTCTATGTCATTTTGAATGTCACTGATGAAAAGAACGCTGGTGCGGGCAAAAAGGCCGGCCTTATCATTGGTTTGACCCTTACCTTAGTCCACTTGGTTGGTATCAAACTCACCGGAACCTCGGTCAACCCAGCCAGAAGCTTAGCCACCGCTTTAGCGGCCGCCATCTTCAATGGAACCACCGATGCTTTGGCTCAGATTTGGATCTTTATCGTCGGGCCACTCTTAGGCGGTGCTCTTGCCGCTCTTATCTATAGCTCGCTTCACAAAGAAAAAGCTGCCGAATAATTAGAACGGATTGACTTAATTGGATGCTCTGTCATTGGTGCTGAGCATCTTTTTTTTACCTTATTAAACTTTGTCAACACCTTTTTTATTCCTTTTTTGGCTTTCACAACGCCTTTTTTTATTCCTTTTTTGGCTTTCACAATGCCTTTTTTTATTCCTTATTATTTATTTGTTTCGATAATGAGCGTATTATTTCCATGGAGGTAAAATATGCTAAAAAGAAAAATATACCAGAGATTGCTCAATTGGAAACATAGACATACAAAAAGCGTGTTAACCATTCAAGGAGCCAGACAAGTCGGCAAGACTTTTTCTGTTCGCGAATTCGGTAGCAAGGAATATAAATCCTTCATCGAGATTAATTTCATAAAAAATCCTGAATTGAAAAGCATTTTCTCCAACGATCTCGACGCTGACACAATTTACAAAAACCTGACTATTCAAATCAGAAATGCCAATCTGATAAAAAATGAGACACTAATTTTTTTGGATGAAATTCAGGCTTGTGGAAGAGCCAGAACGGCTTTGAAGTTTTTGGCTGAGGATGGTCGATACGACATAATAACCTCCGGAAGTTTGTTGGGATTAACTTACGGCGAAGACGCCGACGAAAACGTCGAAGAACCCGAATCATTGCCCACTGGATACGAAGAGTTTTTGACAATGTACTCCCTTGATTTCGAGGAATTTATGTGGGCTGATGGCTATAGCGAAGATACAGTTCGTGTTTTACAAGAATATTTCGAAGGAAACGCGATAATTCCACACGCCATTAATGAAAAATTTGAACAACTTTTCAGGGAATATATGGTGGTTGGCGGAATGCCTGAGGTGGTAGCCGAATATGTATTAACGCATGATTTCAATCGTGTTAATACAATTCAAGAGAAAATTTTGGAAAATTACCGATTTGATATCGCCAAGCATGCGAAAGGTGCAAAAAAAATCAAAGTTAGAAGTTGTTATGATTCCATACCAAAACAATTGGCAAAAGAGCTGACCAAGTTTCAATATTCAATCGTCGAGAAGGGGCAAACCTCCAAAAAATATGGCAACAGCGTGCAATGGCTCAAAGATTCCAACTTAGTTAATCCATCTTATAATGTCCATGAGCCATACATCCCGCTATTGGGAAATGCCGCAGACGAACAATTCAAATTGTATGCGAATGACACCGGGCTCCTTTGCGCCATGTTCGGATTCGAGGTCAAAAAAGCCATATTGATGAATACCATCCAAGGCAACGCCAAAGGCGGCATCTATGAAAACGCAATAGCGGAATGCCTGATTAAGAACGGTTATAAATTGTTTTATTACAAACCCGATAACGAGCATGAACTGGAATTTCTAATTGAAAAGAATGGTTCCGTCATTCCCGTCGAAGTTAAAGCGGGAAATACATCAACCGTTTCTTTGAATGGCTTTATGACTAAATTCAAGCCTCCAATCGGATATAAAATCGCTAACGCCAATATTGGCTATGAAGATAGAAAAAAGACAATCCCGCATTATTTGGCGATGTTCATTTAAAGACCTCTCAATCATTCCTCCTCTTCTTCAATCTCTTTAAGCTTCTTAGCGAGTTTTTGATTATTGATCAATAAATAGATAGCGATGACTGTTACGATAATGATGCCAACAGTCATGGCAATGATAATCCTATTATTAGAAGAAAGGTCTTTGCTAGTCTCAGTCGTTGTCTCTTCCAAAGTTTTTAATAAAGAAAAATCCATAGTAGTTCCTCCATTTACTTATAGACGGAGAATCTTTGGATTTACTTTTTTATTGGTTTAGTTTTCTTGTTTTTGATTACTTCTTAGAAGTGAAATATTCTGCAATTAAGTAAAAAAGTAGCATTGAAATAGGTAAAAAAGTTGCATTAAAACAGGGAAAAAAGTTGCATTAAAACAGGGAAAAAAGTTGCATTAAAGTCTAAAAATAATCGATATTATCTGCTTTTTGTTATGGATGGATTTTTCTTATTTTGGTGCCAGATTATTAGGTTATAGGAACATCGACTATGACCATTTCTCCGCTGCCTTCAATATGACATTTTTGATTGGCGGGTAAGAAGAAACTATCGCCTTTCTTATAATCATAACTACCGATTCGTCCATTTCCCGAAATGATATGGATGGATTTAAAGGACGATGAATGGGCTTCTATATCTTGATTGATGATTGGATAGAGGCTGGCTCTGAAATAACGGCATTCCCCTAAGATGGGTTCTTTAAAGGTTATTTGTTGGTATTTCTTGTAGTTAAGGACCTTAAGAGCCTTATCTAAATGAAGTTCTCGATAATTGCCGTTCTTATCGACTCTCTTATAGTCATATAAACGATAGGTGATATTGGAGTTTTGTTGGATTTCGATAAGGGTGACTCCTTTGCCTATAGCATGGACCGTTCCCGCTGGAATGAAATAAGATTCCCCTTTATGGACAGGAATGAAATTTAGAAGTTCCAAGATTGAGCCGTCGTTGACTTTGGAACGAACTTCTTCGGGAGTGGTATCTCTCTTAAAACCAAGGTAGATACCCGCACCTTCTTCAGCTTCTAAGATATGCCACATCTCCGTTTTGCCTAGTTCGTGTTCTACTTTTAAGGCAAATTCATCGTTCGGATGGACTTGGACGGATAAATCTTTATCAGCATCGATGAACTTAACAAGGACTGGGAAGATATCGAATTTGGAAACGTTAGAGCCTAAATCATCCTTAGTTGCGACATCCATCAAAGGAGTCCCATCTCCTAACGTGCATGGGTGTTCCTTATAGAAAGATAACTCCCAGGTTTCGGAGATATTCTCCTCCTTGGACTCTTTGCCGTAGGAAAATAGCTTCTTTCCTCCCCAAAGGGTGGTGATAACGGCAGGATATAGTCTCTCTAACTTCATATTTTAAAGTATAAACCATCTAAAAGTATCCGCCTATCTTTCCTTTGGAAATGAGGTGGTTTATCCTATTTGAGTAATATGTTACGCACTTTATCTATCAAGAACTTCGCCATCATCGCCGATATGAAAGTATCCTTCAACGATGGCTTCACTGTCCTAACCGGCCAAACCGGGGCGGGCAAATCCTTAATCATCGATTCCCTATCCCTCCTTTTAGGAGAAAGAGCGGCCACCGAACTGATCCGTACCGGGGAAGAGAAAGCCACCGTTTTGGGTACCTTCGAGATTGCTAAGGATAACTTTAAGTGGTTTTTTGAAAAATATGAAATTGAACCGTCTTCTGAATTAAAGGTTGAACGTTCTATCGGCCGAACCAGAAGCGTGGTCCGCATCAATGGGACCAGTGTCCCTTTGAACGCCCTTCAGGAAGTTTCTCCCTATCTCGCCGATATCCACGACCAATTCGATTTCTATAAGATTCTCAATCCTGAGAACTATCTATCTTTAATCGATGGGTTCGATAACGAGAAGATTCTTCCTTTAAAGAACGAATACCAATCCAATTATCTTTCTTATAAAGAAAATAACGAGGCCTACCTCAATCTCATTAAGGAAAGAGACAGGATCAAAGAGAACAAGGACTTCTATGAATATCAATATAAGGAACTCGATGGGGCTAATCTCGTTAAGAACGAAGACAAGGACATCCAAGATGAACTAGAAGCCCTTAAAAACTTCGATAAGATTTATTCCTTATCGGAAGAGGCCAAGAAGATCATCAATGGTTCTTCTTTAGATGATATCTATGACCTTATCAATATCATGAAGGATATCTCTAAGGTCTCCTCATCTTATAAAGAAGCCGCGGATGAACTAGAGAATAAATATTACGAGATATCCGATATATGTTCGGAACTTAAGAAGGGTTTCTCTCATTTGGAATTTGACCCAAACCATATGGAAGAACTCAATGAGAGGGATGCCGAATTATCGAGGCTTAAAAGGAAATACAAGATGAGTCTTGACGAACTTATCGAATTCAGAGATAGCCTTAAGACCTTATTGGCCTCCGATTCCGACGTGGAGATCCATATCGAGAAAGCGGAGAAAGCCTTGCGTCTATCTAAAGATAAGGCGATGGAATCCGCGTTGAAGCTATCCAATGCTCGTAAAGAAGTGGCCAAACTCATCGGGAAAAGATTGGAAGGGTCTTTGAAGGACTTATTGTTATCGGCTAAGTTCTCCATCCTCTTTGTTAATGAGAACGAAGTTCTTTCCGTAAATGGCATCGACGAAGTGGACTTCTATATCGAAACAAACGCCGGAGAAGGTCTTAAACCATTAGCTAAAATCGTCTCTGGAGGCGAAGCGTCCCGAATCATGCTTGCCTTCAAGGAAATATTCATCAAGGCCAACAAAGTCCCCACCGTGGTCTTTGACGAGATCGATACCGGTATATCCGGAGAGGCCGCCGAAGCGGTCGCTAAGAAGATCTACGAGATTTCTAAGCATTCTCAAGTTATCGCCATCACCCACCTTCCTCAGGTCGCGGCTTATTCCACCACCCACATGCTTATCGCCAAGAAAGAAGAGAATGGCAGGACCTATGCGAATATCAAGGTTCTAACTCCTGAAGAAAAGATAATAGAGATAGCGAAGCTCATATCGGATGGTGAGGTTACTTCCAAACAATTGGAATACGCGAAAGAATTAGTCGAGAAAACAAAGTAAGAGAAAAGGACCGTGGATGCAGTCCTTTTTGTTATCGATTATAGGTTTTCAAGGAGTTGGTCTTTCCACTTAAGGACATAACCGTCGAAAGTTTCCCAAGTAAGGAGTCCTTTACCAATGGAAATATTAAGGTATTTACATGGCAAGAGGTTATAAATTTCTTCTGGGAAATATTTTTCAAAGGCCTCATAACCCAATAAGCCATATCTATCGATGTCTTCACGCTTCTTGACATCATCGAAAGCCAAAGTCTCCGGATTATAATCGAAAATGTTGAAAAGACCATCAAGACCGCCACCGATATTAAGGATATCGTCGACCACGAAGTTCAAGTTGTTGGCGGTTGCCGGACAGCATACAGAGGTATACATTTCACGAACCGATCCGGAAATCAATCTGGCTGTGGAAATCGTTCCGTTGTCATAGAACACAAATTCGTGGCCAATATAATCAGCGTAATCATTTGTGTGCAGATAAACATATTTATTCAAATCTTTGTCGAAATAGCCATGTTCAGTTATGAATTCGGTAGAGTTGCCATTCGAGAAAGAAAGTTTTACGACATCGCAGGTTTTAGCTTCCTCGGTTCTATGGTCGTTGCCAATTACTACGGTAGGCTCAAATCTCCCGGTTTCATGATTAAAGGAAATAACCATATCCCCAGTATTCACGTCCCAAGCTTCTTTGCATGTGCCATCGGCCATCAAAACTTTGGCAGTTGGCAATACGCACGGCCTAGAGGATGATTTCCCTTTGACTGTAACATCCGCTGTGGCTTCAGCCGTATTTCCTAGCTTATCGGTGACAACCAACTTAACGGTTATGGTGACAGCACTGTCACCTTTATTGGTAATGGACATCGATTTTTTTGTCTTGTCGGTCGCGCTGATGTTACTATCACTTGTCGTGAAAGACCACGCATAGGAAAGAACGCTCGCACCAGAAGGGGTTATGTTAGCCGTCACTGTGGTGGATCCGGAAGTGCTGGTTTGACCCCCATCTTCAGATGTAATAGAGACACTTTCTATATTGATGAAAGTTTCAGCTTTCCAAGCATATTTAGAACCGTTCGATGGGTCGACCACCGAATCATATTCGCCGGTGACAATATAACCGTCGGAAGAAGAAGTGCCGTCAGTATTGACAAGAAGGCCTTCCGCATTTTCTACAGCATACTTTATTAAGCAGGTTGCACCGCTCATAATAACTTTAGCGACATCATCATTAGTAGGCATAGATCCGCCGTATTCAGGAGAAGAGACGGCATAATTAGAAGTGTTGAAAACTATTTTCGCGCCTTCAACTTCAGTCTTAACATAGCCACCGAAGGCTCCGCTTCCCGTTACATTAATGGTTCCATTATTGGTAAGCGACGCAGCGTCCAATCCCGATGGATATGGGCTAGACAATCCGGCGGTAGTTTCGACGAAATCGTCATAAACGATAAGCGAAGAAGTGATATTTACGGTTGCGCCATCTTCGATCAAAAGGCTTGAGCCGTTCATCAATTTGACTTTCTTTGACAATTTAAAGGTCGAGCCATTAGCCACGGTAAGGTCAAATTTGTAGGAAATAGGTAAGAAGAAATTATTGGAGTCTATGCTCACATTAGCCGTTAGATAAGTGAATGAAAGAGCGATATTTCCAATGCTTGCCTCACCATTTAATGTTATATACGTTTTCGAGGCGTTGACACCGTTGGTGGTGATTCCGTTCACCGTCGGTCGATAGTCGAATTCCATATAGCCACTAGTAAGCAAGAACATGGCACTGCTGGTATCGGATGCCTCAGACTTGATAAAATAGAATTTTCTATCCGAATCGTCCTGCGGGTAATATGTATCCAATGTCTGGATATAAATACAGGTTAGGACTTGCCATGTCGCACCGCTATTAACCCTTACGAGCGTTTGGACATTAGGGAAATCAAAAATCTGGAACGGACAGAATTTGCTTCCATCAGCAAGATTGTTGATGGCCAAAGTCTGCACGCCACCTTTGTAGTCGTAAATTACAAATGGCGTGACAAAAGTCGCTTTTGAACTGAGAGTGACTTTAGAACCGTTGTCATTCGAAGTTCGTTTGATATAGCCATAGCATTCGATGCTTGGGTTGCCGCTATTTGTATCCTCGCAAACGATCGAAGCATTCTCTGATAATGTGATTTGCGCATAAGCGCCAGCGGTATTGCCGGCAACCACTTGGGTCGGATTTCCTAGTACCCCCCCCGATAATAAGGCTGCCGCCACGAATTGTTATGGTCACGCCAGGATCAACGATAACGTTGGTCTTCATATTTTGTTTAACCAAATCTTTAGTCTGGTCAGCGAAATAAGCACCTGCGGTTGCATAAGATCCGTGTTCATCGGCGCTGTAATAAGTAGTCCCGGAATATGGCAAGACCAAGGCCATGGGATAAGAGACGGTGCAGTCTTCCTTAATGTGAATTTCATACAAGGAGCCGTCATTGCTGGTTAGCTTTGGGATTACGTAAATTTTCCCCTGGGTAGAATCAGAGAAAGCTTTTTCAATGCTGGTGTAATATTTGCCAGTATAGCTGCAATAGCAAACCACTCTCTCATCGCTTTCGACCGGTATATCAGTCTCAATGTGGGATTTATCAACGACATAGGAAGCTAAACCAACGCTGGTCGTGGCTAAAGCAAGGCCCAAGGCCATAAGGAGATATTTTCTTCCTTTAGAACGCTTGATCATTGCTTGCTAGCCTCCGCTTTGAAGGTGAATTTGATATCTTGTCCGTAATAACTAGAAGCCGGAGAAGCATCGTTATCAGTCACGATGTAAGTGACGGTGAAATCAGTCTCTGCCGCAGAGGTATCGATAGTAGTGGAAACACTATATACATTCCCTTCGGTTCCAACTTGGGTTGGGGTGCCAATGCTGGTAGTAGGTGCGGATACATAGGTGCTTAGGAAAGTAGCATCCGTGCAGATAAGCGTAAGGGTGATATTGAGATTATTGTCACTATCCAAATAGGAAAGATCGGAACAATAGGTGTTGTTGATCTTCAAGGCAACCGCGATAGAACCAGAAGATACTTTCTTCTCATCTTGGATTAAACCGTCTCTGGTTAAATCAAAACTAGTTACCTTAGCATCATTAAATATCTAAGCGTCCACGATAACCGCGGCATCGACATCCAAATCCGTATCAGTGGTGGAGCCATTCATGATGACCCAAGAAGCGAATCCGACGCAAATCAAAGAAAGGCTAGTAAGTAGCATTGGTGCACCTAAAGAGGCGAATCTAGTCTTCTTCTTATTGGAATCTTTCAAGTGCGTCTCCTCACTCGTGTATTCGTGCGAACTATCGCACCTAAACACATGTTGTGCAAGGGGAGATGGCGAAAGGAAGAGGCAAACGTCCTAAAATCTTAGCAACCATTTGGGTTCGTAAAGCAAATTTCAGCCTGTATATTTGACAACCTTAAAGGCGATTCGACAGCATTTAGAGGTGGCGTCGGTTACGCTTTCAGCCTTAGCCCATAGCATTTTCTCAGTGCCATCAATAGACTGGAACGTAACCTTTAAATACACATAGAAGGTAGCAACACCTGTTTTATCCGGAACACGTTCAAAGGTAACATCTACCTTCCCGCTGCCACCAGTAATCTCGGCTTCTTGCTTGATTTCAGGATACGAGAAACTCGCTGTGGCGTTGTTGTTTTGCCCTATATTGATATCGGTATTTTGTGCGGTCTCCACACCGTTAACTGTTGTGTATAAGTCGGCGTAAGTTTTTCCTCTAGTAGTAACATACCAATTATATTTGATTTTGCTGGAATCAACGCCATTCTCGGAAGGCTTAAGCGTTGGAGCCAAAGTAAACGTTGAGGTTTTGTCGCTCGCGGAGGTCGTAGCCTTGAGTTCATCGGCTTTCGTAGTTAGCTCGACGGACGCTCCATCCGGCTTAGAAATAACATTGAAGGTTACCGAGGTAATATCTCCCAAGTCGCTGTCAGCTTTCTTGATGGCTATGTATTTTCCTGTTGTGGTGACAGCCTTGTTTTCGCCTTTGGCGGTCTTATATGTCAAAGCGCAGGTCAAAACATATTCAATGTCAGTGGTCGTCGCATTTGCGTCCGTAGTCAAAGTTATTGTATCGCCCGAAGTAGACGACAAATGACTATCGCCTTGGTCACAGGACCAAATGATGCTGATATCAGTGCAATTTGTGTAAGTCGGTTTGTATGACGCCGTAATAGTGTAAGTCGCACTAATTCCTGCTTCCGAAGTCCCTTCGTTCGGAGAGATGAAAAGTTCATTAATTGTATCGGACGGTTGAATGACCCAATAATCACCAACAGAAGAATAATGATAGCAACTTAATAAGACGGAAGCACTGCTCGGTTTTTCGTCAGCGGAATAGAATGCAGTGGCATTTTCGGAATGGACCTCAAATGTACCTTTTCCGCCATAATTCCCTGTTTCGGCGCTCAACGCCTCTGTTGTCGTTACATTCATTTCGCAATAATAGGAAATGGACATTTTCGCGTTCGTTCCAGATGCTTCAACAAACCCCGCAAAATTAGAATTAATGTTCAGGGTGCCAGAAACCTTGAGATTTGCTGAGCCAAGATCAGGATACAAATCTTCTGCACCAGTTGTAATTTTCGGAATATATCTCTGATAGAAAACTGTTTCGGCGTTTATGTTGACAACAGCGTCTTCCCCAACCGTAACGCTGGATCCGCTTAAAAATTTCGTTTTATTATTAATGTCAAAACTACCGCTTTCACAGAAAATACGAAACTTTTGAGGAATAGGACATATGAGTGTCGACGAGTCTATGCTGATACTTATTATCGAAACACAAATTTTATTTAATGCAATTTCACCATTCGCAACTACGGCCGTGTAATTTATCTTTTCGTATGTCGTAGCGTTGTTCACGTCATTGGTTGTGTACAAACAACTCTGCGAATGATATTTCAACGATAAAGTGCCAGACGACATAAGAAACAAGCTGTCATCGTTCCCGCTTAAGATGTTGGCAGAAGTGACACGAATATCATTTTGCATATACAACATCATTGTTACGGTCATTTTCGAGCCAAAATTAAAAATTTGTGTGGTTTGGCAATTGGGCATGTCGAAAGAATTGAACGGAAAAGTTTTTTGATTATACGAATACAACGAATAATCACCGCCGCGAAAATCATAAATGACCATAGGAAGCGTCATCGAAGCCGTCGAAGAATGCAAAACTTCGGAACCATTATTTGAGGACGCTTCTTTTATATAGCCGTATAGTTCAATGGTTCCGTTGTTTTGAATCTTTGAATTAGAGCCCATCACAATTTCGCTATATTTACCGGCGGTATGACCGGTCGGTCTTTGATTGCTTTTGCCGATGCCGAGTTCACCACCGATTTTCAATGTGCCATTGTTGGTTAAAGTTTTGCCTTTGCTGATGGTTACTTTGGTTGTGCGATTAGCTTTGACGTTTTCTTCGTCTCTGTCTGCGAATTCCTCGGTTATAGCTGATCGTTTCAATATTTTTTCATCAGTATCAGCAGGCTCTTCGAAAGGAAGAGATAAAGTGACCCCACTTTTAACCTCGCAATCGTTATTAATCGTTATTTCGTAGATAGTCCCATCATCATTTGTAAGACTAGGATAAACATAAACCGTCTGTCCGCTTTCGGCTTTGGATAGCGCCATTTCGATGGTCGTATATTCAGTGGAGGTTGTTGTGTTTTTGCAAACCGCCCTTGTGCTGGTGGACGATATCAGGACATTCTTGTTATCGATAGACCTATTGACCGCCAACCAAGAAGCATATCCAACGGCAGTCACCGCCAACGAAGCCGCTAACGACAAGATGATCGTTCTAAATCTGAAGCGTTTGTTCATACGATAGTGGCCTCCGCTCCAAAGATGATGTTTGGCTTATTGGTGTAATAAGACGAAAAATCCACCCCTCCTAAGGAATAGGTGAGAGTCAAAGAGGTGCTTTCTGCTGTTCTGTCCATCTTAAAGGATATTTTATAAATCACTCTGTTATTAGATTCGGAGGTTTGCTTTTCCTTGGTGGTCCCTTCGATGTTCGCGGACATATCGGTAACACAAGCTAAGAATCCGGTTTCCTTGGTGTCTTTTAAAGAGGCACTCATCGTGAAGGTATCATTCGAATCTAAGAAACCATATGACGAGCAGGCTGAGTTATCGATAGTCAGATTGATGGTGATCTGAGCCGTAGATGAAATCGTCTCATCGATGAGCACTCCATCCGGGCATAAGGTGAAACTGGAACAAGAAAAAGACGTAAAGACGTCCTTTTGCTCGATACCGGCGACATTGATGCTCAAATTGTCGGAGGTTGAAACCCTTCCACCGGTGATGAGCCAGGTCGAAAACCCGACTGCAGCCAAGGAAATTCCCGATAAGAGGAATGGGAGGGCAGCCCAATGGGATGGTTTAAATTTTCTCTTCTTCTCCGATTTCATCGTAGAAGTCTACTTTACTCGCGAGAGATGAAGTTTGCAACTTCAAAAAATCTTTAATTTTTAGAAAAAAAAGTCGAGATTAATCTAGACTCTTAATTATCTTTCGAAATCCAGGATTAAATAATTTTCACATAATCCTTTTTTCTCGGTTTGGCTTCGGGGAGTTTATCGGCTGGATAGCCTAAAGCCAGGCTTCCGATTCCAACAAGATTTTTATCGATTCCCCATTTTTCTAAGAGGGTTTTCCCTTCCTTGGATTCGAACATTTCTTTCTCTCGGTGAATCCAGCAAGAAGCTAGACCTAAAGAATGGGCGGCCAGCATCATCGTGCCTAAGACCAAGGAACCATCCTCAATGTAGGTATGGGCGGATGGATCGGCAAGAACGAGAATGATGATAGGGGCTCCATAATACGGGTCTCCGGTTCTTCCCATTATCTCGGCGTTCAACTTAGACAATATATTCCTTGTTTCTTTGTCTTTTATAACCACGATAGTCGGGGATTGTTTGTTCATTCCCGTTGGGGCGTAGGTCCCGGCTTCGGTTATTTTATTGATTAGTTCATCGTCTGGGACTTTGTCTAAGAACGAACGAACGCTTCGGCGGGTTTTGATGTTCTTGATCACTTCGTTATCCATAATGTATCTCCTTCTTTTGAAGAAAAGACCATCGCCAAAGGCAATGGTCAATGCATGGCTATCTAATCAAACTCGATAACATATCGCCATATCCGATGATACGACGAGAATAATCCATGGTCGTGTTGCTCCTTGGGTCGTAGTAGCCAAGGATCTTTCTCGAATAATCCATAGCCACTTTTTCTCCGTTAGATCGAGTCTCGATATAACCGAGGATTCTAAATGAGGCATCTCTTATAATCTGTTCCATGCTTCTATTTTATAGACCCTTAACGAATTAGACTAGAAAGATTGTTCTTTCTTCATGTTTTTGACAAACGAGAAAATGGTGATGAATATTAAGAAAGCAATGAAGGTGAAGGTGGTTACGGAAGACATAGTCTTCATCTCCTCACCCATCCCACCGTTTACGTTGATTAAGGTGTTCTGCAAGATGATGATGGAGACTATCGCGTTGACAAAGGAGACTAAAGTTAGTTGCTCGTTTAGGAGGTTATCCGTCTTATTGGCCTTGACGAGGTTATAGATGGAGATGGAGACGCTGTAAAAAGCGTAGATGGCCATGGTAATGGAGATTATAAGGTCCGCTTTGACTATCTTCTGGTTTCTAACCAAGAACACGCCAGGGGCTACCAAAGCCAAATTGATGATCAAAAGAATCACGAATGAAGCGATGTATATTTTCTTTCTTTGCAGGGTTTTGTCTGAGCCTATCACGGAGTCTGAAACCGTTAACAACAATTTAATCAAAAACAATAATAGGTAATAACCGAATATCGATATGTTCCAAATGGTGTTATCGATAAAGCCTAATACCCCGTTATAGATGGCAAAAGCCAACGGGATAAGAACCCCGATGGCCTTTCTTAGTTTTAGGACTGTCGGCGAATTAAAAAACTTTTTCATAAAATCTTCTCAATTAAACGACTTAACCATTTTATTGCCAAGCATATTCTTTGTCGGTTTTTAGAACTTATGTCACTGAACTTGCAAATGCACTCTATTTTGTAAATAATAAGGTGCAAATGAAAGTAAGCGACAATTATTCCAAACTAGAGAAAATCTATAAGAAAAATGGGGGATGCATCTCACATAAAGATGTTTCCAAGGCTGGTATCCCATCCTGGTTTCTTTATGAATTCATTAAGAAAAAGAAACTAGAGAAGTTCGCTCCGGGATTTTATGTTGGAGCTAGTTATTTTCCTGATGATTACTACATTCTCCAAATGAGATATCCGAAATACATCTTCGCCGATATGAGCGCTCTTTATCTCCACCACCTGACCGATAGGATCCCGGATGAAAGAGAAGTGGTGTGCCCTCAAGGATATAATCCGACGAGAAATAAGCCTAAATGGTTACTTATTAGGAAAATCTCTAATCCTGATGTCTATAGATTAGGTGTAAGAGAGACCTTAACCATGCTTGGCAACAAAGTAAAAGTCTATGACCGAGAAAGAACCATCTGCGATGTCATCAGATATCGAGATAGATACGATGCCGAGACTTTTATCAAAGCCATCCGATTCTACATTAAAAGCAAGCCAAATATCACCAAATTGATGGACTACGCCAAAATACTAGGAATCGAGAAAAAGGTTTATGAGGTCATGATAATCGTGATGAATGAAGATTAACAAAGATTCTTTAAGAGACCGGGCTTTAAAACTTTCGAAAGAACTAGATATAGATACGGATGTTATCTATAACCGTTTCTTTTATGACGCCTTCCTTAGAAGATTGGCCAATTCTAGATACAAAGACAATTTTGTTC
>CAVJPU010000013.1:0-28948 GCA_963651445.1 bacterium | reverse complement strand
ATCAAGGATTTTATTCGATTGACGCTTAATAAAATGATTTCTTCGGATTTTTTGGATTCCCACCGTTTTTGATAAAAAGAGTAGATTTCTTTAGGGGAATTGAACTTCTTTAAGGGCTGTTCGCGGGCCCTTTTGGAGAGCTCGCCGATGGCCAATAACTCCAATGATTTGGATTTCGAGATGCCTTTGATGGCGGATAGTTCGGCTGTCGAGGCATTCAAAATACCGTTTATCGAAATGAATCTTTTAAGCAATTCATCGGCGATATCCAAAGCCGAAAAGCCTTTGTAACCCGTTCTTAAAAGGATGGCGAGCAACTCACGATTATTTAATGAATCAATCCCGTAAGTTAAGGCTTTTTCCCTTGGTCTCTCTTCGCTGGGCAGTTCCTTGATCTTAATCATTTCCAGGTGAATTGCCAGCCACCTGGAATCTTGGTCGTTCCGGTATCAGAAGTGAACAATTTGTAGCAGACCACCGCCACCACGGCGATGGCCATAATGGCCAAAACGGCGGCCAAGGTTATGGCCTCCCCTGGCACGATTTCGTTGAGTCTGGATTCGCTTAGTCTAGTTCCATTCATATAAAAAGACCTCCTACCTACTATTAGCAGGCAAAGAGGCCGTTTTACTTATAAAGTGGATAATTTCTCTTTAACGGAAGCCAATAAGCCTTCGTTCTTCTCGAGTTTATCCTTCTCCAAGTTGACTTTCTCCTTTGGAGCTTTCTGGACGAAGCCTGGGTTGGAGAGCATCTTCTTGGAACGTTCGACTTCGGAGGTCAATCTCGCTTCTTCGGCGATGAGCTTGGCCTTCAATTCGGCTGGATCGATGTCTTCTTCGACTTCCAAGGAATAGCCTGGGTAGAAGAAGGCGTTGGCCTTGCTGTCTTTCGAATAGGAGACTTCCTTAGCGAAGGTGAATCTCGATAAGTACTTCTCGAAGCCTTTGAATGGGGCTTTCGGGGAGATGGTCAACTTCACCGGAGCGTTAGGGGCGATGCCATTCGAGGACTTGTAGTTACGGACGTCCTTGATCATCGATTCCACTAACTTGAGAGTTTCATTTCCTTTCTTAGAAAGGAACTTGCTATCGTATTCCGGATATTTCTCCAAGCAGACCGATTCGAGGTGCTTCGGAAGGGAGAGATACATCTCCTCTCCGACGAATGGAGCGTAGGGATAGACCAATAAGATGATGTTCCTCATCAAATAATAGAGGACGTTCTTGGTGGCTTTTTCCACTTCTCCGCCTTCTTGTAAGGCAACCTTGCTCATTTCCAAATAGGAGGAGCAGAAGTCGTCATAGACGAAGTTATATAGATAAGTGGAGGCTTGTCCGAATTCGAAGGCTTCCATCTTGGCGGTCAATTTCTTAAGCATGCGCATATACCTATCCAAGATGCCTTTATCTAGCGGAGACAAATTCAAGGATTTGAGGTCTTCCGGCTCGAAGTTATCGCCCAAGATGCCTTCCACGTAACGGGTGGAGTTCCAAATCTTATTGAGGTAGTTCTCGGCGGATTGGATTTTCTCCTCGCTATAACGCATATCGAGTCCTGGAGAGGAGGAAGTGGTGATGAAGAGACGCAAAGCGTCAACCCCATATTTGGCGATGACGTCGATTGGGTCCACGCCATTGCCCAAGGATTTGGACATCTTTCTGCCTTGCGGGTCTCTGATCAAGCCATGGATGACGACTTTCTTGAATGGGACCTGGTCGGTGAAATGAAGCGAATCGAAGATCATGCGGCTGACCCAGAAGAAGATGATGTCATAACCGGTGACTAGGACCGAGGTTGGGAAGTAACGTTTGAAGTCCTCGGCTTCGGTGTTTGGCCAGCCAAGGGTGGCAAATGGCCATAAAGCGGAGGAAAACCAAGTGTCCAGGACATCCTCGTCCTGAACATACTTGGTCATATCTGGTTCTTCCATGGAGACCAACATCTCACCGGTCTCTTTGTTGTAATAAGCCGGGATTCTATGCCCCCACCACAATTGACGGGAAACGCACCAGTCTTCGACGTTCTTCATCCAACGGATGAGGACGTTCTCGAAACGTTTCGGGAGGAAGTTGACCTTGCCTTCGGTTTTCTGAGTGGCCAAGACCTTCTCGGCCAATGGCTTCATCTTGACGAACCACTGGGCGGAAAGCATCGGCTCGACCACCGCGTCGCTTCTTTCGGAGTGACCGACGGAGTGGACCATCTCCTCGATTTTGACGAGATGACCGTTCTTCTTGATCTCTTCGACCAATGCCTTACGGCATTCGTAACGGTCCATGCCTTCGTATTTGCCGGCCAGCTTATTCATATGTGCGCTCTCATCGAGGACTTTGATGAACTTGAAGCCGTATTTCTTAGCGAGGTTAAAATCGTTAGGATCGTGGGCTGGGGTGCATTTCATGGCCCCGGTGCCGAACTTGATGTCGACATAGCTATCTCCCATGATTGGAAGCTCGTCGCCATTGGCAGGGTTGATGACCTTTTTGCCGATCAAATGCTTGTATCTTTCGTCCTTTGGATTGACGAAGACGGCGGTGTCGCCGAACATCGTTTCCGGACGAGTGGTGGCAACGATCAATTTCTCATTACTATCAACGACGTCGTAGGCGAAGTAGAAGAATTCGCCTTTGTCGTCTTTATGGATGACTTCGATATTGGAGAGGGCGGTCTTCAAGACTGGGTCCCAGTTGATGATTTTCTCGCCTTTGTATAACAAACCCTCGTTATAAAGGGTGACGAAGACCTTCTTGACAGCTTCGTTTAATCCTGGGTCAAGGGTGAAACGTTCTCTGGTGTAGTCCACCGATAAGCCTAAAGAGGCCCATTGGGAATGGATGATGGAGGCATATTCGTCTTTCCAAGACCAGGCTTTCTCGAGGAATTTCTCTCTTCCTAAGTCATAACGGGAAACGCCCTCCTTACGGAGTTTCTCCTCGACTTTGGCTTGGGTGGCGATGCCGGCGTGGTCGCAGCCTGGCACCCAAAGGACGTCGAAGCCCTTCATTCTCTTATAACGGCAGATGATATCATCTGGGATGGTGTCCATGACATGGCCTAAATGCAGCTTTCCGGTTACATTTGGAGGTGGGATGACGATGGAAAATGGCTGTTTGGTCTTATCTCCAGCGGTGAAATAGCCGGCTTTGACCCATTTCTCGTATTTCCCTTTCTCGACTTTAAGATGATCGTAATGCTTATCGAGCATATGGATTCCTCCTATAAAAAACAAAAACGCCCCTAGATAGGGACGCGGCGCGTGGTACCACCCTAATTCCTACATATTGTAGGCACTCGTTACCCTTAACGGCGGATCACGGGAATTCTCATTCCTGTCTCCGGAACGACTCACCGTTTCACCCTTATCCTGCTTGCACCTACGAGGACTCTCTCTCAAGGGGAAGGACGGATCCCTTTCCTTCATCGACGTGGTTATTATAAAGAAAAGCCAGATTATTACAAGCAAACTTCAGCCTCTTGATTGCGACTTTCCTAACTTTTGTCATAATTACCACCGTAGGTATTGAAAGAAGAAACTTCTTTGATATAATTTTTAAGCGACTTAATTAATTAGGATTTATATAAGGAGGGACATAAGTGAAGAAAGAAGAACTTTATCAGTATTTCTTGAATCAGCTTAAAGACGGCTCTTGTTATGTGGAAATCGCCAAGGGCAAAGCCAGCTACAAGATGACCCGTGGGTCGTTCAAAACCAGGGACAACATCGTCGATCGTCATAGATTGACCTTCTCGTTCCTAGACGGCAACCGCTACATCTTCACCGACGGCAAAGTCCAAGCCGAGATCATCGTCGACAAAGAGGAATGGGTCAAATTCCACTTCCACGTCGATCCGGGCTACAACCGTTTCAAGCTCCGCTTCAAGACTTTTGAAGACGAGCATATCTATGGTTGTGGCGAGCAATATAGCACCCTTGACCTTAAGGGCAAAGACGTCCCTATCTGGGTCTCCGAGCACCAGCAGGTGATGAAGATCGTCAAAAAGCAGATCAGGGAAAGAATCCATGGCCCGCAGCCGGACCATGAATCCCCGTATAAGGAGCATCAGACCTATTGCTCCGCCCCATCCTTCATGTCATCCAAGGGTTATGCCTTCTATTGCCATGAGGATACCTATGGATTCCTTTCTTTTAGAAAGGATGAACTATTCATCAAATTCAGGCAGGTCCCGCAGTCAATCTCCTTATTGGCGGCCGACAGCATGCTCGAGCTTGCTCAGGAAGTCTCTAAATTGGTCGGTCTCCCACCGAAAGTCCCATCTTGGGTCAATAATGGCGTCATCCTTGCCGTCCAAGGCGGAAGCGAAGTCTTATTAAAGAAATACGAAGAGGCCAAAGCCAAGGGCTTAAAGGTCTCCGCCATCTGGTGCCAGGATTGGTGCGGCAACCACGTGACCAGCTTCGGCTATCAGGTTTATTGGAACTGGGAAGCCGATGAAAAGCTCTATCCTAATCTCAAAGAGATTATCAAGAAACTTAATTCCGAAGGGGTTAGGTTCTTAGGCTATATCAACACCTTCTTGAAAGAAGGGGCGCCGATGTATCTGGAAGCCAAAGCCAAAGGCTTCTTGATCCGTCATAAGGATGGCTCTGTCTATCATATCAAGTCCACCACCTTCAACGCCGGCATCGTCGACTTGACCAATCCGACGGCCAGAAGATGGTATGTCGATATCATCAAGAAGAACATGATCGAATACGGCTTATCCGGTTGGATGGCTGACTTTGGCGAATATCTCCCGACCGATTCGGTCTGCTATGGCGGCGAATCCGAGAAATTGCACAACCGTTGGCCGACCATGTGGGCGAAATGCTCCTATGACGCGGTTCAGGAAGAGGGTAAAGAAGATGAAATCTTCTACTTCTCCAGAGCGGCTTATGGACATACCTTCCAGTTCACTTCATCGATGTGGAATGGCGACCAGCACGTCGACTTCTCCGATGAATATGGTTTAGGCTCGGTTATCCCAGCTTGCATCTCGTTAGCTTGCTCTGGCTGTGGCGTCATCCATTCCGATATCGGAGGCTACACCACCATCACGGCCTTGTATCCGATGAAGAGGAATTCCGAATTGTTCAACCGTTGGAGCGAGATGAATATCTTCTCCCCTATTTATCGCACCCACGAAGGCAACCAACCGAAGAACAACGTTCAGTTCGATGATCCTAACTGCTATCCGGAATTCATCAAAAATACCGATGCTTTCGTCGCTTTGAAGCCATATCGTGAACACCTTTATAAGGAATATTACGAACATAATATCCAGATGATCGCGCCTTTATTCTTCTACTTTGATGAAGAAAAGGCCTACCTCAATAAGAAGGAATACATGTTCGGTCCTGATATTCTCGTCTCCCCGGTCCTTAGACCAAGCGAGACGAAGCACCACTACTATCTCCCTGAGGGAGAATGGATTCAGTTCTTCACCAATGAAGAAGTGAAATCCGGCGAAGGAGAGATCGAATCTCCTCTCGGATTGCCTATCGCTTTCTATAGAAAGAATTCCCCATTCGCGGAACTCTTTGAGAAGTTAAACCAAGAAAAAGGAGGAAAATAAAATGAAATACTTTCTTGATTCAGCCAAATTAGACGAAATTGACTACGCTTACAAAAACTTCGCCATCGACGGCGTCACCACTAACCCGAAACACATCATGGCTTCTGGCAAACCATTCATGGTCGCCATCACCGACATCGCCAACTGGCTTAAGGAAAACAAATTGGACGGAGGCTACGAAGTCTTCCCGGTCTCGGTTGAGATCAACCCGCATTTAGCCACCGCTGACGAGATGGTCGCCGAAGCCAGAAAGATCGCCGCTATCTCCAAAAACTTCGTCATCAAGATCCCATGCACCACCGAAGGCGTCATCGCCGCCCACAGATTGGAACAAGAAGGCATCCGTACCAACGTTACCTTGGTCTTCTCCCCGTCTCAGGCCATCCAAGCCGGAAGAATCGACGCTAAGTTCGTTTCCCCATTCGTTGGCTGGAAAGAGAACAATGGCGAAGACACCTATGATTACATCGCCAAAATCGTCGATATCTACAAAGAAAAAGGCTATAAGACCGAAATCATCGTCGCTGCCGTTAGAAACGGCAAGCAGATTGCCGACGCTGCCGAACTCGGCGCCGATATCGTCACTTGCGGCTTAGCAGTCTACGAAGATAGCTTCAACCACCCATTCACCACTTACGGCTTAGGCGTTTTCCAAAATGCCTGGGACAACACGAAAGGAAACTAAAATGAAAGTAGCCTTCATCGGCCTTGGCATCATGGGGATGCCGATGGCCAATAACGTCGCCAAGAAGTATGACTTAATTGGCTATGACGTCATCAAAAAGGAAACCAGTTTCCCTTTTGCTTCCTCATATAAAGAATGCGTCGATTTCGCCGATGTCATCATCTCAATGGTCCCGAAAAACGAGCATATGTTGGCTTTGTTTAACGAAATCAAGCCGTATTTCCATAAAGGCCAGATTTGGATCGATATGTCCACCATCTCCCCGGCCACCAACCAGGGAGTTGCAAGGCAACTCGAAGGTACTGGCATCGAGATTTTGGATTGCCCGGTCGTTAAGTCCCAACCAGCCGCCGTTAAGGGCGAGTTAGGAATCTACGTAGGTGGCAACAAGGAAACCTACGAAAGGGTCAAGGATATCCTCTCTTGCATGGGTTCTAACATCATCTATATGGGCGGTCATGGAGCCGGTCTTCAAATGAAGATCTTGCATAACGCCTTGGTCGGAGAAATCCAAAATGGCGTTAATGAAATCCTTGGTTTGGCTAAGACATTAGGTCTTAACCAAGAAGAAGTCGTTACCGCGTTAGGTTATGGCGGAGCGTCTTGCTTCTATTTGGATACCAAAGCCAAGAACATCATCTCCGGCACCTTCCCAACCGCTTTCTCTGTCGAGAACATGAACAAAGATGTCCATTTCGCCAGAGAGATGGCCGATGATGCCAATAAAGAATGCCCGGTCCTCACCCGCGTCGTCTCCGTTTATGAAGAAGCGATGAGGGAAGGCTTGGCCAAAGAAGACTTCTCGGCTTCTTATAAGATCGTCAATAAGGAATAACATTATGAGAAAACCAATAATCGGATTAGTTTGCTTAGTCCGTAAAACCTTCGATTACGAAACCGCCTTCAAGCTCTATCAAGAAAGATGCAAGAAGGTGATGGAAGATGATTCCATCGATTGGGTGTACTACCCAAGCATGGTCATCGAGCCAAACGAAGCCAAGGATGCCGGCACTTATTTCGTCGAGCATCACGTCGATGCGTTGGTCGTGGTTTCGGCTACCTTCCATTTAGGCGGATTGGCCTTAATCTTGCATAACATCGTCAAACGCCCGTTCTTGCTCCAAGGCTATAACGAGCTCCCTTATGATGGCGGAAAGATCAGACTCAACGCCGTATGTGGCGTCAACCTCAATGCCTCCAACCTTTATAAGGGCGGAGTGGACGACTATGTCGTCTATGTCGGCGATGACATCGATCACGATTGGGTCAAAGCCATCAAGATGAAGACCGCGTTGGAGAACTCCAACGTCGGTTTGATCGGCTTCCACGCCCAAGGCTTCTATAACGTCGGAGTAGATGAACTCCACCTTTATGATGAATTAGGCATCCTCATCAGCCATTACGAATTGTCGGATTTCTTCGGAGGCGAAGCCTCTGAGGCCGAAATCGATGTCGAAGAGAAAAATCTCCGCGAAACCTTCGATTGCAAGAAGCTTAATGACTATCAGGTCAGACAAGTCTCTCGCCTTATCGTCGTGGCCGAGAAGTTCATGAAAGAGAAGAACTTGGATGTCGTGGCCATCCGTTGCTGGCCGGAATTCGCCAAGAATTATGGCGTTTCGCCATGCGCGATGATGTCCGTTTTGCAAAGCCGTGGCATCTTATTGGCTTGCGAAGGCGATATCGAAGCCGCCTTAAGCATGGTGGCCGTTAAAGCTGCTGGCGAAGAGACCCCGTTCATGGCCGACTTATCCCAAGTTAATTACGAAGAGAACTACGCTTTGCTCTGGCATGATGGCGTTGCCCCATGCAATTTGTGGGACCACCGCTGTAATAGATCTTTAGAGACCTACTTCGCGGGTGGCAAGGGCGTCACCGCCGACTTCGTTTTGAAGGAAGGCAAGATGTCCATCCTTCGTATCGACACCGCCCGTGGCAAGACCAGGATCTATTATGAAGAAGGCGAAGCCTTCCCAATGACCAAGGACTTGTCCGGAACCTACGCCAAAGTCGTCTTCAACCGCCCAATCAATGAGGTCGTTGACACCGTCACCTATACCGGCGTGGCCCATCATGTCATCATGGGCTATGTCCAATATAAGAAAGCCATGACTTATCTTGCCAGATTGATGAACTGGGAGATCTTAGATGAAAATACTAAGTATTAATGACCCTGAATTCTCCAAATACGGCAAAGTCTTATCTCTAGATTCCTCGGAGATGGTTTCTTATCTCCACGAACATGCGAAGATGCCTAACGAAGGCAATGTCTATGTCCGTGACGATGAGAATATGCATTCCCTAAAGGGAGTTAAAGAGGCCAAAGAAGCCGCGTTTGGCTTAAGCGACATCGAAGTTGGGTACTGCAATGGCTATAATTCCTTGCTAAATTGCCTGGAATACCACGCTTGCCCGGAAGTCGATGTGGCGGGGGATGATTTAGTCCTCCTTTTGGCTAACCAAGACGATGTCCATAACGATCTTTTGGATTCGAAAGACGTCAAAGCCTTCCTTCTTAAGAAAGGTGAGGCTGTCATCTTATATCCGTACACCTTCCATTTCTCCCCATGCAAATTGAGCAAGGATGGCTTTAGATGCGTCATCATCTTAGGGGACAAGACCAACATGGATTTGGATAAGACCCCGAAAGACAAGAAACTTTGGAAGGTCAATAAATGGCTTTTCGCCCATAAGGACACTATTCAAGCTAAAAACGGGGCTTATGTTGGTATCGTTGGTGAAAACCTTGAAGTCGATTTCTAATAAATAAAAACAATGACCAAAGATATCCTTTTTATCCTGGTAATTTTTATCAGCAACATCATCCAAACCGTCACCGGGTTCGCCGGGACGGTTTTGGCGATGCCTTTTTCTTTGGAACTAGAAGGGGCGGACGTTGCCAAACCAGTACTCAATCTGGTGGCGATGGTCGTCTCTTTGTATATCGTTATCAGGCATTTCAAGGATATCGATTGGAAGCACTTCTTGATTATTTTAGTATCTGTCGGGGCAGGGTTCGGAACTGGCTTTGCCATCGAATTAATTCCGATGGATACTAAAATACTCCTTTATGTGTATGCGGGCTTGGTGATACTTATCGCCATCCTTTTCTTCTTTATTGATTTCGAAAAGGTCAATATCCCGAAGTGGGTGATGATCATCTTCTTGTTCTTGGGCGGCATCATGCATAAGCTCTATGTTTCGGGCGGACCATTCGTGGTAATCTACGCGATTCATGAACTTAAGGACAAAAACAAATTCAGAGCCACCTTATCTCTCCTTTGGATAATCTTGAATTCCATTAATTTCGGTACCCAGTTGGCGAATGGTTTGTTCACCGAACATGTCTGGGTTTTGTTCGGGATTGGGGCGGCTGCCACCGTGATTTCGATGGTTCTTGGCGCTCTCATCGCCCCTAAACTTTCGAAAAAAGTTTTCATGAAGATAACCTGTGTTCTCTTGCTAATTTCCGGAATTACTTTATTCTTATAATTTAGTGATATGGAATTAACCACCACCCAGAAAACCATCATCAGGATCTTATTTGCCGATAAGAGCTCCACTCGTAGCGTTTTAGCTTCGAAGCTTTCGCTTACCAACGCGGCTCTTACTTTGGCGTTGAAATCCCTTATTTCCGAGGGAATGGTGATGGAATATAGGTCTTCGGGCAGCCAACGTGTCGGAAGAAAGGAAATGCAGATTTCCTTGAACCCTAATTACGGTTCCTTCTTAAGCATCGATATCAAGCAACATCATAGTTATTTCTATGAAGTCGACTTTGCTGGCAACTTGATTGAAAAGAGCGATGATAGCAAGGTAACTTTCGAGAAATTCTTGGAAGATAGGGAAAATATCATCATCGCTATCGGAGTGGTCGTGAGAGGCGATGCCTCCGAAGAGACCTTCGCTAAAAAACATCCGGAGTTATCGGATATTCTCCATAACTGCCGCATTCCATATTTCATCTTCAATAACGTTGGCTGTTTAGCCAATATCTATTATTTGTCCTTCCATCATGCGAAGAACTTCTTGCTAGTTAAATATGGCCCAGGGGTAGGCTCCGCGATCTATGCGAACGGCAAACCTTTAGGGGCTTTATCGGAATTAGGCCATACCTTCTATGGCGATAAGATGGTGGAAGATACCATCTCTTACTCCGCGATTTTAGGTAAGGACATGGATGAAAGCGAGGCCACCGCCTTGATTAAGGAAGACAAAGAGAAACTTAATAAGGTTTTGAAGGTCTTATCCTTCGCTTTATGCAACGCCGATTCCTTATTGTCCTTACAAAAGATCATCCTTTCGGGGGCTTTATTATCCGATAAGGAAGTTTTGGAGGCTTTGAAGAAACAAATCGCTTCCTTGAACCCTTCCTTTGATTTGGAAAAGATTTCCCTTTACGAGAATTATCTCGATATTAACGAAATAAAAGGCGCACTTGGCGCCTTTAATAGAACATTTAGATAAGCGTTATTCGCCAATCTGAATTTCGTTGTTTTCGACTTGCTTCTTAAGAAGCGCTTCTTTTTGATCCTGGAGATCGGCGGTCTTTTTCTTGTTAAGTCCATAGAGGAAGAACAAGACAAGAGCGAGCAATAAGAACAAGCCAGCTGGGATGGCAGTAGCCATATAGTACATCTTGTTAAGAGTATCGGCAGTCTGAACCTGACCGGCACCGGTCTTGTAGTTCATGGCGATCAAGGCGGAGTTGACGGCGATGGCGGCTAAGACCTGACCCATCTTTCTGAAGAACATGAAGGTGGAATATGAGGAACCATCGTTGCGGAGACCAGTCTTGACCTCGATGTCATCGATGGCGTCAGTAGCCAAAGCCCACATCTCCAAACCGATGATGGAGATACCGAAGCCGCTGATTAAGCAGAACGGCAAGAAGACGACTGGATGAAGGCTAACGACATCCTTTAAGAAGATAAGGATGACGTTTGGAATGGCAGCAAGCAAGCCACCGACGGCACAGACTTCCTTCTTACCGAACTTCCTGACCAATTTGCCAGCGAAGAACATAAGGATGACCATCGGGGCATAAGTGCAAGCCTGAGAAGCTAAGTTCATCCAGTTAGCGGAGAACAAATCATTGAATAAGTAGGTGTAGAAGGATTGAGTGAACATCTGTCCGGCCAAGAGCAATAAGCCAACCAAGCAGACGGCGATGAAGTTGCGGCTCTTAAGCAAAGTGCCGGCAATATGCCAGGTTTCGCCCTTTTGGCGTGGTTTTGGATTGGCGACGACTCTTTCCTTGTTGCACTTATAAGCAACGAAGAGAAGAACACAAGCGATGATCGCCATAACGGCGACGCCGATGATGATTGGGAGCCATTGGACTTCAGTCAATTGCTTGCCGTTTTCGCCCATCTTGGCGGTGCCATCTTCGTTATAGAGCTTTTTGGAATAGAACATCGTTAAGATCAAGACCGGCATTGAACCTAACGCGCTTCCGACGGAACGGAAGACTGATAATCTGTTTCTTTCCTTATCATCGGTAGTGACAACAGAGGCCAAAGATCCATAAGGAATCTGGTGGACGGTGTAAAGCATGCCGAAGAGGATATAGGTGCAGGTGGCAAAGACGCAGGTACCGACGGTGCCCATGCTTTGGGCCATGGCGGAGTTCGGCAAGAACATTAAGACCGTGGAAATGGCGAGTGGGATAGCGACCCATTTCATCCATGGACGATAGCGTCCATCCTTTCCAGGCTTTCTGATATCGACGATGCGTCCCATGATCGGGTCGTTGATCGCGTCCCAGACACGGGCGACGATGAACATGATCATGATGAATAATGGGGTTAATCCGAGTACGTCGGTGTAGTACTTCTGGAGAACCGTGGTGACCGTGCCGAAGCATAAACAACCGGCAAAGTCGCCTAAACCATAGCCGATGTAATCCTTGGCTTTCAAACCTGAGGTTTTGGAAATATAAGAGCGGTCACTCTTAACTTCCATGTTAGTTTCTTCTTCCATAAATGAGAAACCTTTCGTTTTTTATAAGTATATATACTTAAAGCCTAACTTCAAATAGTTTTTTAAGTCAGTTAAAAAATAAATATATATCCTATATTAGTTATATTAATGATGAATAAAAGTTCACTCAAGGAAAGAAAAAAGAAAAAGGCTCGATGGCTCGAACCTTTCTTCGTTTTTTATTCGGCTAAGGTCTTTTCGAGTTCGTCGACCAATTCCTTCATTCTGTTGACCACTGCCATGAACGGTTCCTTGGTGGTTAAATCAACGCCAGCCTTCTTAACCTGGTCGATCGGATATTCCGAGCCACCGGATTTAAGGAGATTGATATGATTCTCGAAGGCGCCAGGCTTACCTTCCTTGAAGTTCTTATAAAGCAACATCGAGGCGGTATAGCTGGTGGCGTATTGATAGACATAGAACGGGGTGTAGAACAAGTGCGGGATATAAGCCCAAACCAAAGGTTTGTAGACTTCTTCCCTGATGTCGATGCCGTAGTACATCTGATATAGCTTAACCATCTCGTTAGATAAGACTTCGTGGTTGATCGGCTCGCCCTTTTCGGCTTTTTTGGCGATTTCGTACTCATACTGTCCGAACAAAGCCTGTCTATAGAAGGTGGAAGAAATCTCATCGATAGCCTTCTGAAGGAGAGCGATCTTGGTGGATTTGCTTAAGTTCTCTTTCTTAAGAAGATAATCTAAAAGATTATGTTCGTTGAAGGTGGAGGCGATTTCGGCGACGAAGATGGTGTAGTTGCTCTTCATTAACGGCTGAGCTTCCATCGCATACAAGGTATGGACGGAGTGGCCGGATTCATGGGCCAAGGTGAAGACATCATCCAATTCTCCGTTGAAGTTAAGTAGGATATATGGATGAATGCCATCTCCACCGGTTGAATAAGCCCCGCTTCTTTTTCCTGGGCCTGGATAGACATCGACGTATCCTTCCTTGGTGACTTCCCTGGCTTTCTCTTGATAATCAGCGGTGAATCCCTTGATGGAGTCATAGAACATATCTCTGGCCTGCTCATAGGTGAATTTCTCATCGGATTTGGCTAAGTCTAAGAAACGATCGTAGGAACGATGCTTCTCCAAACCTAAGTACTTGCGGCGGATTTCGTAGTATTTCTTCAATGGTTCGGCGTTGTTAGAAGCAACATCGAATAAGGTTTCCATAACGGAGATAGGGACGTTGTTGCCATCTAAATGGGTCTCGGGGATGGAATTGTAGTTGCGGGCACGCATGCTGGCCAATTGAGACTGGAGTCCGAGATTATAAATCTCGGCATAGGTCGTTTTGCGGTTGTCGAAATAGGAATATAAAGCCTCAAAGATGGCTTTTCTATCCTCTTCCGTCGGGGCTTTTTTGACCAATGATGTCCAATTGGATTGGGAAACCGATACTTCTTCTCCGTTAGATAAGGTTACTTTCTTTGGGGTATAGTCGGCGACCGAAAGGGTGGAATATAATTCCCCGGCCTCACCTAAGATAGGCGAATAGTTGGATAACAACTTCTCGGCTTCCAAAGACAAGACGTGGCGTTGGCCATCGAATAATTTCTGGAAGGAGAAAGAGAAATCGTTATAGTCTGGGTTATTCTTCAAGAAGACATCGATATAATCTTTGCCAAGAGAGAGGATTTCCGGTTCTTCGAAGCTTGCCGCGCGGACTAGGTCCTGAAGGGCCAAATCGACCTTGCTTCCGAGCTCGGAAGAATGGACGTTTCTTCTATCCAAATCCCCTAAGCAAGAGGAATAGAGATATAACTTCGAAAGGAGGGTTTCCTCTTTTCTTTCTAATGAAAGAAATTCCTTTAAGGAATCTGGATTTCCTAACTTGCCATGATAGGAAGCTAGTGTCGGGGTAATCTCTTCTTTAAGGACTTTCAAATCGGCATAGAAAGCATCTTCGTTAGGATAGATTTTCGTTAAATCCCAAGAATAGTTCATATTTGTTCCTTTCCCCGGATGGCGTTGACCACCAAGCGGCGGATCTCCTCCGGATATTGTTTATTAGAAGTCAGGCAATAGGTGGCCTTAAGGCCTTCGGCCTCCAATTTGATGCGGTGTTTGTCTTGTTGTTTCAAGGTGTCGGCTTTGGTATAGACCAAGATGGTCGGCATCTTGATGTCGTTAAGATAATTTAACATCGCCTTATCATCGTTGGATAAACCCCTTCGGCCGTCAATCAATAAGAAGACGGCCTTAAGGTTGGGGTTGTTCTCGAAATACGGTTCCATCATCTCGGCGAAAGTCGTATCCAACTTCGAGCCGTAAGCGGTGAAGCCCCAGCCCGGGGCGTCCACCAGATAGAAGGAATCATCGACGAGGAAGTAATTAAGAAGTTGGGTTTTTCCCGCTTTCTTCGATGAGAAGGCGATTTTTTGTCCCGTTAAGGCGTTTATCAAGCTCGATTTGCCAACGTTTGATTTCCCGACGAAAACCACTTCGGGATAAATCTTATTGGTCTTCGGGCGGGAAGATAAATCAAGGGCGCTAGTGACGAACTTGGCGTTCTTGAAATTGACGATAGCCATTATTCGATCGGGGTCGGCTTCTTTAATAAAGTCAATTCAATGGCCTCGTCCACCATCTTCATGGTGATGATCTTGAGGTCTTTCTTGACTTCTTCAGGAAGCTCGGCGATGTCTTTCTGGTTTTCTTCAGGGACGATGATGGTCTTGATGCCACTTCTAAGGGCAGCCAAGGATTTCTCTCTTAAGCCACCGATTGGCAAGGACTTGCCTCTAAGGGATACTTCCCCGGTCATAGCCACGTTGTTATCGGCTGGGATGCCAGTCAGACAAGAGACGATGGCTGTGGTGATGGCACATCCGGCGGATGGGCCATCCTTAGGGACGGCGCCTTCTGGGAAGTGGATATGGATGTCGTTCTTTTCAAAGATTTCATCTTTGATGCCGTACTTCTTGGCATTGGCGCGGACATAGTCCACCGCGATTTCGCAGCTTTCCTTCATAACATCACCTAACTTACCAGTAAGGACAAGACCGCCCTTACCTGGGAAATAAGTGGTTTCGATTGGGAGGATATCGCCGCCGAATTCGGTGTAGGCTAAGCCAGTTACGACGCCGACTTGAGGTTCTTTCTCTTTCTTGGTGTCGGAGAAAATCTCGGTGCCAAGGTACTTTTTGACCTTTTCTCTATCAAGAACGATAGGCTTTTCCGTGTCTGGTTTTTCGAGCAATTCGACCACCGCTTTTCTAGAAACGGAGGCGATGCATCTTTCTAACTGACGGACGCCGGCTTCGCGAGTGTAGGATTCAAGGATTTCCTTAATGCCATCCTCTTTCCATTCGACGTCGCCTTCTTTTAAGCCATTGGCGATTCTCTGCTTATCCTCTAAGAAGTCAGAGGCGATCTTCATCTTCTCGAATTCGGTATAGCTTGGGACTTCGATGAGTTCCAATCTATCAAGCAATGGAGCAGGGATGTTCTCTAAGTAGTTGGCGGTGCAGATGAATAAGACGGAGCTTAAATCGTATGGCTCTTCCAAGAAGTTATCGTTAAACGCGTAGTTCTGTTCAGGGTCTAAGACCTCCAACATGGCGCTGGCAGGGTCGCCCTTATAAGAAGAACCGCCTAACTTATCGATTTCATCCAATAAGAAGACTGGGTTAGTGACTCCGACCTTGGTCATGCCTTCGATGATACGGCCTGGGAGAGAGCCGACGTAGGTACGTCTATGACCTCTGATCTCCGATTCATCGGAGATACCACCTAAGGAAGCCTTGAAGAACTTACGACCTAAGGCACGGGCAATAGACCTTCCCAAGGAGGTCTTGCCGCATCCTGGTGGGCCATAGAAGCAAAGGATCGGGGCTTTTAAAGTGCCGGTCGATTTCTTGACGGCGAGGTATTCGATGATACGTTCCTTGACCTTAACGAGACCGAAGTGGTCTTCGTCCAAAATCTCTCTGGCACGTTTCAAATCCTCGATGTCCTCGGTCTTTTGATACCAAGGGACATTCATCAAGGTCTCGATGTAATTCATGATGAGGGAGGATTCCAAAGAAGCCTCTGGCATCATCTCATAACGTTTTAATTCTTTCTCGACCTTGGCTTTGACAAAGTCAGGGTATGGATTGTTCTTGAGTTTTTCTCTGATGGAATCGACGTCTGAAGCGCCGCCACCTTCGCCAAGTTCATCCTTGATGGCCTTCATCTTTTCCCTGAGGAAGTATTCCTTCTGGGTCTTTTCGGCCGAGGCTTGGACCTTTTGGTCGATGCGGCGATCGATCTTGTTCTTTTCGATTTGCTCTTCTAAGAGCTCTTTGACTTTCTTTAATCTCGCGATGACGTCGCCTTCTTGTAAAAGAGCGAGCTTATCGCTTAATGGGAGAGGCAAGAAAGTGGCGATGGCATCGGCGAAAGCGGAAGGAGTCAGGCTATCGTCAGAAGCATCGAAGAAAGATTTCGGGAGAGAGCTTCCTAAGCCGGAAGAACGCATCACTTTGACGCAGGCGTCCATTAAGGCTTTGGCTTCTTTCTCGTCGCCTTCGACATCGTCGATGTTAGTGGCAGTCGCATAGTAAGTCCCATTCTCAAAAGAGAAGGAATCGAACTTGACGCGCTTGGTGCCATTCACGCGGATACGGTAAGAGCCGTTGTTCTTCTGAAAATAGAAGATGCGGCACAAAGTCCCGTATTCTGGGAGATCTTCTTTGCCGAAGGTCTCTTTGTTTGGATCTAACTGGGCGGTGACGTAAAGGAGCGAGTTGGTCTCGCTACGGGAAACATCCACCGCGGTCAGGGAGAAATCACGGCCGGCTTCGATCGATTCGGTCATCGACGGATAAACGATCAAGCCGCGGGTGATGAGGAGTGGTAAACGAAGGTTTTCTTTTGCCATTATATTTCCTCCTTTAATAGAAAGCCCCCCTAAAGGGGGCTAACTTATGTTAAGTTATTATTCGGCTTTTTTGGCAGCTGGTTTCTTAGCTGGGGCTTTTTTCTCGGAAGAAGCAGCTGGTTTCTTAGCTGGGGCCTTTTTCTCGGAAGAGGCGGCTTGCTTCTTTTCCGGAGCCTCAGCCGGTTTTTCTTCGGCCTTTGGGGCGGAAGCTTTAGCGGAAATAGCCTTGTTCTCGACGACTAAGAAGTCGTGGAGTTTCTTATCCAAGATTTGGGAAGTCCAGCGGTTCTGGTCTTGCTGCATGTATTTGATGACATCTTCTTTCTTGATGCCATATTGTTCGGATAAGTGGGTGGCTTCCTCATCGATGTCCTTAGCGGTGACCTGAAGTTTTTCTTCGATGGCTATTTGCTGGAGGACGACGAAGGTATCGAGGGATTTCTTGGCCTGTTCCTTGAAGTTGAACATGAGCTGGTCTTCGCTAGAACCGGTGATATCAAGATATTGTTCGTAGGTAAGACCGTTTTGTTCGATCTGCTTCTTCATGTTCTCCAAGGAGGACTTGGCTTCGGTTAAGACGATGTCGTCGTCTAATTCGATCTTGGAAGCATCGACGATCTTGTCGACCAAGTTATTGTAGTATTCGTTCTCGCCTTGGGCGACTTTCTTGGCTAAGAGGTTCTTCTTTTCGAAGGCTTTGAGTTCTTCGACGGTCTTGATTTCGTTTTCGCCGTCTTTGAGGCCTAATTCGGCGACGGACTCATCGTTCAATTCTGGGATGACCTTTTCCTTAACTTCGTGGATCTTGCATTCGAAGGTAGCGGCTTTGCCGGCTAATTCCTTGACGTAGTGGGTCGGGAAGGTGATGTTGATATCCTTTTTGTCTCCGGCCTTAACGCCGACAAGAGCTTCTTCGAAGCCTGGGACGAACTGGTTGGAGCCCAATTCCAAGGAATAGTTATCGGCGGTGCCACCATCGAAGGCGACCATTTCGCCGTTTTCTTCGGTGCGGCCGATGAAGTCAAAGACGACGGTGTCGCCGATCTTGGCGGCATCATCTTTGACCACTAAGTTGGCGGAGTTAGCGAGTCTCTGCTCGATGGATTCGTTAACTTCTTTGGCGGTGACGGATGGGGCTTTCTTGACTAATTCAAGGCCCTTATACTGACCTAAGACGCATTTTGGAGCCAAAACGACGGTGAATTCCAAGGTCAAATCATCATTGGATAATTTGGTGACGTTGACATCCGGGCGCAAGAACGGCTGGATTTTGGTTTCTTCCAAAGCTTGGGAGAAGGCTGGGTTAAGCATGCTATCGATAGCGGAATCGAAGACAGCGGATGGATTAACCTTTTCTTCCAATAATTGACGTGGCGCCTTGCCTGGTCTGAAGCCTTTGACGGCGACATTGGCGCTGACTTTCTTGAAGGCTTTTTCTTGAGCGGCCTTCCAACTCTCTTTGTCAACTTCGACGGTGATCTTCACTTTGGTCGCGCTGACATTGGTGACGGTATTCTTCATTTTTGTCCCTTTCGTAGACGAAAAGTCTTTTTTGTTGCGTAGTGAGTATACGCTCAAGCGTGCGTGACTTGCAAGTGCGATAATTAAAAAAGCCACCGATTAGGCGGCGGCATCGAGAAATTTATGCACCCTGACGATGACATCGGGGTCGATTACGGATGGGGTGTTGTTGTCTAAATGGAGATATTCCTTGGCGATATCGATGAAGGCCAAGGCATAGTCTCTAAGTTTCCCTTCTTCCAACAATGGTTCAGGGTAGGCGGCCACCAAGGCTTTGGAATAAAGGGTCAATGCGATATTGGTTAAGCTCGGGTCTTTGCTTTCTTCCGCCACCATATCCAAGAAACGGAGATGGTCATCGCCAGAGAATGGCCTTTCCAAATCGGCCGGAATGACTACGAATTCGGAACCATTCTTAAGGAACTTGATTTCTTCTTTGTCTCCTGCCGCGACCAAAAGCATAAGAGCATAGGTTCTAGCCCCGTCTTTGCCTAAGGAAGAGACCACTTTTCTTAAATCTTTGCGATAGGTCGGGACTTCATCGATTTCGATGGCGTCCAGGTTCTTCAACAGACTTTCCTCTGGTTGTTCCAATGAGAGATTGATGACGCTTTTTTGTTCTCTTTTAAGGGCGTCTTTCTCGGCTTTGCGGACCCTCTTAGGAAGGGCGCGGAGTTCTTCTTCGACCTCTTGGCTGATGTATGGATAGTCGCCGAAAATGACGATGTCATCGAAGGCTTCGTCGAACTGTCCTAACTCGAAGCGGAGGGTGAAGTTGACTTCCAAGATATTCTTCGGAGCGAGCTTATAAAGTTCTTCGCGATGCATGATCAATAAATCCAAAGCCTCTTGGTATCTCTTTAAGCCGATATAGGCGGAGATACGATGGGTGATGGAGGGGATATCTGATTTGCCGTTGGTTAATTCGAGAACTTTGCGATAATCCTCGCTTTTGAAGGCCTGTTCTAATTCGCTCATAGACTGTTGATGTTCCTTCCGACCGTGCAGGTGTTTCCGGTGCAGTGCCCACCGCCATTATTTTTATTGGATTTGCAACCCGTTAAGATTAAGCCGGCGCTAAGCAATATGGCTAAGATAGGAAGGACCTTTTTCATGCACACAATTCTATCTTAAGGGAGCTAGGAACGCCACTTTAAAAAGTGAAACCCTTGAAATTTAAGGGTTTTTGGCAATAAAAAACGTCGTTGTTTTCGATGATAAATTGACGATGTTTTGCTGACAAAAATTAGGGTCTCGAATAAGGCGGAAAACAACTTTGATTATCCGCTTGTTTTTTAGTCGAAAAGGCCAACAATATATGAAAAAGTTACTATTTGATACCGTCCTATTAAGGACGGTTTTAAAAAAGGTTTTCTTTTATGTGCGTATGAATTAAAATGCGTATGCCTACAAACTTAAATTTTGGAGACTTAATATGCTTGTTAAATTTGCTGATACCGATTCCGATATTGACTTGGAATTAGCTCATAAATACGGACTTAAATTGATTTCGATGCCTTACGTTTTCAAAGGGGAAGAAGTTTTCCCTTATGAGACTTGGGACAAGTTCGACGCCAAGAAGTTCTATGAGGAGTTGAAAACCACTCTCAAACTGCCTTCAACCTCGGCTATCTCGATTGAGAAATACCGTCAGTACTTCGAGCCGGAATTCGCGGCTGGAAACGATATTTTCTACGTTCACTTCTCCGAGAAGATGAGCGGCACTTTCAACGCCATGAGATTGGCGGTTAACGAACTACTTGAGAAATATCCGGAAAGGAAGTTCTATTCCTTGGATACCATGGGTATCTCCGCCACCGCTAGAAGGGTGGTCGAAGGGGTCTTTGGCTACCTTAATAAAGGACACACCGTCGAAGAAACCATCGCCTATGGCGAGGAATATAAAAAGCACATCGCCACCTATTTCTTTGCCGACGATCTTAAGTTCTTTGCCAAATCTGGACGTGTATCTGGCTTGGCTGCCGCTTTAGGCGGATTATTCGGCATTAAGCCGATCATCGCCATCACCGATGAAGGCAAGATGGTATCCGTCGATAAGACCAAAGGCAAGATGAATGCCATCAAATATTTGGTCGATAAATACGCCGAATTGGCGGAGACTCCGGGTGAAGGGAATGTCCACGTGATCTCCGCTGGCTCCGACTCCTTGGAAGAGGCCATCGTCCAAGCCATGAAGGCCAAATATCCAAATCTCACTTTCACCACTTATTATCTAAACCCAACCGCCGGTTGCCATGCGGGTCCGAATACCTCTGGTATCTCGTTCTTGGCCAAGCACCGCTAAGGAGAAATTATGGTTACAATCAAAGAAGTAAAGACTTCGAGAGAGAAGAAGCTGTTTATCAATTTCCCTCTCAAAATGTATAAGGGCAACCCGTCTTTCGTCCCTAACCTCTACATGGACGAAGTGGCGGCCATGAAGAAAAAGAACGCTCATTCGGAGCAGATCGACTGCAGGTTCTTTTTAGCCTATAAGGACAATAAAGTCGTAGGCCGCATCGAAGGAATCTATCAGAAGATCTCCAACAAAGTCTGGAACCAGAAGAGAGTTCGTATCTCCCGTTTCGATTTCATCGATGATATGGAAGTCTCCAAGGCTTTATTGGACGCCGTGAAGGAATGGGCTTTGTCCTTAGGAATGAACGAATTGGTCGGTCCTTTGGGCAAGAACGATATGGAACGCGAAGGCTTGTTGGTCGAGGGATTCAACGAAGAATCCACCTACGAAGAGCAATATAACGCCGAATATTACGAGAAGCATTATTTGGCCTATGGCTTCCAATCCGAATGCGAATGGGTGGAATCCAGATTGACCGCCCCAGAGGTCTTCGACCACCGCGTCATCGATATCTCCGAGAAAATGATGAAACGTCTTAACTTGCATGTCGCGGAGAATAAGAACATCGGGCAGTTATTAGATAAATACGCCGATAAGTTCTTCGAAATCTATGAGGAATGCTATGGCAACCTCTATATGGCGGTCCCTATCACCAAGGCCGAGCAGAAAGAGCTTATCAAGGGCTTCAAGTTGATCATGACCCCGGAATACATCAAGTTCATCTGTGATGAGAACGACAACTTGGTGGCCTTCGGAATGGTCTTCCCAACCATTGGGAGACACCTCCAGAAGACCGGCGGCAGATTGACTCCTCCTACCATCGTCAAGGTCTTAAAGGAAGTCAAGCATACCAAAGGCTTGGACTTAGGCATGGTCGGGGTTAGAAAAGAATACGCCAACACCGGCATCCACTGGGCTATCGTCAAAATGGCGGTCGACAAATTGATGTCGGGTGAAATCGAATACTGCGATACCAACCTCAACATGATCGATAACTTAGCCATCCGCAATATGTGGAAATATTTCTCTCAAAGAGAGAACAAACGCCGCAGATCTTACTTCGTGAAGATTGCTGACTAAGGAAGGAAAAGAAAAGGACGCCCGATTTTGGACGTCCTTTTTATTGCTTAGTTATATTTGTAGAAGCCTTCGCCGGCGGCTTTGCCTTTCTTGCCGGATTCAAGCATCCCTTTTAAGGTCTTTTCCATGCCTTTGAAGTTATATGGAAGCATCATTTTCTTAAGAAGCGGGCTCAATAAGCTTGGGACTTTCTGATACTGGACGACGATATTATAGGCGGTTTCGATGCCGACCACGTCGAAGATCTCGAACGGTCCTCTCGGGGAGCCGGTGCCTTTCTTCCAGGCGGTGTCGATGGAGGCTGGGTCAGAGACGCCGTTGACGTAGAGATCCAAACCGGAGAGAAGGAATGGGACCAATAAGGAATTGAGGAGATATCCTTTCTTTTCCTTGGCTACTGGGAGAGGAAGCATCCTGATTTCCTTGGCGAATTCGATGACGGCGTCAAAGGCCATCTTCGAAGTTTCAGGCTGAACCATGACTTCGGCCACGTTGTTTTTCCAAATGGAATTGGCGAAGTGCATCGATAAGTATTTATCTGGTCTGCCAGTATATTTGGCAAACTGGGATGGCAACAGAGTTGAGGAGTTGGTGGCCAAGATGCATTCTGGCTTCATAAGTGGGGCGGCAGCCTCATAGAAAGCCTTCTTCTGATTGACGTCCTCGGCGATGGTCTCGATGACGATGTCGGCCTCTCCTAGGGCTTCTTTCATATCGATGACGTATTTGATGGAAGAATAGGCCTTTTCGACCTTTTCCAAGCATTCTTTCTTGTTGAAATCTTCCACCGAAGAGATGCCGATGGCCCAATCGGCTGGGTCTTTGGAAGAAGCCATCTTCTCGATGGTTTCGATGTAAACCTTCTTAAGGTTCTCGATTTTTGGCTTAGCGCGGGTGATGGAGCCTTCGCTTCTCATCCAGATGGTGACATCGTTGCCCATATAGGCGGCTTGGAAGGCGATCTGGCTTCCTAAGACTCCGCCACCGGCGACTGTGACTTTTCTCATATTGAAATATCTCCTTTTTGGGTAGGGTTACTTTAAGTATCACCGAAAAGAGAAAAAGAAGAAAGTTAAAAATTGTTATGCCGGTCATAACCTAAAAAGGGCGAACGAGCGTTCACCCTTTTCTAGATTGCATCGATATTTTTATAAATCGAAGACCACCGCGGTGTCATTCTCTTTGGCGTAGGTTATAAAGTAGGCCAAATAATGATAGAACTGCTTCACGGATTTATCCTTGGAATTGTCTTTCTCTGAGGTTTTGGCGTATTCCAATAATTTACCCCCGTCTTTGCCTTCCAAGATGATGAAGCTTTTATCCATGAATTCCTTCTCGGTCAGTTCCTTGGCTTTGATAAGGAATTCCTCGGCGTATAGGTATCTCGATAACTGAAGAGGCATCCTGAAGATCTCATAACCGGAGGTGTATTTCTTCGGCTTGATGTCCTCGATAGCTTTGCGGTCAAAGCAAAGGACCATCGCCCTTGGATGATCGTCGATGACGAAGGTAGTCGGGAGAACCACCGGACGCGGCTCCGGGCGACGACGTTCCTCTTTATGGACGTTATTGTTGTTATTGTTTTTGTGATTGTCGTTCTTTTTACGATGCAAATCGTTCAACGAAAAGTGGCGCGGGACGATTTTCTCGCCCGGCTTATTCGGGTTATTGACGGCGTTGGTCGTATTTTTGTTCTTATTCTTGTTATCCATCGGGTGTGATTATATCAAATATTCTCCTATCTAGGGAGATTCCTTATTCTTCTTCGTAATAATACGAGTTGTCGATTCCTTTTAGGAATAACTCTCGGTTATCGATGTCGTTTGTTAAGGCGGACTTCAAGAGTTCATGAATCTTTGAAGGATCGATTGGGCTCCTTTTCATCGCGTTTAGGTATTCCTCTTTGTCGATCCTGGACCAATCGATGCATTGCTTAATCCTATCGATTAGTAAGAAATCCAACCAGATACGGGTGGCCCTGCCGTTGCCTTCCATAAAGGGATGGGCGATGTTCATCTCGACGTATTTATCCAATATCTCATCGAAATTGGAATCTGGCATTTTGTCGATGCCTTCTAGGATTTGCGGCAAGAAATCCCCATTAGCGAAGACAAATCCGTCTTTGGAGATGGTTTTGGTTCTTATCTGTCCGGCGAAGGAATAAAGACCTTCGAAGAGATAGGCATGGATCTTTTGAAGCCCCACCGTTTTACCGACATCTTCTTCTTCAATCAATGAGGTTTTATATAAGTCGTAGGCCTTCTTTTTGCTTTGCTCATCGATTGGGTCCAGCATCCCCGTCAGCCAGCCTTGAATCTGTCTTTTGTATTTCGAAGGGATGATGGTCATTAGTAATCTAACCCCATCTTCGGAGATGACATCGGTTAGGTATTTCTTGCCATCACGGGAATATAATTTCAGTTGTCCACAAAATGGAGACAACTCCGGATTCCTATTCTTGACGTTATTCCAATATCGGCGGGCCGAATTCGGCTCCACCAGAATCTCGATGAAGTCCGTGGCGGAGTACCACCAGGAAGATTTCTCGTAATCCCAAATGGCCCTGACTTCCTTATTATTAAAGTAACGGATGGAGTGCTTTATCATATTCATATGATAATGGATAATGTTTCAGTTGTCCACAAAATTAGGACAACTTAAAAAGACAGGATCTTTCGACCCTGCCTTATTTCTTGTTGTCTTCTTCTAAGGCTTTCAAGAATTCTTCAGTTGGCTCATAGCCCATCAATTCCATGATGCCCAAGAAGCTTTCCTTATCGAGCTTGCCTTGGTCGAAGGCGAGAAGGAAGTCATCGAGGATTTGTCCATCGATTTCATCGTCCGTCTTGCCTTTGTTATATGGCTGGGCTCTATATTCCTTTCTGATTGTTTTGATCGCTTCAAGAATTTCTTTTTCTTTGCTCATTAATTATCTCCTTTATTACGCTTCAGCGTGTGGTTCGTCTTCGCCATCCTCCCATTTCAAGAGGGGCTCTGGGGTGGTTATGGCTTGCATCATGGCGTCTATTACTTCGACCTGATGGGTCAGTTCCGTCATCGCCCCAATCCTTTGATCGGTGTTATAGAGTTTGGCGATTCCTTTGTTGGTATTAAGGATCTTTATCCTCTCGTTCGTAAAGGTTTTGAACTCATTTAAGAGGTCCAACACCATCTTCTGGCGGCTAGTCATCTTCATTTCCTTTTTGAGGGTGGCTATTAGGCGTTGCGTCCGCCTCATCCGTTTGACCATTTTTCTCAGCCTCCTTGACGTAATCGATCAGATTGATGTAGAAGTCGCACATCTTCTTGGTCCTTTCGTCCTTCAGGCAGAATATGACATTAATGTCATAATTCTTCTCCTTCTTTAGATATTCGATCATTGAGTCGACCGTGGACACCGCGATAGGGATGGCTTCTTCTTTTGGGTAGTGGAAGATGCCGGTCGAGATGGATGGGAAGACGATGGTGTGGATGTCGTTTTCGTAGGCTAACATCATCGAGTTCTTGTAACAGCTAATCAATTTGGCTTTCGGGTTTCTGGATTCGTAGTATCTTGGGCCCACCGCATGGATGATGTATTTGGCTGGGAGTCTGAATCCCGGGGTGATGCGGGCTTCTCCGGTGTGGCAGCCGTTGAAGCGGCGGCAATATTCTTTTAACTCAGGACCGGCGGCAGCGTGGATGGCTCCGTCGATTCCACTACCTCCTAATAAATCTTTGTTGGCGGCATTGACGATGGCATCCACCTTAAGGGTGGTGATATCGGCGATAATTGTTTTCATTTTGCTGTTCATTTTACTTTTCCTCCTTCACGCGCTTGACGCTTTCTAAGTAATCTTCGACTAATTTGACTAATTCGTCATAGTCTTTTTGACTAGCTTCTTTGCTAGGGTTTTTGATACATTCCATCAGCTTTTTCTTAGCTAGACGTTCAGCTTTTTTCTTCTCTTTGTATCTTCTTCGATATTCAGCCTCCTTATCTCTTTTGGCTTTGATTTCTCTAACGAGATTCATGTCGATCTCATCTCTTGGGATTCCAAGATATTCAGCGCAGGCAAGGAAGGTTTCCTCGCTCATCTGGTTGTGGGTGTAGCTGTAGAGAACGTTGGTACCGGCAAGGTCCTTGAAGCTCTCCATATCAGGATCGGTGTCTCCGCTCTCTTGAATAAGATCGTCGATAAGATCATCGATGTATTCTTTGACTTCTGACTGAGTCATGTTGAATTTTGTATTTTCCATAGATTTTTCTCCTTGGGCTTTAGGCCCTTTTTAATGTGTCTTACTTATCGGAGAAGACTACCGAGAGCCTTATTTGCTGGCTTTGAAGCGTTTTTTCGGATCTGATTTCTATCTTAGGTTTCCCTTTGATAAGCGATTGATTGGTCGGTGAGATGGACACTGAGAGAAAATTGAGCAATATTCTAGAAAGGAGGTACTCAGTGCCCGTCTCATCGAGCAACACCACTTTAGCAAGGCGCCAAAGTCTTGTCTAATTTGGCGGTTGCATCTTGACTTAGACCCATTTTTAATGGGTCTGCCAATATTGCCCATCCCTATTGACTATTTGTTGGCGTTCTTATTGCGGACTAGCGCTTTAATAACTTCGGTTGGCGATCTGCCATCACCAGTTAGGGCCTCGATGACGTCGGCATCGGTGACGTAATTGAGCTTGATGCTGATGGATTTGTAGTTACGCTTGGAGTATTCCTTGTTATAGGCGTTCCAACGTAATCTCTGCTCATCGTTCTTGAAAATATTAGGCATCCTTCTTTCCTCCTTTCTTTTGGTTATAACGTTCGAGGATGGAATCGTAATACTCACAGAATTCATCCCTCGATTTCCTATCGAATTTGATGGGGTTTAGATAATCCAATATCTCTTTGTATTGGTCATAACAGTATTGATAGACATCTTTTGACAATGGCAGGCAAGCCATCTTCATATCGTCTTTTTCGCCATAGCCGATAAGGACCATAAGTTCGCCGTTGTCTTCCTTATCGCCGGTCAAAACCGAGAGATTTGGGAAAGTGACGCTGCCATCTTCCTCGTTCTTGATCTTGGTGAAGACGTGCTCCACGCCGAGTAAGGCCATCTGGGTTACCCTCCAATCAAGATTGTTATCGATGGCGACGATGTTGGTGACCAAATCGTTATAGTATGGGCAACCGATGGCGGTTATGCCTTTGTTGTCCCTGTCATCAATAGCCTTAGAAACGCTTTCCTTGGTGGCTGCGTTCCCATAGATGATCTCTAATTTCTTTTCTTCGTCCACGTAGATGAAGCCATCGTTCTCGTTCATCTGCTCGCCACCGCATTTCGGGCATTTGGAGTAGAGAATCGTCCCCCTGATGATTTCTTCCTTTAATTTGGGGTTCTCAGTCACGTTGATTTGGCTGTAGATGGTTTCTTGGAGGGTTTCGCCGCAATCCGGGCATTTGGTTTCTTTGGTTATGAATTTCGTTTTCATTTTTGTCTCCCTTGGCTTTAGGCCGGTTTTTATATCAAGGTTCCCCTATTGATAACTGGTTTTGTTTTCGAGGAGACGAGCACCGAGTCAAAGGGGGAGTATGAATTGGTGCGTTTTGGTGCCCGTCTCATCGAGCAACACCACTTTAACAATGCAAAAAAGAAAACGCCAATTTGGTGGTTGCACAATGAAAAAGGCCTATCAAAGATAGGCCTCGTAAAATCACGTTCCTTTTAATTTTTGTTTTTTACAGGATGCGTTGGTAATGGATCGAATCCCTGACTTTTTAATGCTGCATTGATGGTTTTAACATCTTCTTTGGCATCTATCCCCATCCAAATGATTTCGTCTTTTGGGTCGCCATTCTTAAGGTCCTCTCCAATCAACGTGGCAATCGAATCGTTGTCGAGATGCATGTTGATGCCGATGGCTACAGCGGTGTATTTTCTCGGGCATCCATCCCCGTAATAGAATTTTTCGAAGGCGGCCCTAGAGACTATTCCGCGATAGCAATCGGCAGGAGTCAAACCGGTCCTTACCATATAGGCCTTCAATAACTTCTTGAAGTCCATCGTGGCCAATTCGTTTTTCTTTTCATCGACCTCTTCCAAAATGGCCTCGGCATCTTTCTGGTACCAGGAAAGACCTCCTAACTCGCGCATCGTCCAACGGACGAATTCCTCGCTGCGAGTCGTTAGATGTCCACCGATGATTTTTACGCCTGCATCTTTAAAAGTCTTGCGACAATCTTTGAAAGTGCTCTCGTGTTTGATAACCAACCCGATATTGAGTTTGTCCTTATCCTTGAAGCTTTCGATAGCGGCCAATGCTTCTTCGGCTGCCTTTACCTTGGGGAATTTGTAAACGCCAGACGATAAAAGCGGGAATGCTATGCTTTTCAGTCCAGCCTCAACGGCCTTTTTGAGAGCATTTGTATAACAATTGTGGAGGAGTTCTATAGCCTTATTGTTCTTGCTAACGGTCTCTATGTTCCATTTTGGTGTGGCGACGAGGATGATTTTTCGATGCATCATATCGTCATCCAACATCGTGGCTTCGCCGAATTTTATGGGTTTGAGCTTTTTGATTTTTTGCTGGATTTTCGGACCATCCGGACCATATTGTTCGATCAATTCCCGGCCCATCGGCCCATTGAGGCTTAAACTTGGCTGCGAGGTTATAACCAAAGCGTCGCAATTTTGCTCGAATAAATCACCTTTAATGACTGCGATTGGCATTCCCAAAAACCTCCAAAAACAATTGCCTATATTATACACCAATCGAAGTATGCTCTTATTTAAGCAAACAAAAAGCAGGGCTATTGACCCTGCCTTAAGTTTGATTATCTAAGCTTTAGGCGTAGCAGATCATCTTGTATTCGACGATGTAGACTTGGCCCTTTTCG
>CAVJPU010000012.1:0-31798 GCA_963651445.1 bacterium | reverse complement strand
TAAGGGCGGATTGTATCTTTCTTCCTTAATAGGAGCCAAGAACAGATCCACCGTAGATATTGATTTCTATCTAAAGAATAAAGCGTTAGAAAAGGACTTTATTTTTAACAAAATCAAAGAGATTTGTTCTTTGGATATGGGCGATGACATTACCTTTAGGATTATCGGCACCGAAGACATCCGGAAAGAAGATGCTTATGGCGGTTTTAGAATCGTTTTATTAGGCAATTTAGAAAACGTCCGTTGCCAGTTCAATGTCGATGTCGCCACCGGTGATCCGATAGTCCCTTCCGAAAAGAACTATGATTATCATTGCCTAATAACCAGCGAATCGCTTCCAATAAAGGTCTATAGTCTAGAAAGCGTCATTGCCGAAAAGCTACAAACCATTTTGCAAAGAGGCACCACCAACAGCCGCAGCAAGGATTTTTACGATCTCTATATTCTTTTGAAGCTCAATTTGAAAGATATAGATGAAGATATTCTAAGAACTGCGTTCCGAAAAACATGCGAATACCGTGGATTTAACATATCCAAAGAGGGAAGTTTCTCCCTAATAACCAAAATAAGGAACAACGCTCAAACAAACACGAACTGGCAGCATTACAGAAATAAAGCAAAATATTCGGTCGATATAGATTTTGACGAAGCTGTATCAGCCATCAATGTCTGGATTGAAATCATCTTTTCTTGATAGTTTCTTTTTCAATATTAAGCAAAACTATTTTCTTATCAATACCACCGGCATATCCAGTTATTTTGCCGTTTGCCCCCATAACGCGATGACACGGGATTATGATGGCGATAGGATTATGCCCCACCGCTTGGCCAACGGCCTGAGAGGACATTTGTTCGATATTCCTTCTTTCGGCGATTATCTCAGCCACTTCTCCATAGGTCATCGTTTGACCATAGGGAATGTCTTTAAGGATATCCCAGACTTCTTTTTGAAATTCGGTTCCCGATAAAGAAAGAAAAGGCGTGTACGAAGGAACGCTTCCACCGAAATACGTATCCAACCAGCGAATGGTTTCCTTGAATATTTGTAAGTCGCCATTTAGGACCTCGCATTTCAATGATGGCTGATGTTTTTGATTATCGAAGCATAACCCGGTAAGTGATTCCCCGTCGCTTCTAAGAATTATCTTTCCGAGTGGAGATTCGTAATAAGCAAAATAGGTCATAGCTATATTTTACTTAGGCAAGGAAAAAGGTGCATCTTAATAAGGATGCACCATTTTGTTTCCTTAGAAGGAATTAAGCCATCGTGTTGATGAGGTTTTTAACAGTTGGCTTTTTGATCTTGGCGGTATAGTCGATATTGTAATGGATGTTGTAGTCGCATTCGGCAGTCAAATCATAAGTGAGATTGACGGTGCCTTTCTTCACGATGTCATAGCCAGACCAGCAGTAGTTGTCATAGGAGAGCTTGTAGGAGACTTTCGCCGAGACATGGGTGACTTCATCTACGCCGGCGGAGGAATAATCAGTGATTTCTTCATCGGTCTTGCCAGAGAAGGCAAAGCTGACGTTTCCATCCCCAGATGAACGGAGTTCAAGGCTGGTCTTGGTGTAATCGGCGGCTAATTCGCGACCGTCCACATAAGCGATTCCATCATCCATGAAATCATCGTAATATTCATCGTAGAAATCTGCAGGTTGGTACAAGCCCGAAAGAGCGGTGATGGTAGTATCTGGATCGGCCCAAGAATAATATTCAAGCAAGTCATGGGCTTCCAAGTTTTTCAATTGTTTATTGAAAGCCTCTTCGCAGTCGTCACAAAGATCGCGAAGCTCTTTGTCTGGGTCGGCTTTGATGTCAGCGATTTGCTGGTCGGTGACGATGGAATACATCGATTTGGTCTCAGTGCCAACCGTGGCCATGATGTAAGCGCGGTTTTCGCTTTCTTCGAGCCAGAACCAGAATTCGGAATCGGCAACATAAGACTCAACACCATGGTGATAAGTAATTTTAGCGACCTCACCAGTGTATTGATGATTCTCGTATAACTTACCGTAAATCATAAGATTGTCGGTGTCGATAGCGCAGGTCATGGATTCGGTGAGATCGTCGGTCACGCCATCGGAATAGGCAACTTTGTCCTTGCTTTTCATGGTAATGGTAGCCTTGCTTGGGGCCTTATAGTCAGCGGACTCGTGCAAGGCGTTGATTTCGTCGGCCCTTTCTTTCCAGGTTTTAGCCTCGATGATTGGGGCCACTTTGTTACAACCGAGGCCAATGCCCAAACCTAAGACTAAGGCGAGGATAGCGGCACCGATGATAGAGCCATAGATGATGCATTTCTTCTTGCCATGCTTCTCAACAAACTGGTTGATGATCACTTTGGCGTTCTTCTTCTCTTCTTTTTGCTCGTTGGCGGCTTCGGACGGCTCGCCGACGGCTTCTTTCTTTTCTTCTTCCATATTGGAGGTCCTTTCTTCTGTCTCCGCCGTAGTTTAATAACTACGTTTTATAATTTCAACAAAAAAAGAACGGCATTCAATCATGAATGTTTAATTTTGCTTAAATCTTGCTTAATTTGTTACTTAAAGTATTTTTGGTTCTTGCTGTTTGGCTTATCAGGAAGAGTCATCTTGACCAAACCATTTTCGATGGCGGGGTTCAAATAAGAAGCCCTTAAGGTTTCTTTGGATTTGATTCCTAGCCTATCCATGATTTCGTTAGCGGATAATGGAATCCCAAATTCCATGACTTCCAAAAGCTTGTTCACTTGGGTGGAGATGCTCTTGGCGGTCATAGACGCCGTCTTTAGCATCTCACTTAAAACCTCATCGATCATCTTAAGCATGAATTCGATGAATTCGTTTGAATTGCCGGCTTTATGGCAACCATCGATGGTCTTGTAATATTCAGATTGGTGCTTCTGGATTTGAGATTCGATAGGGACGTATTCAAATAAAGGATTCCATTTGCTAAGTAAGACATTTTGCCAAAGTCTGGCAGTTCGGCCATTCCCATCGCCGAAAGGATGGATGAAAACGAATTCGTAATGGAAGACGCAAGATTTGATTAAAAGATGTGTTTCGTGGTCGTTCTTCAACCAATCAAACAAGTTATGCATCAAGCTTGGGACCATATCCGCCGGAGGGGCGACGAAGATGACCTTATCACCATCAAAGACACCTTCCGCGTGGTTTCTGTATTCGCCGGCATCGTCTTGGATGAGATTGGTGAGCATTTTGTGGGCTTTAAGCAAGTCGGATTCCGAATAGGCGTCAAAGCCCTTTATGAACGAATAAGCCTCGTAGGCGTTTTTGACTTCCTGGATTTCCTTTTGGGAGCTGATCACTTGCTTACCGTCGATGACATCTTTAACCTGGCTCAAAGACAAGGAGTTGGCTTCAATCAAAAGAGACGAATGTATAGATTTTATCGTGTTATTGTGCCTTAAAGTCGGCATTCTTTGTAACGAATTGAAAGAGCTTATTTTGCCTATTTTTTCCGTTATCGAGATGGTTCTGGATAACATATTATTGGTAATTTCAAATGGCGGTTTATGCATCGTGATTCGTCCTTCGGAAGTATTATACCATCTTGGATGAATTATTCATTATCTTGCTTAAATCTTGCTTAATTTGTTGCTTAATTCCCGAACCAAAAAAAGCCCCAAACACGGGGCTTTTAAATGCTCAAACGATAATTAGCAAACCGCTCTTTCGCTGATTGAATCAAAGAGATGGATCTTATCCTTTTTGAATTCGAAGGTTATATCGGTTCCTTTCTCTAAAAGGGATTCCGAGGCCACCTTGGCAAGGATGTTTTTCCCGGCATAGTTGAAATGAACGTAATATTCATCGCCAAGAAGCTCGCTTAATCCAATCGTGGTCTTAATGTCGCCATTATCATTTCTGATGATATATTCCGGCCTGATTCCGAATATCACTTTGTGGTCATCGCCATTAACGATTCCTTTGAGCTTTTCGATTTTCTCTTTCATGCCGATTATCTCAGGATCTGAATCAGGATCATATTCCTCGGAAGCCTTCTTCTTGGATTTCTTTTTCTTGGAAGCTTGGTTTAAAGCCTCCGCTTCCCTCTTTTCAACAAACGAATAGAAGCCATTTTCGAGTTCTTCTAAATAGTTTTTGTAGAAGAGATTGTGGGATTCGATTTTATCCTGAGGAAGGCAAATTTGAGTTCCGTCAGAGAACTTAACGATACCTTTGGAATAAACTCCATCGATAAAGTTCATGGCCGGAGAGCCGATGAAAGAGGCCACGAATTTGTTGGCTGGGTGCTTATATATCTCCATCGGGGTGGCGATTTGCTGAACGATGCCATCTTTCATGACGACGATGCGATCCGCCATGGTCATGGCTTCGGTTTGGTCATGGGTGACATAGATGGTCGTGGCTTCGAGCCTTTCGTGCAGATTGATGATTTCGCTTCTCATCTGCACCCTTAATTTGGCGTCAAGGTTACTTAAAGGCTCATCCATCAAGAACAGTCTGGCTTTTCTGACAATGGCCCTACCAAGGGCGACTCTCTGCCTTTGGCCACCGGATAATGCTTTTGGTTTGCGATCGAGGTATTTCTCGATTTCCAATATTTTGGCGGCTTCTCTGACTCTTTTGTCGATTTCCTCTTTCGGGAAATGACGAACTTGCAACGAGAAGGCCATATTGTCGTAAACGGTCATGTTCGGGTAAAGGGCATAGCTTTGGAAAACCATGGCGATGTCCCTCTCCACCGGTGGCAAATCGTTGCAATAAACCCCATCGATAAAGAGATTGCCGCTGGAAATATCTTCAAGGCCGGCAATCATTCTGAGGGTGGTAGACTTACCACATCCAGAAGGACCAACAAAGACGATGAATTCATGCTTTTTGATATCGAGGTTGAAATCGATGACGGCATGGATGTTCTTGTCGTAAAACTTGTTGACGTTTTGCAAAGAAACGAATCTATCATCAGACTTTTCAATAGTTGGTAATTCTTGTAATACCATCTCATTGTTTTTCATGTTAGTCCTCCCAGATGTGTAGAGTTGATTTAATTTAGAGCGTTATGCGGCCTGTGATACCGAGCCAACGCCATAGGAATTGGCGGTTGAGCCGAAATCACCGGTAAGGATGTATTCGACGTTAGAGGTGACGGTGATGGAGAAGTTCGTGCCAGTTGCATCTTGAGCAAGGTATCTGACATCGCCTTCGGCCTTCCAGGTATAAAGGTAATAATTCACGGTTGCGCCACTTGGGATATCGGCGCCAGTCGCGGTGTAATTATAACTGCCTTGCACATCCCAGTTCATCGTGGCCCATTGCAAATCCCCCCCGTTAACCGTGTAGCAAACGGAAATCGAGGTGCCAAGATTATCCCAGTTAGTGGCGTTATAATGCCAGGTCACAGAATATGTGGCACCAGCCGGTTGATCAGGCTGAGCCTTGAAATAGATATCGTATGTATATTCGGTCTTTCCTTCTTCGAGAGCGACGTTAATTGAATTCCATTGAGTCCAAGCGCCGCTTTCATAAGCACCATGCTGATAGGACCAGTTGATGGCGTTTTCGCTACCTAAGCATGGGGTAAATTGGAAACTATCACCGGTATAATTGCTGACTTGATAGGTCCAGGTACCATCGTTTTGCTTATTGAGAACGGTAGTGGTGGCTGGAGAGCACCACATCCAAAGATAAGTGGAATCATACATCGTATCATCGGTGCCCGCGGTCGTTTGAACGTGAGGGGTCAAGACAAGGGTGAACGTATGGGAAGTGGTAGGAACGGTGAAGTTCGAAGTGAATTCATACAAGCTCTTATCTTCGGTGACGGTGATGGTAAGAGGATTCTCGCCAGTTCCTTCGGCATTGATGCCGTTAGACCAATCTGGGGTTTCGTCGTTGCCATAATAGATGTTGAACTTATATCTTGCATCGACTTCGACTTGGTTGAAGGTGTAAGTCCAGATGTTCGCGTTATCGGCGTCCTGAGTCATAGCGTGGGTAGTCCAATCGGCGGACTCGAAGCTGGAATTGATGTAGAGTTTGGAATGAGAGCCAGTGTATTCTGCGATTCCAACGGCGGTGATTTTGATGGTTACGTCGATCTTGGCTGGTTCAGCTGGGATCGAGGAAGAGCTATCGCCGCCAGTAGAAGAGTCGATAGGGGTGGATGATGCTGCAGAGGAGTCATTTGGTCCACAAGCTGCCAATAAGAGCATTGAGGAGACTAAGACCAATAGTTGTTTTTTCATTTTTTTGTTTCCTTTCTTATATTTTTAAAATGAAGTTCATGTTTTAGGATTCGTCTTTTTTAAGACGCCATGGCTTCCTAGAGCCCTTTGCTAGACGACAGGCTGTTTTCTCATTTGTCCTTTCCTTTCTTCATATTTTTAAAATGGGTTTTTATTTTGTTGGTTGCATCTTCTTATAGACGCTGAGACTTCCCAAAGCCTTTCCGTTATAGGAGAACAAGGCTTGATTGGCCCAAGAAGAAGCGCTGTTTTGGTCGGCCCAACCAGAATATTTGGTCGGTGTCCAAGCCCCTTCCCAGTAGAACACTCCGAATCCGTTTTGGAGGTTCGATACGACTTCGGTCGCATCTCGGATAATCGAGGCTTGTCCCTGAATTGAACACGGGTAGCCGGAGATGACTGAAGCCGTTCCGTTCTTAGAGAAGGTGTTCTCGGCCCAAGAATCTGTTTCGTAGGTGAAACCGTAGGAAGTTTCGGCGATGCAGATTTTCTTCTCTGGGAAAGCTTCGGAAACGGCCGATAATCCAGATTTCAAAGTCGATAAATTAGACCAATGATAATAGGAATAGGCGCTGAGTCCGAAGACATCGATACCGAGGTCATCGAAGGTTTGGAAGAATTTGATGCTGGTGTTTGGATCGGCGAATCCTTTGACGAAGTGAATCATCTTCATGATTGAGGAGTCCACCGCGTTGATGCCGTTAATGGCCGCTTCGATGTATTTCCTGATATTCGTATTGGAATCTTTTGAGCCCGTGAAGTCGTATTTGGCTTCGGTTCCGTCTTTCCTAGTTGTCTTCTCCGTGGTGTACTTCGGATTATTTCCGGTCGCGGAGGTAGTGGCTCCTCCAGGATTATGCAAGAACATCCCGGCGTAGGTTTCGTTGCCGATTTGAACCATGTCTGGCAATGCGGCGTTGGCCTTCAAATCCTTCAAGACGTTTCGGGTATAATCTTCGACTTCGCAAGCGAGTTCGTTGGAAGTGGAAACGTCTTTCCAGGCTTTCGGGACTATTTGATTGGTTGGGTCGGCCCAGAAATCGCTGTAATGGAAGTTCAATAAGACCTTAAGGCCAGCGGCTTTGGCTTCATGGGCCATCCATCTGACGTTGGTTAAATTACAATTGCCACCGCCGTATTGGAAGGTCTTTTTGGTTCCATCTTCTTCATATTCATCGCTTGGATCATTCCAAAGTCTTAATCTGATCCAGTTAACTCCGGCGTCTTTTAAGATATAGAACAGCGATTGTTCTACTCCGTCGGCGTTATAGAACTTTTGGCCATTATCATAAAGCTGCTTGGCGCTGGAAATATCCATTCCGTTGGCAAATGAGGTAGTCAAGGAGGAAATAGGGCTGATGGTTACATCCTCGAACCAACCTTCGCTTGTTTCGGCACTGGCGTGTTTGGATGTATACGTTCTGTTTTCGACTTTCACTTTAAACGAAGCGGTTCTTCCACTATTCGTTTTGATGATTACCTCATTATCCGTGTCGGCTTTAAGTGGGATGATGGTTTTGTTTTCGATTCTGATGCCATTCCCGCTGGTCTCTAAGGAATAGTCTTCTCCGTTAAGATTCTGAATATTCAAAGTAACGCTGTCATAAACATGGGTAGAGACGTCATCGACAGTTAAAGACGGCGCTGCTACGCTGCTATTGGAACCGAAGGTGATGCTGCAGGAAGCCAGGAGTGGGATGAATAATAGATTCAGAGATTTCACTTTCATAAAACTACCCCTTCACAGCTCCGGCTGAGATGCCTTCGACAAAGAATCTTTGCAAAGCGATGTATAAAGCCACGATAGGAACGGCAACGATGGTCGCCCCGGCGGCGAACAAGGTGAAATAGTTGTTTATCTTGCTAGATTCCATCCAGCCATAAAGTCCCACCGCGACGGTCTTGGCGGAGTCTTTGGTGAAGATTAATCCTGCGAGGATGTAATCGGCCCACGGCGCCATAAAGGCCATCAAAGCGGTATAGATGATGATCGGGGCGGCTAAAGGCAAATAAACTCTGATAAATGAAACGATATGCGGGGAGCCATCGACCATCAAAGCCTCGTCGATATCCTTAGGAATGGTGTCGAAGTAACCTTTGCAGACGAAGAAGCCAAGGCCCGCTCCGGCAACATAATAAACAAGGAGGGCGAATATCGAATTCGTTAAGTTCAATTCAGCGAGGATGAAGTAAACCGCGACCATGGACATAAATCCAGGGAACATCCCCAAAATCAAGGTGATATTCAAGAAGGTCTTTCTCATCTTGAATCTGAATCGAGATAACGAATAAGCGGTCAAAACCGTGAACAAGGTCGTGAAGATGGTGTTCAATACGGCGACGATCATGGTGTTCCCGACCCAAGTAAGGAATTTCGTTTCCGTGAACAGTTTCACGTAATTCTTTATGGTTAGCTGGTCTAGCTTCGGGAAGAAGGTCGTGGAGATATAGCCCGTCTGATTGGAGAAGCTGGCCATGATTATCCATAAGACCGGCATAATCCAAATAAGGGCTAGCAAAATAACCAGGGCATTGGACCAAATGGCTTCGATAATACGAGACCTTTTCAATGATTTGTTTCTATCTTTTCTCATCTATAAGTCTCCTCGTTTTTATATGAACCCGAGCGGCGGAAGATAATCAAGGAAAGCGTGGCGGTGATAAGGAACATGATGATGCCGATAGCCGCGCCGAAATTGTAGTCTCCGCGTTTCATGGTCAATTGGTAAAGCCAAGTTATCAAGATGTCGGTTTTGCCCGCCGTTCCGCTGATATCTTCATTAGCAGGGCCGCCGTTGGTTAAGAACCATATGACATTGAAATTGTTGATGTTGCTAACGAAAGATGTAATAAGCAACGGGGTCGTCATGAACAAAATGTTCGGGAAGGTGATCTTCTTGAATTGCTGCCATCTGGTGGCGCCATCGATGGTCGCCGCTTCGTAATAATCCTTCGGGATGTTTATGAGCAATCCGGACATAAGCAACATGTAGTAAGGGATACCTACCCACATGTTGATGAAAATGATCAAGCCTCTGGCTAAATATTCGGACTTCCAATATTTGATAGGCTCCGAAATCCAACCGAGATTCATCATCAAGGTGTTGATAGGGCCATAATCTTCGAACATCGTTCTCATGACCAATAACGAGACGAACTGCGGCATGGCCATGGCAACGACGAACAACGATCTATAAATGACTTTCCCTTTGATGCATTTCTTGTTTAAGAGCATCGCCAAGAACAAGCCGCCGAAATAACAAGTGAAGGTGGCTAGCAAAGCCCAAATGATAGTCCAGGCAAAGACGGACAATAAGTCTTGGAAGTTGGCGGTTTCGTTGAAGATTCTCTTAAAGGTATCCGCACCAACCCATTCAAGGAGATCGAAATTGCCGGTGCTGGAATATCCTGGAGAGGTAACTCTTGAATAATTGGTGAAGGCAATCGCGATCATGAAAGCCAAAGGAATGATGGTGAAAACTATCGCCCCGAGGACAGGGATAACAAGCGATGTGACGTAGAAATTCTTGTTTCCGAGTTCCTTAAGCTGGTTTTTGAAGTTAGGACCGTATTTATGAAGGTTGTAATTGTTGACCGCCTTTAGGGTTTGTTTGATGTTGACGATGTAGATGAAGAGGAATAACAACACGATGACCATGGCGATGATGCCATAGATCAAAGGTGCTTGGTATTTATCTTCGGCCCCTAAAAGGAAGAAGGTCTGAATATCGGCAAAGCCTCTGGCAATCATATAGAGAATGGTAAGGACTTGAATGGCTAAGAAAGCAATTCCTTTGACCCATTCTTTCATGATTAACAATGGAATGCCGCATACGAAGAAGGACAAAATAAGTGAGGTTCTGCCCTTTGCGTCGCCAGCTTTGTATTGGATGGAGAATTCCTTCCACCATCCGATAAAGGAGGTGAAGAATTTTTTAAAGCCCATGGCGATGTAGGAGAAGGTGTAGCGTTCCTTCTTTATCTTCTTTTTGGCGTTGGAGACGGTCCTATTGAAGATGAAATACCATAAGGCAATAGCTAATCCAAGAAGGATTACAAAGACCACCACATAGGTGAAGACGGATATGCTTAAGGTCTTGGAGGCATAGCCGTAGGTTATGTATCCGTTGCCCAAAAGCAAGCCATATAACACGGCCCAGCAAATGATGCCGAGTTCCAATTCACCACTAAGCAAAACCCCAGGACCGAGAAGCACGCATTGCAAGATTAAAACAATCCTCATATAGGTGCTCGAAGATCTAAAGGTCTCTCTAAAAGAGCTAAAAGGTCTTAGCAATGAACTTAATTTTGTCTCTCTTTTCGCCGGTTCCATGCGTTACCCCATTATGAAAGCAAGGTCTGAGAAGCTTCATCTAAGGCTGATTTGACCTGTTCTTTGGTCAAAGAATCTTTTTGATTCCAGAACTTCGTGGTCGCGTTGTTCATCGGTCTCCAATAGTCTTGCATCTTTGGGATGTTCGGCATGGTGAAGGAGTCGGCTAAAGACGCAGCGAAGACTTGGGCTTCGGCGCTTTCGGCGATGGATTCTTTGATGTCCGAGGTGGCATCAAGCGGGCAAGCTGGAAGATATCCCGCATTGACGAGTCTCCAGTTCATCGCGTCATAAGAAGTTAGGAAATTGCAGATATCCTGAGCGATGACGCCGTTTTTCGAATAGCGGGAAACCGCATAAGCCTTATAGCCAGAGAAAGGTCTAAGGGATTCGTTGTTGATGGTCGGGAGCTTAGCGATGCCTAAGTTATCGCCTAAAGCGTTCTTCATGCTCGAAAGAATGAATGGAGAGGACATCAAGCCTACCGCTCCGCCCATTCCGTTGGTGACATAAGAAACGGCCGCTTCTGGAGAAGCATCGATGAAGCAAGAGCCATAATCGTGGAAGAAGGAATAAACGTTGTTGACGGCTTTGGTGGTGGCGAGATTGACCTTGGTCGAATCTTTGCCATCCGCTCCGAAGATAACCGCATCGGTGTAGAGGCCAGAAGTATAGTAACCACCGTCATCTCCGGTCATCTGCCAAGCGATTTTCTTTCCGCTGGCAAGGAGAGCGTCAAAACTGCTTAGTTCTTGAGCGGTGATCTTTGTTTTGTCATAGAGGATGGTCATCGATTCAGCGGTGATTGGATAGCCATAAACCGTTCCGTTGTAGGTTACGGCGTTCATCGCTTCCGGAGTCATTCTGTAAGTAAGAGCCTGGTCATAGGAAACAGGAGCTAAGAGCTTATCGGCCACGCCGGCGGCGATGGTGTCGTGGGTGATGGCGGCGATATCTGGTCCTTCTCCCGCAGCCGCGACGGTCGACATCTTTTCGATAGCGGATTTCTCAGTCTGTTCTTCGAAAACGATCTTAATAGTCGGCGAATCCGGGTAATTGGATTTGTATTTGGTCAAATATTCATCGGTCAAAGTCTTAACCATATCGATGTTTGATTCGTCTTCCCAAATGGTGATGGTGATTTCGTTCGAAGATGAAGAGTTGAAACAACTAGCAAGAGCCAGCATCATCGGCACGATAGCAAGGCATGTTAATTTCTTTTTCATATTTGAATTCTCCTTAGATTTTGAATTTAGTGAGGGCTTTCAAGGCGTTTCCTTTGTAATCGTATAAGCATTGATTGGCCCATTCGTTTCTTTGAGATTTTCCTGTCTCGTTTATGTATTCCTGGCCTTCTTTCGATGCCCAGCAAATGTCATCTCCCGGAATCCAACATGGTTCCCAGTAGAAGACGGCTTTGACATCGTGCTTTTGGCAGAGAGTCAAGAATTCTTCGATGAATTTGGCTTGCCCTTCTTCGGAAAGGGGATAAGGCAAGGCTTCTTTCATCTCTTTGATCTTTTCCTCGTTTATGACTAAGTGGGCTGCCCCGTTATTGGTCATGATATAGTCTTCTAAGGTGAAGCCGTATCCCAATTCCATTATCATGATTTCTTTTTTGAATCTTTCTTTGCAGGCATCGAGATTGTTAAATAGCTGTTTGAATGATCCATGCCAATATGGGTAGTAAGAGGCGCCGATTACATCATATGAAACATCGTGCTTTTCCATCTCTTCGAAGAATTCTTGATAGACGGCAGCATCTCCGCTTCTTTCGAGATGGAGGATGATTTTGGCCTTCGGATAGACTTCTTTGGCGGCGTTGATACCAGATTTGAGAAGGCCGCATAACTTATCGTAATTACCGCGTTTCTTGCCCTCTCCATTATCGGTAAGTTTGCCGATTGGCCATAACATTCCATTCGTTATTTCGTTGCCGATTTGAAGCATGTCCACATCAATGCCTTTGCCTTTTAGTTTCAAAAGGGTGTTCTTGGTGAATTCGGCGACTTTAAGGCATAACGTTTCATAGGAGTCATTGGCCCATTCCTTAGGGATGAATTGCTTTCCTGGGTCGGCCCAGAAATCGCTGTAATGGAAATCAGGGACAACTTTATAGCCGTGTTCAACGGCCAATTCGGCCAATTCAATGAAGTTCTTAACGTCGCAGGTTCCGCCTTTGTATGGCTTATGGTCTTTGCTAAATGGATTGTTCCAAATGCGGATTCTCATATGGGTGACGCCATTGCTTTTAAAGACTTTCAAAGGATCGACTTCTTTTCCAGCCGAAAAGTAGGAAGCATTAGCTTTCTTTTCTTCGAAATATGTGGATACGTCTACCCCGAGTATCACATTGCTCCCCTTTCATGATCTTTAACGGTTAGTGGTTCGTTATCTTCGTTGAAGGAAACTACTCTCTTCTTAAGAAACTTGTAGTTGCACTTTGCCATTTCGTTGTATTTCAAGACATCTTCTTGGCTTCCGCGAAATCCGCATCTTAAGCAATAATATTCTTTCTTTTTTTCATCATAGAACATATCCATGTCGATATCTTTCATAAAGCAAGAAGGACATCTGTAATTCAATTTGCCTTTGCTAGCTTGAGCCATGTTACGAATCCTCCTTTTTTAATCGTTTTTGAAGCGGATAGTTTGTATACCGGCGAGAAGGCTATGCCTTCTTCCACCGATAATTCGGCATCTTCCGCTCTGAGTTCCACCCTTGTATCGATAGGTGGGATATTCACATAGGCCTTTTTGCCTACGTGCTGTATCTTTCGGCCTAAGTAGCCGTAATTGATGGAATCGGAATCGACTCCGAGGGTTAATGAAGTCATATCCGCTTGATATTCATTCAAGCCGAAGGCACCGGTCATATATTCTTCGATGGTGATTTCTTCGCCTTTTAAATCGGTTAACACGTTCCTAGCGACCTTCATCTCTCCTGAGCCTTCTTCAATTTCGAAGATGGATTGGATCTCGATGTCTTTTTGGGCGAGCCTCAAGGTCACGGGATTCGCGGTGACTTTGATTCCGTTAGGAGTCTTCTCGAATTTGGCCATCGTTCTGCAAAGAGCCAAATCAGTTGTCTCACCCTTGTATGTCACCTTGCAGGATTTGATGGTGCCCGCTCCGGCGTAATGGGTGAAATAGCCCGCTCGATAGTTGGCTTGAATCAAATATGGATAGGAAGCATCGTAGACATGTTCGGTTCCAATGCCGACCTTCTGCTCGATCTTGGCGGCATAAGGCCTAAGGTCGATCACCGCTCCACCTTGATTGAAATCAAGACAGGTTCTCATATATGGGTCGACATACCATAAATATTGCTTATTTGAACCGTATAGGATGTCTTTCCATAAAGCGACTTCGCCTCTAAGATAGTTTGGATGTTTTTTACGATAATAGGTCGCGAATTCGGACATGGTGAGGTCTTTTAATTGGCCATCTTTCTTAAGCATTCCGTAGTAAGCCATCGCATCTTCGTAAGATTGGGCGAGAAGCTCATACGGACATTCCCATCTCCCTCTTCTGTTTAACCAGCCCGGTCCAACGAACATCATGTTGTAGGAATATCCGTCATTGTATTTTCCGAGGTGTCGATATTCGTCGATCAAGTTATAGAGATAAGGGTATTCGATATGCCCGTTATCATCGTAATAGATCATACCTCTTAAAACGTTTTGAGGATGGGTGCCGAAATTCGACCCATTTCCGTTAAAGCAGGCGATCAAATCTCTGGAAAGATGTGGGATGCAGACGATGCCGCAGTCATCATCTTTAGAGACGGCAGGGCAATGGGAATTGACTTTGCTTGGAATCCAAGGATTCCATGGTCCGCCATCCATGAAGGTGTACCAGGAATTATTGCAGGTATGGTAGGCTTTTGGACCTTCTTCCCAACAAGTGGCCACCGCACATTTTACGGATGGGTATTTTTCGTGGATGTAATTTAGACAGAATGCATCGAGGAAATACGAAGAAGTGGATTCTGGATAGAAGCCGAATTTATCGAAGAACATCGAGAATACATCGTCGATGATTTCCATCTTCCTCTTTTCGTCAAACATCCAAATGCAGAAATCTTCGGTATGGTATTTCTCTCTGAATTGCTTGCATGGCAATCCCAATAAGGAAAGGCCTATTTCATCGCCGTACTTTTCATGGTGTTCTTTGGAAATCTTCACGATTTCATTAGAGAACAAAGAGGCATATGTTATTTGAATCGTCGTTTTCAATCCGTTCTTGTGAGCGGCTTCTTGTTGGAAGAGGAAAATATCGAGAGACTCATTTCTCACGTTGCTGGCGGCTTTTTTGCCCAACGCTTTTTCGGCGTATTCCGGGGAAAGCTCAGGCCTATGAATAATGTTAATTACGAATTCGTTTTCCATAAAATTAATTACTTGTATTCACAAGCTCCCAGTCGTCGTTGTGGGCCCAGGCTTTCGCCTTGGCGGCTCCTTCTAGCCCAATTTCCGCCGTCGCGCCTTCTGGCACTTCGATATTGCTTATCGTGCAAGTTTGATAACCGGCTGACCAGCCTTGGAGGTAATCAGCGCTCGCAAGATCAAGAACCTTTGGTTCTCCACCGTTGATGGAGATATAAAGATTGAGTTTGGTATGAGCGATTTCTTTATAGGCGATGGCCATGATGTAGGTCGTCAAGGTGTAGCTGCCGGCCGGAAGGCTAGTAATTGTTTGCTTGACCTTGAAAGTGAAGTCTTTTGAGGAGTGATACCAGTTGAGGTCGGTCTTGCCGTTTCGGATATCTTTCTTTCTATCGAGCTTGACTACTTTATCGTTAGCAGGTGTCGAATATTCGATGACCCATGGGTCTTTGACAGTGTCGGTTGTCCCCTGATTTTCAAAGCCAGGGTCCTTGACGAAGTTTTCGATGCAATGGGCGGTTGCGGTGATTTCGTATTTGCCATCAAGCGTTCCTTTTAAGCCTGTGTGGGTGCCTTTGGCTTTCACGGTTTCGATAGCGTTATTATCCCAAACAACGTTCGCATCTCTGATGGCATCGAAGTCGGTGACCACCTTAGCCGTGGTTGGAAGGGTTTCTTGCTCAGCCAGATTCAAAGTGTATTCAACGCTGGTTTTCCTAGCTTTAATCGAGAGTTCTTCATGAGGATTGAATCCTTCCTTCAAGTATTTGAAGGTATACAAAGAGGAAAGAGCCTTGCCAGTGTAGGAGAATAGGCCTTGGTTCGACCAAGAGGCTAAACCGTCCTTATAATCGGAGTGTCCGCCATCCTCGCCATCGTATTGATAGGCTTGGCCGTATTTGGTGGCCCAGCCCGCACCTTCGACAGGAAGCCAGCCCGGTTCCCAATAGAAGATGCCGAGTCCCTTCTTGTTAGGGACATTAGATAAGATGTTTACGATATCTCTGATTTCCGTGGCTTGAGCCTGTTCGGAGGTCAAATATCCACCGACGTCTTCGTCGGCTGTGGTGTATTGATTTTCGGTGTAATCGTTGTAATCAGTGGTGAAACCCCAAGAGGTTTCGGCGACGACTACCGGCTTTCCGGTCTTTTCGGACACATTGTCAAGGTTGGCTTGCAATTCGGAAAGGTCGCCGGATAAGTTTGGATAATAAGAAGCACCGATTATATCGTAATCGACTTTGCGCTTATCCATGGCGACGAAGAAGTTTTCGAATTCTTCTTTATTGCCGCCATTGGCAAGATGGATCATCGTTCTTGTGTCGGAGAATACTGATTTAGCGCCTTCGATTCCGCCTTTTAGCATCTCAGCCATGACGTCATAGGAGGTTTCTACGTTGTTCCAGTCTATTTCATAGCCACACATGCCGTTGTTGATTTCGTTGCCGATTTGGACAGCGTCAACGTGGACTCCGGCATTTTTGAAGGTAGTCAAAGTGTTCGTCGTGAATTCTTTGATGGCGTTAGGGATTTCGCTTTGCTCAAGGGTACCCCATTCTTTTGGCTTGTTTTGCTGGTCAGGATCGGCCCAGAAATCGCTGTAATGGAAATCGATCATGACGTTTAAGCCAGCGGCTTTCGCCCTTTTGGCCATAGCTAGGTCAACGTCGACCGTGTTATTTCCGCCGCCATAAGCCTTGTTATATTTGGTATAAGGCTTGTTCCATAAACGGAATCTGACGAAATTAACGCCGGCTTTTCTTAAAATCTGGAAGATATCTTGTTCTTTGCCGTCTTTGTTATAGTATACGCCACCGCACTTCTCGACTTCTTGGGTCATAGAAGCATCGACGCCGAAAGCGAAATCATCTCTCAATTCATTATCAACTTTGTTGACGTTTAGATTTTCGTAATAATGGGATTCGGTGTTCGTGGCACTGCCAAAGGTTTCGGTGATCTCATTGGTGTCATATTTGAATAGAACGCCGTTTTTGCTGTTTTCACAGCCCGACAAAAATGTGAGAGCCACCGCTAAAACCATTAAGCCTTGTTTTTTCATTTGATCGTTCCTTTCATGTATTCTGTCGGAGACACTCCGTAATATTTTTTGAATTCAGAGGAAAAATGAAGTTGGTTCTTGTAACCGACCAGCAGACCAACTTGTTGAATGTTGTAATCGGAACTTTTAAGCAGGGAACCGGCTTTTTCCATTCTGACTTTGGTTAGATATCCTTTAGTGGATATATTCAAAATACTCTTAAAAGCATTCGATAAGTAATTCGGCGAAACATTAACGTTTTTGGCCACATCGGTGATTTTGATTTGGAATTGATAATTGTTATTGATGAATTCCTCAGCAAGCAAAACGAGGACTTTCTTGGTAGATGCGTTTCCCTTTTCGTTGCCGAGTTCATCGATGAATTCCGATAAGAGTTCATACATCATTCCCAAACATTTCAAATCAAGTTGGCCTTTTTCGGCGTATCTGGTGTAGATGGAATTGAAATACTTCCTAAAGTCGTAATTATTACACGCGATAATAGGATTTTTAGAGGAAAGATTGATATTATCGAAAAGTTTGTTGATGAAAGTTCCGTTAAAGCCAATCCATTCATAAACCCATGGATCGTTTGAATCTGGATAATATTTGGCGGATACCCCATTTGGGATATAGAAAATCGTATCTTTAGATAGTTTGTATCTCACTCCATCCAATTCGAAGTAGCCTTTGCCATCCAAGACATAATGAAATAAATGGTATGGCTTGGCGGCATTGACAATGTTTTTATCAACCCCGCATTCCTCTTTGCCGCACTCAAAAAGACTTAAATCTTGGAGAATGGCTACGTTTAGGATAGACGACATAGCTTAATTATAAAACTGCATATATTCATTCGAAAAACATTTAATTTTCAAAATGGTTTTTTATATATCGCTTTTAGCTATCTAATTATATTTTTGCATATTTTTATAGCGTTCTTGGGCTATTTTTCTTTAATCAAGGTATTGAGCGTAACATATTTTTACATATTTAGAGAGTAGATTTTAATATATTTAAAAATGTATCAAGCACCTTCAAAGAGCATAAAAAGACTGATATTTGGGGCGTGAGAAACGCCTTTAAATCATGAAAAATTACCCCATTAAATGCTCAGACAAAAAATAAAAGGCCTGACTCGAATCAGGCCTTCATTGCTCGAATGGGGCGGATAATGGGACTTGAACCCACGAATGACCGGTTCACAGCCGGTTGTGTTAACCACTTCACCATATCCGCCATATGATGCCCTAAAATAATATGCTTTTAAGGCTTTGCCCGCAAGTTATTTAAAATCTTTTCTCCTTCGAACAAAATTTGGTATTCGCGATTGAAGACCAAACGCGCCAAAGGAGTCCCTTTATGGCTCTCGTATAATCTTTTGGCTTCAGTAAAAGAAACCCAGACGGTTTTCTCGATAAGTTGATCACCTCTGGATACGAAATGGAGTTCTTTTTGGGTTCCGATTCTCTTGCAGAGGTAATAATGATTTAGACTCTTTCTCTCCAAAAGATTGTAATAGTCATCGACCTCGCCTATCTCGGCGATGATTTCAATCTCATAGCCGAGTTCTTCGAGGCATTCCCTTTCTAAGGCGGTTTCGAATGATTCGTTGTCTTTCACTCCCCCGCCTGGGGTCTCGTAATAATTTCTGAAACCGAACTCTTCGCCCATCATTCCATAGACGTGATGGAGAGCGATATTGTCATTCTCATCCAACACCAAAGCCCTCACCACGTTGCGTGTGACTCTAATACCTTTATATGGGAATTCGTTATCTTTGAGGGAGGCCAATAATCGCATGGAGATATATTAGCAATCATTTATTCATTCTTGTAGCCTCATTTTCTTCTCCAATTGGATAACAAATAGCCTTCAATCCCTTAAGAATCCATCTCTCTTTTCTTTCTATTGAAAGAATAAGCAAATAGAACTTCTTGTTTTTGAAGGAAAGGCGATAGAAATCCATCTTTTTCTTCCCCTTGGATACATAGTCCGGGAGGGACAATATTTCCTTCATCCCTTCAATCTTCTTTAGGTAGGAATCTGGGTATTTGCTAGCCAAGTCATTAAGGGTGTTGCTTAAGACATAAACATCCCTTTCCTTTTCTTCGGGCAATGACATTTTCTCAAGGATGCTCTTTTTTATTTTTCCTAGGATTAGATAATCGTTGTTCATATATTTCCTCCTAAATATAGATAGACATTCGAAAGGTCTTTTTACCTCTCTTCTTACCCCTACGCCTACCTATGTGTATAATGAAATATCCTTAGGAGGGAGCTTATGAGAATCTTATTCAAAAATGCCGATATCTTAGTGAGAAAAGAAAAAGGTTACGAAACCTTGAAGAAGGCTTATCTAGGAGTGGAAAACGATAAAATCGTTTATATCTCCGATAAAGCCCCTATGGATTCTTATGATGTCATCAAAGATTATTCCGATAAGCTCCTTATGCCAGGCTTGGTCAACGGACACGGTCACGCGGCTATGACCATCCTTAGGGGCGTCGGATCCGGCCTTCCTTTGCAAGAATGGCTTAACGATGCGATATTCCCTATTGAGGCTAAATTGGCTCCAAATGATGTTTACGTAGGTACCAAATTGGCTTGCTTGGAAATGATTGCCAGCGGCACCACGACTTTCTCTGATATGTATGACTTCCCATATTCCGTGGCTCTCGCTGTCGCGGAATCTGGCATCAAGACCAACTGCTGCCGCACTGGTTTATGTACCGACTTCTTGCCGATGAGTTCCCCAAGATTTAGAGAAACCGTCTCGGTAGCCGCCACCTTATCAGGTGATATCAAAGTCGACGAAGAATGCGAAAGAGAGCTGAAAGTTAAGGAATTCCCGAAGATTTTAGAGGACGCCATCAGAGACGGAAGAGTAAGAGGCGATTTAAGTTACCATTCCGAATATCTGACCACCGAAGAATTCGTCAAAGGCTTGGCGGATGAAAATAAGAAACTCAATGTCTGCATCCAAATGCACGCTTCCGAAACCGAAAAAGAAGTCAATGCCTGCAAGGAAAGACATAACGGATTAACTCCAATCGAATATTTCGAGAAGAATAGAGTGTTCGAAAATGGCAACGCCTATCTCGCTCACTGCGTCCACGCCACCGACAACGATTTGGATATCATGGCTAAGACCCATACCTCCCTTATCTCCAACCCATCTTCCAATATGAAGTTGGCCTCAGGGTTCGCTCCAATCAGAAAAGCTTTGGATAAAGGCATCAATGTTGGATTGGGCACCGATGGCTGCGCTTCGAATAACAACTTGGATATGTTCGAGGAAATGCATGTTTTGGCTCTTATCCAAGCGGGCATCAGCAAAGATCCGACCAACTTATCAGCTTCCGAAATCATCGACATGGCCACCGTTGGTTCGGCTAAGGCCATGCATCGCTACGACATTGGCAAAATGGAAGTCGGTTATAAAGCCGATATCATCGCTTTGGATTTAAATAAGCCACATCTTATCCCAAATTTGGATTCCGCTTCGCTCATTGTCTATTCCGCCCATGGCTCCGATGTCTGTATGACTATGGCGGATGGCAAAATCCTCTACGAAGATGGCAAGTTCTTATCATTAGATAAAGAACAAATCGTTAAGGAAACCGAAGAGATTGTTAAGAGGCTCTACAACTAAAAAGAAAGGACCGGCTGGTCCTTTTTTATTTGGTTTTATCTTTTAGATAAAGTTCAATGCCTTTTTTTAGCCTATCCATTCCGTCTTTGACATTGCTTAACGGAGTGGCCACATTGATACGAATGAACCCTTCGCCAGTTAAGCCATAATGGACGCCTGGATTGATGAAGAGACCAGTCTTATCTCTTAGGAAGGAACAAAATCCTTCGGAATCATTGCTGATTTTAGAGATATCGAGCCACATCAAGTAGGTGGCATTTTGTCTTATGCAAACTACATCGGGAACGTTCTTCTCAACATAGTCGTAGACATATTCTTTGTTCTTTTCGATATAGGCATTCAACTGATCGAGCCAATCTCTGGAATCATTCAGGGCGGCGATGGCGGCAGTTTGGGCAAAGACATTCGGCTCAGCGCATTCATCGGTGTTCAATTGTCTATCTACCTTTTTCCTGATTTCTGGATTTGGGCAGATAATCGCGGATGTATGAATGCCTGCCAAGTTGAAGGCTTTGGTGACTGAAACGCAGGCAAAGCCGACTTCTTTATTCGTCTCATTGACCGAAAGGAATGGGACGTACTTCTTTCCCGGAGAAGTTAACTCTCCATGAATTTCATCCGAAAGAACGATGACATTATGAATCTTGGCAAGTCTACCAATTTCCTTAAGGTCTTCCTTGCTCCAGATCTTTCCGATGGGGTTTTGAGGGTTACAAAGAATCATCAAATGGACATTTTCTTTCGATAATGCCTTATTTAATGTTTCAAAATCGATGGAATAAGAATTGGTGTTATATCTAAGAGGAACCTCCAACACCTTGCGATTATTGTTGACCACCGAATTGTAGAAGATGTTATAGACTGGGGTTAATAAGACGACCTCGTCACCTTCGTTGGTGAGCTTCCGGACGCTGGAGGAAATGGATGGAACGACACCAGTCGAGAAGATGAGCCAATCTTTCTTGATTTCGAGATTATGCCTATCTTTGTAGAAATTGATATAAGCCTCATACCACTCATTCTGCATATCGGAATAGCCATAGATTCCGTGTGAAGCGCGATTAATGATCGCTTCCTTGATCGGTGAGGCGACTTCGAAATCCATATCCGCCACCCACATCGGGAGTTCATTGCCTTTGACATTCCATTTGCAGGAATCGGTATGTCTTCTATCGATTATCTTATCGAAATCGTATTTCATTGCTTGATCTCCAAGACGGTCTTCGAATGATCGACTTCATCATCGTCGAGGATGTATTCGCCGACTTTCTCGGCTTTGATGATGCCGGAGATTGGGTTTTTGATGGAGATCAAATCACCGTGAACATCGGCCTCGATATCCTCGCAATATTCGAAAGATAAGTCGGTTCCCGATAAATCGCAGTTGACAAGCTTAACTTTCTTCATGTAGCAGAATCCCTGATTGGAAGAAACCTTGCAGTTGATAAGGGTGATGTTCTCGGAATTCCAGGAGAAATATTCTCCATCGATTTCCGAATCTTCGATGACCACGTTTTTGCAGTTCCAGAAAGCGTCTTTGGTATGCAAGACGGAGTTCTTGATGTGTAGGTTCTCGCAGGAATCGAAGGCATAGTTTCCATCAAGCTTGAGATTCTCCACCGTGACGTTTTTGGAGGACTTACCAAAATAGTCGCCTTTGGCGGTTATGTTCTTTAGCGTAACATCTTCGTTCCACCAAAGGGTTTCCAAGGCGTTGCTGAAATCAACGTCTTCAATAGTCAGGTTCTTGCACCTTCTGAAGTTCTTCGGACCAACGATGGTGCAGTTTCTAAAGACGGCGTTGTCGGTGTACCAGATACCGGCTCTTTCGGTCGCTAGGAAAAGGCAATTATCGACATTGATATCCTTGCCGTACCATAAAGGATATTTCCAACCAAAGGTCGTATCTTTGACGGTGATGTTCTTTCCTTCTTTCAAAGGGGATTCCCCGTCATCGAAGAGACAGGAGACTACCATAACGCCCCTTTGTTTGAATAAGGCTCTTTCGCCTACAAAATGTTCATCAGAATAAGTTTTCATGATAATAACTATAAATATTTTCTTTTAATTTAGAAATTAAAATGCGTTGTGGTATATTGCTTCCGATGGATATTAGAGAAGAAAACGTCATAAGCATCAATAATTCCCCAATAAGCGACTGGGCTAGCATTGATAACCTAGCCACTTCGGATGAGAAGGATCCTTCTAATCAGGATAGCAGCTACGCCAAAGCCCATCGTGGGAAGAAATCATTATCGATTTCCCTTTTTGCTATCTCTGGGGTATCCATCTTAGCCGGAGGTTCCTTACTCTCATCAATCGTTACCGAACCGACCTTATCCAATATTGAAATAACGGACTCGGATAATTCGATTTCTCTAAGTCTGACCATCGAGAACCCTCAAGGCTTAGAAGTAGTGGCTTCTTTGTATGAAAATGACATTCTCAAAGAAGAAGCCGATATGTCTTATCAAGGAACCAAAGACTTCGTTTATACCTATAACGACATCGATTATTCCAAGAAGAACGTCATCAAGATTTCTTTTGATAACCACCTTGATTATTCCAAGGTCTTATATGAGAAAGAAATAATCCATAACACGGTTAATTCCCTTTATTTAGGAGGTAATTTATATGTCTAAAACAGCAGAATGGTGGAACAAGAAAGATAAGAAAGGCAAAGCGTCATTCATCATTTCGATGTTCCTTTTGATCATCTCGATCCTTTGCTTATTCGGTCTTATCTTCTGCCGTCAAATATTCGGCGATAAGGTCGGCGATTCCATCTTAGGCGAAGGAGTGGAAAATGGCTTCGTTGCCATTAAGAACGGCATCGTTTATTCCGGCAGCAAGATCTTGGTTACCTTAATCACCATCTTCCTAACCATTATCATCACGACTATCGTCAACTTTATCGTTAGGTTGTGCACCAGAACGGGCAAGAAGACCAAAACGGTCGGTTCTCTTATCCGATCCTTGGTCAAATACATCGCCGTCATCGTCGATATCTGCATTATCCTTTCCACTTGGGGAGTCAACGTTACCTCCATCATCGCCGGATTGGGGGTTTTGACCCTTATCATCGGCTTGGGCTGCCAGTCTCTCATCCAGGACGTCATTTCGGGCTTATTCATGGTCTTTGACGATTATTTCGATGTCGGGGACATGGTCATCATCGATGGCTTTAGAGGCTATGTCACCCAGATTGGCCTCCGTTCCGTCAAAATCGATGATAAATTAGGCAACATCAAATCCATCAATAACTCTTCCATCACTTCCTGCGTGAACCTTTCCAGAGAAGACAACACGGTCGCGATGGAAATCGATATTTCCTACAACGAGGATCCTCGCAAGGTAGAGGCCATCCTTTTAAAGGAACTTCCGGCTTTGAAGGATAAAATCCCTCAGGCCATCGTCCCACCGACTTACGTGGGCATGTCCAATTTCCATGATTCGGGCATTTCCTACAAGATTTCGGCCACTTGCAAGACTCCTTATCGTTTCCAACTTGAAAGGGATTTAAGAAGAGAACTTTACCTCATCATGCTGAACAACAACATCGAGGTACCATATACCTATATCAATGTGGTGGACGCCAATAGCGTCGTGAAGCCAGAAGCCACCATCACCGAGAAGGAAACGGCGGAAGCCTTCGAGAAATCCGTCCGTAAGCCAAAGACGGAGAAAAAGAAACGCTCGGTCTTCCAACGCGTCAAGGATGTCTATACCGAGACGGTTGAAGAAACCAAGAACGATCTTAAATAAGAAAAAAAGCAGGTCTCGGCCTGCTTTTTATTTCGTTCGCTTACAAAGTAAGCATTTGATAGACGCCTTCAAGCAAGATGATGGCGCATATGACAATGCCTACTAGTGGGATAACAATATCGTATTTAGCGGTCTTCAAGGAATAGGTCTTGCGGTAATTGAACAATAAGGCAATAGGAGAAATGACCAATAAGGATATGCCCTTTCCAAAGCCCCAAGGGGTAACGACATCCAATATTTGTTTGAAAGACTTATAGGAATCTAAGACGATGCCTGAATCAGCGGCAAGGACGCTCATAAGGATGGCGGTGATGATTAGATCCGCCACGCCAGCCACCGCGAAGGTGATGGCGATGACCACGCCCATCTGGAAGGAATGGGCCTTGCTATCCAAATAAGATTCGTATTGTTTTGGATTGCCGCCTAATTTGAGATATATCTTCTTTTGATACTTGTAGTAAATCAAAATGGCGATGAAAGCTAAGAAAGTGACGATTGGCTTGCTGGATAAGAAGGGGATGACTTCAATTGGAAGGGTGAAGAGATAGGCACCCATCGATAAGCCTTTGACCAACATGCTGGCTAGCTCATAAAGGACAGGGATGATGACCAATAGACGATAATAGATGAGCTTCTCTTTTTTGATTTTCTTTGGCTCGTAGACCAAGAAAAGATACATAAGCGAGCACATCAATAAATCGATGAAGACGTTGATGGAAAGATACTTCGTGAAGTATATTCGCATGAAGAAGTCGGTCAGGGCTTTTCCGTTTGGAATACCAAAGAAAGCAAATACTTTATTGCCTAGCCCAACCACATAACGGTCGTAGCAGAGCAGATACAAAGCGATGATGAGCAAAGCCATCAAGCCATGGAACAAGACCAATTTCTTGATGTTGTCTCTTGAAGAGATGATGACGGCGAAGTTGGCAATCAAGAAAAACGGGATGGCCAATTGGCCGAAGTAACCGGTGATATCACCAGCCAGGATGTAATTCACGGTCGTAGTCAAAGAGTCGTTCTTAGCGTAGATATTCCCAATCCAAGAGAAAATAAAAGACAACATCATTAATATCATCATGATCCAGCCAAAGATACGCATGTGGCGGTAGGAAAGAGGAGGATTGTATTTGATGTCTTCTCTGGAATCGATATTGCTAAGTAAGGTCTTTTTGAACATGGCTAAATTGTAGGACTGGGCCTAAGGAAAATAAATATTTCTTTGATTTAACAAAGAAAAATCCCTATCTCAAGAAGGGATAGGGATTTTCGTTTCGGTTTTGTTACCAGATGACGACGCGCTTATTTGGGGCGAGATACATCTTGTCTTTGGAAGTGACGCTGAAGGTCTCGTACCATTCTGGGAAGTTGCGCGGTTGCATATTGGCCCTAAGGATGGTCGGGGCGTGGACATCGACCCTGAGCAATAAGGCAAGGTATTCTGGTTTGCCCTTCATGCACCAAATCTTGGCCCAGTTCTTGAAGTATTCTTCGTAAGAAGCACCTTTAAGTTTCTTCATCAAATCAAGGGTGACTGCCATACCACCGTTATCGGCGATATTCTCGGAAACGATTAAGGAAGCGTTGACTTCGCCCCAAGGGAGCTTAAGTCCTTCGAATTCCTTGACCATGGCCTTGGTGCGTTTCTTGAAGTTCTTATGGTCTTCTTTGGTCCACCAGTTGTTGAGGTTGCCTTTTTCGTCGCAGTTGGCGCCATTGTTATCGAAGGCGTGACTGATTTCGTGGCCGATGACGGCACCGATACCGCCCAAGTTCTCGCTTCTGGATTGATGGATGGAATAGAACGGAGCCTGCAAGATAGCGGCTGGGAAAGTGATATCGTTGACGTATGGGGAATAACAAGCGTTGACCATGTGTCCCGGCATTGCCCATTTGGAACGATCGACTGGTTCGTTGAGCTTCTTGAAATGTTCTTCGTTCAAGATGCGGCCGAGTTTGCTAACGATGGTGTATAAATTGTCGTTCTCATCAAAGACAAGCTTGGAATAGATTTCTCTGACTTTGTCAGGATAGCCCATCTTGAGTTTCATGCAGGATAACTTAAGGATGGCTTTTTCTTTGGTGGCATCGGATAAAACGTCGTTGTTTTTGATACGGACTTTGTATTGTTCGACGATCTCTTCGACCATCTCGGTGATGTCTTTCTTGGCTTCTTCGCCGAAATACTTCTTGCCATAGTAGATGCCGATAGGTTCGGAGAAATAAGTACCGGCTAGGTTATAAGCCTGTTTCTCGATGGATTGGATCTTCTTAACGCCGGTTAAGGCGCGGCTATAAGAAGAAGCCAATTCTCTTAATTCCTGGCTTAAGAGGTGGCAGGAACCTAAGAGCTCTTTGACATAAGCCCAATGTTTGTAGGCTTCGAAGGTTTCTTCGTTGAAGACGGTCTTAAAGCCTTTGAAGTAACGTGGTTCGGCCACGATGATGGTTTCTGGGACTTCGCCTAATAATTCGGAGAGGACCTTGCGTAATTTGATTGGTTTGACCAATCCCGAAAGAGTGCGGGTGGACATCGGGTTATAGACCTTGACGTATTCGGACCATTCTTCGGAGGACTTGACTAAGGAGGCGACCAAAGCATCGAACTTGATGGCGTCTTCGACGTAAAGTTCTTGTTCTTCTTTGGATAAACGGGTCTTGGCGATGATGGCTTTGACCATATTGCTCCAAAGAGCGATTAACTGGTCGTGCTGGGCCTTCATCTCTTCCTTGTAGTAAGTGGTATCCGGAAGGATGGTGGATGGGCCAGAGACCATGACGCAGTGCTTCTCGGTGTTCTTCAAATCTGGATCGATGCCGATGGAGAACGGAAGGGCGACCCCATTGAGGATCATTTCCTTCATGTTGCGGTTGAGGGCATTGATGTTCTTAAGATTTTTGATCTTCTTTAAATCCGCCAAAACTGGTCGGATGCCTTCTCTTTTGCGGCGTTTGTCATCTTTGGCGACGTTGTAAAGCTTGACCGCCCTCTCTAAGTATTCGTCTGGATATTGGCCAGATTGGCTCATATCCTCGAATTCTTTCATCATGATTTCTTCGACTTCGTCGCGGAGCTTAGCAAAGCCACCGCAGGTCGGCTTATCGTCAGGGATGACGGCGGTTTCGAGCCATTCGCCGTTGACGTAGTTGTACAAATCGTCTTGGATTCTTACTTTATCCATTTTCTTTTCTCCTTTATCTATTCGTTGGTAATTATTATTCATCGGCTTCTTTCAAGCGTTTATCGATAGTTTCAAAGTAACGTTGATAGGCCTTCTTGCAATAACGCTTATGCTTATCTTTTTCTTCTGGCATGCCAGCTTTATAAGCATATGGCTTATTGACCTTCCAAGCATTAAGAATGCCGATTGATATGGCGTTCGCTGGGCAATTGAACGAGCAACGGGTGCACATCATGCAATGGTTATGGAAGGTGAACTTACCGTCCTTGAATTCGATGTTATGGACTGGACAGTTATTGACGCATTTCATGCATTGGACGCATCTTCCTTGATCGACGTGGAAGAGTTTGCCGTTAGTTGGGTAGAACAAGAACTGAATCCTGATGATACCCACCGCGATAGGTCCTAAGAATGGGCGTTTGAGTTTGAAATCCTTGCCTTCAAACATGTATTCCTTGACGTCCAATGGAACGATCTTTTCCATCGCATCATACATCTTGTAGGCTCTTTCTTCCGTGTGACGGAAGATCATGTTGTAGCCCATCACATAATGGAATTCCGATTCGAAATGGAAGTGTTTCTTCAAAATGCGTTTAAGGGCGTTATCGGAGCAATGGTTGAGGTTGATAGGCTCTCCCGAAACCATCGCCACGAAGTATGGGGTTTTGTTGTTGGATACCAGCTTCTTAGCGAAGCGTCTGACGATTTTTGGGGCCGAGAAGCCATGTATTGGATAGAAAAGCCCGAACCTATCGTAGTTCGAGACATCGACCTTCTCTTGTTCTAGATACGATTCGATAGGTAAAAGATCCGCTGAAGAGCCATTATCTTCGATGGCTTTCTTATAATGCTCAGCGACTTTTAAGGTGTTATAGGAACCGGTGAAATAGAATAGAGCGGCTTTCATTTAGAAATCTTTCATCCTCGCTTCTTCGTTCTCGTCGAAGTAATAAGTGTGGTTTTCGTCTTTATCGTGGGCGTCATACCAAACTTCGGCCATGATTTTATCCTTTTTGGATAATCTGTCATAGTCCCAGACGAATTCGGTATAGATCGGATTCATCCAGTGACCACCTCTTAAGATGGTATATGGTCTGGCTTCGAATTGGACGCCATCTTGGTTTTCCCAAAGGACTTTGGAATATATATCGCCCTTGGTGAATTCCTTAGTTAGGAGCTTGCCACCGTGGGCTTCGGCCACTGTCTTAAGGTCATTGATATCGATGTCTTCGTCTTTCTTATCGAAATCCCAATGGTGGTTGACCCTGGTTGGGTTACTTCTGATTTCGTCGTAATTGACGTCTTCATTCTTAAGGTTTTTCCCTTTGCATAAGAGTGGGAATTTTGACCAATCTTTGCCGAAAGACTGGAGTTCATCGTATCTTTCCTTGCTTCCGAAGTAAGCGGTGATTTGGGCCATGTTGCCTTCTTTGTACCAATAGGCCGGGGCGTTGCTATCTTTCCTTAACGGATCGATGACCATCTTCCTAATTAAGGAAGGCGGAACAATCTTACCGGCGGAGAAAATAGGATTCTTCTTGATGAATTGCTTCCAGAATTCATCCACCGTGGTCTTTTGGTAATCGAATAAGTCATTCAATTTGTAACCATCGGAGAACCATTCTCCGTGGAAGTTGCGGCAGATGTTATAACCTGGGCGGAAGAACTTGGCGGTTGAGCCACCGATAATGCTGAATGATTTATCGATGAAGTCATAACCGGTCAATCTATTCTCGGCTGGGCCGCCGATATTGAAGATATGTTTCCAGAAGTTGTTCTCGTTAAGCTCACCTTTGTTTTCTCTGATGAGCATGTTTTTCATCATGACTCCCGTATCATGGGCAGTGACCCATTCCAATGGGCAGTTGAAGGCCGTATGGAACATAAGGCCATCGGAGACATTCTTCATGAGCATCTCGTCATAGACGACGGCAGTCTGTCTTAGGACAGCCCATTCCTTGATGTTAGATTCAAGGACGGCGTACTCGCCTCTGATTTTGGAGGCGGCGTATAAGTCAAACGGAGATGGGATAAGCGGGTCTCCGGCTTCAAGCCAAAGGTGCTTTTCGTTGCGGTCTCCATAGACGGCAATCGTGCTGTAATGGACTAATTTAGGCTGCTTGTCGCCTTTCTCCTCGATGGCCTGGATGATATTTTTGACTCCAGTGACATTGGTTTCCAAAGCTAAGTCGTGATGTTTATCGGACTTAGGAGGGATGACGGCCGCCATATTGATGACGAAATCGGAATCCCCTAAGGTCTTTCTAACATCGTCGATATTCCCAAGATTGCCTTTGATGACAACCAATTTGTCCTTATATTTCTTTTCCAACTTCTTAAAGGTCTTTGTCTGGTTATGGACCATGATGGTGATCTTTTCGATGAAGTCTAGTTCGAGAAGCATTGGCAAAGTCGGTTTGCCACAGTTGCCCGTCGAACCGTAGAAGGTTATTTTCATAGTTTATCCCCTAATGTTGAAATAACGGGTTGATTATACCCCAAAAACGCCTTTTATGTATGCTTTAAATTGCATACATCCACTTTGGGCGCATGCACGTATGAAGAAAAAACGTCAACCAAGAGGTGGCTGACGCTTGTTCGTTTTACTTTTTGATAAGGACCAATTTCGGCTTTCTTAGCATCACTTTGTGGTTGGCTGGGACCGACTCCACCAAGAAGACGTTGGAACCGATGACGACATTGTCGCCGATGATGGTGTTTCCCCCGAAAATAGAAGCATTGGAATAGATGGTGACGTTGTTTCCGATGGTCGGATGACGCTTGACTCCTTTTAAGGCCGAACCAGCCGAAAGAGATAAGGCACCGAGAGTAACGCCTTGATAGAGTTTGACGTAATTGCCAATGATGGTGGTTTCGCCGATGACGATACCGGTTCCGTGATCGATGAAGAACGGAACGCCGATTTCGGCAGCGGGATGGATATCGATTCCGGTGTGTCTATGGATGTATTCGGAGATGATTCTGGCTTCGAATCTTAAGTCTAACTTTGATAACTCGTGAGCGATTCGATAATAGACGATGGCCTTATATCCTGGATAGCAGGCGATTATCTCTTCTTTGCTATCGGCGGCAGGGTCTGAAGCAAGAAAAAAGTTTAGGTCCTGTCTAACTTTATTCTTCAATTCATCGATTTTGGAATAGAAGGCTTCCTTTTGTTTTTTATCATCGTTGACGAATGGTCTTTTGATTTTGGTCTCGTTATCACATAAAAGGATTTCGGATACGGTTTCCGCAAAGTCAATTAATTCAAGTTCGTTGTTTACCATTGGTAGCGATCTCCTTTATCTGGGAAGATGACGACGATGTTTTTGTCGTGGACGTTATTATCTTTGACGTATTGGATGGCACCTTCTAAAGCGGCTCCCGAAGAGATGCCGACATCGATGCCTTCTTCGTCTCTGATATATCTGGCCCTCTCGATGGCCTTAAGGCCTTCGACATCGATTATATTATCGATTAGTTTGGTGTCCAAAATCGATGGGACGAAGTCTGGGCCGATGCCTTGGATTAGGTGCGGATGGGCTTCATTCTTTGTTAGAAGAGGGCTTTCTTTTGGCTCCACCCCAAGGATCTTCGTATCGGGTTTTTTCTCTTTGAGATATTGGGCGATTCCAGTTATGGTTCCGCCGGTTCCAATTCCAGCCACCAAATAGTCAATCTTAGGGCATTGCTCAAGGATTTCAGGACCTGTGGTTAAGTAGTGGGCTTTGACGTTGCCCTTGTTATTGAACTGGTCGAAAAGGATATAGCTTGGGTTCTCTTGAACGGCTTTTTTGGCCTCTTCTTCGGCTAAGGACATGCCGCCTTTAACGAGCTTAAGTTCGCCACCTAAGGAGGTAATCATCCTTCTTCTTTCTTCGGACATGGACTCTGGCATGTAGATGATTAAACGATAGTTAAAGACCTTGCTGTAATAAGCAAGTCCGATGCCTGTGTTGCCTGAAGTGGCTTCGATAATGACGGTGTCTTTGGTCAGCTTGCCTTCATCTTTGAGGTCCATCAAGATTTGATAGACCGCCCTATCTTTGATAGAACCGCTTGGATTGCTGTTTTCTACTTTCCCGTAGAAATTAACGTTATTGATATTGAGCTTAAGCTTCTTAAGTTCGGTGTTTCCTGGTATTTGCATAGTTAAATCATAATTTCCTTTTAGGAATATGCAAATAATGTGATTTGAATCGATAAGCCTTAGGGAAAAGAAA
>CAVJPU010000011.1:0-38438 GCA_963651445.1 bacterium | reverse complement strand
TCCGAAGCAATGTCAGGCCTTCCTTAATACCGCCAAGTTGCTTCTAAATACCGATAAGAGTGTCAAAGATATCTTCGAGACTTTGACTTCTCTACACAAAAAAGAAAAGGCCTGCACCTTTTTCGATAACGATGGCAAAGCCCATTCTTATACCTATGAAACCTATAAGAAGTTGGCTATTGAATACGCTTCAAAATTAAGCACGTTGCTCAAAGAGCAAAACAAAGGCTCCCCGATCGGTCTTAAATTGGTTAATTCTCCGAATTGGCCATTGATATTCTGGGCCATCATCATGTGTGGTTATAAACCGTTATTGATCGATGTCAGGGCCATGAACGATGCGACTTTGGGGCTATTAAAGAACGCCAAAGCCTCAGCCTTGATCTGCGATTCGGAGATTGAAGGTTTAACCCTTCCGAGATTCTCTTTGAACGATGTTTTGGAAGCCAAAGAAAATGAGTCTTTCGTCCCAAATTGGGAGAATCAGGTTTATTTCTGCTCTTCCGGAACTTCTGGGAACGCCAAGATGTTCATCTATGATGGCGAATGCCTTTGCAACCAGATTTTGGCGGCCTTAAGCATTCCAAAGCAGTCCACTACCTTGATGCACCCAGGCAAGATCAATATATTAGCCATGATCCCATATCACCATGTCTTTGGTTTTATGGCCGTGTTCCTTTGGTTTAACTTCTATGGGAAGAACGTCGTTTATCCTCGCTCCATCTCTTCCAAAGACTTGATGTATGCTTGTCAGAAAGGGAAGTGCACCCACATCTTCTCGGTTCCGATGTTCTGGGACAATATCGTCCAGGCAGTAGAGAGAACCATCGATAAATTAAGCGACAAAAAGAAGATGCTGCTCCATATGATGATGGATTATAACCTTGGGGATTTATCGAAGAAAACCGCAGGGCAAGCCGCTTATCCGATTGTGAAGGACGCTTTCCAAAAGAAAGTGCTTGGCAACAAAGTGGAATTTGCCATCTCGGGTGGAGGGGCTCTTAACGCCCACACCGAAGCCGTGATCAATGGCCTTGGTTACCCTTTAGCCGATGGCTATGGCATGACTGAGTTAGGCGTTACTTCCGTTGAGCAAAGCCCAGCCACCAAAGATCGTCTCAAAGTCTCGATTGGCAAACCGTTTTATGGGGTTTCCTACAAGATTCTCGATGATAAGGAAGTTGGGGAATTGTTGGTTAAGGCCGCCTCGATGGCCAAATGGAAGATCGTCGATGGGGAAATTTCTCCGATGGAATTGACCGAAGATGGTTGTTTCCATACCCAGGATGTGGCCAGCATCGATAAGGACGGAAGATGTTATCTCCGCGGCAGAGAGAAAGACATCATCATCAATTCCGATGGCGAGAACGTCTACCCAGATGAATTGGAATCCATCTTCAAGGGTATTTCGCATAGCGCCAACAACGTCGTTCTCGGCGTTAAGGATGAGGAAAATTCTTCTAAGGAAAATATCACCTTGGTCATCCAATTGGATAGCGAGGCCAAAGAGGAAGATTTGGAAAACATCAAAGGGGAATTCGAGACCTTGAACGCCACCCTTCCGATGGGCAGAAGAATCGAGAAAGCCTATATCACCAGAAAACCATTGCCTTTGGCAAATGGCATCAAAGTGAAGCGCTTCATGATCAAAAAGGAATTAGAGAGCGGCAAACGTCGTTTCTATATCGACTTCAATGATTTAAAAGAAAGAAGGAAGGCGAGAAAGATCAAACGCGCCGACTTCTCTTCTTACGATAAAGAGGCGGTCAAAGAGACCTTAGACAAGATCAAAGAAATATGGGCCAAGACCCTCATCTTGGAGAGAAAGGACATCAAGGACGATAGCCACTTCTCCCGCGACTTAGGCGGCGACTCGATGACTTATGTCACGATGGTGGATGACATCAATCAGGCCTTCTCCATCGAGATACCGGTTGAAATCTATGGCATCTTAGCCACCCCAGAGCAGTTCGCCAAATACATCTTGGACCTCAAAAAGGAGACAAAATAAGGCGTATCTCTCTTGCTTAGCAAGAAATATAGTTGTTTTATTTCCTTTTGTAATTTACAATACTTCGCGCTGAAAGAAAGCAGGAATTCATACTATGGCAAATATCAAATCCCAAATCAAACGTAACAAAACCAACGAAAAGGCCAACGAGATCAACGTCGCCCGCAAGAGCGAATTGAAGACCGCCATCAAGAAGGTCGAAAACGCCGTTAAGGCCGCCAAGAAGGAAGAAGCCGTCGCCGCTTTAAGCGAAGCTGTCTCTCTCTTAGACCGCAACGCTCAGTTAGGCACCATCTCCGTCAACTCCGCCAATCGCAAGAAGGCCCATTTGACCAAACTCGTTTCTTCCCTTTAATCGTTAGTTATAGTATGCAAAATAAAAGCCCGGTTTTTCCGGGCTTTTTTCTTACATCCTTACGGCCTAAGTTTGAAGTTAACGATGAATAAAGAAAGGGCGATTTCTGGATCTAGCTTGCCAGAGAAGATTCCTTTCTCGGCTTGATAGATGTTCTCTAGAGCCACTGAGCAAGTCTTATCGTTCATATTCCTTAAGTTCATAAGGCAGGCTTTGGCTCGGCCTGGGGTGATGCCTAAGTTGGAGGCGATTTGCTCGGCGGAGCAATTCTCTTCGTTATATAGGTATTGGACTTCGCTTAAGATCCTAAATTGATTGGCCAATAAGCTAAGGAGGCTGACTTCGACTTGGCTCCCAGCGATGATCTTTTGGTCGTTATAGATCTTAAAGGCCGTCTTCTTATCGCCTTTGCAAATGGCGTTGCTTAAGATGTAGGCATTTTCTTCTAGCGGGGCGGCCACCATTTCTTCGATGTCTTTTTTAGATATTCTTTGGGAATCGATGGCGTAGCAAGCCAACTTTTCGACATAGCTATTGAAAGCCGAATAATCGTCTTGGAAACGGCTACGGAATTCATAAGCAGCGTCTAAATCAATGGTGATATCCCTCTTTTTGAAATAAGAGGTTATGTATTTTATCCATTGCTGGTCGGTAAGTTTATCAACGTGGAAAGCGTTTGAGCCAGCGGCTTTCATGAGTTTGTAGTATTCCGACTTCTCATTAAGGGAATCTTCGTAAACGAGAAGATAAAGATCAACATCAGGATTTGGGTTCTTTAAGTATTCCAAAAACCATTGGCTTTCTTCGCCTTTGACTGGCTTGGTTTTGCTTTTGCCTAAGAAGAAGGCGTTGAAGCCAACGACCACTTTCTTATCGGAACAGAAAGAAAGATTCTCACATTCGTAGACGATGTCCTGCGTTGGATGGAAGGTCAGATCAATCTCGACGTAGTTCATCTCGTCTTTCTCTGGGAAGACCTCTTTAAGTCTCTTTTTCAAGGCCCCGATGGCCATTGCTCTTTGAGAGGAATAGATAATCGAAATCATTACTAAATGATTATACCTTAATTAGAGGCGAGCCCCAATAAGTTATGGAACCTTCTTCGTCGGTTCTTCTGATATTAACGTGATACAAAGTCAATGTTTCAAGAACGCTTGCCATCGGATGGCCATAACGGTTGTTTTTACCCACCGAGATAATGGCGTCCTTCGGCCTTACGGTCCTAATGAATGACTCCGAAGTCGAGGTATCAGAGCCATGATGACCAACCTTCAGGATGTCTACTTTAAGATCAGGATTATCTTTGATGATTTTCTTTTCGATCGAGGTTGAGGCGTCACCCATGAATAAGAATTTCTTCCCGATGAATTCGGTATATAAGACCAGAGAAGAATCATTGGAGTCACTGCCTTCGCCTCCGTAGGTGTTGAGGTTTTCTAAATGGATGTTTCCGATGGTTAACGGAAAAGAGTCGGCCGAATGGATATAATGCTCGACATCGTAGTTTCTAATTAAGGAGTTAACCCCACCCGAATGGTCAAAGTCATCGTGGGTGGTTATCAGATAATCCAGGTGATAGATTCTCTTCTTATATAGATAAGGGATATCCACTTCTTTGGCGATATCGAAAGAAGATACGCCACCCGTATCGATCATTACCGTTTTTAGCCCATCCCTGATTATTATGGCGTCCCCCTGTCCAACGTTTATGAAAGTGACTTCTTGGGTGAGGAAGTTAGTTATCGGAATCATGTTGATGGCCAAAGATAGGCCAGTCAGTTTAAGGATGGCAAAAGAGAAATAATGAAGCCCGCAGTCAAAGAAAATAAGACAGATAACCAAAACCATATAGAGAAGGACTATCACCGCTTCGGAATGGCTTCCGATCCACGGGGTGGAGACTTCGGCGGCGCCTAACCAAGACAAAGTCTTTCTTATGATGTTTGAATACCACGGCAAAACGCGGGTGAAGGGTGCACTCACGAAGCTTAAGAAGCTCAAGACGATAAATGGGAGGATTAGCGGGGTAACCACCAACCTTAACAAAGGAGATAGGATGGCGATTTTCCCATTAGATACCGAACTTGGTAATAAGAACGCTTCGAGCAAGCATCTTCTACGGAATCTCTTAACCGTTTCTTTCCTTCCTTTGTTGAGCATTCGTCTCGATAAGATAAAGAGAAACGAGAGGCCGAAACCATAGAAGAAGCCGGAAGAAAGAATAGCCCAACGATCAAAGATGAGAATGAGAACGGCAATGGCGACTAATCTATGTTCATAACGAATTTCTTTCTGTTGAAAGAAGGCGTAGCTCAGATTGACCAAAAGGAGCTTCCAAATGCCGATTTTGGTTGGACCTAAAACCAAAAAAGGCAGGATTAGGATAACCTTGATGACGTTAACGACTCTTGGATTGTCAATGTGCCTTTCAAAAAGGGGATTGAAGAGCTTTAGATAAGAATAAAGGACAAGACCACCGTTTGAGAGCTGGGAATAGATGCCGAGGGAAGTCGTAGAAGAAAGGACGCTGTCTTTGGAATCTTTGAAAGAAAACAAAAGAGCATCTATCAAGTTTGCCGTATCGTTGTCGAAATGACTTAAAAACTCCTTTTCGACCTTTCTAAAAGGATAAATCCTAAAGATTGACGAAATTTGATATATCTTTAACTGTGAGGTTACGCCTTTATCGGAGAGATATTTCTCAAAGTCAAAATAGCCTTCGTACTTAGTGGCCGCAAATTCCGTTACCTCGCCATTTATTTTTATTAAATCTCCAAAATAATAATCATGGTCTTGAAGATAGACGTAATACCTTTGACCCTTGGAAAGGAAGATGAAGTAATTCTTTTTGGCTTCGATGATGATGCCTCGATACTCGCCCAAGGGGGTCTGACGAATATGAATCAGCAAGGAAAGGCCGAGAAGAACACCCACCCCCATCCCAAGGAGAACCCAACGCTTCTTTCGCCTAAAGGAATAAGAAAGGGCGAGAAGTAGGATTATCAGATAAAGATAGAAAGCCAGGCTTTTATAAGTGGCTGATACGGCTTTTGCGACAAAAAAGTAGGATATCAGGAGCCCAATTCCGATTTGGAATATTTTATTCCAAGATTTGGACGAAATTCTTGATTTTCTCGAATGTCGCATTGCCGATGCCGGAGACGTTCTTCAATTCTTCGATGCGTTCGAATGGCCCATTAGACTCTCGATAAGAGATGATGGCGGACGCGATGGTCGAGCCGATGGAACCCACTTCCATCAAGGTGGCTTTATCGTCCGTATTGATGTTCACCTTCTGAATCGGCTCGGTTGAGCAGGTGTTGGTGTTGTCATAAAGAGGGGCGATGTAGAAAGACATCTTGTTCTCCAAGATGAAGTCCGAGTTGTACGCCTTAGGGTCGGCGTTCGTGGTCACTCCACCCGCGGCGATGATCAAATCCAATAAGGTTGATTCCAAAGATAAGGTGTAGGTTCCCCCATTCGGATAGTTCTTTACGACTTCTCCAGAGATGGAAACGATGATCTTATCCTCGTCTGCCGAGGTGGTGTTATTGCCGGTTGTATCCGTGGTAGCGGTCCTGGATTTCTCTACCGCCGCAAAGGATGCGATGCCAATGATAGTGACCACCAAAGCGATGATGATTACTTTTACCATATAAAAAGACCTCCTACCTAGAGATAGATAGAAGGCCTGCGTTTTTACCGAAAAATAAAAAAGACCCCATAGGGTCTTAATTATTCAAAACTTAGTTGTTCCAGAGAGCAACTTTCTTGATTTCGATCTCGTATGGTTCGTCGCATTCGACCATGACCTTATCGCCAACGGAGTGGCCGATTAAGGCAGCGCCTAAAGCGGATTGGTCGGAGACGGATGGGATGGCGGCGAATGGGTCGGCTTCGATGGTGCCGACGATTCTGACCTGCATATCGTTTCCGTGTTCGTCGGTGTAATCAACTAAGTAACCTAAGTTGATCTTCTTGCCACCGGCTTTGGTTTCGACGATTTCGGCGTGATCCTTGATGTGTTCGATTTCGGCGATGCGACGTTCGATTTCAGCCTGACGGTTTCTAGCGGCGTCGTAGTCGGCGTTTTCGGAAAGGTCACCCTGAGAACGGGCTTGGACCAATTGTTCAACCACTTCAGGACGTTCGACGTCCAAGAGGTGTCTGTATTCTTTTTCGAGTTTTTCCATGCCCTCGCGGGTCATGATAATCTTATCTTCTGCCATAGATTTTTCCTTTTTGCTCGTAGCAATTATAGACAAAGGCTTTCTTTTTAGAAAGAACCTTTATTTGATTTCTTTAATCTTTGGATCTTCTTCGTAGGTTTCCAAGACCTCGGCGGCTTCTTCTAATTCCTCTTTGGAAGGGATCAAGAGCTCATCTCCGCCTTCGGAACAGACCACGGTGAGATTGTCAGGATCTTCGTCTTGGTAGATGAAATAGTAGGTTCTTCGTCTTTCTTCGTTTTCGTAATAGAAGAGGATCTTCCAGGTTTGTTCCTCGCCGTTATCATCGGCGATGACGATGGTGTTATCTAGGATTTCTGCCATAAATGTCTCCTTTACAATCTAGATTTAACTTCGTTGATGAAGTTATCGAATCCGTCTTTGGATTTGACTTGGCCAGAAGCCATATCTGGCTTGCCGCCTCCGCCTCCGCCAAGGATGGCGGCTGCTTCTTTAACTATAACCCCGGCTGGGCAAATTTGCTTTCCCTTTCCGCCAGCAAGGACGACCAATGGGCGGGCGGAACCTTCGCCGCCAAGCAAGATGAGAAGGTAATTCTCTTTGTTGGCTTTCAAGGTATCGCCTAAGCTAAGCAAACTATCACGAGTGGCGCCTTCTTTGATGGTGGCAAAGAAATTGACTCCGTTGATTTCTTCTAGGGTAACTGATTTAGCTTCCAAGGAAGAGAGTTTGTCTTTAAGGGTCCTGTTCTCGTTCTTTATGGAAGAGAGTTCGTTCTTTTCCTTATCGATCTTGGCTAAGAGGTCGACATCGCTGCCTTCGTAGGCTTCTTCGGCCTTTCCTAAGATAGCAAGACGGAAATTGAGATATTCAAGAGCGCCTTTAGAGGTTCTGGCCTGGATACGTCTGACGCCAGAGGCGATAGCTTCTTCGCTTTCGATGACGAAGAGACCGATTTCGCTGGTGTTCTTAACATGGGTTCCGCCGCAGAATTCCTTGGAGAAATCTCCGAATTCGACGACGCGGACGAAGTCTCCGTATTTCTCGGAGAATTCCATCTCGGCTCCTAATTCCTTAGCTTTCTCAATCGGGAGAATCTCGGTGTTTTCTTCGATGTTCTCGAAGATTTTCTCATTAACGATCTTCTCTAAGGATTTGAGTTCTTCATTGGTGAGCTTTCTATTCGAAGAGAAGTCGAAACGGAGGTAATCTTCGTTGACGAAGGAACCTTTCTGATGGCTATGATCGCCTAAGACTTCGTTTAAGGCAGCGTGCAATAAGTGGGTGGCCGAGTGGTTTCTCTCGGTTAAGCGACGCTTCTCGATATCGATGGAAACGGTGACTTTATCTCCGACGGAGATTTTGCCGTCTTTGAGAATAATGTGATGGAGGTGCTGGCCACGTGGGGCTTTGCCGACATAAGTGATATCGGCGGAGAAATCATCTCCTTTGATATGTCCTTTATCGGAAACCTGACCGCCCATCTCGGCGTAGCATGGGGTTGAGCAGAAGATGGCGTCGCCTTCTTTGTCGAAAGAATCAACGGCCTCGCCATCGACAAATAAGCCTAAGACTTTGGCTTCGGTGACGTCTTTGTCATAGACAAATTCGGATTCCTTATCGAAAGCCATAAGGTCTTTGGATTGTTTCTTGAAGGAATCGATTTCGCCACGGGCGACTCTGGCTCTTTCGCGTTGTTCTTCCATGGCTTTTTCGAAGCCTTCGACATCGACTTTGAGTCCGGCTTCGGCGGCAATCTCGGAAGTGAGATCAAGTGGGAAGCCATAGGTGTCATACAAACGGAAGGCTTCTTCGCCGGTTAAGTCTCTCTTGTCCTTAAGTCTCTCCCTTAAGAGGGATTCGCCAGATTCGAGGGTGCGGATGAATTTGTTTTCTTCCTCTAAAACGGCTTTGGAAGTGGATTCCAAGGTGTCTTTGAGGTTTGGATAAAAATCCTGATAGTTATCGGTGACGACCTTGATGAGCTTATGCATGAACGGCTCATGGACGCCTAATTTCTTGCCATAGCGCATAGCGCGACGGATGATACGTCTTAAGACGTAACCACGGCCTTCATTGGAGAAGGAGGCTCCATCACCCAAGGCGAAGGTCAAGCATCTGGCGTGGTCGGCGATGACGCGATAGGACATGAGGTTCTCGCCTTCGTATGGCTTGCCGCAGATTTTCTTCATCTCATCGATGATTGGGGTGAATAAGTCGGTTTCGAAGTTGGTATCGGTGCCTTGCAAGACGCAGGCGATACGTTCCAAACCAGCGCCGGTATCGATATTCTTGGACGGAAGTTCTTTGTATTGCTCTCTTGGGACGCCATTGACCGCGTCATATTGAGAGAAGACGATGCCCCAGATTTCGATATAACGATCGTTTTCCATATCGTCTCTTAAAAGTCTGTCGCCGATATGGTTCGGATCGTATTTCTCGCCTCTATCGAAGAAGACTTCGGTGTTTGGGCCGCATGGGCCTTCGCCGATTTGCCAATAGTTGCCTTCAAGCGGGACCAAATGGTCTTCGTAGAAGCCGTTCTCAATCCAATATTTCTTGGATTCGAGGTCGCTTGGGTTATAGGTGGCGTAGAGTTTGTCTAATGGAAGGCCGAAACCTTTTTCTTTGTCGGTGAGGATCTCCGCCGCGAAGGAAATGGCTTCCTTACGGAAATAATCGCCGATGGAGAAATTGCCCAACATCTCGAAGAAGGTGTGGTGTCGGGCGGTGTGGCCGACATTTTCAATGTCGTTGGTACGGATGGACTTCTGGACATTGACGATGCGACGGCATGGTGGGATTTCCGAGCCATCGAAGTATTTCTTAAGTCCGGTGACGCCGGCGTTGACCCATAGTAAAGATGGGTCATCCTTTGGAATCAAAGATACGCCAGGGATATATTTATGGCCTTTTCCTTCAAAGAAGGCGATCCAACGTTGACGGATCTCATGGCCGGTTAATGGTTTCATAACATTACCTCCTAAATAAAATAAAACGCCCCCAACGAAGGAACGCTTGGCAGCGCGGTACCATCCTTCTTCACTTTTGGTGCGTCTCTCTTATTCCGTTAACGCCGGATACGGTGACATTGCTCACGACTAAGGGAAGTGGCGTGTCCATAGGCCTTCCCATCATGCGGCCCTCTCTCTGATGGACTTGGTTTCCGGTAAGAATAATACACGGGTATACGCGTAAAGGAAAGCAAAAATAAAGAGCCGGCCTTAGCCGACTCTCTTCTCTTTATAGAAGGTTTGATCGATGATGCCTCCCCCTAACATTTTCCCGTCTTTATCGTAGAAGGCGGCGAACTGTCCTGGGGTGACGGCTTTAAATGGAAGATAGATCAAGGTGGCCACATCACCGTCTAAGCTCAACTTGCACGGATGGTCTGGCTGACGATAACGGAATTTGACGAAGATATCGATTTCTTTATCTGGCCTTGGACCGACCCAATTTATGTCGGTAACGATACATTTATCGGAATTGAGATGTTCGTCTTCGGAACCATTGGCCACGTAAACGATGTTTTTCTCGACGTCTTTGCGGCAGACGAACCACGGCGAGGCTTCCATCCCTTTGACGCCGCCGATGCCGAGTCCATGGCGTTGTCCCAAAGTATAATACAAAACACCAATATGTTTCCCTAAGACTTTGCCGGATTCGATATCAAGGATATCGCCTTCAGTGGCTGGAAGGTAGTTTTGCAAGAACTGGCGGAAGTTTCTTTCGCCGATGAAGCAAATGCCAGTCGAGCCATGCTTGGAAGCGACTTCGTCCAACCCTAGTTTCTTAGCGATTTCTCTGGCTTCCACTTTGGTGATGTCTTCCATCGGGAATAAGCAGGAAGCGATTTGTTTTTCGTTAAGAGCGCATAAGAAATAGGTCTGATCTTTCTTCAAATCCAATGGCTTGGCAAGATAGGTATGACCATCCACTTCGACACGCTTGGCATAGTGTCCCATGGCAATGCAATCAAAACCGTGTTCTTTGGCAAAAGCCAAAAAGGAGTCGAATTTGATATGCTTATTACATAAGACATCAGGGTTTGGGGTGCGACCTTTTTTGTATTCAGCAAGGAAATATTCAAAGACCTCATCCCAATATTCTTTGACGAAGTCTTCACGAAGAAGAGGAATGCCTAATTTCTTAGCGACGGCGACAGCATCGTCATAATCTTTTTCTTGCGGGCATTGATGGTCGTTGACGGTCGGATTGCCTAAGTAATCTCCGTTGGCCATCGCATCCCAGTTACGCATAAAGCAGCCAGTAACTTCGTGGCCCATCTCTTTTAATTTGTAAGCGGCGATGGCGGAATCTACGCCACCCGATAATCCAACTAAAACTTTCATCAGAATAATTCCCGGCTATCTAAGATAAGGGTAAACGGCCCATCGTTCAAGAGTTCGACTTTCATGTCAGCTCCGAAAACCCCGGTTTGGACCTTAGGGAAACGTTCTCTTAAGAGTTCGTTCCATTTATCGAACAACGGTGAGGATAATTCCGGACGCATGGCGTTCACGAAGGATGGGCGGTTGCCCTCTTTGGCGGAGGCATACAAAGTAAACTGCGACACCGACAAGATTTCGCCTCCGACATCCGTCAAAGACTTGTTGGTTTTTCCATTTTCATCCGGGAAGATGCGGAGTTTGACCACTTTGTCAGCCATCTTTGGAAGGATGTCTTCTTTGTCCTCGGTGTTAAAACCGACAAAAAGAAGAAAACCTCTTCCAATCGAAGCGATTTTCTCTCCGTTAATAGTGACGGAAGCGTATTTGACTTCTTGGACTAAGACTCTCATTATCCGACCTCGGCTAAGATGATTGGGGAGATAACCGGCTCTTTTTCGTTGATATGGAAGCAATCTCTGATGTCATCGATGACGGCTTCGACGTGGTCTTTTTCCGTATGGGCGTAGGCTAAAATCTCGCCTTTTTTGACGTAGTCACCGTATTTCTTGTTCAAGATGATGCCGGCGGCTGGGTCGATCTTATCAACCATTGTTTCTCTGCCAGCCCCCAATTTCATCGCGGCGATGCCGATGGCCATACAGTCAATCTTTTGGACATAGCCTTCCTTCACGGAGACGACAGGGATGATACGGTCGGCGATTTTGAATTTCTCTGGGTTGGTGATATAAGAAGCGTCGCCGTGCTGATATTTGACCATTTCGACGAACTTATTGAGGGCTTTGCCGTTTTTGATGACTCCTTCGATCATTTTGAAGGCTTCTTCATAAGAATGAGCGATATCCGACATCATTAAGATCTTCGCGGAGGCCTTATGGACCAATTCAGTGAAGTCTTTCGGGCCTTTGCCATTCAAGGTATCGATGGCTTCTTTGACTTCCAAGGAGTTGCCGATGGCTAAGCCTAAAGGCTCGTCCATGTTAGTTAATTCAGCGGCGACCTTTCTTCCTAAATGGGTGCCAATTTCAACCATTAGTTCGGTTAATTTCTTAGCGGATTCGAGGTCTTTCATGAAAGCCCCGTCTCCTACTTTGACATCCAAAAGGATGGCATCGGAGCCAGTGGCCAATTTTTTAGACATGATAGAAGAGGCGATAAGCGGGATGGATGGGACGCAGCCCGTGACGTCACGTAAAGCGTAGAGTTTCTTGTCAGCTGGGTCGATTTCGGCAGTTTGGCCAATGATGGCGATTCTGATGTCCTTGACCTGTTTTTTGAAGTCTTCCTCGGAGACGCCGATTTGGAAGCCAGGGATGGATTCGAGCTTGTCTAGAGTTCCTCCGGTATGGCCTAAGCCACGACCGGATAATTTGGCGATGGTGCCACCGCAAGCGGCGACGATTGGGCCAACGGCAAGGGAAGTTTTATCTCCGACACCGCCGGTGGAATGCTTATCGGCTTTGATGCCTGGGATATCCGATAGATCGATGACGTCGCCGGAATGCATCATGGCATCGGTGAGGATGACCGTTTCCTTGGTGGTCATGCCATTGAAGACGATGGCCATGCATAAAGCGGAAGCCTGATAATCAGGGATATCGCCTTTCACATATCCATCAATAAAAAAGCGAATTTCCTCTTCACTCAATTCTTTTCCATCGCGTTTCTTTTCGATGATGTCTAACATTCTCATAAAAAGATGACCTCTACTATTTTTTGACTAAATCAATTATAATGTTTTCATGGAATTCTTCGAATCTTTAAATGCATATTTACCAAAAGATGAAGCCGAGAAGCTTGTCTCGGCCATCGAGAACGGCAAAGTCACCCATGGTCTTTTGCTGAACACCAAAAAGATGTCGGACGAAGAATTCGTCAATAGATATCCTAATGTAAAAAAGCACCCTTTCATAGAGCACGCTTATCTTTATGACAAAGATGAATATGAATTTGGAAAGACGATGCTATATGAAGATGGTGTCATTTCCATCGAAGATCCATCGGCCATGATGGTGGTCTATTTCCTTAAGCCAGAAGAGGATGACATTATCTTGGATATGTGCGCTGCCCCTGGTGGAAAGACCATCGGAGCGAGCTTAGCCATGAACGACAAAGGTTGCATCATCGCCAACGATATTTCCTATCCTCGTGCCAAAGCTTTATCGCAAAACATCGAAAGAATGGGGCGCGGCGACATCATCGTTGCCTCCAATGACTTCGTCTTCTCTTACGAACATTTCAAAAACACTTTCGATAAGATCATCTTGGATGCGCCGTGCTCTGGTTCGGCCATGATGAGGAAGAACAAAGAAGCCGCCGCAGATTGGAAATACGAGAAAGTCATTTCTTGTTGCCGTCGTCAACTCGAACTCTTGGAATTGGCTTATGCCATGCTTAAAGAAGGCGGAACCTTAGCTTATTCGACTTGCTCATTCTCGGCTGAAGAAGACGAAAAAGTCATGCTTCAATTCCGTCAATCGCACCCAGAAATAGAATTCGTGATGTTGGAAGAGAATCCTTCCTTCTATCGTTCGGAACTCCTTCCGGAATCCGTCCATCTCTTCCCTTCCAGATTCGAAGGCGAAGGACAATTCATCTGTTTGTTCAAAAAACCTGGTACGTTGGTGAAAACCGAACGCAAAGTCATTCCAGTCATCTCTAGATACAAACAATTCATCGCCGACTATAAGTTAGAAGATAGAAGCAATGAAATGATGCGTTCGAAGTTCTATTCGTTATATCAGTATTTCGATACTTCCCATCTTAACGTTCTCCGTTATGGGGTTAAGTTATTCGAACTTAGAGATGTTTATATCCCAGATCATCATTTGACCCACTTCCTGACTCCGGATTTCTCTTGGAAGATCACCAAGGAAGAAGCCGAGATGTATGTCCATGGCTTAGCCTTCCCGACCATCAAGCCGGATGGCTTCTACATCGTTTCCTACGATAACCAGAACCTCGGCTATGTCAAAGTCACCAAGGGAGTGGCCAAGAACCATTATCCGAAGGGACTTAGGATCCCATCGACTGTCGATATCATTTGGTAAAAGAAAAAGGCGGTTGCCCGCCTTTTTTGTTATTAACGAACCTTTCCCTTTCTCATCGGGATTTTGTTTTTGCCTTCTTCGATGAATTTATGGACATCATCTCTTTGTTCATACATCTTTTCGGCGATTAAATCATGAATCTTCTCGGAGAAGGAAACGGAGTTGCCATCGTTGCTTTCCGTCGCGTATTCGATAGGAAGGAAGGCGATGTCATAAGGGGTTCTCTTATAGGATTCCCCGATGATTTTTTGGGAACCGAAGGTGGCAATCGGAAGAACTGGGCAGCCAATGCGGAAGGCTGGTTTGAAGGTGCCTCCGTGGAATTCCGGTAGGTCTCCGTCTGGATTCTTGTTCCTGGTGCCTTCCGGGAAAATGGCGACCGAGCAGATATTCTCTTTGATGAGACGTTCGGTGTTCTTGATGACGCGGATGCCGTCCCTTAAATCATTCCTATCCAAGAACATGCCGTCTAAAGCCTTGATGATGGTTCTAACAAACGGGATTTTGAGAATCTCTTTCTTGCCGACAAAGGTCAGAGGCTTCTCCGAATGATAGATGAACATCAAAGGGTCGATGACGTCCAAATGGTTGCTGACGGCCAAATATCTTTGGTCCTTGGCCTCCAATTCGCGTAGGTTTTCGATTCCTTCCACTTTCTGATCGACGTGAAGGGTATCGATGATCTTGATAATCAACCTACGTATGCGGTTATATCTAACCTCGATAGGATATTTCTCCGGATGACGGGCGTATTTCCAAATATAGAAGGTGAAGGTCGCTAAGATTCGCGGGGCCATCTTAAGAACCGCACCTAAAACTTTTCTCTTTTTCATAATGGCATTAGTTTATCTTAATTCTTCCTCTTATCAAGTTAATAAAAGAAACGGCCCAGAGGGCCGTCTCCTTTAGATTCGTTTCGTGCCTTCGGGGAAGCGGTACATCTCGTCAATTTCGATGACGATGACGAAGCCGTGTTCCACGTCTTTCTCAATCCTCCCCTTGAAGCAGATATAGGAGCCGGTTGGCTCCTTGAGGAAAGGGCTCGATTCGTATGATTGGCTTTTGACCAAAAAGGAATCGGTGACGAATTTGCCTTTTTCGGGGATAGGTCGGTCCACTTCGACATAACGGAGGTTATGAGAAAGCTTCTCGCCCAGTCTCCCGGAAACGAAGACGGATGAAATCATGAAATGTTCTCCTAAAAAGGAAATCTCATCGTTTTATGATAGGGTTTGTTGCGTTAACCCATCAATAATCATTAGGATCGTCGGACGGGGTGAATTCGGAGTTATCGGTTGAGCCTGAATTCTCGACGTCGTCGTATTTGCGGATTAAGACCTTGCAGCCTTTAGCGTTTGCTTTGTTATCGCTATCTTCTATAATGCCATCATCTTTGAGCCATTGGAAGATTTTGCCAGAACGAGTGTAGCCGAAACCGAACTCCCTGTTCATTCTGGTCATCGAATAATATTCGCAATGCATGACTTTCTCTTTGACGGCTTCATAGGCTTCGTCGTTCCTATCGGTTCCCGCCCTCATGCCATATTGGGTAGTGGATCTTGGCTGGGTTCCGGAGTCGGAGGATTTGCCGCTTAAATCTAAGAAGCGTGGGTCATATTCGACCTTTTGCTGGTCTTTGATGAATTTGACGACATTCTTGATCTCGTCGTTATCGACATAGCAGCCTTGAGCGCGGAAGTTGGAATTTCTGATGACTTGGCCACAAGAAACCAACATATCGCCATAACCAGCCAGGTTCTCGGCTCCGCCTTCGCCTAAGACGGTGATGGAGTCCGTTGGAGAAGAGACCGATAAAGCGATACGGACGGCGATGTTGGCCTTGATGGTGCCGGAAATGACATCGACCGATGGTCGCTGAGTGCAGATGATAAGATGGATGCCTGCGCTCCTGGACTTGGCAGCCAATCTGGCGATAAGCTCGTCAATGCCTTTGCAAGTGAGCATCAAATCGGCGAATTCATCGACGACGAAGACGATATAAGGAAGGGGTTCATAACCGTTTTCCCTGGCGAATTTGTTGTATTCGGAAAGCTTTTTAACGCCCGCTTTGCGGATGATGCCGTTTCTTCTTTCCATCTCATCGACCAATTTCTCGATGGCCACTTTGGCTTCTTTCGGATCGGTGATGATTGGGCAAAGGAGATGAGGGATATCCTCATACATCATGAATTCGACTTGTTTGGGGTCGACCATGATGAGTTTTAGATCTTCTGGGCGGTTACGCATGAGTAAAGAGATGATAACCGAATTGCTATAGACCGATTTGCCAGAGCCGGTCGTGCCAGCGACCAGCATATGCGGGAATTCGGTTAAATCAGCCGAATAGAAGGAACCAGAGATGGATTCTCCGAATGGGACGTAGGTCCTGGTTTTCTCGCTTAATTCCGGAAGGGCGGTGAAGACCTCTTTCATCGAGACGGTCATTCTCTTCTCGTTAGGGATTTCCAAAGCCGAATACATGGAACCTAAGACGGATTCTTCATAGTTTGCCAAAACGCCGCCTAAAGCGGATCTGATTTTGGTAACGGCACGGGTGATGACGGCCGGAAGGACATCGCTATCGGTGTCAATATTGAAACGGGTGACGGATGGTCCTACTTCGTAGGAGATGACCTTAGCACCGATATGGAGACCTTCGAAGACCTTGTTGATGATTTCTTTACGATGGTCGCATTCGGCAAGTTGAGCTTCTTTAGCCTCGGAATTATCGTAATCCTTTAATAAATCGATTCCCGGCAAGACATAGTCAGGACGTGGTTTGGCAAGCGGGAATGGGGTAGCTGGAGCCGCTTCTTTGATCGGTTCTGGCTTCTTTTCGATAATAGGTTCTTTTGGAACGAAGACGGCTGGTTCCGGTTCTTCGATTGTTTCTTCCTTGATATCGATATGTTCTTCTTCGATAGGCGTTTCTTTAACAGGTTCTTCTTTTATAGAAGGAACAGGCTGTTCTTTTACTTCATTTTGAATAGGTCCTTCAATCTTTTCCTCATGACGTGGGAAAGAAGATTCTTCCTTCTTCTTTAAAATGAAGACGGCTTCTTCAGGGCCATTGACGTTGTTATAAAGATAGGTGGCGTTTTCTTTTCTTTCGAATTCCGGGACGGTGTCCATTCTTTCTTCGACGCGGGTGGTTTTCGGGGCGTCGAAATTAAGGGTCGGCCTCTCTAAGGTCGGGGTTTCGTCTTTAACGCCTAATGATTCGAGATAAGCCGGAGCTTTCTCATCGATTTCCTTATTTTGTTTATCTTCGGCTTCCTTGGATTTCTTGATGGCCTTTTTGGCTTTGGCTTTCTTGCCTAAGCGGATAAGCCATGGGAGGGTGACTAGGACCGCCCCCAATAAGATAATGATGATGGCGAAGATATAAACCAAAGCGTCCACACCGGTCGCTTTGAAGCAAGAGGCTAAGGTGAAGCCTAACAAACCTCCGCCTAATTTATTTTCCAATAAGATGTTCGTATAAGAATCGCTGGTTGGATTGGTGGCATCAAAAGCCGCATTATAAGCGGTCAGATCAAAGCTGGTGTTCCCACCTAATCCGACGAATCCCCAAATGATGGAGACGCCCAATAAGACGACGATGAGGCCGATAATCAATCGGAACTTAAGCCATTTTGGCTTATGGCCCAAAACGAAGCAAGATAGGAAGAAAAACAAGGCAAGAGGCAAACCTAACCATAATCCGGTTAAGCCGATGACATAGCCGAACCATCTCGCTAAGTGATAGAGATGGGTGCTTAGAAGCGATACGAAAAGGAATCCCGTAACGAGAGAAAAGGCCAAGAAGGTCAATCTATAGATATGGCGTTTGTAGGATTCGATATCTTTCATTCTTTCTATGCCTCAATGATGAGAGGGATAACCATAGGTTCTTTCCCGGAGTCGCGTCTGACTTGACGAATCAGACGTTCGTGGCAGATGTTCTTAACATCGTCCATCTTCCTATTTTCGGCGAAGCAGCTGGCTAAGGTTTCGAGCAGGATGTTGCTTAAATCACGGGTGACCACGTCGATATCCTTAGGGAAGGAGAGACCTCTGATTTGGATATCCGGACCAGCGATGACTTGATGGTTGTTTTTATCCAATGTCACGGCAACCACGACCATGCCTTCGGCAAGCTTGGTTCTGTCGGCCAAGACCATCGGGGAGACATCGCCGACCCCGATTCCATCGATCATGATGCCGTTATGTGGGATGGATTCGTCTTTGAGTTGTGGCTTAGTGCCGTCGTAATACCAAGTAAGGCCATTTTCTAATAAGAAGACGCGATTATGGGTTAGACCAATGCCCATATTAAGGGCGATCATGGCATTCGCCAATAAGGCGCGGTATAAGCCTTTGACTGGGATATAGTATTGAGGGTTAAAGAGGGAAATCATCGTCTTTAAGTCCTCTTCGGAAGCGTGCATCTTAACGAATTGCTTCTTGGAAAGGTGCAAGACCTTGCAGCCGGTGCGATAGAGTTCATCCAAGGCTTCGGTCGCCACCAATTCGGTGTTGTTGTTATGTGGGGAAGCTAAGATGAAGGTGTCGCTTTCTTTGATAGAGAGGAACTTCTCTTTGTTAGTAGGGTCGGAGAGCAAGGCAATCTTATTGAAAAGTTTGGAACCATGCCCTAAGACCAAGATGATGATGTCTTCTTCTTTATATTGGTTAAGCTCGCTTAAAGGGGCGAAGTTATCTCTCGGGATGAGCAACTGGCCATAGGCTTGCATAAGGCTTAAGGTCTTAGCGGTTGCCTCATCGTAAGGGATGATCTTCTTTCTATTTTGGACGGCCAAAGAGATGATTTCATCGATGTTGAAGCAGTTGGTAGCGAACATCGAGATGAAGGTTCTGCCTTTGGCGTCTCTCAAAGCCTGCTCGATAAGCGGGGCGACGCGGTAAGAAGGGGCGGTGTAGCCGCTTCTTTCGGCGTAAGAGGATTCCGTCATCAAGACCAAGGTCGGCGCGGATTCGCTGACCTCGGCGATGCGGCGGAAGTTGTGATAATAGTTCTTGGAAGAGTTGTTCTCAACGACGTAAGTGCCGGTGAAAACGACGTTGCCATAAGTGGTTTCGATGGCGACGCCATTGGAACGGGCGATGTTAGCGGCGGTCTGGAAGAACTGGATTTTCCTTCCGTTCACCTTGAAGGTGGCGTTAGGATCCACTTCCCTAAGATCCATCGTGTTAGACTTGCCGATATGGGTTAAGAAAACCTTCAGCATGCCTAAAGACACATCGGAACCGTAAACCGGGGCCGGGGCTTCATCGTAAATATAGGCCAAGGCGCCGACTTCATCATCATGCCCGCTAAGTAAGAAATAAGCGCGGACTTTGTCCTTCTTTTGCTTAAGGTAAGTGAAATCAGGGATGACATAGTCGATGCCTGGCATTGATTTATCAGGGAAACGAATGCCGCATTCAATAACGAAAATGTCGTCGTTCGCTTCGACAAGGATACAGTTTTTCCCATCTTCATCCAAACCGCCTAAGGCGATGATCTTTACTGTTTCTGGCATTCGTTTTCCTCCTGAGATTTAAATCTTTTCCATGTTGCGGGTGGCGATGATGTCGATGCCGGTTCCCGCGACGTTAGGGATGATGACGTCGCCGATATGGATTGGGGCGACTAATTTGACTTTGTTGATTTCTTCCATGGCGGCGAAGATCTTTCCCTTTGGGATCGATCCGTTGGTCTTGACCGGGCACATCGGAAGGTTGCTGCCATCGATGCGGACAGTGGAAGTTACGACACGAGTCGGGTTGGTGGCTTCTTGCTTGCCGTAGGCAGCGCCTCTTGGGCAAGTGTTGCCGGTGACGTTAAGGTTCTCGTCAACGTGGAGATGGCATCCTCTTGGGCAGCAGATGCAAATAAGATCCTTTGGTAATTCCATAACTTATTTTTCCTCCTTCTGACGGAGAGAAAGGGTGATATCCCCATTTTCTTCGAACAAAGATTCTGGGATGGATTCGACTTCCATTTCAGATGGGATGATGACTGGCTTATAGATGGATTTCACGATCTTGCCATTCTGACTATAGTCGATGTAGACATTCTTAGATGGCTTACGGACACGGAACTTGAAGGTGGCCTTCTTATCCTTATCGTAGGCCAATCTGGATGGAACGACATAACCGATGCCGTCTCCAGCAGCGACGTTAAGGCGTTTGCCTTCGTTTAAGTTGCCTTTGATGTATTCGGCCGCGGCTTTTCCGGCTTCTCTGGCTTCGGCGACGACGTTATCGACCAAGTCGTGGACGTGGAGGACATTGCCACAGGCGAAGAAGCCTGGGAAGGAAGTCTGATAGGATTCATCGACGGCGGAGCCTCTGGATCTGCCGGTCTGGATGCCTAAATTATCGTAAAGGTTGTTATTTGGTACCAAGCCAATGGAAAGGATGAGGGTATCTACATCGATTCGTTTGGCGGTGCCAGGGATGATGCGGGATTGGGCATCGACTTCGCTAAGTTCGATGGCTTCGAGTCTGGATTTACCGATGACTTTGGAAACGGTGTGGCTCAAATAAAGTGGAATGCCATAGTCGTCCAAGCACTGGACCATGTTACGATTCAAGCCGTTGGACCAAGCGCATAATTCGGCTACGCCCAAGACTTTGGCGCCTTCAAGGGTCAAACGACGGGCCATGATAAGGCCGATGTCACCAGAACCAAGAATGAAGCACTTCTTGCCAGCTAATAAGCCATATTCGTTTAGGAAGAGCTGGGCTTGACCTGCGGTCAAAACGCCGGAAGGACGATCGCCTGGGACGCCGATGGCACCGGCGTTTCTTTCATAGCAGCCCAAGGCGTTGATGATGGCTTTGGCCTGGATTTCTTCCGCGCCTTTCGGGGAGATGATGGAAACGACCTTGTCTTTGGTGATGCCAACGACGGTGGTGTTAAGCATGTATTCGATGTTTCTCTCTTTGACTTGGGAGATGAAACGCTGAGCGAATTCCGGACCGGTCAATTCTTCTTTGAATTCACCTAAGCCGAAACCGTTATGGATGCACTGGTTCAAGATGCCGCCTAAGAAGGACATCTTTTCGATGACGAGGATGGAACGGATGCCGGAATCATAGGCTCCGACGGCCGCGGCTAAACCGGCGGATCCGCCGCCGATGATGACTAAATCAATCTTTTTCATACTTATTTAGCCTCCTTTTTAACAAGGTCGACGATGATGTTGGAACCGACCTTGTCGTATAAGATCTCGGTCGGGGAGACGCCTTGCTTTTCGGCTAAGATACGGACGACCTGAGGCTGGCAGAAGCCACCTTGGCATTTGCCGAAGCCCGCTCTGGTTCTCTTCTTCAAGGCCTTGACGGTCAAGCATGGGAGAGAACGGCTTAAGACGTCTTTGATTTCGCCTAAGGAGACTTTCTCGCAGTTGCAGATGACGGTGCCAAAGGCAGGGTCTTTAGCAATGAGTTTGTTTCTTTCTTCGGTAGTGAGCTCAAGACGATGGACGTATGGTCTGATGGCGGCCTTATAGTCGTCTTTCTTCTTTAAGTCGATGACTTTGGAGACCAATTCTTCGACGACGTATTCGCCAATGGCTGGGGAAGAGACCAAACCCGGGGATTCAATGCCGGCCACATTGATGAAGCTCTGATAGGTTTTGGACGGCTCGATGATGAAGTCGTGGGTACTTGGGGTGGCACGGAGACCAGAGTAAGTTCTGATTTGCTGATTGAATGGGATATTCTGAATCAAGGTGCTGGCGCCGGATTTGACTTGGCCTAAGGTCAAGGAATCGGTTGAGACATCGTCTTTGTCGTCGACGAATTCAGAAGATGGGCCAACAAGGTAGTTGCCAGAGGTCGTCTTGGTGACCAAGATGCCTTTGCCCTTGCTGGACGGTAATGGGAAGATAACGTGGTTGACGAAGTTCGGAGAGAAGTGATCCAAGACATAATATTCACCCTTTCTTGGAGTGATGGACCAATCGATCTTCTCGATCATAGCCGCGATCTTGTCGGAATAAACGCCGGCGGCGTTGATGACGATTTTGGCTTCAAAATCGCCTTTGTTGGTGACGACCACAAAGTGGTCACCGACATGTTTGATGTCTTTGACTTCGGTGCAAAGGGAAAGTTTGACACCATTGTCCAAAGCGTTCTCGAAGGCGTGGCTCACCAATTCGAATGGGTTGATGATGCCGCCTGTCGGGCAAAGAAGGGCCCCTTTGACGTTAGGGACGATGTTTGGTTCCTCTTTTTTGACTTCTTCGGCCGAAAGCAATTTGCATGGGACTCCATTTTGTTTACTTCTTTCGGCTAATTCGTCTAAGAGAGGGAGTTGCTCGTCTTCGGTTGCGACGGTCAAGGTTCCGTTACGGACGAAAGAAACGTCCAAATCGTGGCAGACGTCATCCAACATCTGATTGCCCTTGACGTTGAAGTATGCCTTTTTCGTGCCTGGCAAAGGATCATACCCGGAGTGAGCGATGGCGGAGTTGGCCATGGAGGTGGCGTCGCAGACGTCAGTCTCCTTTTCCAACACCAATGTGGAAACCTGATACTTAGAGAGGTTTCTGGCGATGAAGGCGCCGACGGCACCGGCGCCGATGATAATAATATCTTCCATGGTTAAAATTATAGTCTTCCTTTAGGAAAGGTTAAACGGGGAATTATAGAAAAAAAAGAGGTCTTTTTTGACCTCTTTCTTTGTTTTAGCGCGTATTAGTGGCGATTGAAGTGATTTCCGCCTTTTCCGCCTTTGTTGCCACCTTTATTGAAGGATGGTTTGGAAGGGCGTTCTGGGCGTTCGACGTAATCGGCTGGCTTATCCAAGAATTCTCGGTGGGAGACCTTGACTTTGCCTTCTTCGATGCCGATGACGACGACTTTCATCTTGTCGCCGACTTTGACCACATTGGTGGCATCATCGACGTACTTCCAATCCAATCTGGAGACGTGGCATAAGCCATCGGTTGTTCCAAAGAGATTGACGAAAGCGCCATAATTCTCGACACGGGTTACTTCGCCTTCGAAGATTTCGCCGACTTTGGCCACGCGGACGATGTTTAAGATGGTCTCTTTGGCTTTGTTTATCATCTCTCTATCCATATGGTAGATGGTGACATCGCCAGAATCTTCAACGTCAATTTTGACATTGTCGCAATCAGCGATGATTTGGTTGATGACTTTGCCACCGGTACCGATGACATCGCGGATCTTATCTGGATCGATGACGAAGTGATCCATCTTCGGAGCGTATTTGGAGACGTCGGCACGTGGTTCTGGGATGGCGGCCTTCATGACTTCTCTGATTTCGGCGCGGGCTTTGTTGGCTTGAGCGAGAGCTTCGTCTAAGACCTCGCGGGTGACGCCATGGATCTTGATATCCATCTGTAAGGCAGTCAAACCGTTTTCGGTACCAGCACACTTGAAGTCCATATCGCCGAAGTGGTCTTCAAGACCCTGGATATCGGTGAGGATGGTGTATGGGTGCTTGCCATCGAATGGGCCAGAGGAGATTAAGCCCATGGCAATGCCAGAGACGATGCCTTTGATTGGGACGCCAGCGGCCATTAAGGACATACAGCCAGCGCAGATGGAAGCCTGAGAGGAGGAACCGTTGGATTCGACAACATCGGCGACGGTGCGGATGGCATATGGGAATTCTTCAGTGGAAGGAAGGACATAAGACAAGGCTCTTCCAGCGAGGGCACCGTGACCGATTTCACGACGTCCTGGGGCACCGATTCGGCCGATTTCACCGACGGAATAAGGTGGGAAGTTGTATTGATGCATGAAACGGCGTTCGGTCTCGGCGGTCAAATTATCAACGATCTGAGCGTCGGAGAGAGGCCCTAAAGTAGTGGTGGAAATGACCTGGGTCTGGCCACGGGTGAACATAGCGGAGCCATGGACTCTCGGGAGCAAATCGACTTGGGCGTCCAAAGGACGGATTTCATCGACCTTACGGCCATCTGGACGAATCTTTTCTTCGGTGATGAGACGACGGACTTCATTGGCGACCATCTCTTCCAAGATGTCATTGACCATCATCATGGTCTTGCCATGGTCTTTCTCGGAAGCATAAGAACGGGTGTCATAGTCTTCCAAGATTTCGTTCTTCAAATCATCGATGGCGTGCTGACGTTCGAGCTTATCGAAGATGGAGATGGCTTTGACCATCTTCTCGCCGATGCGGGATTCGATATCAGCCTTGATGGCTGGGTCTGGGGTATAAAGAGCGATTTCTCTCTTTTCCACACCGATCTCTTTGATGATTTCTTCTTCGAAGGCGCAGAGTTTCTTGATGGCTTCATGAGCGAACATGATGGCATCGAGCATCTCTTCTTCTGGGACTTCGGCGGCACCGGCTTCGACCATCATAATGGCATCTTTGGTGCCAGCGACGGTCAAATTGATGTCGGAATTGGCGGCTTGCTCGACTGTTGGGTCGATGACGAGCTCGCCATTAACGCGGCCAACGATGACGCCAGCGACTGGGCCATCGAATGGGATGTCGGAAATGCATAAGGCCAAAGAGGAGCCTAACATAGCGGTCATCTCTGGGGTGTTGTCTGGATCGCAGGACATGACGGTGTTGACGATCTGGACTTCGTTTCTGAAGCCTTCGGCGAATAGTGGGCGGATTGGGCGGTCGATCATACGAGCGCTCAAAGTGCAATGGTCATCGCCTTTGCCTTCGCGGCGGAGGAAGGATTGTGGGATTTTTCCACCAGCGTATTGTTTTTCGATGTATTCGACGGTAAGAGGGAAGAAGTCTCCTTCTTTTGGTTTATCGCCGCAGCAAGCGGTCGATAAGACGACAGTGTCGCCAAAGCGGATGAAGGTCGCCCCGTCGGCTTGTTTGGCGATCTCTCCGGTCTCGACTTTAATATGTCTTCCAGCAAAGTCGAGCTCAAAAGTTTTTTTCATAGTTTCTTTTCCTTTATTTGCAACGCCCGAATTATAGCACTTCTACGAAGACGCGCAATAAGGCATGAGCGTATGTGAGCGCCTTTGCGCCGAAATCGTGTAGGAAGTCGCTTATTTGCTTAATTGCAAATAAAAAAAGAACCGCACGGGTTCTTTTCCTTTTTGGCTCGCGACCTTATTTGCGGAGACCGAGTTCGTTGAGGACTTTGACGTACTCATCACGATCGTTCTTGGCAAGGTAGTTGAGCAAACGGCGACGTTTGCCGACTAAGATCAAGAGGGAACGGGAGGCGATTGGATCCTGGGCGTTTTCCTTGATGTGGTCGTTCAATTTCTCGATTCTCTTGGTGAGAAGAGCAATCTGAACCGAAGCGCTGCCGGTATCGGCGGCGTTTTTGCCAAAGCGAGCGACCTCAGCGGTCACTTCTTCCTTATGAAGGGACATGGTTTTCTCCTTTCAGTTCAATACTTGGCACTATCAAGGTTAAGTCTGAGAAAGGCATAACGATGGTAGGCTGCGTGGAATATATTACTCTGAAACATGGCTAAAACAAACATTTTTCGCGTGCGTGCCTAGTTTCGACTTGAACGAAACCTATTTGAAGAATAGTATTTTTGCCGATTGAAGAATCAAGGAGGATTTTCCATGAACATTCGCAACATCGCAATCATCGCCCACGTCGACCATGGCAAAACCACCTTGGTCAACTCTTTGTTAGCCTCTTCCCATACCTTCCGTGAGAACGAACAGATTAGGGATCGCATGTTGGATAGCAACTCCATCGAAAGAGAAAGAGGCATCACCATTTTGGCCAAGACCACTTCCATCGTTTGGAAGGACAATAAAATCAATATCGTCGATACCCCGGGACACGCGGACTTCGGCGGCGAAGTCGAACGTATCATGCATATGGTCGATGGCTGCTTATTGTTGGTAGACGCTTACGAAGGCACCATGCCTCAGACTCGTTTCGTTCTTAAGAACGCTTTAGCAAATCACATCAAGCCAATCGTCGTCATCAATAAAATTGATAGACCAAACGCCGATGTCAACAAAGTCATCGACGAGGTCTTGAACTTATTCATCGAATTGGGCGCCCCAGATGAATTCTTGGACTTCCCAATCGTTTATACTTCCGCCCTTAACGGCACTTCCTCCATGGATCCGGACCCAGCCACCCAAGTCAAAGGCATGGATTGCTTGTTCGATTGCATCTTGGAGAACTTGCCAGCCCCTGACGTTGACGAAAACGGGGAATTCCAATGGCAGGCCGCTTTGCTTGACTACAACGACTTCGTTGGTCGTATCGGCATCGGCACCGTCAAACGCGGAACCGTCCATGTCGGCGATAACGTCACCGATATTAGACCTGATGGCACCACCAAGTCCTTCACCGTCATGAAGCTTTATTCCTTCCATGGCATGAACAGAAACGAAGTTCAGAGCGTTTCCGCTGGCGATATCTGCGGCATCGCGGGTTTGCCAGACATTGGAGTCTCCGATACCGTTTGTTCGCCGAAGCAAGTCGAGGCTTTGCCTCCACTTCGTGTCGATGAGCCAACCTTGCAGATGGAATTCGGCACCAACTCTTCCCCAATGCGTGGACAAGATGGCAAATTCGTCACCGCCCGCGTCATCGAAGAAAGACTTTATTTAGAAACCCAACGCGATGTTTCCTTGCGTTATGTCCGCATCCCAAACACCGAGAAATGGACCGTTTCTGGTAGAGGTGAACTTCACTTAGGCGTCCTTATCGAGAACCTCCGTCGTGAAGGCTACGAGCTCGAAGTTTCCAAACCACATGTCATCGTCAAAGAGATTGATGGCGTTAAGTGCGAGCCATACGAAGACTTGGAAATCGATGTCCCGAATGAATTCGTCGGCGACATGATGACTTCGTTAGGCGAAAGAGGCGGATCCTTGGATAGCATGGACGACAACGGAACCACCACCAAGTTGGTTTATGTCATCCCATCCCGTGGCTTGATTGGTTTTGTTTCCAACTTCATGACCATGACTAAAGGCTATGGCATCATCAACCACACCTTCAAAGAATATAGACCAGTCTTCACCAAGGAACTTGGTGAAAGAAGCATCGGCGTTCTTGTCGCCACCGACAAAGGACCAGCCACTTCTTACGCTCTTCAAAGTGTTGAGACCCATGGTGTCATGTTCATCGTCCCAGGCGATGTCTGCTATGAAGGCATGATCGTCGGCGAGCATCGTTATCCAAATGATTTGGCCGTCAACTGCACCGCCACCAAGCCGATGAACAACGTTCGTTCGGCCACCAAGGAAATGATGATTATCTTAAAAGCCCCAAGAAAAATGTCCTTGGAAGCTTGCTTGGATTACATCAATCAGGATGAATTGGTCGAGATTACCCCAAACGCCATCCGTTTGAGAAAGAAGATCTTGAATACCGCTGAACGCAAAAAGTTCGATGCCCATCAAAAGGCCGCCCGCGAAGCGCAGAATAAATAAGACTTAGAAACGAACCTTCGTTATGTCCTTGTCCAATTGTTCCTTCAATTCGGACAAAGAGGCGAAGGTTTTTTCATTTCTGATGAAATGTCTGAAAGATAAAGCGACGGTTTCGCCGTAAAGATCGGCGTTGAAATCCAAAATGTGGGTTTCGATGATGGGGTCATGAAGAACGCCTACCGTTGGATTGTTTCCGACGTTGGTGAACGATAAAAGACCATTCGTGGTGGTGGAATAGACGCCATTTAAAGGAATGACGTATTTTTCTTTGAGGGACAAATTGGCGGTTGGATAGCCGATGGTTCTTCCGAGTTCTAAACCTTTGACCACCGTTCCGGTTACTTCATAAGGTCTACCCAATAAAGCGTTCGCTTCTTCGATTTTTCCTTCTTCGATGAGATGGATGATGCTTTGGGTGGAGATTTTCTCGCCGTTTTTATGCAACAAAAGATCCACGACGTGGACTTTGTAGGTCTTCTTTAAATCATTTGGGGAACCGCTGGCTTTGGAAGCAAAGCGATAATCAGCCCCGCAGACAATGATGGATGGGCGAAGGGTGTCGATATAATCCCTAATAAATTCTTCTTTCGATAAGGCGAAGAATTCTTTGGAAACATGGGTAACGAAAACGTATTCGACCCCTAAAGATTCGAGAATCTTAATCTTGTCGTCCAGACCAGTTAAGACCTTTAAAGACTTGCTGGATGGGAAAAACTCCGCCGGGTTTTTATCAAAGAGCAAAACACCGACATGTTTTCCGTGCCTTTTAGCCTCTTTAAATAACTTTCGATGGCCTAAATGAATGCCGTCGAAGTTACCTAAGCACAAGGCTAAATGAGGGATATTTTGAACGGTTGGAAAATGAATCACTTCCATTAAAACAATCCCCTTTCTGAAACGAATAAGTCGTTCTGCTGACGTTTATAAATGGCCAAAGGCTGGCTTTCATTGACGATTAATATCTCGTCGTCATGGGCGTTGATGATTAACGGTTTCCCGTCTTTGATGTCTTTGACTTCTTCTTTGGAAATCACATGGATTTCGTAATGTCTTAATAAGTCCATCGGATTAACGAACTCCGCTTCGTCGATGCTTTTGGCATCTTTGACGGAGATGTCGCCGATGGCGGTTCTCCTAAGATAAATAAGATGGCCCACCGTTCCCAATTTGGCGGCTAAGTCTTCTCCTAATGTTCTGATATAAGTGCCTTTGGAGACTTTGACGGTGAAGAAAACAAGTTTTTCCTCCCTATCGTAATTGTCTAGTTCGGCTTGGTAGACATTGATTTTGATGGGTTTCCTATCGATTTCGATGCCTTTATGGGCTTTCTTATAGAGTGGGACTCCATCTATTTTCTTAGCGGAAGTCATCGGGGGGATCTGCTCGCTTTCGCCAAGGAGAGAAAGCAAGGCGTTCCTAACTTCCCCTTCTTCTAAAAGAGGGGCTTCCTTTTCTTCGATAACTGGTGATGTGTTATCGCCGGTCGATGTTTTGCTGCCTAATTTAAGGCAGGCTTCATAGGTCTTCTCTTCGTCTTTAAGGAAGGTAAGGTACTTTGTGCCTTTTCCCACCGCGACGATGAGAAGCCCGGTAGCGAATGGATCCAAGGTTCCTAAATGACCGACTTTCTGCGTCATAAAACGCTTGCCGACCAGATTGTCGACTTTGCGGGAGGTAATGCCTTCTTCTTTATCGATCAATAGGAGTCCGGAACTCATTTCTTGTTTCTCGCTTCTTCGATTTCTTCTTCGCCTTTCTTGATGGCCTTATCCAAAGACTCGGCTTTGTCATAAGAATCATCATAGATGAAGACGATGTCAGGGACTTTGTAGATGTCCAATTTCTTAGCTAAGGCGCTTCTGACGAAGCCCTTGCATTTATTTAGTTCGGCTAAGTTCTGATATGGGTATTTGGCCCCGATGAAGGAAACATAGACCTTAGCCAAGGAATAGTCGTCGTTAACGACTACTTCATTGACGGAAGGGATGCCGATTGATGGTTTTTTGATATCGAAAAGAAGGATATCGCTGATGCCTTTGGAGATAAGGGCTTTGACTCTGCCTTTACGATCAGCCATCTTAGTCTTCTTTCTCGATCATCTCGTAGCCTTCGACGATGTCGCCTTCTTTGATATCGTTGAAGCCTTCGATGGTAAGACCACATTCATAGCCTTGTTTGACTTCTTTGGCATCGTCTTTGAATCTCTTCAAAGAACCTAATTTGCCTTCATAGACGATAACGCCTTCTCTTAATAAGCGGACTTGTTCGCCGGCTTTGATGACGCCATCGATGACGTAGGAACCAGCGATGGTGCCCACTTTTGAAAGCTTATAGATGTGCCTGATCTCGGCTTGACCAGTGACGTTTTCGACCTTCTCGGTGACATACATACCCTTAAGGGCGGCTTCGATGTCATCAATCATTTCGTAGATAATACGATATGGGCGAATTTCCACGCCTTTTTCTTTAGCCACCGCGCTGACTCTGGCATCCGGACGGATGTTGAAACAATAGATGATGGCTTTGGAAGCGGAGGCCAACAAAATATCGTTGTCGTTGACTGCGCCAGCGGAAGCAGCGATGACGTTGATTTTCACTTGGTCGCTGGAGAGCTTGATCAAGGAACCTTTGACCGCTTCGGCGGAACCATCGGTGTCGGCTTTGACAATGACATTGAAGTCTTGGACTTTGCCGGCGTTGGCCAAATTGTTCAAATCGTTTAAGGACATGGCGGCCGTACCGGTCTGAGTTTGTTCTTTCTTGGCTAGAGCTCTGGCATCGGCGATGTCTTTAGCCTGTTTTTCGGTTGGGAAGACCATGAATCTATCACCAGCGGATGGGACACCGGATAAACCGGTGACCGAAACCGGGGTGGATGGGGTGGCGGTCTTGACGACCTGGCCATATTCATTGGTCATGCGGCGGATTTTGCCGTATATCTCACCGACTACGACGTAGTCTGAAGAGGTTAAAGTGCCGTTTTGGACTAACAAAGTAGCCTTTGGGCCTTCTCCCTTATCCAAGTTGGCTTCAAGGACGGTACCGATAGCGTAACGATTCGGATTGGCCTTGTATTCAGCCATCTCGGCTTTCAAGAGAATGGCGTCCAATAAGTCGGAGACGCCGGTGCCCACTTTGGCGGAAATTGGGACGCAGATGATGTCGCCGCCGTAATCTTCGGCGATTAAATCATGCTGCATTAGTTCTTCTTTAACCCTATTAGGGTTAGCGCCAGGTTTGTCCATCTTGTTGATGGCAACGATGATTTCGGACTTGGCGGCTTTGGCGTGGTTGATGGCCTCGATGGTCTGAGGCATGACGCCATCGTCGGCGGCGACCACCAAAACGACGATGTCGGTGACTTGGGCGCCACGAGCACGCATAGCGGTGAAAGCGGCGTGTCCCGGGGTATCGATGATGGTGATTTTCTGGCCCTTGTATTCTTTTTGGTAGGCACCGATGGCTTGGGTGATGCCACCGGCTTCTTTGGCGGTGATGGAGGATTTGCGGATGTAGTCGATTAAGGTGGTCTTGCCATGGTCAACGTGTCCCATGATGGTGACGACGCATGGACGTGGTCTGAGATCCTTTGGATCATCGACGATTTCGAGTTCTTCGAAATGTTCGGCGTCGACTAGCTTTTCCTTTTTGAAGTCATAGCCGAATTCCAAGCAGATGGTGCCGATGGTTTCATCGTCCAAGATTTGGTTGATGGTGACCATCGTCCCTTGCATGAAAAGGTATTTGATGATGGCGGTGACGGGAACGTTGATGGCTTTGGACAATTCGGCGACGGTCACTGGCTTGGTGTAGGTGAAGACACCTCCATTGACCTTGGCGAATTCTTCTTTCTTCGGGCCACGTTGGGAAGAGAAATTCTCAACACGTTTTTGTTGGTGTTGGCTGTTCTTCTTGCCGTTGTAGTTTGGTTTGTTGTTATTGCTCATTTACTTTCCTCCTTTTCCGCGATTAGTTTTTTAGCCGCTTTCCTATCGGTTATGATAAGAAAACTAACTTCTTCGTAACCGATTGAGGATCCCAATTCCTTTTTGGAATAGGTCTTATCAACCGGAATATCGTTTTTCTTTAAGGACTTATAGGCGGCCTTTTTGGTATTCTCGGAACAATCACGTGCCAAGAATGCATAACGACCGTCTGAGATGCCATAGTAAGCCGATTCCCCGATAAGGACTTTTCGGCCTCTGTTCAAGATTCCGATGAACCCTAATGTCTTATCCATTCATGGCCTCCTTTATCATCTCTTTGGTGATGTTGGCACGGAAGGCTCTGGAGAAGCATCTTTCGATTCTCGGATCATTTAAGGAACTAAGAGAGACATAGATGCCTCTTCCTAATCTATCTTGGTTTTTATCGAAGATAAGAACCCCATCGATACGTAGAAAGCGAAGAAGGGAGTCTTTGGGATAGGAAACCCTGGTTACGATATCCATTCTCTCTGGGGTGATTCTCATTCTTATTCCTCGTAATAATCGTCGTAAGTATCGTCGATTTCTTCGTCGTAGTCGTCGTAGTTATCCATTTCCTTCTCTTCTGCTTCGATTTCGGCGATCTCCTCGTCGGAATAGATAGGCATGGTGAAGGCTGGGGCTTTGGCAGCTGGAGTCTCGGCTGGTTTGGCGTGCTCGACTTCTTCTTCGGTGATCTTTCTTGGACGTTTGGACTTCTTGTCGTTCTTGACTGGCTTGCTCTTGGCCTGTTCGACCATGGATTCAAGGTCTTCCAAGGTAGTCGTGGTCTTAACTTTGATAGTTGGGGCAACTGGCTTCTTCTCTTCAGCCTTTTCCTCGGCTTTTGGAGCTTCTTCGACGACCTTTTCTTCAACCTTAGTTTCTTCGATAGGAGCCTCTTCGACTTCTTCTTCGCTCACAACTGGCTGCTCGGAGAAGGTGATATCGCTCGGGGCCACGCTGGCGGCTTTCTGAGCGGCGATCTTCTGAGCTTCAAGAGCACGTTCGGCGATGCGGGTTTCTTCTTCGGCTTCGCGACGGAGATCCTCGACCGAAACGTATTCGATTTGGTCTTCATTGGCGATGGATTCTTCGACGATGTCGATGTTCCAGCCAGTGAGTTTGTTGGCTAAGCGGGCATTGGCGCCTTTCTTGCCGATGGCAAGAGAAAGCTGACCATCTTTGACGATGGCGGTCGCGGATGGCTTTTGGCCTTCTTCCGCCTCTTCAAGGGCAACGCCGATGACGTTGGCTGGGCGAAGGGCTTCGGCGATATATAAGCCTGGGTTAGCAGACCAAGAGATGACGTCGATCTTCTCTCTGTCTTTGGTGCTGTTGCCTAACTGATTGACGATCTTTTGGATGCGGGAGCCGCCAGAGCCGATGCAAGCGCCGGTCGCATCGATGTCTTCAACACGAGAATAGACGGCGACTTTGGAACGGTTGCCAGCTTCACGGGCGATGCCTTTGATAACGACGGTGCCATCGAAGATTTCATGGATTTCTTCTTCGAAGAGACGCTTAAGGAAGCCTTCGGAAGAACGGGTGACTTCGATCATCGGTCCTTTTTGGGCGGATTTGTCGTCCTTGTTGACGCTCTTGACTTCTTGGATGTAGACCTTGATTGGGTCGCCGACTTTAAAGAATTCGTCGCCGATCATGTCTCTTCTGGTCAATTCGACCGAAGCGCGGCCGATATTGACGGTGCAGGAACGATCATCGCACTTCTCGACGGTGCCGGTGATCATCTCACCGATATGGTCTTTGTAGACATCATATAAAGCCAAGCGTTCGGCTTGACGGAGAATGGAATTCAAATTGCCAGCGACGTTCTTGATGAACATCTTTTTCATCTCGTCGGCTGGATATTCGATTGGATACCAATCGCCTTCCTTATACATGTCCTTCTTTTTCTTGATGTTCTCGTTGGCTTCTTCGATGTCGATTTCTAAGAAATCATCGGTGACGTCTTTAACGACTTTCTTTAATTGTCGGCAAGCGACGATTCCTTTTTCCAAATCGAAATCAACTTCGATGTTGGCATCCTCGGCGTTCATGACGCCCAAGGATTTGAGATAAGCCTTTCTAAGGGCTTCTTTGATGGCTTCGACGACGATTTCTTCGCTTAAGCCTTTGCTTTCGGCAATCTCTTTGATTGCTTCTTTCATTTGGGAGATATCCATGATTTATTTCCTCTTTTTAGAATTTGATAGCTAATCTTGCTTTGTCGATATCCTTAGTTGGGATCTCGACTTTCTTCACGCGGGTTTTCTCGCGATAGGAGATGATGGTTTTCTCATCATTAGATTCGATGAGGTCCCCTTCGATGACGTTTTTGCCAGCGATGGGGTTGATGATGTGGACGTTTATATACTTGCCGATGTAATGATTGAGTCTTTCTATCTTTATCGGCTTTTCGGCACCTAAGGATGAGACATCCAAGGTGTAGGCGGCTTCAATGGGGTCGGCCTCATCCAATATCTCGTTGATTTTCTCGGAGACGATGACTATGTCATCAAGGGAGATAGGCTCATCGCGGTCAATCGATATCTCCAAGGTTAATCCCGTTTTTGAAGATTTCAGATTGACCTTGGCTATCTCATAGCCGAGTTCTCCTATTGGTTTCTCTAATAGTTCTTTTATGGTTTTAACGACTTCCATTTGTCCCCCTTTTAAACAAAAGAGTGGCCACAGCCACTCTTAAAGAGTTAAGTTGTCGCGGAGCCTATATAGGATCATCCACGCCCTATATTCTATAGGGTGAATAACTGTTTAGCAAGATGCTATCGGTTATTCTTTCTTGCTCACCGGGTGATCGCCGTCGTTCATATAGAGAACGCCTAAGCAATGAGGGCCGCAGTGGCAGCTGACGGTTCCGCCGGAACGGGTGAAGCGGATGTCCTTGAAGCCGTGTTCCTTAAGGAGGTTATAAGTGTCATCGAGGACTTCTTGATCTTCACAAGAAGAATAAGTGATGAAGACCAATTCGTGGTCTGGATTATTGAATTGCTCCAAGATGGATTCGGCGTATTTCCTGACCCAGCGTTTCATTGAGCCACGGAAGATCTTGCTAGCGACCATCCTGCCGTTTTCGACCAAGATTCTTGGCTTCAAGCCAAGTTTGGAAACGACGAAGTTCTTGACGGAGGAGCATCTTCCACCTTTATAGAGATATTCGACGGATTCCAAGCCGAAGGAGGTCTGGTCATAAGGGATACGGGCTTTGACCATCTCGACGATTTCATCGGCGGAATATCCGGCTTCGTTGAGTTTGGAAGCATAGATTGCTTCGAGGGCGATGCCGGTAGAAAGGACTCTGGAATCGATGACATGGACCTTGCCACCTAAGGTAGCGGCCACGGAGCAAGCGTTGTTGTAAGCGGAGCTCATTTCGGAGGAAAGGGAGAAATGGATGACTTCGTCGGCTTCCTTTAGGAGTTCGTTGAAGTATTTTTCGAATTCATCGCGGTTGACGGCGGTGGTTTTGGCCAATTTGCCGGTTTTTTCGGTATAGGCGAATAAGTCGTCGCCCAAGACTTCGCCGTCATGTTCGATCTGTTCGCCCATAACGAGGGTGAACGGTACGGTGCGGATATGGAATTCCGCCAGCATGTCTTTTGGCAAGTCGATGGTGGATTCGGCGGAGATGATAATGGACATAAGTTGCCCTCCTAAAAGAGGTTCGAAAATTCGAGCGAGGTATTTTATAACAATTTGAGGGGTTGTTTTCAACCTTAATAAGTATTAACTATCAGTTTTTTTGCTCTCAAAATAGAAATAAAAGGGATGGCTTAAAGAAAAAGCCCTGCCTTTAGCAGGACTTATCAAAGTTCTTCTTGTTGGCCAAATTGCTGAGGTAGACGTATAAGAACGATAGGCCTACGACGAAGCCAGCGAGGATAAGAATGTAATAGACGGTGCCCATGTATGGGGCTTCTTTAGAGAAACCGAAGGCACCGGCCGGAGAACCCCAATTGAGGAAGAAATATGGATAGTTAGTCCCATCCGACCATTGCCAGTTCAAAGCGTACCCGATTCCAGCATAAATCACATAGCAGATAGGTGGGATGATGACATAAGAAACGTCTCTTTTTAGGAGCTTATATTTCTTGTTCTCGACGAAGAAATCGGCGATGGAACAGATTGGAACAATCATATGGGTCAGGATGTTTTTGATGCCAAAGGCCACCGCGCCCATACTCGGGGCTAAGACGAAGCAAAAGACACAGCCAGTCAAGGAAATGGAGATAGTAAAGACCAATTGTATGGCTTCCCAAGCGTGGCTTTGCTTCTTTAAGGCCATTAGGATGGTGCCGATGATGGCGACCACGGCGATAGCCATATTCGATTGGATGGTGAAATACATGAACGATGTCCCACCGCCCATAAAACCATCAACGCCCGGGATGGCGAAAAAGACCACGCCGGCGATGGAAGCCACCGCGATGATAGCTTTAAGAATGTAAGAAAATATCGTTCTAAGCTTCATTTTTATTTGATGTCATCGTCATTTATGAACATGAAGATGCCACCGATCAAAGTTACGAAGAGCAGGGTGCAGATTTTGAAAGCCAAGCTTACGTCTTCGCCTCTTTCGTGAGCGTTTTTGTAATATATGGTCATTGGGATTGTCCAGCACATCGGGATGATGAGGAAGGCTGAAATGACGGTGCTGATGACCATGAACACATAAGCGACCGTGTAGGTACTATCGTTTTGTTTGACCGCATGATAATTAGGGGCATCGGTGATGTGAATGGCATCGGAATTTGCTTTTTCGGAAGAGCTGGATCCTTCATCGATCAGCTTCTTTCCGCAGTTCGGGCAGTAGTCGAATTCCGAGTCGACTCTCTGGCCGCAATAAGGACAAAATTTCATGCTTATATATTAGATAAAACGTTAACGTTTTTAAATAGGGCAATAAAAGATTGTCCAAACGCGTTTGGAAAATGTTTTTGAATGGTTTTGGACTTATGTCCAAATTTGATGAAGTCTAGACGATAAGGGCGAAAGAAAAAGATTGTGCGGACAGTGTTTGCGTAATGTTGAAACGCTTATTTTGCTGTGATTGAATCCATGTGTGCAACAATATGAATTAATTTAGACAGATTGCGCAAACGGTGTCTGCAAAATATTCGGGTATGTTCTATAAAAAACAACGAAATTATATAAATTGCGGCGGCTAAAGCCCCAACCGTATTTCTCTGTAAGTTTTTTCGATAGGTTTTTGATAATTTCTAATCCATAATTTTCTTTCCTCGTATCTTTCAATTCTTCTTCACATATTCGTTTTCCAATCAACCAATTTCTTTTTAGTACGAAAAGATTTACGGATCGATAGCCGATATGCCTCGCTTTTTCTATAAGAGCGGAAATATCCGAAAAAATATCTTCGGATTTTTTGATTATCTTCAATTCATCGATTTCTTGCGTTATATACTTCATTGGTTTTCTCCTAATAGCAAAGACCGTTCTTATTGAAATATAGCGGCAAGATGCCTGTTTTTACCGATTAACACCTCATATTTGATAAAAAAACCCCACCTTTCGATGAGGTCTAACATCCAATATGGATGAATGTGTCTCTAAATGGCCGCCCCTAGCCTATTAGAGGTTCGGTGGCTAAGGGCGACCGGCAGAGCCGGGCTTGGAGACGGTTTTCCTGGCTCCTATAGCAACAGGCCGTTATGAAACCTGATACTACCTAAGTTATTTGACGGTGACGGTATAGTCGCTGTCGGCTAATTCGCCGTCAACATCGATGTAATCCGAGGTCAATTCGACTTCAGTGCCATTCTTTTTGAAGGTGCAGCCTTCGAAAGTGAGGTCGCACTTGGCGCGAAGGTCTAAGAAATATTCTTTGGCCGTGCCTTGTTCTTCGGCTTCGATGGTGCAGTTCTTGAAGTTAAGGACGGTGTCATCGGCGTCATAGTTAACGCAGATGGTGCCAAAGTCATTAACTGGGCTGCCATTCCACTTATTAAGACCTTTGAGGTTGCAGTTCTCGAAAGTGGCTTTGGTTCCAGCGGAGAAAGTCTGGAAGGCGGCGTAACCGACGATATCGCTGTTCTTGATGGTGAATTCCACGTTAGGGTTATCGGAAACAAGATTTAAGGCGTAGTGGTCGGCGCTGACTTCGCAACGATTTAGGACGACTTCGACCTTGCCGTAGTTGTCGCCGAAGGTTAAGCCACGCTCAATGGTGGAAGCATCGACTTTGACGTCTTCGAGGGTTAGGGTGAAATCTTCTTCGGTGTCGTTGCACTGAATGGCACGGGTGCCGCTAGAAGGAGCATCGAAGGTGTTGCCGTTTCCATAGATGGTGAGATCGCCAGTGATGGATAATGGTTCGTCTAATTTGATGTCTTCGACGAGGTCAACATCGCTTCCTTCGGCGATAGCCTCTTCGAACTCAGAAGCCGAGGAAACTCTGGTGATACCAGCGACCTTGGCGTTGCTTTGGACCGCTTCGACGGAGTAAGCGAGCTTGCAGGATTTCTCCTGGTATTCGTTTCCGGCGTCGCTTGGGAGTTCAACGGAGACGGTGATGGTCTGGTTGCCTTCGCCGACGTTGTATTTGACCCATTTGGATTCGATATCTTCGCCAGTGAAGGTATCATCGGCGATTTTGACCTTCAAACCCGCGAACAATCCATTGTCTTCAATGGACTTAACGAGGGTGCGGTATTTGATCTTGACGTCCGAATTGTTCTTAACGGCAATCTCGAAAGTGACTTTGTCACCTGGGGTAAGTTTGTCCAAGATGAGGTTGTTTTCTTCGATCTTGGCGGTTCCGCCGTTGGTGAAGACGCCGAGGGTTTCGGTTTCTTCGACTTTATCGGTATCTGGATCACCGGTGAGATCAACGCCAGAATAGGTCTTTAGATTGCCTAAGGTGGCGACGACTTCGACTTTGCCCGAAGTGACCGCAATGTTGGTCTTGGATTCGCTGGTGAATAAAGCGTAAGTGGAGCCAACGACTACTGCCCCCGCCGCGGCGATGGCCGCTAACGAGGTTAGGATGATGTTACGTTTGGTAGAATTTTTCATATATATATATATATATAT
>CAVJPU010000010.1:0-39149 GCA_963651445.1 bacterium | reverse complement strand
GACCCAGAACTCACCCAAAATATATGGAATGGACTCAAAAATAGCATCGCAAAAAAATAGAGATTTACGTTAGGGAATACGGTCGAAATGGAAATGACATTTTGATAGATTTTTATAAATCTTGTGGCTTTGATAATGTGAAGGTAGACCTAGATAATAATAGCGAGCCAACGAAAATATTGGAGTCAACCACACACAACGTAAAACACAATAGTAAAAAGAATTACAGTGTTAGTACTTTGATAAATTATCAAACTTCTCACATATTTGGTAAAACGAAAAATATCTATTGCTTTACTGCTCCTTGGAATATTTGTTTTGTTCCGAAAATCATTGATCCGCTGACAGGCCACGAAGCAAAAGGCGGATTTCCTGAATCGTTTAAAAAGCGGTGGATGAAAAAAGTGAAGAAAAAGTATAAGAACTATATAGGCGAATATAATGAATTGGTTGCTGATTTTGATATTGATTCGAAGCTGAAAACTTTTTTCGATAGCCCTGAATATTCTTCGAAGCATTCATTGAATAAGAAAAGATTCATAAAAGATATGAAAGAACAATTCTCGCCAATTGAATAATTTCAAAACGTTTGATGCTGAATGGCTACATTTCTTTTAATCGGTTTTAAAACGTTTATCGTTTGCGCGTTCACAAAAGAAATGAAAAATCAGGCCTTTAGGCCTCCAAAATTCTTCTATACAAACGCCTGAAAACCCTTAGAATATATGCATATCCATGAAGAGAGTGGTTAGGGACAAGCCCTGTGATCCACCGGCAACCCAAGTAAGGTTGGGTGCCAAAGCTTGAACGATGGGAATGATATGAATTATTGCTCCTATCGTTGCGATGGGAGCTTTTATTTCTCTTTATGGTCTCTATAAGGAGAAATTATGAACAAATCACTGATAACAGAGCCATTGGGATTATATGGCTGGTCTAGTTTAGAACCAGTTATCTTAGCGGCTTTAGCCAGCGAATCCCCGATGCTCTTATTCGGCAAGCACGGAAGTGCTAAGTCCTTCGTTTTGGATAGATTGGCGGAATCCCTTAACATGGAATTCCGTTGCTACAACGCTTCATTGATCAACTATGACGACTTGGTCGGCATCCCTGTCCCAGTCAATAACAATACGTCATTAAGTTATATTTCGAATCCTACCTCAATTTGGGATGCCGAAGTCGTCTTCATCGATGAATTGAATAGAACCAAGCCTGAACTCCAAAATAAGCTATTCCCAATCATTTATGATAAAAGGGTTCAGGGTATCAATCTCAATAAACTCAAGTTCAGATGGGCGGCGATGAACCCACTTGGCAACGATGAGGATGATGATTCGTTTTCTTATATCGGGGCGATGCCACTCGATCCGGCTTTAGCGGACCGTTTTCCTTTCATCATCGAAGTTCCGACCTGGGAAGATTTGAATGACGAAGATAAACGAAGAATGCTGGATGACAACCATTTAGGAGAGCATGACTTCCCGGTGGATATCCATGAATTAATCGATAAGACCAAGGAAGAATATAGAACCTTATTGGAAACCGAGAGAGAATCCATCTCCAAATATATCATCACTTTGATGGAGTTATTGAAGAACTCCTTTGGCTATTTCTCCGTCAGAAGGGCCACGATGTTGGAGGACACCTTGCTCTATCTTTACACCGCCTCGAAGGTTATCGATGGATACTTCGATGTCGAAACCATTTTTTATAACGTCGCATATTTCCATATTCAGAACACCATCCCTAACATCGCCTACGAGAAGATCGATAAGACCTTGTTGATGAATATTTGCCAGCAAGCCATCAAATTATCCAAATTGGATGATTCCGTCGAGAAAAGCATCCTGCTGACTTACGATCCAATCGAAAGGCTGAAGATGCTAATCAAGAGCAAGAACACGGTGAATATCGATGTCGCCAATGACACCATCACCGTCTCCTTAAGCGAGGTCAAAAATGAGAAACAAAGAAGGGCCACGGCTTTATTTGTCTATATGGCTTTCCGCGATAACCGCAAGATCTATGCCGCGGTTATGGAAACCCTAGCCAATGAAATCAGGCCTATTTTTGAGATTAAAGACTATAGTTCCATGGAAACCTTGGCTGATAAGAAATGCGCCGACACGGTGGTCGCTGTATTAAATGATGTCAAAGAGGGCGTCTTTAAGAAATACTTTAACAACTACCTTTGCTCCTTCTTACCAAATAAATACCTAAACGAGGGTGAAGTGAGGTCTGTGGCTGCTTTCTTTACCAAAATGTGGGAGGAACTCAACTGATGTACGGTCCTGCAAAAAATCAAAAAGTCGCTTTCAAAAAGAAACAACTTAAAGGGTTTTTGGCTTTTAACCCTTATAGATTGGCGAAATTATTGGGACATAGAGGTGCTACTCCTGAAGAATTATCGGAACTCGTCAAGGATTACGTCGAAGAACATCCAGAAATCAATCGCCTTCTTACTAAGCCCACTGGTTATATGATTGGCTTGTCGATGGGTCAGGCAAGGTATATCAAACCGAACGAAGACGGCACCTCTCGCCCTGATGGGGGTGTTAATAAGACAGGCGGCATCCAATACGATGAGTGTGCGGATATTGACCTATTGATTGTCGTCCTCTGTTCCACGGTAGGTGATCTCTATATTCCAAACAGGGAACTTAGTTTTGAAAAGAGCAAGTTCCAAAGAATTATTCTTTTCCCGAAAGTTGAGGTGAATTCATGAAAGAAGAAGAAAAGATCAAAGAGAGATTATTCTCGGTTATCCCGACTAGTTCTCTTCATATGATTGAGTTTTTGAAACTCATGAATATCAGGCTGGTCGATGATAAGGAAACGGAGACTGCCGCAGTCACCTGTACTTCTAGACCAGAGCTATTGTTAAATAAGCAATTCATCGATAAATACTGCAAAACCGATGAGCACCTATTTATGTTGGTGATGCATGAACTCTATCATATCGTTTTGGGTCATACCCAGTTATTTAAGAGGCACACCATAATCGATAACATCGCCTTCGACGCCATCATCAATGCCACTCTCTGTCGTAATTTCCCAGGTGATGAATACACCTCGTTCTTTAAAGTGACCAACACGGACGAATCCTTTCCTGGATGTATCCTTAGGCCAATCGGAGGCAAAACGCCAACCGAATATATTCCTATCTTAAAAAGACTTTATTACACTGAAACCGGTACTTATTACGAAGTATACGAATGCATCGCCCAAGAAATGAAATATGCCCTCAAGAACAGTAAGTCCAAATTCGTCTTATTGGGTAACCACAACGACGATAACGATGATATGACTAACCCTCTGCTTAAGGAAATGTTCGATGATATTGTGTCCAAGTGGCCCGAGGGGACCACGAAGGACAAAAGAGCGTCTGGGGGCGAACTGGAGGATAAGAAGACCGAAATTGCCAAAGCAGAGAGACATAAAGAAATCAAAATGAGACGTTTGCTTCTTAAAGCGGGCGTCCTAAATGGAAATGTTTCCAAAAGTGTTGTATCTGTCCAACCCACCCAAGAAGAGGTCACATCCTTCGTGCCAAATTATAAAGACAGGACCTTGCTTGCCAAATCCATTACTTACGGTCAGCCGCTTCTTTATAATTCATCGCTAAATAACTACAGAGCACTTAGTGAAAGCGATATTCAAACTTTGGTCTATCTCGATGTTTCGGTCTCAGTGGAGAATGATATCAAAAAGATAATTCCGTTATTGTCCAGACCATATAAGAACAAGGAATGCGCGTTATTCGTTTTTTCCACCGTGGTTGCGCCCGTTTCCTGCAAAGACTTCATGGAAGGCAAATATAAATCGACCGGCGCAACGGATATAAATTGCATCTTCGAGCATTATTTTGCTTTGCCGAAAAAGAAGCGCAGCAAGAAGGTTCTTGTTCTCACAGGTGGCTACACCGGAAAAGTGGAAGATGAGTATTACCGAAAGATAAAAGAAGAAAAAGTCGGAGTCTATTGTGGCTTATTTGGTTGTTATATAACCAAATGTGACATGTCGAACATAACAAAATATTTTGAGGAGTTTTAAATATGATTTTAACAGCAGAATATGTCTCAAACGGTCACGCAGATCGTTTATGCGATTCAATCGTCAACAACATCGTCAATTATGTCGTATTGAAGGACGAAGACGCCTTATGCAGCTTAGAATGCGCAGTCAATACCAACAAAGTATTCGTTGATGGAATAATCAAAGCCGGTAGAACAAGAAGAGTCATCAACGAAGATAAAATTAAGGATATTGTTAAAAAAACTTATTTTGATGCCGGATATAAAGAACGCCGGGAGGATGGAAATCTTTGCCAGTGCCCGATTCACCCTAGTCCGGAAGAGCTTGAAATCATTCTCGATGTCCAAATCGGAATATTATGCAACGAAGAGCGCGCTTTAAGAAAATATAGTGATGATCAGAATATTGTCACTGGATACGCCTTGAATTCGCCTAAGACCGATTATCTTCCAATCGAACAGTTCGTGGCTTTAAAGCTCGGCTATTGGCTTTACGATGGAATGTGGTCATCCGAAGGTTTGGATTATGGACCCGATTTAAAACTTTTGGTTCAGATTGAGAAGGACGGCCAAGATTATAAATGGCACAGTCTCAGCATCAGTGTTCAACATCATTATAGTTCATACGATAGAATGTATCGTCACTTGAAGAGTCGTGCGGTTGACTGTTTAAAAATTAAGGCGGGGAAGTGGTGGCCTCGTTCTTTATCTAAAATCGATAATGAGCATTTTTATGTCAATGGGGCTGGCGATTTCATCGATGGAGGTCCTTTGGGTGACAATGGCTTATCCGGCAAAAAACTTTGCATCGATTTTTACGGTCCATCGATCCCTATCGGTGGAGGAGCGATTTATGGCAAAGATCCTCATAAGGTTGATGTCTGCGGGGCTTTGAAAGCAAGGGAATTGGCCGTTAAGCTGGTTAAGGAGCATAATTTTCACAGTGTTCTGGCCACTTTATCTTGGGCGCCAGGAGAAGAAATGCCTTGTGTCATCGAAGCTTATAAAATCGATGAATTCGGGACAAAGATGAGAATCGACGACTCATTATTGCCACCCAGGGAGTCATTCTCCATCACCGCCATCAACAACGATTTGAAATTAGGAGAAAGGAAAATTGTCTCTGTCCACGATATCAAATAGAAACCGATATTCGTTTGTTTGCACTTATTCGGCTATTTGACCAATAACGATTATTTAAACGTCATAATCTCCTTGCTAAAAAAGAAACGTTTAGATATGTGCCATCGACATAATTCGAAACCAGATTATTGCTTTGAAGACAATCACGCGATTGTGGAAAACGGAACTCTTGAACGCATTGATCGAGCTCCTATTGGGCGCCTTTTTGTTAAACTTATTGAACGGATGATGGTCATCAATCAGAATTATTTCAAAGAATTATCAACAAATATTGCCGTAGTTCATTATGAAAAAATGGGAATATCTTAACGTCACACATGCAGATGGCTTTTTTAGAGGTTCCGACGCCGTAACCAAATTCTGTAATCAATACGGCGAAGAAGGCTGGGAAATGGTTAATTTTTGCTACGATTGGGAAGATAGACTGATGTGCTTTATGTTCAAAAGGGAAAAAGAATAAACCGCATGTCCAGCTACCTATTTGATGAGAAAATAGACAGTCACCATAAAGACCTCATTTTAGAAGCCATCAGGATTCTTAACGAACTAAACCCCCAATCACGGACGAATGCTATTTTGGTTCCAACAACGGCTGCTTAAATTACCCTAAATGCACCTTCATTCTAAAAAACAATCGATAAGTGATAGGAAATGATATGAAAAGGCGTCTCCTGAAAAGGGGACGCCTTAATTCATACTTCTATTTCTTTTATCTCGACTTGGTTCCCATCTTTTAGGAAGGTATGCCCCGAACCGCAATGTGGGCAGGTTTTGCCATACTTAACGGTTTCGTATTCAGTCTTACAATCCTCGCAGAAGGTAACGGCTTTGATGACGTTGATCTGGAGTTCGCAATCCTTAAGCATCTCTTCTTTCTTTTTGGCCCATTCCCAGATTTCGGCTAGGTAATCCGGAATGACGGTGGAAACCTCACCAAGGTCAAGAACGACTTTCTTCACGCTGGAAACGTTGTTCTCAGCGGCGACGTTCTTGACGTCCCTGATGATATAGAAGACGATTCCCAGCTCGTGCATTATTTGTCTTTCTTTTCGTCGGCCTTTTTGACTTTGACCTTCTTTTCGTGCTTGAAGATGTATGGGAGGATGCCTTTGAACTTATCTTCGGCGGTATACATCTTGGAGCATTCTGGATGGTCTCTCTCTAAGTGGATGGCGTCGAACATACACTTGGTGGTGCAGATACCACAGCCAATGCACTTATTAGGATCGACGATGGTGACGCCGCACTTAAGGCAACGAGAGGTCTCGATCTTGATTTGCTCTTCGGTCAAGGTCTTGGAGTTATCCTTGAACGGATCGGTGATGGAAGAATCGATACCGGTGGACTGACGTCCGGCGGTGTCATAAGATTCGGCCCTGATATCGTTGGTATCCAAAGGATAGAACAATCTCTGGTCCTTGCCGATGGTCATGGAAGCGCCACGGGCATATCTGTGCAAGCTATCGGCAGCTTCATGGCCTTCAGCGATAGCGTCGATGACGAACTTCGGACCATGGTAGACGTCGCCGCCAACGAAGATGTCAGGGGTCTTGGTCTGATAGGTCTTAGCATCGGCGACTGGGTAATTGCCTCTCCAGAAGTCGACTTCTTCGCCCTTAAGCAAATCGTTCCATCTGATGCCTTGGCCAATCGCGAAGATGACTAAGTCAGCGTCAAGAGTCAACAATTCGTTCTCATCATAGACAGGGGAGAACTTATGTTCTTCATTGAAGACGGAAACGCACTTCTTGAAGACGATGCCCGAGACTTTGTCGTCCTTGGTAAGGACTTCTTTTGGTCCATATCCAGGATGGAGGATGACGCCATCGGCGATGGCTTCTTCCTGTTCTTGCTTGGAAGCTGGCATGATGTCTCTGGTTTCAAGAGAGAGCATATGGACTTCCTTAGCCCCAGCGCGTTTGGAGACACGGGCAGCATCGATAGCGACGTTACCGCCGCCAACGACGACGACCTTCTCGACGTTGAGCTTCTTTTCGCCGCAGTTGTAGTCATGTAAGAATTCAAGGGCGGTGATGGTGCCTTCTGCGGTGTCATTGGCAACCCCTGGTCTACGACCGACGTTGCAGCCGATGGCGATATAGAAGGCCTTATAGCCTTGTTCTCTTAACTGAGCGATGGTGATGTCTTTGCCGACTTCGACGCCGGTTTTGATTTCGACGCCGATCTCTTTCATGATGTCGATTTCGGCATCGATAAGTCTCTTCTCTAATTTATAGGAAGGGATGCCATAACGCATCATGCCGCCTGGATGTTCTTCTTTCTCAAAGACGGTTGGCTTATAGCCCAAGGTGGCTAGATAGTAAGCGGCGCTTAAGCCGGCTGGGCCAGCACCGATGATGGCGATCTTCTCATCCCAACGCTTGTTGATGTTGGAACCGATGACGATCTCTGGGACGAAACGGGTTTCGGCGTTGAGATCCTGCTCGGCGATGAAACGCTTGACGGCATCGATGGAAACGGCTTCGTCAACCTTGCCGCGGGTGCAAGCTTGTTCGCATCTGCGGTTGCAGATACGTCCACAGACGATTGGGAATGGGTTCTCTTTCTTAATGAGCTCGAGAGCTTCTCTGTATTTGCCTTCGGAGGCTTTCTTTAAATAACCTTGGACAGCGATATGAGCAGGGCAGTTGGCCTTGCATGGGGAAGTACCGGTCTTATGGGAATTGATACGAGCGGTGTTTCTGTAATCTTCATCCCAATCCTTTGGTCCCCAACCGAATTTCTTCGGAAGTGGCTGCCTTGGGTATTCCGGGAGAGTGCCATCTTGATGGCAGATCTTCTGGCCCAACTTAACGGCACCGGCTGGGCAATATTCGACGCAGCGGCCGCAAGCGACGCACTTCTCGGCTTCGACGTGGGCGACGTAAGCCGACCTGGACATATTCGGGGTATTGAACAATTGAGAGGTTCTTAAAGCGTTGCAAACCTTGACGTTGCAGTTGCAGATAGCGAAGATCTTTCCTTCGCCATCGATATTGGTGATCTGATGGACGTAGCCATTGTCTTCGGCACGCTTAAGGATTTCCATGGCCTCATCATAGGTGATGTCACGGCCACGTCCGGATTCACGGCACCAGTCGGCCATATCGCCGACGCCGATGCACCAATCGTGGAAGTCATCCGGGGAGCCTTCGCCTAAAGTGTGTCTGCCATGACGGCAAGAGCAGATGGAGCAGCCGATGTGGCCTTCATAACGCTTCAACCAATAGGAGATATGCTCGATATCGATGGATTCATTTTGCATCGAGATGGCTTTTTCAACTGGGATGACGTGCATACCAATGCCCGATCCTCCTGGTGGGACCATCGGGGTGATCTTCTCTAACGGCAAGAAGGTCATTCTTTCGAAGAACATCGCCAATTCTGGATGTCTCTTCATCAAATCTTCGTTCATGTTGGTGTATTCACCGGATCCTGGGACGAAGAGAGGAACCCAATAACGTCTGTCTTCCTTGTTGTGGGTGGTTCCTGGGATTGGACCATCCTTGGTATACTTATCGCCATAGTCGTATTCGACTAAGCCGAGGTAGCACAAACGATCGAGCAAATGATCGAAGGATTCCTGGTCTTTGGTGAAATGGTACTGATTGTTCCAATCACAGATGGTCTTGTAGCTTCTTGGCTCACGAACGACGAACTTCTTCTTGGAAATGAGCTTCAAAAGGAAATTGAGAGCGGATTCTCTTTCCTCTGGCTCCATTTCGTCTTCGAAGATGCAGGCCATACCCCAGTATTCTGGGTCATCGGTGGTAACGCCGTGGATTTTGGTCACGATGTTATCGGTGTTCTTGCGAAGAAGCTTCAACAATTTTTTGTTGGGATTCTTGTCCCCTTTATGCTTTGGGACGAAAGCGGTGGACATCTCTGGCATATTTAACTCCTTTTCCAGTTTTGAATTTCTTTTAATAGATAATCGGCCAATTCATCAATGCCGTCTCCTTTAAGGGCAGAGACTGGGATGATATCGGCCTTCGGATTCCTCATATGGATCCATTCCTTGCAATGCTCGAGATTGAAGTTGAAGTAAGGCATCACGTCAATCTTGTTTATGACTACTAGATCGCATATGGAGAACATTAGCGGGTACTTCAGAGGTTTGTCGTCTCCCTCTGGCACCGAGAGGATCATCATGTTCTTGATGGCCCCCGTATCGAATTCGGCCGGGCAAACCAAATTGCCGACGTTTTCGAGGATGACAAGGTCGAACTGGTCTTTCTTTAAACCTTCGATTCCTTGTCTTGTCATCTCAGCATCCAAGTGGCACATGCCGCCGGTATGGAGCTGGATGGATTCGACTCCGGTAGCTTCCTTAATCTTCTTGGCGTCGACATCCGAATCGATGTCCGCTTCCATGACCGCTACCTTGAGTTTGTCTTTGATCTTGTTGATAAGAGCGATGAGGGTGGTGGTTTTGCCACTTCCCGGAGAGGACATGAGGTTGAGTAAGAAGGTGCCTTTTTGCTTAAGCTCTTTTCTTAAGTTATTGGCATCGATCTCATTGTCCGCAAAGACGCTCTTTTTGATTTCGATGATCTTTACTTCTTCCATGTAATGGTTCCTTTACAAAGGATTTTTTATGGCTCAACAAATAATTAATTAAGCCAATTAATCAACGAGATTATAGCACTTAGTTTCTTACTTTCTTCCTTTTTCTTCGCCCCTTTTTAATAAAAAGGAAAGCCTTTTTTATTTATCCCTCATATAGGGCGACAAACAAACCCCTAAATGACAAAATGACAAACAAAAAATAGTTAGTCGTAACTAACCTATATCTATATTTATATAAATATAAATACCTATGTATATATACGCACGAGATAACCTTTTTGATTGACAAAGGTGAACAAAAATTCACCTAAAAAGCGATATTTAATAAATTTAAGCGTTAATCAGCACGACAAAATTTCTTATGTTTTCCAGCCTCTCCAAGCCTGTTTTATAATAGTTTCCGTAGTAAGAAGAAAGGAGCTTCGGCCATGAAAGTTTTGCTCATCAACGGCAGTCCAAGAAAGAATGGAAATACCTCGTATGCCTTAAAGAAATTAGAGGAGGCTTTCAATGAATTGGGAGTGGAAACCGAGACCATCGATATCGGTTCCGAACCTATCCGCGGATGTATTGCCTGCGGTTATTGCAAGAAGAACGAGAAATGCGTATTCGAGGATATGGTGAATAAGGTCGCTCCAAAGTTTGAAGAAGCCGACGGAATCGTCATCGGAAGTCCGGTATATTACGCTTCGGCCAATGCCACAGCGGTGGCGTTCATGCAAAGGCTTTTCTATTCCACCAACTTCGATAAAACCATGAAAGTCGGGGCTTCGGTGGTCGTAGCCAGACGCGGTGGCTGCTCCGCCACTTTCGATGAACTAAACAAGTTCTTTACTATCTCTGGAATGCCTATTGCTTCAAGTTGCTACTGGAACAGCGTCCATGGCCGAGCGGAAGGCGAAGCCGAGCAAGATCTCGAAGGCATCCGCACAATGAGAACACTAGCCAAGAACATGACCTTCCTTATGAAATCCATCGCTTTAGGCAAAAAGGAATACGGTTTGCCAGAAAAAGAACCAGGCGTCTACACAAATTTCGTCAGATAAGGAGATTTTGAGATTTTGAATTCGCCCTCAATTTGAGGGCTTTTTGTTTGATTTGCCGATGGATGGAATATAAGTCGGCGGTTGGATGCCCCGACCATCTAGTAGATAGAAAAGAGTTGTACCCATCGACCCTTTTCTTGTGAGATGGCATTGCATTTTGAATTATAAATTCAAAGGTGAACGCATATTCACTTATTATAAAAAAGGATAAATTAATAACTTTTTGATATGGTCGAAGTGTCAAGAAGTTACTTATAAAACCTACTACGTAAGGGCAAAATAAAAGCACCTACTTTAAAAACCAGGAGGAATTAGCATGAGAAAAAAATTTTTCTCAATAAGCGTTGCTGCTCTTTCCGGTTTGCTTTTGACCCTTTTGGCGTCCTGTGGTCCGAATAATTCATCCGACCCAGCGGCCGACGGCTTTGACATCTCCTATGATGCCAATAGCAAGGTCTATGCCAAGATCGAGAGCAAATCTAACGGAAAGAAGAAGCTCGTCATCACCGGATCTGGAAAGATCAAAGATTTCGCCGACGCATCAGGCCGTCCGTATGCTTCCGAGGCCAAGAAGATCGATGAAGTCTCCATCTCCGACCAGGTCACCTACATCGGCAGGAACTCTTTCAAGGACTTCGACATCACTTCGATTGTCTTGCCAAAGAGCGTCACCGCGATTGGCTACACCATCGTTTCCGATGGAGTCAACATCTGCTCTTTGGGCACCGATAAGGTCACCCAACCAGCCACCTCAAAGGCCGAGATTTACTACTATGCCGAGAAGGCCCCGACCATAGAGTACCGTTACTACTTGAAGGGTTCCGAAAACCACGCTCCAGAGGACATCACCGCCGGCGTTACTGAAGATTCCAACAAGTATTGGCACTACGTTGGCGAAGATGTCGCCCTCTATAACAAGAAGAAAGTCTTGTTCATCGGCAACTCCTTCACGTTCAGAAACGGCACTGGTGTCAACGAAAACGGTGGCGTTCCACGTATCTTCACCGAAATCGCCAGAGACCTCAACCAGTATGTCGAGACTTGGGCTGTTACTGGCTCCGCGTTAAGCCTTGCCGCCCACGCTGATAAGACCAGCGATACTGGCAAACAAGTCGACAAATTGCTCACTACCTACACGGATTGGGACTATATCGTCCTTCAAGAGCAATCCGTTAAACCATTGACTGACTATGATGGGTTCAATACCGCCGCTAACACTCTAGCCACCTCCATCAAAGCCACTAATCCTAACGCTAAGATCGTCTTAAGCGAGACTTGGGGCTATCCGAAAGTAGCCGACAGCTACAATGGCCTCCAAAACATGGAACGCTCTCTCCGCAGAGCCTATAGCCGTGTGGCCGCCAATATCGGTGCCGAAGTCTTGAAAGTCGGTTCGGCTTTTACCTACATCTACAATGATGCCGACCATCAAAACTTCGCTCTTTGGAACGACTCCGACAATATGCATCAATCCTATTATGGTGCTTATTTGAGTGCTTCCATCGCCGTCGGTGGTTTATTGGGCGTTGATGTCAGAAATACTACCTATGTCAACGATCCAACCGTCGACCCGGCCTCCCAGGCTGACGCTGATTCCTTGACTTATGTCAAGAACGTCGCTTATAACTGCGTTTTCGATAGCAGTTTCAATCCTGACACCGATATCACCATCGAACATAAGGATTTGCACATCGCGGTCTATAACAAGTACATCACCGAAGAAAACTGGAATACCTTATTGACCGCTTATAAGCTTGATGCCGAAGAACGCAACATCGGTTGCAACAACATCACTTACACCGTCTATAACGGCAGGAACGAAGATGACCCATATTACAAGGTCGTCGATTTAGCCGCCGCTATCTCTGGCGAGACCAAAGAAGACGGCTCCATCAAGTCTGATATCATCTTCCCATGCGGAAATAACATCAACTCTTCCGGCAACATGGATAACACCATCGTCACCAATGACAGAAAGTCCGCCTATGGCGACATCACCGTCTTCGGTGAATCCGGCCGTTACATCGCCCGCACCAACGATAACGATATGACCATGGATTTCTTCAACTGGATGATCTCCGATGATGCCAAGTTGATCATGGATCCAACTTATAATCCAAACCCAGATCCAACCCCAACCGAAACCCATGACTTAGAAGTCGCTGTCTGGGGACGTTACATCTCCGAAGAGAACTTCCTCGTCCTTTGGAATGATTTCAAAGCCAAGAACTCCTCTGCGGTCGATGGCAAGGATGTCCATTACACTTATTACGAAGGCACTGCCTCTGGTGAAGGCAACTACTCTGTTGCCACTTTCGTTGCCAACATCAAGAAGAACGGTGCCTATAACGTCGTCTTCCCAGCCGGCAAGAATATCGATGATTCTGATAAACTTCCAAACCCAGTTGAAAAGATTGCTTTGGATGTCAATGTCTGGGGACAGACCAGCCGTTATATCGCTTACTACGATAGCAACGCTTTGACCATCGCCTTCAAAGACTACATCTTAAGCGATGCCGCCAAGCAGTTGATGGATGACACCTACACCCCGGCCGCCGGCCCAGATCTAAAGATCGCCGTTTGGGGCCGTTACATCACCGAAGCCAACTTCAACACCTTATTGACCGCCTTCAAGGCCACTGCCGATGCCACTGGCAAGACCATTGATTATACCTACCTTGGCTCTGAAGACGACACTGCCGCCAACTATGGCGTTGAAGACTTCGTCACTTCTGCTAAATCCTACGGTGCCGACATCATCTTCCCATCCGGCAGCAATATGACCACCAAATATGGCGATGGTTTAGTCGGAAACGAAGCCATCGGTGTCAATGTTTTCGAAAAGACCGGTTGTTATGTTGCTTGGACCAACGAAAACACCTTGACCCTTGCTTTCAAGAATTGGATTTTATCCGATGCTGCCAAGCAAATCATGGATAGCACCTATGTGCCAACTACTCCAGTTGACTATTCCTTGAATATCATCGTTTGGGGCCGCTTTATCTCCGAGGATAATTTCAAACTTGTCCTTAATGGATTCAAGACCTGGTGCGCCGCCCAAGACCCAGCTCTCGATACCACTCAGATTACCTATACATACGACAATACCAACACCAAAGTGGCCCCTTTCGCGACTGCTGTCTGCGCTGATGGTGCCAACTATGACGTCGTCTTCCCGAGTGGTGCTACTTTAAAGAGCAATTTGGCTGAAGGCTTCACTGCCGTGCATCACACCGCCATCGAAGTCAACGTCTTCGAAGAAGGAAGCCGTTACATCACCACCTTGACCAACAAGACGATGTCTGAGGCTTTCTATAACTACATCTTCACTGCCGACGCTCAGGCTATTTATAACCCAGCCGATACTGGTACGGCCAGCTAATATAAAGAAAAAGGCGGGCTCACACCCGCCTATATAACCTATATAAGTTGTTCTCTTATCATTTTGATGAATTGCCTTGAAGCGTTGCTTCTTGAATGAGACTTAGAAGTTATCATCACGATGGAACGCTTCGCTAAAGGCAAGCTGGATTCTAGGATTAAGGCCTTGTCCAAATCGACCGCCGGTTGGGCTAAGAAGGATGGGACGAAACCCATTCCGAGATTAGCCGATACGGTATCGACGATAAGGTCCGCCCCATCGGCTTCGATGTCCGGATGGAATTCAATGCCTTCCTTAAGGAAAGCCTCATCGAGGAATTCCCTGAGCTTCATTCCTTTTTTAAGGGAAACGAAGGTGTAATTATAAACATCCTTAGGCTCGATTATCTTGTTGGCTAAAGATCTATATTGGTTACCCGCCATCAAGACATCCTGGAAATCCAATAACTTAGTCACGTTCTGATCTTCGTTGGTCGGGCATGGCGTTGAGGCGAAGGCTATCTCACTGGCCCCATCGTTAAGCCTCTTGAGGCAATCGGTGGTGGAACCGGTGGAAATCTTGAAACGGACATTAGGGTACTTCTTCTTGAAGGCGTTGATGGCCGTGAATAAGAAGCCTCGTAAGGCCGTGACCGTGGCGGAGATGTAAATGGTGCCAGTATCCAAGGATGTGGCCCTGTTGACTTCTTCCTCCCCTTTGACCAATTGGTTGAAGGCGGCGGAGACATAGCCGAGTAGGACTTCTCCTTCCTTGGTTAGTTCCAATCCCCTCTTGCTTCTTATAAACAATCTGCAACCTAGTTCCGATTCCAAAGCCGAGATGGTTCTGGAAACGGCTGGTTGGGAGGTATATAGCTCTTGGGCGGCCTTGGTGAAGTTCTTGTGCTTCGCCGCGTAATAGAAGACTTTATAATAATCAAAATGCATAACTGACCTCTCAATTCATAACTTGTATTTATATTAAACAACAACCAAAATCCAAGTAAAAGGAAATATAAAACTATGGATATCAAAGAATTATCTCTTCAGAAACACGAAGAATGGAGAGGGAAAATCGAGACTAAAGTTCGTGTTGACGTCTCTACTAGAGAAGCTTTGTCGGTGGCCTATACCCCAGGGGTTGCCGCCCCATGCATGGCCATCCACGAAGACGTTAATAAGAGCTTCGATTTGACCCGCAGATGGAACACCGTCCCAGTCATCACCGACGGAACCGCCGTCTTAGGCTTAGGCGACATCGGCCCAGAAGCCGGTATGCCAGTCATGGAAGGCAAATGCGCCCTCTTTAAAGCCTTCGGCAACGTCGACGCTTTCCCAATCTGCATCAAATCCAAGGATACCGAAGATATTATTAAGACCATTAAGTTAATCTCCGGTTCCTTCGGAGGCATCAACTTAGAGGACATCTCCTCCCCTCGTTGCTTCGAAATCGAAAGAAGGCTCAAGGAAGAATTGGACATTCCTGTCTTTCATGATGACCAACATGGCACCGCCATCGTCACCGGAGCCGCTTTATTAAACGCCCTCAAATTAGTCAAAAAGGACATCGGAAACATCAAAGTCGCCATCCTAGGTGCCGGCGCGGCGGGTATCGCCATCGCTGAGTTCTTGATGGCTTTAGGCGTCAAAGATGTCACTTTAGGTGCCAGACATGGTGTCTTGAATGTGGCCGAAGATTGGCTTAACCCTGAACAAAGAAAGATCGCGGAAAAGACCAATCCTCGTAACTTAAGAGGCCCATTCTCAGTCGCTATGGAAGGCGCGGATGTCTTTGTCGGCGTCTCTGGCCCGCATACCGTCACCAAGGAAATGGTCAGATCCATGGCCGATAAGCCAATCTTATTCCCGTGTGCGAACCCAGTTCCGGAAATCGAATATGAAGACGCGAAAGAAGCCGGAGCTTATATCATCGGCACCGGTTCCTCCCAACATCCAAACCAAATCAACAACGTTTTGGTCTTTCCTGGTCTATTCAGAGGGGCTTTGGATGTCAGAGCCAGCACCGTCAACGATGAGATGATGATGGCTGCCGCCCGTGGCATCGCCGCCTGCGTCTCCGATAAAGAATTATCTCCTGAATACATCTTGCCTTACGCCTATGATGAGCGTGCTCATAAGTCGGTCGCCAAAGCCGTCTCCGAAGCCGCCATCGCCACCCACGTCAACAAAATCTAAGGGGGACATATGAATAAAATCAGAAAGAAACTGGTGTTACCTGCTTTAGGGGCGACAGCCATGATTCTATCGGGCTGTAACTTCCTCACCGGTTTAGAGAAGGATCTAACCGTCGTTCTCAACACCGAGGATGGGGTGTTCGCTACCTGCCAGGTCAACATCTTCAACAACTATTACCTTAAGGAAACCCCTCCAGTAAGCGATAAGACCTATATGTTTTATGGCTGGTCACCAAAAGAGGACTTCATCCCCGAAGTCGATGATTCTTCTTTGCTTATCACCAATAAGCAGGTAATACGTTATAACGACGTCGTCCAATGGGCTCAGAAAGATTCCAACATCGTCGACTTATATGCGGTCATCGCCCCACGTCCGGTTTACGACTTGGTCATCGGCTGGTACAACAAGGTATCTACCTCGGGCTTAACCGAAGATATCATCAACAAATACGTCGATGGCGTCGAAACTTATCTCGATAGCCAAGGACATGACCACAATAATTTGAAGATCGATGTCCGTGGCTATGAAGGCGATGTCGCGACCGTTGGTTCCAAAGTCAACGCCGACACCGATGTCAACGTCTTGGTCGGTATGGGTAGCAACATCCAGAGCCAAGGTGGCATCAACTATGTCGATCTTATCGACGGCCTTACGATGGGCACTAAAACCAAGAGAAACATCGCTCTCGTCGTCGAAAACACCTTAGGCAGATTGGTCTTCGAATGGTCTAAGACCGCCGAAGCCCAAGCCTTATTGGTATAAGGAGGAAAGAATATGCTTAGAAAAAAGAAACTTCTCAAAGCCTCATCCATCCTTCTTTACGTCTTCTCGTTCCTTTGGTTCGTCTCGGCCGCTTGTTCCTTCTCTATAGGGTTCTACGCCTTGATGATTCCCAGTTTGATCTTTGCCTTTGTGGCTCTAGTTACTGGCTTGGCTTTGTTAACCATCACCGAGAAGAAAGACCTTTCCAAAATCGAAGGCAAGCTAAAGATTGCCCTCATCGTTTGGACTGTCCTCTCTATCACTTCCATTCCAGCCTTCATTTGTTGCTTGGTCGCACTTTGTTCCAAGAAGGAAGATGATTATGTCATCGTCCCAATTGAGAAAAAGGAAGAACCTATCGAAGAAAACAAAGTGGTAAAGAAAAAATGCCTTTGGACCTCTCGTAGCTTCATCACCGCTTGTTCGGCTTTAGTCCTTACCTTCGCTGCCTCCGCGGCGGCCATGGGTGTGGAAACGTCGGCCGGCAAGGTCGAAGTCACCAACTTCACCCTCACCAAAGCCATGACCGAAGAAAACAACGAAGGCAAAGTTAACGATAAAGCCTTTGTCATCGCTGATGAGAAAGACACCTACAGCTGCACGATGTATCGTCCAAGAACCGCTACCGCCGATAATCCAATGCCAGTCGTCTTCGTCCTCCCTGGCTTTACCAGAACCAAGGCCACGATGGCCCAATACGCGATTGAGATGTCTCGTCGTGGAATGGTCGTCTTCACCTCTGACCCAGGTGGTCAAGGCGGAACCACTGCCACTTCCACTTCAGGCGCTAACGGCATCGAATACCTCGTTCAATACGTCTATAACAGCCCGAAATACGATTTCATCGATAAAACCAGAATCGGTGCGACCGGCCACTCCGCCGGTGGTGGCAACGTCATCACCTTAGCGGCTGATATGGCGGGCACTACCGATTACGAGCATTCCATCATCAAATCGGTCTATAACTCTGGCTATATCAAGACTTCCGCGGCTTCCAAATTCGCCAAACTCCGTTGCAATGCCGCGATGTCTTACGCTTATTACGACGAAGGCGCCTTCCGTTATCAGGAAGACTTAACCGCCTTCGAAGTCATCGCCGATAGATTCATCAACGAAGTCACCAACGATCATACTGGCGAAGCCGGTGCCCGTGACTTAGTGGTCGATCTTGAATATGGAAACATCGATGATGGCACTTACCGTGTCGTCCATAGAGAAAAGATCAACCATTGCTTCGAAATGTATGATCAGATCTCTATTTCCAACACTATCAACTTCTTTGTTAAGACCCTTAACGTCGAGACTACCTTAGATGGCATGGACCAAGTTTGGTTCGCCAAAGAATTCTTCAATGGCATCGCTTTAGCCGCAGGCTTCACCTTTGTCATCGCTCTTATCGGCTTCTTGGTCAAGATTCCATTCTTTGCCACCATCAAGCATAAGAAAGAAGAAGAAACCGGCGAATTGGCCCCACGCGGTCAATCTGCCTATAAGCCTGCCCCGAAGACATTAAGAACCAGGATTACTTTCTGGGTTTCGATGATTATAACCGCCATCATCGCTTGCTTGGACTATATCCCACTCGCGAACTTGTCGGTCACTTGGACTAAGTTATTCCCAGTTGGCAACTCCGCTTCGGTTTATACCACCCAGTTCCCAGCTCGTATGATCAACGCCGTTCTCTTATGGGCGGTCATTAACGGCATCATCGGCTTACTTATCTATTTCGGTACGATGCTAGTCGATAACCTCATCGAGAAGATCAAAGCCCAAAAAGAAGGCAGAGATCCAATCTATGATTGGTCCAAAATCGAACCTCTTAAGGTTCATGGAACTTCGGCTGGCGCCGTAGTTGGCAATGTCGGCAAGATCATCTTGCTCATCGTCATAGGCTATTTCTCCTTCTATGGTTTGGTTCACGCCAACTACGCCGCTTTCCATCAGGACTTCCGTTTCTTGATGGTCTCGGCCTCCCCACTTAACGCTAGAATGCTGGCCACTTGCTGGGAATACATCCCACTTATCGCCATCTTCTATCTTTCCAACGCTGTCCGTGTTAACGGCTCCATCGCCAAGGAAGGTTGGAAGGAATGGAAAGTCATCGTCGTCAGCGCTCTCGCTAACTCCCTTGGCTTAGCCTTCATCTTGCTTATCAACTATTTCTGCTATTTCACCACTGGCGCCCCATTCTATGGTTACGCCTCCGGCGGCACCGAAGTTTGGTTATATGTCAACATGGTCTTCGCTTTGGTAACTATGATGTTTATCCTCCCAATCTTCAACCGCATCTTCTATAAGAGAACCGGTTCCGTCTATGTCGGCGCCATCATCTGCGCCGCCATCTTCGTCACCATGACGATCACCGCTTCCGTCTCTTATATCCCAGCCTAAAAACTGACTATTCATAAAAAGGGGTCCTTCGGGACCTCTTTTCACTTAAAAGGGTGTATCATTTATCCATAAGAGGTTTACTTATGTCAAACTATAAAGAAGTCAAAGTGGTAGATAATTTCTACCAAAACAGTTTGTTTTTCCCAATGCCGACGGTGGCTATCTCCACCTTGGCGGAAGATGGCTCGACCACCATTGGGGCATATTCCTTGGTCTTCCCATATTACATCGCCGGCAAAGATTATTACGCGATGTTATTGGAATGCCGCAACTCCTCCAATACGGCGCAGAATATCTTAAGGACCGGCAAGTGCGCCCTTAATTTCATCAAGGACGATAGGAAATATTTCAAGGAATTGGTCCGTTTGGGCTTCCCTGGCAAAACCCCGCAAGAGAAGATGAAGGACTGCAACTTCGAATTAGTCAAAGGGGCTGCCGAAGGCGAAAGGCCTTTAGTCTTGAAGGATGCCTACCAAGTCATTGAATGTAGTTGGGATGAATCCTTAGATAACGGTGGAGAATCCAAAAAGCACACCGGCGAACTCGAAGGTGTTGAAGGTCCATATCATGACTTCAACGGCATCACCTCCAAATTTGGTTGCCATTTCATTTTGAAAATCGACAAGATCTTGATGGAAGAGAAATACGCTGAGAACCTAAAAAACGGCTTAAAGAGAAATTCCTTCCCAAAAGTCCCTGTCGATTATGGCTATCATGATTCCAAGAACTTCTGGTATATGAGATTCGGTGGTTGCAAGCCAACTTTCGAACCGATTGCCGCCACCAACAACGGCACCGTCGAAACCGTCATGTACTGCGCGGAACGCTTAGATACCCCAGTCAAGTTCACCAAAGAAGCTTGCGAGATGTACACCAAGATCCCAAGACCGTTCATGAAAGCCGCCTTGAGCCAAATCGCCGAAATTGCGGAGAAGAACGGGATTATGGTCATCGACAAAGAAGCCGCCCTTAAAATCGCCGAAATCAAAAAGAAGATGAAATAAGCGATAACCGACAAGTTATCAAAAGGCCTCCCGTTATTTGAGAGGCTTTCTTTTTATAAATTGAGTAGGAAGTCCACTACTCCTATAGCGACAACTCCGTTTTCAAGTCCCATTGGTGGCATTGGCGTGTTAACCAAAACGACCTTTCTATAGGAGTCCCTGATGAACTTAAATGGAGCGGTTTCTCTTTCCTGGGTGAGATGATAATCGACGTTGTCAGCGACTTGGTAATAGACATAATCGAGACCCTTGGAGGCCAAAAAGTCGATTTCGTAGGTCTTCATGACGCTCTTGCCGTTCTTATCTTTTTCAACCTGATTGAAGGAACCGACTTTGACGTTATAGCCTCTGGCAATCAATTCGTTGTAAACGATGTTTTCGAGGAGCTGCCCCATATCCAAAGAGGAAAAGCCAACTCTAGCATTCCTTAACCCAAGATCGGTGAAATAATACTTTCTGGTGGCCCCAATCGAATTGCCTCCTTTTACGTCGTATCGTTCGGCTTGGCTAATCAAATAGGCATCTTCGAAAGCGTCCAGATAAGCTTCGACGCTTTCCTTGCAAATCTTTTCATGCTTGCGACTTTCGAAAATGTTGGCGATTCTTTGCGTATTTAAAAGGGTCCCATCATAAAAGCTTATAATGTCGCAGATTTCATCCAATGCCTCACTCTTTCTGAAATGATTATGCTCGATGATATCTCTTAGATAAGTAGTATTGAAAAGACTCTTTAAATATTCCTCTTTTTCGCCTTCGGTTTCCTTTAATACGGTGGCAGGCATGCCTCCATATCGTCTATATTGGTTGAAAGCCGTATATTTGTCGCCTCCAACGTATTCGTAATATTCTTTGAAGGAAAGAGGATATAGATGAATGTTGGTGGCTTTATCACGGAATTGGGTCACTACGTCCTTGGATAGCATCTTAGAATTACTTCCGGTTACATACAAATCAACGTTCTTTAATCTCGAAATGCCCAAGACCACATCGACAAACGAAACAACGTTCTCGTCGTCATCTTTGGCAGCAACGATTTTGCCTTCGGTGAAAGCGGGATTGATTATTTTCTCGACCATCTGTATTTCATCGACAAAAACATAATAAAAGACGCTTTGATTCTTGGTCTTTTCCTTAAGATATTCATATAGTCCTAGAGGCGTGCGGTATTTAATGTTGCCAGCATCATCTAAATCAAGAATGATGATTTGTTCTTCTTTGACCCCTTGGGAGATTAAATAGTCGTGGTAAATGTTTTTGAGCAAATAAGATTTGCCACAACGTCTTATCCCGGTTATGACCTTGGGATAACCGTCTTGCTTGGCTTTGATTAACTTGTTCAAGTAGTAGTCTCGCTTAATCATCTAATCTCCTTTTTTATAGAATTCTATACTTTTGTCGATTACATTCTAACCTACGAGAACCTATCGGTCAATAATCTCCTTTTTTTTATAGAATTCTATACTTTTGTCGATTAGGAACAAAAAAGCAGAGGTCTTTCGACCCCTGCTAATTTGTAGGTTTTATTCGGAAATCTTGTTGTCGGCGATGACTTTGTCTCTGAGATAACTTGGGACTTCTTCATAGCCGTAGAACTCACGATTATAGAAGCCAGAGGCTCTGGTAAGGGCCTTAAGCTCGGTGGCGTAGTCGATGATCTCGGCTTCTGGGACCAAGGCTTCGATGACCTGGGCTCCGTTATCGTCGGTGATGCCCTGAACGCGTCCGCGACGGTTGGAGATATCGGCTAAGACGGCGCCGGTGTATTCCTGATCGATATTGACTTTGACGTCAATTATCGGCTCAAGGAGGATTGGCTTGCACTTCGGCATGGCGTTCTGGAAGGAAAGAATGGCCGCCATCCTAAAGGCTTGTTCGTTGGAATCTACCGGATGGTACTTGCCATCGATAAGGGTGGCTTTAACACCAATGACCGGGAATCCCGCGAGTGGGCCATGCTGCAAAGCTTCAAAGAAGCCCTTTTCAACGGCTGGGAAGTAGTTCTTTGGAACCGCTCCGCCGAAGACTTCTTCGTGGAAGGAGTTCTCCTTGTCTGGTTCGAAACGCATGGTGACGACGCCATAGAAGCCGGAACCGCCATTTTGTTTCTTATAAGAACCTTCGGCTTCGCCGGAATTCTTGATGGATTCTCTATAAACGACTTTCTGAGGTTCGACCTTAAGGTCAATCTTATAGACGTCCTTCAATTTGTTGATGGCGAAATCGACGTGAGAGGAAGAGACACCACCCAATAACAACTGTTTGGTTTCTTCGTTTCTCTGAGTGGATAAAGAAGGATCTTCGGCGATGATCTTCTTTAGAGCGACGCCTAACTTGGCTTCGTTGGCTTTATCGGCGACGGCGATGGCTTTAAAAGCAACGGCAGTCGGGTATTTGACAGGCTTATAGATGATGATGGACTTCGGTGAGCAGATGGTGTCGCCGGATTTGACATCTTCTAAGCGGGTGATAGCTCCGATATCGGCGGCTTGGATTTCCTGGACAGGATTCAATTTCTTGCCCTGGATAGCGTACAAAGCCGAGATTTTTTGAATATTGCCGTTAACATAGGCATCATCACCGACCTTGAGGGTGCCGGAGTTGACCTTAACATAGTTAACGTTGCCATAATATGGGTCGACGATGGTCTTAAAGACATAGGCGGACATCGGTTCGCTTAAGGAAGTTTCCCTAACGACGTCGTTGCCGTTTTCGTCATGGGCCTCGATTGGCTTAAGGTTAGTCGGGGCTGGCATATATTTGATAAGCATATCCAAGGTGGTATGCATGCCGATGTTCTTGGTGGCGGAACCAACGATGATTGGGACCAAATCGCCGGCTAAGACACCCTTGCGGAGAGCGGTCTTGATTTCTTCTGGGGTGAATTCTTCTTCCATGAAGAACTTCTCTAACAAGGCATCGTCGGTCTTGGCGACTTCTTCGACGATGGTGTTATGCAATTCAAGGACTTTGGCTCTCTTATCTGGGTAGATTTCGCCATCGACGCATTCTTTGCCATTGAAGATACGGGCTTTCAAATCGACGACGTTGACGAAACCATCGAATTTGTTCTCATGGCCTAACGGATAGGCGAATGGGATGGCGTTCTTGCCTAATTTTTCTCTGATTTCATCTAGCAAATCATCGAAATTGACGCCTTCTTTATCCATCTTGTTGAGATAGATTAAGGCAGGGATGCCACGGCGTTTAAGCTGTTTCCAATGTTTGACGGTGCCGACTTGGACGCCGGTGGAGGCATCGATGACCAAAATGGCCGCCTTAACGATACGGGTAACCCCGATGATTTCGGCGATGAAATCATCATTGCCCGGCATATCGAGAAGATTGATCTTATGGTCGTTATATTCCAAAGAAGCGACGGAACATTGGATGGAACCCAATCTCTTTTGTTCTTCTGGAAGATAATCGGATACGGTGTTTTTCTTTTCAATGGCGCCTTTTTCTGCTATGGCCCCAGCGGTCCATAAAAGGCTTTCCATCAAGCTGGTCTTACCTGAGCCTTGGTGGCCCAGGATGGCTACATTACGAATGTTTTCGGGATCGAAAGGCATAATTAAGTCTCCTAAATGGTGTATTTCACCTTATTGCCACGGATGATGCGGTGGATGCGACCCTCTTCGGCTAAGGAAATAAGGGTCTTGGCAATCAAGGCTTTCGGCTCATCGTAAAGGATCTTAACGAAGGTTCCGACGCCGATTGGGGTGGTGGATTCGCTGACGATTCTGACCAATCTGTCTTCTAATGGTCTATCATCATCGGCCAAAGCCACAATATATTCCAAACGCCTATAGGCGGCGTGGATGATGCGAAGCAAGAAATGGCAGAATGGGCGGTATTTGGTGAGGTCATCTTCGGCATTGTCGCCAGCTTCGACGAAAGCGCCCAAATATTCGCGGACCTGCTTCTCGAGGAGATAGGATACCGCATAATAATCGTCAACGGCGTATCCGACTTTCTTTAATAAGAAGTGGAGCAATAAGCGAGAAACTCTGCCGTTTCCGTGGTTATATGGGTGAATGGCTAAGAATTCGAACATGAAGACGGAAACCAATAACAATTTGTTGATGCTTTCATCTTTCAGGCATTCGTTGAATTGATAGATGAGGTTATCTAACAAAGGATAGGCTTCTTCTGGACGACATGGGCGGAAGACCGGGCGATAAGTGCCATCGGTCAATCTTTCCTGAATGTAGTTCTGGGAGTCCTTGAATTTGCCGCCGATAGTCGGGTTGGCCTCTTTATACATGATGTAGTGGAGGGTAGAAACAAACGAAACGGATAAGTCGGTCTGATCGTAGACTTGGTCGATCAAATCTAAAGCGTCCAAGTAACCTTTAACGGTCTTTTCTTCAAAGGTGGTTGGCTCTCCTTTGACATCGAATAAAGAGAATTGTTCTTGCTCGGTAAGAAAAACATTGCCGAGAGCGCAGGACGACACAGCGTTGCTACGTTTGGCAATGTCTTTTAATTTCTGAACATTCTTAAGATTGGCCGCTTTTGCATCGACAGCCTGATGTCTGTCAATCGCGGCCACTGTGGCATTGAGCCTGTCTTCAGGTAGGCTCAAAACAGCCTCTTTTAAATCAAAGATTCGCATATGCAGTTTTATCTCCTTTATGCATGTGTCTACATTGTAAAACTTTTGCCAACCCTAAATCTAGTAAATGACCGTTCACTTTTTTAAAAATATTAAAAAAGGCCCGCGTGTGCGAGCCTGTGTAACTAAATAACTAGTTTAGAAGACGTTTGGAATCTTCTCACCATTGGCATAGGTGTAGAAGCCACAGCCGGTCTTGACGCCAAGTTTCTTGGCACGGACGAGCTTTCTGAGCAATGGAGCTGGACGATATTTGCTATCGGCGGTTTCCTTATAAAGGACTTCCATGATGGCAAGGACGATATCCAAACCAACGTAGTCACCCAATTCGAGTGGTCCCATTGGATGGTTGCAGCCAAGTTTCATAGCGGTGTCGATGCCAGCGACATCAGCGACGCCCTCAGACAAGACGAAGATGCCTTCGTTGATGAGCGGGATGAGGATTCTGTTGACGACGAAGCCAGCGGATTCCTTGACTTCAACTGGGGTCTTGCCAAGTTTGACGGAGATCTCTTTGATCTTCTCGACATCTTCATCGGAGGTGTTGGCACCCTTGATGACTTCGATGAGCTTCATGACTGGAGCTGGGTTGAAGAAGTGCATGCCGATGACTGGTTTTGGCAGCCCAGCGCCGATTTCGGTGATGGATAAAGAAGAAGTGTTGGAAGCGAAGATGCAATTTGGATTCTTTACGATGTTTTCTTCGAGTTCCTTGAAGCAAGCCTTCTTGATGTCCATGACTTCGAGGGCGGCTTCGACGACTAAGTCAGCGTCTTCGGCGATTTTGTTCAAGCCAGTTTCAATTTTAGCAAGGATGGAATCGGCGACGGCCTGGTCCATTTTGCCTTTCTCAACGCGCTTGGCAAAGCCTTTGGCGATTTTGTTCTTTCCGCCGGCGGCGAATTCTTCTTTGATGTCGCAAAGATAGACTTTTTCGACTTCCGCGCACTGGGCGAAGGTCTGAGCGATGCCGGAACCCATGGTTCCAGCGCCAATAACTGCTACTTTCATTATGTTTCTCCTAATTTAGGTTATTTATTCAAGAAGGCGACTTTCTTGACCTTCTTTGGATCATCTTTCTTGCGAAGAAAGTTAGCCATGCCTTCCTGCTGGTCATAAGATTCAAAGCAGGAACCGAAGGCTTTTTCTTCGACGGTGATGGCGGAATCCATATCGACGTACAAACCATCGTTGATGGCTTTCTTGCAAGCGCGGACGGCGATAGGAGCCTGGGAAGCGATCTTGTTGGCTAATTTCTTAGCGACGTTCATAAGGTTATCCAAAGTGGTGACCTTATTGACCAAACCGATGCGATAAGCTTCTTTGGCATCGATGTTGGTGGCGGTGTAGATCATCTGTTTGGCATAGCCAACGGAGATCAATCTGGCCAAACGCTGGGTGCCACCGAATCCCGGGGTGATGCCGAGACCGACTTCTGGCTGACCGAAGACAGCGTTATAAGAGCAGACGCGGATGTCGCAAGACATGGCGATTTCGTTTCCGCCGCCAAGAGCGAAGCCGTTAACGGCCGCGATGACAGGGATTGGGAAGGTTTCGATCTTGCGGAAGATGTCATTGCCTTTCTTACCAAAGGCCTCGCCTTCGGCTTTGGAGAGCTTGGACATTTCGCCGATGTCGGCGCCGGCGACGAAGGATTTTTCGCCCGCACCGGTCAAGATCAAACATCTGACTTCGTCGAGGTTGACGGAGTCGAGGACGGAATTTAGATCATCCAAGACCTGGGAATTCAAGGCGTTCAAAGCTTCTGGACGGTTGATGGTGATGATTCCGATTTGTCCTTCTTGGACATAATTGACAAACATTTCTATATTCTCCTATTTAAGAAATTATTCGCGTTCGACTAAGGTGGAGCAGCCCATGCCGCCACCAATGCAAAGGGTGGCTAAGCCCTTCTTGGCGTTACGAGCTTCCATGGCATGGAGCAAGGTAACCAAGATTCTGCAGCCAGAGGCACCGACTGGGTGACCTAAGGCAATGGCGCCGCCATTGACGTTGAGTTTGCTTAAATCGAAGCCGAGCTCTTTGCCGACAGCGCAAGACTGAGCAGCGAAAGCTTCGTTAGCTTCGTATAAATCGATGTCTTCGATCTTCCAGCCGGTCTTGGCTAAGACTTTCTTGGTGGAAGCGACTGGACCAACACCCATGATGGATGGATCAACGCCGCCCAGAGCGCCAGCGATCCAAGTGGCCATTGGCTTCAAGCCAAGCTCTTTGGCCTTTTCTTCGCTCATGACAACGATGGCAGCGGCGCCGTCATTAATGGAGGAAGCGTTGCCAGCGGTGGTGTAACCATCAGCATTGATGGTGCGGAGTTTGGCTAAATCGGCCATCTGCATTCCGAAGCGTGGGCCTTCGTCGGTGTCGACGACGGTGTCACCCTTCTTGCTGTGGATGGTGACTGGGACGATTTCCTTCTTGAAGGCGCCGGATTTGATGGCGGCTTCAGCCTTATGCTGGGAATTGAGGGCGAATTCGTCTAATTCTTCTCTGGTTAAGTGCCACTGAGCGGCGACGTTATCAGAGGTTTTGATCATGTGATAGTTATTGAAGGCATCCCAAAGGGCGTCTTTGATCATCAAGTCGGTCAATTTGCCATCACCCATACGATAGCCGTAACGGGCTTTGTCTAAGGCGAATGGGGCCAAGGACATGTTTTCAACACCGCCAGCGACGATGATGTCAGCTTCGCCAGCCATGATCATGGCGGCGGCCATGTTGACGCAGTTCAAACCGGAACCACAAACGACGTTGATGGTAACGGCCGGGACTTCGACTGGAAGACCGGCTTTGATGGAGCACTGACGGGCGACGTTCTGGCCTAAACCAGCCTGAATGACGCAACCCATGAGGACTTCGTCGACCTGCTCTGGCTTGATGCCGGCGCGGTTGATTGCTTCGCGGATAACGATGGATCCGAGCTCAGCGGATGGGACGTTAGAAAGAGCACCACCCATCTTACCGATTGGGGTTCTGCAGGCACTAACGAGCACAACTTTTTTGGACATAGAATCTCCTTATTTAACGTAAATCGCGTTTCCGATTTACTTATGTAACTGGGTATATTATGCGTAAGCGCAAGCGCCAAAGCAAACAAAAAACCTTGATAGAGGTTACACTAAGTGAATGGTTGTTCACTAATTGTCTAAAATTAAATATCCGTGGTTTTGCCTAACTTCTAGGGTTGCTGCTTTGAAGACCCAACTAGGTGAATAACCATTTATATAGCCATTGAAAATGGTTGCTTTCGGTGGGAATTGACTTTCGAAATCGCTTACTTTCGATATGTAAAGCGCTTACATTTAAATCACGGAATTGATTAAATTATTTTTTAAGCGATTTTATAAATTTCTTTTGGGAAGTGGTCAAATGCCTCAATTGGGTTTAGACTATGGCTCGTAGATAGGGCTCATCTTAGATGAAGTTAGAAATATGAAGTGCAAGGTCATAAGACATTTCAATACCGTGACGAAACATCGTCACCAGGTGCTTAGGAACGCCTCGCATATGGGCATCTTTTTCTTCGCCCTCCATCATGACCTCAGCAAGTATTCCCCTAAAGAATTCTGGACATCGGCTCATTACTATGCCGGCACCCATTCGCCAGTCAATGATGAAAGAGCCGACAACAACTATTTCTCCAAAGTCTGCCAGCATCATGTTAGAAGAAACCCTCATCATTGGGAATATTGGACCGATTTTTATAAAGGTCGCATTTTAGTCAAAACAATGCCGTACAAATGGGCTTTGGAATACGTCTGCGATACCCTTTCAGCCAGTAAGACCTATAACGGCAAAGCCTTCACCAAAGAAATGACCTTAGATTACTTTAACGAGCATTGCCTCTGGTATTACATGAGTTCAGCAACCAAAGAATTTGTCAGATGGTGTTTGGAAAGATACGCCGAATCCGAATGGAAAGACCTAAAGAAGAAAAACACCAAAGCCAAATACCAAGAAATCGTCAGCAAATATCCTGATGTCGAAGTGATAACGGAGTTGCATCCGTACGGAGATTTGCCCATTGGCAAATAGAAGGAGTATACTTTACCCATGCCAGTAAGAAACAGAACAATAATCATCGGCTGCGGCCGATTGGGATCGAACGTGGCTAACCAAGCCTCCTTGGCCGGAGAATCGGTCATCGTTATCGACCTAAGGGAAATCTCCTTCGAAAGATTGGATGATAACTTCGGTGGTTTTACCATCGTCGGCGACGCCACGGATTGCCGTGTCTTAACCGACGAGCTTTTGAAATCCTGCAAAACCCTTATCATCACGACCGGTATCGATAATATCAATCTTTTCATCGCCACTTTGGCGGCCAAGAAATTCGACATCCCTCGTGTCTATGTCCGTTTCACCGACCCGGATTTATCCACTTTGGTCTCAGGACTAAACGTTCAGGCCATTTACCCAGCCGAATTGTCCTTGCAAAAACTTCAAAGCATTATGCAGGAGGATATTGATAGATGAAAATCGTCGTCGCCAATGGCGGTTCCTCCGCCGCTTATGTCATCAATATGTTCCGCAAATCGGGGAACAATTTGATTATTATCAACTCCGATAAGACTAAGGCCGAAGAAATCATGAGAGAACAGCATCTCTCTGTCTATGTCGGCTCCCCTTGGATGCGTTTCGTTTTGGAAGAGGCCGGTGTCAAAGACGCCGATTTGTTCATCTCCCTCTGCGATCACGACACCGACAACTACGCATCTTGCATGATGGCTAAAACCTTATTTGGTGTTAAAAAGACCATCTGCACCGTCAAAAACCCAGCCAACGTCGAACTCTACAAAGAATTAGGCATTGACTCCGCTATTTCCAGCACCTACCTTTTGGCCCAGTCCATCCGTTCCGAGACCTCGGCCGAAAGCTTAATCAAAACCCTTAGCTTCGACGAAGATAGAATCGTCGTTATCGAAGCGACCGTTCTTTCGAAGCATCTTATTTGCAACAAACGAATCATGGACATTAGCTTCCCGAAGTACGCTTCGATTGCCGCCATCAATCGCCACTACCAGGTTATCATCCCTAATGGTCAAACCATCATCGAACCAAAGGATCGCTTGTTGATGGTCACCACCCCGGATAAGAGCGAGGATATCCTTAAATTCGTCCAACGCGTAGCAGGATAAAAACAAAATGAAGAAAGAAGCGACTGGTTTTCGTTTGATATTCGGCTATTTGGGGATGTTTATGATCTTCATTGGCTTCTTAACGGCTTTGCCGCTTCTTTTGCTTATCTTCTATCCGGAAGAGAAGGACTGCTTATCTGATTTCTTGGCCCCAGCCACTTTATATGTCGTTGTTGGCTGGATTCTGTATCTGACCTTGATTTTCAAACGCGAGAGAAAACCTTTCGTCCGTTGCGAAGACCGCCATATCCTCATGGCTATTTGGCTGGCCGCTATCTTGGCGGGTGCTCTCCCATTCATGCATGCCCACTGGGCTCACGGCATGGATATGACTTTCTCGGAATCCATCTTTGAATCGGCTTCCGCTTATTCCACGACTGGTTTGACGGCTTTCAAAGACTACATCGATGTTCAAGGAGCATATGCTCCTCATGTTTTTGTTTATCACAGAGCCCAAATGCAGTTTGTTGGCGGCGCGGGTTTGATCCTCGTTTTGGCCTCCATTCTATCTTCCTCTGGCAGCATGTCTCTCTTCTCTTCCGAAGGGCATACGGACCGTATTCTCCCAAGCATGGGAAAGACCGCCAAGGTCATCTTTGCCATCATGTTCGGATGGACGGTCATCGGCACCATCTGCTTATGGTTATCGGGCATGCCAATCTATGATGCGGTCATAATCTCAATGTGTTCCATCTCTGGCGGTGGCATGGCCCCAACCACGGGATCTATCGGTTATTACCGGACCATGACCACCAACGGCATATTCGTCACCCATCACATCGCTATCGAAATCATCGTCATGTTCTTATCGGCTTTCTCGGCCATTTCCTACACTTTGCACGTGATGTTCCTAAAAGGGAAAATCCTTAAGTTCTTTAGGGATACCGAAATTAGGTTCGCTTTGATAATCGTGGCCTTTGCCGTTGTCTTCACTGGCATCGGTGCCTGCTATAACTACTCTCAACTAAATCAAGTTGCCTTCGGTACGAATGCCGGAGAGCTCTTCTGGGAGAGTTTGTTCTATACGGTAACCTGCGCGGCTACGACTGGTTTCTCGACTGGAAACATCGCTTCGATGATGGCTTTAGGAAAGCCACTTATCTATACCTCAGTCGTCTTGATGATCATCGGCGGCGGTATGGGTTCTGCTGGCGGTGGCATCAAGCAATATCGTATCGCTTTATGCATCAAAGACGTCGTCAACAGCATCCGTTATCGCTTTGCTTCGAGTAGAACTTTAAACCCAGTCACCGTCTATCGTTATGGCAAACGTCAGCAAATCGAGGACTCCAAGTTCAAAGAAGCTCATAACTACGCTTATCTGTATTTGACGTTGTTCTTGGCACTATCTGCAATTCTTTGCTTCTTGCCGGATATCGGGCCAGAAGAGGCTATGTTCGACGTGGCTTCCGGCATGTCCAATACCGGTTTATCCTTGATTGATTACGTTTCATATGGCAAAGCCCATCCGAAAGTCTATCCGATCCTTCTTTGGGTGTTATCCGTTGGCATGGTCTTAGGTCGTTTGGAAATCATGCCGTTAATCGATATGATTCGTAACTATGCTTTGGAATTCAGGGTCATCAACGCCGAACACCGCAAAAAGAAAGAAATGAGAGAATCCATCTAAGGAGGCAAATATAAATGCTTATCGATGAAATCAAAAAAGCCAACCTTCAGGCCATGAAGGAAAGAAATCAAAATAAGAAGAACATCATGTCCTTGGTTATTTCCAGATATACCGCGCTTAAAACCGACGGTTCCGGCAGGGAAATCACCGACAATGATGTTATTTCCTTATTAATGAAAATCAAAAAGGAACTCGAAGAGGAAAGAGATGGTTACATCAAAGCCAATCGTCCAGAACAGGCCAACGTCATTTCCGAGCAGATTGCTGGTATCGAGCCATTCCTTCCGAAGATGCTTAGCGAAGAAGAAATCAAGAACATCATCGCTGCCCTTGAAGACAAATCCATCCCAAGCGTCATGAAGCACTTCAAAGCCAATTATGCCGGACAAGTTGATATGTCGCTTGTCAATAAGGTGGCTAGGGGAGTATAATTACTCCCGCACACAGGGGCATGGTTCAGTGGTAGAACAGCGGTCTCCAAAACCGTTGATGAGGGTTCGATTCCTTCTGCCCCTGCCAATTAAATTCATTAGGTCGGCTTGATGCCGGCCTTTTTCATTGCCGCTTGCACAAAAAAGTTCTTAAGAAGCAAAAAATGACAATCGATTGAATCGATCGCCATCTCTTGTCAATTTTATTTATTCTTTATTTTATGCCACTTCGTATAGATAAACATCACATCATCAGATGATGCAATTAGAGTTATTAATTGCCCCTTAGTCCGCATAAGAAAAACCGCACCCCGAAGGATGCGGCTTCTTTTTTAACTTAGAAGAATCTTTCGACTAAATCATGAGAATATTCAACGGTTTCGTCCATGTCGCCGAAGGACATGATCTCGCCAGCATAGTAGCAGTTGTATTTGCCTTGCATAGCTTCGACCTTGTCATACCAGCCGTCCGCATAATCTTCGGAGTAGATATGTGGGAAGTAATAGGTGCGGAATTCATTGATGACGCCGTCCTTGTTCTTACCGACTTCCTTGTCTCCTGGAACGCCGACGATTTCCATATCCTTAAGGACCAATTGCTTGGTTTCGTCATATGGAAGTTCCTTGCCGTTGTTCCTGGTCTTATGGTGACGTAAGGAATAGGTAATGATCGGCTGATCTGGCTCGTTTTCCCAACGATGGTAATAAATCATCAAGTGGCCCATTCTGTCTGGGGCCATATTGTCGATGATGTAATGGGAAATCTCTGGGTATTTGCCCTTCTCAATGATCATCGCCATGGTGTCATAACGTTCATAATCGATCTTGGAGAAGAGAGCTCTTTCATCGTCTCTCACATCAAGCCAGGTATCGAGAGATTTGGCGATTGGGTTGTCCAATGGGTTCTTCTCGGTGGCGACCTGAAGTGGGGCAGTGATGATCATCTTATCGAAGACTTCTTCTTTGCCATTGACGGTGATGGTGACTTTCTTTTCGTCACGGACGACCTTTTCGATATTGGCATTCAAAGTCGCTTGATGTTTGAGTTTGGCGTTCAAAGCCTCATAGATAGACTGAGTGCCGTCTTTCCAGGTATAAAGGTGGATGGCGACGAAGTCCATCATCGTCTTGAAGTCTAAATACTTTAGGACATAAGCGGCTGGGATTTCATCGAAATAACCATAACCGAAGGAGGTGTAAGGCTGGACCCAGACTTCCTGGACGAGAGGGCATCCGACCTTCTCGCAGAAATCCTTGAATGGCATAGCCAAATCTTTGAGTTTCGGGTTCTCGCCTTTGACTGGCTCTCTGCCCGGAGTGACGGCAAAACCTTCGTATTTTCCTTGGGCGACGCCGATATGGCCGGTGATGTCATAACCTTTGTATTCGGTTTCCAAGATATGACCGAATTTCTTAAGCTGTTTGGCCAATTTCTTAAGATGGATGGCCGAAAGAGGATGCTTTAAGAAATACTTGAGAGGGTTTTTCATCGCGTCGGCGGTGTCCCAACGGTGATCGATTCTTCCATCTGGGTATTTATAACCACGGACGAGGGCTGGTCCTTCGTGGGTGACGCCAGCGAATTCTTCAACGTCTTTGATGGCATAGTAGGTTGGAGCGCCCATGATGGCACCCATTTCGTAACGCTTGCCGTTATGGTGTGGAGAGTGGCATTTGCCGCCTACCTCACCGGTTTTCTCGTAAATGACGTAGTTGGTGTAACCTTTCTTTTCGAGGTACATGGCCGCGCCTAAACCGGCCGGTCCGGCCCCAATGATCGCAATGCGAATGTTCTTATCCATTATTTTGCTCCTTATGTGCAGCGGATAATTCCGTTTGGATTTGATTTCATTATAGGAGCAATTTCGGCATTGGATACATTTTTGAAAGCGTTTTTTTCGATATTTTTGGTGAATAAATATTCACTTGTTATCGCCTCTTTTTGATTTTCTTCTGAAAATATGGTCTATAATATCGTTATGAGCAAAAGCCTTGTTCGTCATCTTAACTTTATGAGCCTATTAAGCGCTCAAAAGCCAGATAACATTGCCATCAGCTACGACGAAGATGGCATTTTTACTTCTTTGACCTATAATGAACTCATCGAGAGAATCGAGAATTATCCAATAAAAGATAAAAACTCCATCGGTATTTTAGCCGAGAACAACCTCGAGACCGTTTTGGCTATCTTTGCTTATACCAAAGCTAAAAAGCAAATCGTTCTCCTTAACCCGATGGATGGGGTAACGACCCTCAAGAAGCAGATCCAAGCGACCGATGTCGATTATCTTGTTGGTCGTAGAGAGCAGGTTTCTACCCTTCAAGAATATGTAAAAGACAATGATATCAAACCGAATGGCAATATCATTTTCTTTACTTCCGGAACTTCCTACACTTATAAAGGCGTCGTTTTGAATGAAAAGAGCCTTTGCGCCTCCGCTTATAACGGTGGATACCTCCTTCCTTTAAAAGAAAAAGACGTTCTCTTATCGATTTTGCCTCTCAGCCACGTCTTTGGTTTCGTCTGCTCCTTATTGTGGGGCCTATCCTTCGGCTGCACGGTGGCTTTGGGAAGAGGCTTAAGGCATTTGTTGGATGATGGCGAATATTTCAAGGCCACCACGATTGCCTTAGTGCCGCAGATTGCTTCTTTCATGGCCCAAAATAGCATCTTTAACAAAGAACTTAAGACCGTTCTTATCGGTGCGGGCCCATGCCCAAAAGAAACGATGAGCATTTTTAAAAACAGCGGAATCCGCGTGGCTTTTGGCTATGGGCTTACTGAGACCAGCTCTGGCGTGGCCCTAGCTATCGGAAATGATCCAGAGGCCATGACCGTCTGCCCTGAAGATGAAATCAAAATCGACGATGATGGCGAGATACTGATTCATTCCCCAACTTGCTTGATGCAAGGCTACTACAACGATGAGAAAGGCACCAAAGAAGTCGTAATCGATGGGTATCTCCATACCGGTGACCTAGGTAAATTTGATCCTGATGGTTTATTGCATATCACCGGAAGAAAGAAAGACGTCTTCGTTTTAAGCGACGGAACCAAGATCTATTGCCCCGATTATGAAGCCGCTTTAGCCAAGCTTCTTCCAGGAACTGATTCAACTATTGTCTTAATTAACGACAAGATTATCTTGTTCGTCTATGACGAAAAACACCTCGTCGATATCGAATTGAAAGTGAAACGATTCAACCTTTATAGACCAAGGAACCAAAGGATCGCCAAGATAAAAATGCTTGACCATAAATTGCCACGAACCCAAACCGGCAAGATCAAGCGTTGGGTATTAGAAGAACAAGCAGGAGGGAAAATATGACCCGCAAAGAGATAACGGATAAGATCGTCACCATCCTCAAAGAAAACTTAGATGAATGGGAAAACGAAGATATCACCGAAGACAGCGTCCTCAACACCGACACCGGCTTGGATTCCATGCGTTTTATCTATGTGATGACCAAAATCGAGTCGACCTTCAATATCAAAGTACCAGAACGGAAATGGTCCAAATTGGTGACGATGAAAGACGTCATCGACGCTATTGAGGAAGAATTAGATTAGTCGGATTATGACGGATTTCGCCAAGAGCATAAAAATCAAAGCCAGCCAAGTGACTCCTTTCCGCAAACTCAGGCCGTCTTCTTTGCTAAGTCTCCTCCAAGAAATCTCCATCGAACATACGGAGAACCTCGGCTTTCCGAGAGAGACAACCTTGGATAAAGGCCTTCTTTGGGTTATTGCGAAGCAACATATCGAAATAGTTAGGATGCCGGAATATGACGAAACCGTCACGATTTCGACCTATCCAAGTAAGATGATGCACACCTTGTTCCCTCGCTCTTATGAAGTTAAAGACAATAAAGGGAACATCATCATCGAAGGTTCGGCCATTTGGACGTTGATCGATATAAAATCCCGAATGATGATAAACCCTAAAGAATACGGGATTATCATCCCTGATTTATCAAATGGAAGGGACTTTAGCATTCCTTTGGGCCATAAGATGCCTTCGGATTTATCTAATGAAGCATCGCTTGAAGCCTCTTATTCTTTATGCGATATCAATGGGCATATCAATAATTCTTCTTATTTAGACATTGCTGAAGATCTAATCCCTGTTTCCTATATCAAAAAACACAACCTCAAAGCCATTGACATCGAATACGTTCACGAAGTGAAACTCGGCGAAGAACTTAATATCAAATATGGACGAAGGGATGATACCTTCTATTTCCTAAGCCCTGCTTTCAAATTACGATTAGATTACTAAGATAAAAACATTCAGCCTTCAAAATTGTTGAAGGCTTTTTAATAATTCATTAAAGTGTCTTTGCCTCGGAGGCGGACATCATGAAATTGTTCTTAATCATTCTTGGATCCATTATCGGTTTCTTGCTGCTTCTTTTCGTTATCATTGGCCTTATCGGATATAGGAAAATCTATAGGCGAGAGAAAGTCGAATATGATGTCTTAACCGTTCCTGAGGATAAATTTCCCTTCCCCGGTTCGGTTTTAAGCAAATGTCGTGAATTCCGAGCGATGCCTCATGAAGAAATCTATATCACTAGCCCACGAGACCATAAGTTATATGGCGAACTAAGGAAATCCGAAATTCCTCAGGAGGGCGTTCCTACCGTTATTCTGTTCGCCCATGGCTTCAAGAGTTCCGGAAGCAATGACGAACCATTGTTCGGGAACTTCCAGTTAAAGAAATACGACTTGCTTACCATCGACCACGAAGGATGCGGCCTAAGTAAGGGAAAATGCAGCGGTTTCGGCGTATATGAGCAAGAAAACATCTACTTATGGGTCAAAAAGATCAATGAAATATATGACCATAAAGTGAATATCTTCCTTCATGGCGTCTCCATGGGCGGGAACTCTGTTTTATTGACGGCTTCCTATGAGATGGAAAACGTCAAAGGCATTATCGGAGACTGCGGATTTGTATCGACCTACAAGATGGTCCGTTGCTTAGTCAAGTTGAACATCCTTTCCTTCATGGTTTGTCTCTTCAACAGCATGGTTCTTGGCAAAAATATCTTCAAATATTCAACTTTAAAGACCTTGAAAGAATCAAAGTATCCAATCCTTTTGATTCATGGAACAAAAGATAAATTGGTTCCAACCTCCATGAGCGTCCTTAACGACAAAGCCTGCACCAGCAAGCATAAGCTCGTCCTTTTTGAAGGGGCGACTCATGCGATGAGCTATCTAAGCAATCCATCTTTATACGAGCAAGAATTCGATTCTTTCATCCTTGAAAACAAATAAGCAGATAACTAGAGTTATTCCGTATGGCAAAGAAAATGGTAAAAGCTACGAAAACACGTGAACCGACCATCATTGGCTCGATTATCAGCATCGTCGCCGGTGGCTTGCTTTTCGTCGGTGTATGGGCTTTCGAACTCTATGCCTATAACAGTGGTTCCGATAGGGTGTCTACAGATTTCTTTCCGTACGCTTTAGGCGGAACGGCCGCCAGCATTCTTCTTACAATTGGTGGAATAATTGGTCTTGTCGCCGCCATCAAAAAGAAAAAGAAAATCAACGAACAAAAAGAAAACGCGGAACAATAATCCGCGTTTTTATTTGGCTATTCCTTTATGCCTTCGAGGATTTTCATATCCTCTGTAGAGATAATAAAGTCGACATCCGTATTGTTTTACATATGTTCCGGGTTAATGGCTTTAGGAAGCGGCAAGGTTCCTAATTGAAGGGCGTAACGAACGCATAATTGAGCAGGAGCCACGTTATATTTCTTGGCCATATCGAGAATACGCTGATCGTTTAAGGCTCTGCCATGGGCGATCGGGGAATAGGCTTCCACCAAAATTCCGTTGGCTTCATCGAATTCGTCTCTGTTTTGGTATTTCATAAGGTCTCCTGCTTATTTATGACTAAGTAACGGATTAGAATCGCTCCACTTTTAAATGATTTTACTTCTTCTAAATGTAATTCGGTAACTTGATGATCGATAGGAAGTCCGTCAAATACGGATGTTTGTCCTTTGCGGCCATCGATGCCCGCTCCGACTAAGACAATAACTTCATCTAATAGTCCAGCGGCTAAGAATCCGCCGTTGATATTGCCACCTCCGACAACCGCCATCTTCTTAACGCCAAACTCGGTGGCTAGAATTTCGGAGGCACGTTTTAAATCAACATGTTCTTTACCGGTGACAATCCAAGAGATGTTTAGTCCTTCCAAATAGGAGAGGTATTCCCTGCTTACTTGCTCGCTTGTAACAATCAATAAAGGCTTGTCGTTTTCAATGCCATCCCACAAAAGAGAGCCCTTTGTATCGATTATGACATCATAGCCATTCGCTTTTTCGGCTTTATAAAACCCTTCTTTATTGAGAGAAGTAACGCTATTGCTTACGAATTTGCCAGGTTTAGCGAATTCCATTTCAGCAGTGACCCTGCCTGAGACAAGCACGTCCGCTCCCAATGAATCCAAAATCGGATAATACTCATCCCCTGGAAGATGCTCGGTCATCGCACAATCGATACGACCATCAAGGGACATCATCATATAACAGACGATATACGGCTTTTTCATATAGGAATTCCTCCTAAGTAAACTATATGGATATCCTACAGCTTGGAGACGACTATAAGCCAATAAGTTTTGAAACAAACTAAACAAAAAACGAAAACGTGTAGGTGTTATTAATATTTCGACATTGTTTATGTCCAACAATTGACCCCCCCCACAAACTTTGTTAATATTGATTTATCAATTTCGTAAAGCAATCTGTGCGTAGAGCAATGAATCATCTATTTACTCTGTAAATAAAG
>CAVJPU010000009.1:0-54577 GCA_963651445.1 bacterium | reverse complement strand
CAATATACACAAAATGAGACAAACTTCAATTCGCATAAGTATGCCCTTAAGCGAGGGTGCGTGCTATACTTACACACGAGGAAATTCCGATGACCTACCAACAGAGAAAAGACGTTCGTGTTTTGTATTTAGGGACTCCGGCTATTGCCGTGAAGCCTCTTTTGAAATTGATTGAGCTTGGCTATAACGTCGTTGGAGTGGTCTGCCAAGAAGACAAAGAGGTTGGAAGAAAGCACACCTTAACCCCACCTCCGGTCAAAGTGGCTGCTCTCGAGCACAACATCCCTGTCTATCAACCACATAGAATCCGTTTGGATCACGAATGGGTCAAAGACTTGAACTTAGATGTCATCGTCACCATGGCCTATGGCCAAATCTTGCCAGATGATCTTTTAGCCACCCCAAAGCAAGGCTCTGTCAATTTGCACGGTTCCTTGCTTCCGAAATATAGAGGCGCCGCCCCAATCCAAAGAGCGATTGAAAACGGCGATAAGGAAACCGGCATCACTTTAATGGAGATGGCTCACGAGATGGACGCCGGCAGAATGTATGCCAAAGAGGTTGTCGAAATAGACGAAAGCGACACCTATACCTCTTTATGTGACAAACTATCTAACGCCGCAGCCGACATCTTGGAAAAATATCTATTCGATTATGTCAATAGAAAAATCGAAGGCGAAGTTCAAAATAATAATGAAGTTACTTTCGCCGCCAAGATTTTGCCAGATGAGGAAAAGCTCTCTCTAGAATTAAATAAAAACGACTTAATTCATAAAATTCACGCCTTAAGTGAAGAACCTGGCGGTTACTTCCTCCTCAAGGACAAGAAATTCAAAGTCCTCAACGCTTCGTCTTTCGATGACATCGAGAACGAAGAAATAGGCCTTTTGTCCTTCAAGCAAAAGAAATTATTGCTTCAAGCCAAAGGCGGGCATATCGCTTTATTGTTCGTTCAGCCTGAGGGCAAAAAGAAAATGTCCGGAATGGATTTCGCCTCTGGCGCCCACTTGGAAAATAAGGAGATACTTTCCTAGTGAGCGATCGAATCTATCGAACTATTTCGGTCCACGAACTAGTGGACTTTCTTTTGCGTAAAGGCGATATCGACGATCGTATCTTCAATAACGAAACGATGCAGCTTGGCAGCAAAATCCACTTAACCTACCAAGTTAAGCAAGGAAACAAATACCTTTCGGAAATCCCTCTGAAAGCCACCATCATAAGACCTAAAGGAACAATTACCCTCGAAGGGAGGGCCGATGGCATCATTATCGGCGGAGCGTATCCGATCATCGATGAAATCAAATCGACCGTCATGCCTTTGATGAATTTCTATGAGCAGCAAAAGGACTGGCATTTAGGACAAGCCAAATGCTACGCCTTGATGTATGGCGAAGCCAATGATTGCAAAGAATTAAGCGTTCGCCTTACTTATATTTCCCAAATCGATGATGAAAAGATGGTCAGAGACTTTCATTTCACCATCGAACAGCTAAAAGAGGATGTAAACGATCTTTTAGATCGTTATTTGGACTTCCTCACCAAATTAAAAGACCACGATGAGCAACGAAATGAGTCGATAAGAACCCTTCAATTTCCATATCCAGGTTATCGCCGCGGTCAAAAAACCATGGCTAAGACGGTTTATGACACGATTGAGGAAGGCGGAGTGTCCTTCGTTGAGGCCCCAACCGGAATTGGCAAGACGATGTCAGCCCTTTATCCATCCATCAAAGCCTTAGGCGAAGGAAAGATGGATAAGATCTTCTATCTCACTGCCAAAACAACCGGTAGAATCTCTGCTTTTGATGCCTTAGCCAAACTTTATGATAACGGTCTTATCGCCAGAGACTCCGTCTTAAAAGCCAAAGAAAAGATCTGCTTTAGACCAGGAACGCCTTGCAATCCAGATGAATGTCCGTTTGCCAGAGGCTATTACGATAAAATCGCCGCCGTTAGGAATATTGCCTTAAACAGCGGCTCCCGCTTCTCTCCGGAATATGTTCAGAATCTCGCGGCCCAATATATCATTTGCCCATTTGAGCTATCCTTGGATCTTTCTTTCTATAGCGACATCATCATCTGCGACTATAACTACTTATTTGACCCAATTGTTTATTTAGATAGGTATTTTTCCGATATGGTGGAGAATGGGAAATACTCCGCTTTGATTGACGAATCTCATAACTTGATAGATAGAGGTCGTTCGATGTATTCTTCCTCCCTCTCGATCAAGATGATTAAGGACGCCAAAGACTCCTTGCGCAGGGTCAAAGCCCAAGGACTCAAGCGCTCCTTAACCAAACTCATGGACTACCTTCAAGAAAATGGCGGTGGTGACGAGATTACCATTTTGGATTCCCTTCCAGACGAAATCACCAAACGCCTCGAATCCATCAAACGAGCCGAAAAGAAAGCCCAGGACGATAAAACCTTCGTAAGCACCAAGGCCTATGAGAATCTCTCCAGAGAACTCTATCGCCTATCGGTTTTATGCTCGGAATATTCTCAAGCCGCCAAGTTTTATTTCAATAAGGAAAATGACGATGTCATCTTCCATTTTGACTGTTTGGACCCAAGCCCATATCTATCTTCCAGCATTTCCAAACTTCAATCGGCGGTCTTCTTCTCGGCCACCTTATCCCCGGTGGATTTCTATAAAGAAAGCATCGTCGGGAACATCCAATCCCCATCCCTCCTTCTTCAATCCCCATTCGATCCGAAGAACTTATGTCTGACCATCGTCCCAAATGTCTCGGTCAGGTATAAAGATAGGTCAACTTCTTATGAGCAAGTGGCCGCCTATATCAAGAAGTTTGTTTCCAAGAAACTCGGTAACTACTTTATCTATTTCCCAAGTTATCAATATCTCGAACAAATCAAAAAATACCTAGATTTAGACATTTATAATGTCTATGAACAAAAACGTTCCATGCGCGAAGAAGATAGGACCGAGTTCCTATCCAACTTCGTTCCAAATCCGAAAGAAACCACGATTGGCTTATTGGTTATCGGCGGGGCTTTTGGCGAAGGAGTCGACCTCATCGGCGATAGATTGTCCGGCGTGGCCATTATCGGCATCGGCATGCCAACGGTGGGTTTTGAACGAAATCTCTTGAAAGAATATTTCGATAAGAAAACCAAACGAGGTTTCGCCTACGCTTATCTATATCCGGGCATGAACAGGGTCATGCAAGCCTTGGGCAGGCTTATCCGCTCCGAATCAGATAAAGGAGCGGCCCTACTCATCGATGATCGTTACCTCAATAGGGAATATCGAGACATCTATGCTCGCCTCTATCCCAACTATTCGGTGGCTTATTCCACCTTCGATTTGGACCTTATCCTCGACGACTTCTACAAAGAATGATTTCTTTTAGAAGAAAGTTTTCGCTATAATCGTTGCTATGAAAGTCGATCGCTCCCTAATTCGCAACTTCTCCGTCATCGCCCATATCGATCACGGCAAGTCGACCTTGTGCGACCGTATTTTGGAATTGACCGGTGCGGTTTCCCAAAGGGAACTCAAAGAGCAGATGTTAGATTCCATGGATCTCGAAAGAGAACGTGGCATCACCATCAAATTAAACGCCGTAACCGTCACTTACAAAGCCAAAGATGGCCAAACATATCTTTTCAATCTAATCGATACCCCGGGACACGTCGACTTCACTTACGAGGTATCTCGCTCATTGGCCGCCTGCGAAGGCGCTCTTTTGGTGGTCGATGCCACCCAAGGCGTCCAAGCCCAAACCTTGGCCAATGTCTATCTCGCCATCGATAACGACTTGATGATCATTCCAGTCATCAACAAAGTTGATTTGCCATCCGCGGATGTAAGTAACGCCAAAAAGGAAATCGAAGAAAGAATCGGCCTTTCCTCGGCGGATTCCATCGAAGTCTCCGCCAAAACGGGCTATGGAGTCCCGGCGGTCTTAGAAAAAATCGTCGAGCTCATCCCACCTCCGGGAGGAGATGAAAATGCCCCTCTCCAGGCCCTTATCTTTGATAGTTACTACGATTCCTATCGCGGGGTCGTGGCCCTTATCCGTGTTAAGAACGGGACGGTCAAGCCAGGCGATAAGATTCTCTTAATGCAGGCCAACAAAGAATACGAAGTCATCGAAGTCGGCATCCGCATCCCAAAGGAAACCCCAATCTCCGAACTATCATCCGGAGACGTCGGATACATCTGCGCCACCATGAAGGACATCAAAGATGTCTTCCCTGGCGAAACGGTCACTTTGGCTAATAATCCCGCCAAAGAGCCACTACCTGGTTACCGTAAGATAAACCCAATGGTTTACTGCGGTATCTATCCGGTGGATTCCAAACGCTACGAAGACTTGAAAGATGCCTTAGGCAAATTAACCCTCAACGATTCTTCTTTGACTTACGAGCCAGAAAGCTCCCAAGCCTTAGGCTTTGGCTTCCGCGTCGGTTTCTTAGGCCTTCTCCATATCGATGTCGTCCAAGAACGTCTGGAACGTGAATATGGGATGGACATCATTCTCACCGCCCCATCGGTCAGATATGAAATCATCCTCACCGACGGCACCTCGATGATGCTTGAAAACCCATCCGATTTGCCAGAGATGACCAAAGTCAGATGCATCAAAGAACCATTCGTGAACGCCGAGATCATGGCCCCGAAAGAATACGTTGGCCCGATCATGCAGCTCTGCCAAAGCCGCAGAGGCGTCTACACCGACATGATTTATTTCGATGACACCCGCGTTATCTTAAAATACGAGCTGCCGTTGTCCGAAGTTATTTATAACTTCTTCGATACTTTGAAATCCGCTACCAAGGGCTATGCCTCCTTGGACTACACCATCTCCGAATATAAGGAAGCCCCATTATCGAAGATGGATATCCTCCTTAATGGAGATCCGGTGGATGCCTTATGTTCGATCGTCTATAAGCCAACGGCCTACGACAGAGGCCTGCGTTTAGTTTCAAGACTAAAGAACATCATCCCGCGCCAGCAATTCACCGTCCCAGTCCAAGCCGCCATCAATGGCAAGGTCATCGCCCGCGCTGACATTAAAGCCGTCCGCAAAGACGTCTTGGCCAAGTGTTACGGTGGCGACATCTCCCGTAAGAAGAAACTCTTGGAGAAACAAAAGGAAGGCAAGAAGAGAATGAAGGCGGTGGGTTCCGTCGAAATCCCACAAGAAGCCTTCATGTCGGTCCTTTCCATCGACGACGAAGAAAACTAAACGCTCATCAAATGGTGGGCGTCTTTTTCTTAAATAAATGTTACAAATTATTTTTTTCGAGTTTGTAAGAGTCAAATGCCATTATTTCCAAGTGAAAGTAGGGAAAAACACTCAAGTGAAAGTGGGGGAAAATACTGACAAACTAAGTTTGGAGCCTCATTATTATCTCGAAGGCAAGCTACATTTATGGAATATTTGACCAGGTATATCGAAAAAGAAATTGAATCCGCGTTGGAAACATCGGGCGTCGTAGTGGTGGCCGGACCTAAATGGTGTGGCAAAACCGAGACCTGTAAGAAATACGCCAAAAGCAGTTATTCTCTAGATTCCAAAAAGAAAATAGAACTAGCCGAAAGCAATCCCGAATCAATCTTATTAGGCGATAATCCAAGACTAATTGATGAATGGCAAAACGTTCCCGATCTTTGGAATGTCGTAAGATCCGAAGTTGATAATAGAAAAGAAAAATTCGGCCAGTTCATTTTCACCGGTAGCTCCACTCCGGCAGACATGGATGATATCTATCACTCCGGGGCCGGAAGGATTGTCACTATCAAAATGAGGCCGATGAGCCTATATGAAACCAAAGAATCCAAAGGATTGATTTCCTTGAAAGACTTATTTGGAGGAAAGAAGAAAATCTTTGCCCTCAATGAAAGATATTACTTGCAAGACACTGCCTTTTATATCTGCCGCGGTGGTTGGCCTCTCTCTTTGGTGGACGATAGGGATAGAGCCTTGAAAATCACCGAGAATTACTATTCCACCATATTTGATTTTGAAAACTCCAAGAATAAGAAATTCAGGAATAAAAAGCCAAAGTTATTGCAGATGGTTCTTCGCGGTTACGCCCGCAATATCTCAACCGAAGCTAGAAGAAAGACCATCTTGGACGATATCAGCGCCCATGATGGCAGAAAGATGGACTGCGACACTTTCGAAGAATATCTCAAAGCCCTCAATGATTTATACATCATCAAAGACATTGAGGCTTGGAACCCTAACTTCAGAAGCAAAACGGCTATCATATCTTCCCCAACTAGACACTTTATCGACACCTCTATCGCTGCCGGCGCTTTGAATATCTCCCCGAACGATTTGATGAACGATCCTGAGACATTTGAAATGTTTTTTGAAGACTTTGCCGTCAAGGAATTATCGATTTATGGAAGAGCCTTAAACGGAGAAGTCAGGCATTATAGGGATTCTAATGGCTTGGAATGTGACGCCGTTTTGCATCTCAAAAATGGTGAATACGCTTTAATCGAGATCAAATTAGGCGGTGACGAAGCTATCAAATATGGTTCTTCAAAGCTAATGCAACTAAAGAAAAAGATCGAAGAGAACGGTCAAAAGTCCCCATCATTCCTAATGATTTTGACAGCGGTGGGAAACGCCTATACGACTGAAGAAGGTGTTCATATCGTTCCTGTCAACCTTTTAAAAGATTAACCATCCATTACTCAGCCACACGACGCGAAGGCCCACATCGCTTGTATTTTCGTCGGGGGGGGTATTATAGATACACCAACTCCTTTTGGAGTTATTGAACGTCAAGCACTTACAAAATTTATTGACGTTCCACCCGAGGAATCGAATATGAAAAAGAAAACCAAGGCATTTCTGGCGCTATCAGCGTCTCTTTTAGGTCTAACGGCCCTTACTGGCTGCACGGCCGATGACATCAGTTCTCTCCAAAGCCAGGTAACTGCCCTCCAAGAAGAATTAACGTCTTTGAGAAACGAGCTTACCGCCTTAAAGGAAGAGATGAACACCAATATCCAAGCCGTCAAAGACGACTATGGGGCGAAAATCAAAGAAGTTAATGATAAAATCGCCGCCTGCGAAGCCAAATTGAAAGAATTGGAAGAGAATCTCGCCGCTGCCAAGCAAGAACTCACTAACAAACTAGATTCCGATATCGCCGATCTTAAGAAATACACCGATGACGAAATAAATAAGCTAAAGGAAAGAATCACCAAGGACGAAGAAGATTTAGCCGCCCTTAAGGCGAAACATGATTCCGACCTTGCCGCCGCCAAGACCGATTACGAGAGCAAAATCTCGGCTTTATCGGATGATATGGCTGACCAAAAGAAAGCCTTGGAAGATGACTACAAGGCTAAGATAAGTGAGTTAGACACCAAATATCAAACCGAATGTGCCTCCCTTAAGGCCGACATCGCCACCTGCAATTCGTCTATCGAATCCTTTAAGACCCAATACGAGACCGACAAGAAAGCCTTAGAGGATGATTACAACGCCAAAATCGATGCCCTCCAGAAAGCCTATGAAGAAAAAGTGGCCAGCATCGATTCTCAAATCACCTCTTTGAACACCCAAATCACTTCCCTAAAGGAAGAAATGAATACGACCATCCAAAACATTCAATCTGACTACAACGCCAAGATCGATGCCTTAACCAGCCGCATCAGTACGATTGAGAATACCGACCCTCATAACTTATTGACTGGTTATGGAGTGCCTGACTCCTCTTTAGGTGTCAATGGAGATTCCTACATCAATCTTTCTAATTGGGACTACTACACCAAAGCCGACGGCGCTTGGACTTTATCCGGCAACATGAGAGGCGGCCAAGGAGACAAAGGTGACAAGGGCGATAAAGGCGACGCCGCCACAACCTATATCCCATGTATCTTCCAAAACTACGACGGGACCAAACTTTATGAGTTTTATTATGAGAAAGGTTCCACTATCGTCTATGATGGCCCAACCCCAACCAAACCAAGCGAAACCATCGATGGCTATGCGGTGGATTGGACATTCTCTGGCTGGGACAAATCATTGGAAAACATTCAAAAGCCAACCATCTTCACCGCTCAGTTCGAATCGTTAAGAGAATGTACCTTCAAGAACTACGATGGAACGGTTCTATATACAACAACCGTTAATTTTGGCGAATCTGTCGAATATAAAGGTGAGACCCCAACTAAACCAGACACCACCTCTGGAGAACAAACATTGGTTTGGACGTTCAATGGTTGGGATAAATCATTAGATAGCATCAAAGAAGACACCGTCTTCACTGCTAAATTCTACGCCCCGAATTCCATTAAATGCACGTTCTTAAACTACGATGGGACTGAGCTTTATGTCGATTACTGCGGAGAAGGCGATCGCATCGAATATAAGGGCGAAACACCGAAAAAAGCCGGTTCCGATGACAACGCCGGAACCGTGACAAGTTATTCCTTCACAGGTTGGGACAAGTCCCTAAAGAATATCACCGAAGATACGACCTTCACCGCTCAATTCGGCGAGACAACTAGTTATTGGTGCACCTTTGTAAACTATGATAACACCGAGCTTTATAAGACATTGGTCTTCAAAGGCGGACAAGCAACCTATGTAGGCGAAACACCGGAAAGAGAACAGGCGGTAACCGGCACGACAGTCACTGATTACACTTGGTCTTCATGGGATAGAGCGCTTTCGAATATCAGTGCTCCAACCACTTTTATTGCCCAGTACTCGTATACCACTTTTACTGGCCATAAAGTCACTTTCATGAATGGCGAAGAAACCATTTATTCTCATTATTTCAAAGAAGGCACGACGGCTAGCTATCCAAAAGAAATGCCGTTTGATTATGACAAGACCAACGTGACATTGTTCCTCGGCTGGGACAAATCGTTAAAGAATATCTCCGCTGATATAGTGACGAACGCTCAATTTAAGACCATCACGAGAAAACAAAACGGCGAATATCCTCAAACCAAGGTGACTGACCAGACATTAATCGATAGCATAGTCGCCGCTATCAACTCTGGTGCCAGCACAGCAGATGGACAAGGCTACATTGCCTACGATGGCGAGAAATATTGCCTTTATAACGGGAACTTCTACAAAGTAGAGCCGATCAAATGGAGATTCCTTGAAAATGGAGAAGGAACAGCATTAATGGTTTCCGATGTCGTTTTGGACGCTCATCGTTACAACGAATATTACGATGGTACGAAAGACGGATACTATGCCAACAACTATTCCAACTCCGAAATCAGGAAATGGCTTAACGAAGACTTCTTTGATGAAGCGTTCTACTACGATGACTCGTTGGTGGCGACGACTGAAGTTGATAATTCTGTGGCTTCAACTGGTTATTTCACCAACCAATATGCCTGCGGAAACACCAACGACAAGGTTTTCTTGCTGAGCTTTGCCGATATGACGAACACTAATTACGGCTTCGACACCAACAAAGATAGAATGTGCAAGGCTACTGATTATGCGGTGGCTCGTAATTGCTATATAAATAGTAATGGCTATGCCTATTATTGGACCCGCTCGCCGTACTCCGGCTACTCCGACCACGCGCGGGGCGTCGACCTCGGCGGCGACCTCCACCGCGACTACGTCGACGGCTCCGACTACGGCGTCCGCCCAGCCCTTTCCCTGAGCATTTCGTAGCGCAGCGGAGAAATAATCCGAAATCACCGCCGCCCAATCAAGATCCGTCAGGGCGGCGGTAAAGGGAGAATCAAATCATCTATGAAGCAGAATCTGAATGAGAGCACGGGGAGGAAGGAGACCGAATTGCTGGTCTTCATCAAGGCCAAAGACCTCTGCGCCTACATCCTGAGGGTCAGCGCCAGGTCGCCGGCGAAGTACCGCTTCTCGCTCCTGAACCCGCTGATAGTCGATTCGCTGGACGTGATCCGGGACCTCTACATGGCCAACGACCTCGACGTCCATGACGGGAGGAGGCTGAGCCTGATAAGCGAGGCCGGGGCCAAGCTGAAGACGGTGGGCTTCCTCTCCTCGCTGGCCGCCGAGGCGGCCTGCTTCACCAGGCACCAGCATGAGGTGATCCTGGAGAAGGTAGGCGTCTGCTCCAAATACCTGCAGGGGTACATGAACGCCTGCAGGAAGGCCTCGTCGGCATAGGGATTCGTTATAAGGCGCGCGCCTGCCTTTTCAGGGGTTTGTTGCCCGCTCGCCGAACTCCGGCAACTCCAACAACGCGCGGAACGTCAACAACGACGGCGACCTCAACAACAACAACGTCGACAACTCCGACAACGGCGTCCGCCCAGACTTCCCCGAATGGGACGACAGCGTCCTTTAGAGAGTCAGCTGGCCAAGAGACCAGCTCGGAGGGAAAGGGAACGAAGAGCCCTAATCGCACAAAGTGCGATGAATCAAGCGCGGGCGGGATTGACTGCCTTGGGCATCCCATCCCCATGATCCCCGCGCTTTTTGGCTTATGAAGTACGAAGAAATATTCTCTCTGAGGAATCTATATGAGGCCCATGAAAGGACCAAGAGGGGAAAGCTCCACAAAAGGGAGGTGGCCGAGTTCGAGCTGGACAAGGCCAATCGGCTCTATGCCCTCCATGAGGAGCTCATCCGAAAGAGATACAAGGTATCCCCTTATAGGACCTTCATGATCCGCGAGCCCAAGGAGAGGAGGGTGGACGCCACGCCCTACAGGGACAGGGTCGTCCAGAACTGCTTCGTGGAGAACTGCCTATCCCCCTTGCTGGAAAGGCGCCTCATCCACGACAACGCCGCCTGCAGGAAGGGGAAGGGCACGGACTTCGCCAGGAAGCGTCTCAAGAAGTTCATGCTGGATTCCCGCAAGAGATATGGCCGGGAGCTCTACGTCCTCACCTTCGACATCCATCATTACTTCGAGTCCATCGACCACGAGGTGCTCAAAAGCAAAATGAGGAGGATCGTCAAAGACGACGAGATCCTCGCCTTCGCGGATTCCGTCATAGATTCCTTCAACCCCGACACGGGGAAAGGCGTCCCGCTGGGGAACCAGTCCAGCCAGTGCTTCGCTTTGTATTACCTGGATGCCTTCGACCGGATAATCAAGGAAAGGTATGGGATAAAATGCTACAGCAGGTACATGGACGACGGGGTCGTCATCCATCATGACAAAGGATTGCTCATCAAGCTGAAGGAAGACCTATCCAAGGAATTGGAGAACCTGAAACTGGAATTCAACCCAACGAAGACGTCGATATACCCCATAAAGCAGGGAATCACCTATCTCGGGTTCACGTACCGGTTCACCCCGGCCGGAGGCCTCATCGCCAAGATGGCCAAGAAGAAAAAGAGGAGGCTGCTGAGGCATCTTAGCAGGCATGAGGTTAGCAGGGAATCGCTAATCAGCTATAGGAACTATCTGAGGATGCGTTCAAACAACAATCGGCTCGTTAATGCCTTAAACAAAAAGCTTTTAGATGATAAACGAAAACAAAATTAGTAGTTTTTCGGTAATGCACTTGTAAAACAAGTACTTTGTTTTTTATAATTTCGGTATGGCAAACGACATTTCAAGAAAATACACGGACGAGATCTATCTTTCCAAATCCCAACTCCAGGATGTTTTAAACACTTCCTTGGTCGATGGCTACTGGAAGGAAATCCGTTCCTACAGAGGCGCCTACGCCCATAGGCTCAATCTCAAAACCCTCCGCAAGGATTATCAGATGGGCATTATTTTAACCCCGGCAATCGAGGCTAAAATAACCCTTGGTCAGAACGACATCGAGACCCTTATCTCTTCGATAAAGAAGATGGATTCCCAGGAAAAGGACGAAGCCGAAAGGATCCTTTTCTATGAAAACCTATCTTCCTTGAACAAGATCAAGAATCTCAATATCTCGGACGCTGCGTTGAAACAGGTCGTCTCCGGAAGATATCGTTCTTCCTCCGATAACGACCAAATATTGAATTTCTATAACACCTTAAAACACTTCGCCTCCAGCGATAACCTCCTCCCTCCGAACGAGGACTTCTTAGGCGAAGCCTATTCTCAGTTATTAGGTTACGAACTCACTTCCTTCTATAGAAAGTCTGATTTCGATTCCAAAGCCAGATTGGCGGAGCAGCAGGATAGGGATTATCCTTACGCCCCATTCGAGAAAATCGGCCCAGCGATGCATGATTTGCTATCAGTCATCCATAACGAAGAATTCAAGCCAATCGTCCGCTCCTTATTGGCTTTATATTATCTTGATGCCGTAAGCCCATTCGCCTCCCATAACAAAGAATTGGCCTTGCTGTTAGCCTTAGATGTCTTAGCCAATGAATATGGCAAAGAAGCCTTCTATCTCCCATTGCTTCTTCTTTTAGAAGAAAATGATAGTCTAAAAGAAGCCCTTTCCGGGGTTAGGACCGGTGACTTCACCTACTTCGTCTTATATGCGATTGGGGCCTTAAAAGACAAACTCGCTTACCTTAACGGAGAGATCCAGAGAATTTTGCTCACCATCTTCCAAAAGGAAGCCAACTACGTCACTAAAGAAGAAGTCGAAGCCTTTGACGGCAAGCCAGAGCAGATGTCCTTCTTCGATAACGTCGAAGAGGAAGTCTCTGAACCAATTCATGAAGAAAAGCCTGCCTTTGAGGAAATAAAGAAGGCCGAACCGATCAAGCCAATCATCAAAGACACCCCTCCAAAGAGAGAGCTTATCCGCCCGGAGAGGGTCAAAAAGGTCGCCGAAGTAACCGGTGGGGAAATGTCTATCAAGATGGAATCACGCCCATTAAGCGATAAGGAAGTCAAGGAATACACCCAATATTTATTGGAATCCAATCCTTCTTTGAACAAAAAGCAAGCTTCTTTCCTTGCCACCCACTGCACTTTGGGGCATTATTACACCATTCAGCAATATAAGAAGTTCGCTCGCTGCGCTTATGAAACGGCCAGAACCTCGATGGATAAGCTTGCTGAAGAATCCTATTACGAGAAGAAACTATTCAAGAACAAATACGTCTACACCCCGATTGCCGGGAACGGCAAACGCTAAAAGGAGATTTTGAAAATGGATATGAAATTACTCCAAGGACTTAGCAATCCGGTCATCATCGTTCTCGTCCTCGTCGCCATCTTCGGCGTCATCGTTTTGGGCGTCATCCTCATTAAAAAATACGTCCCAGCCTTCAAGAACACCGATAAGCCAAAGTCCGAAAAGGAAATCGCCGAAGAAGAAGTCGATCGTTTGGTGGTCGATATCGAAGAAGGCTTGACCGAAAAGAAAGAAGACGAAGCCGCCAAAGAAGCCGCCAAAGCCGTCAAAAAGGAAGCCAAAGAAGCTAAGGAAGGCAAACCATCCGAAGAAGAAGCCCTCCAATACGAGATGGATCGCCTTTTGGTGGACGCTCCGGAAGCCAAAGAGAAAAAAGAAGACGAAGAAGATAAATAATGCCTTCCTCCCTTTATATCCACATCCCATTCTGCGAGAGAATCTGCACCTACTGCGATTTCCCTAAAGTCATCTACGCCCAAAACTGGGCGTTTTCTTATATAAAGGAGATGCTAGAAGACCTGAAGGGTCTTGATGGACAATACAAGACCATCTACATCGGAGGAGGAACTCCGACTTCCTTAAGTCTTGATCTCCTTGATGAATTGTTATCCGCCCTCAAAGAGAAACTCTTAGATAATGGAGAATTCTCCATCGAAGCCAATCCCGAAACTATCAACGAAGAAGTGTTAGATTGCCTAATAAAGAACGGCGTCAACCGTATTTCCATTGGGGCTCAAACTTCCTCTCCTAAGTGGCTTTCCTACTTAGGAAGAACACATAATTTTGAAGATGTGAGAAAGGCCGTATCTCTTACCAAAGAGAGGGGCTTTTCTAATATAAACGTCGATATGATGTACGGCTTTGATGGCCAGACTAAAGAAGAATTAACGGAAGACTTAGAAAATTTCTTGTCTTTGGATGTCCCTCATATATCCGCTTATAGCCTTATCGTCGAAGATGGGACCGTTCTTAAAAACGAAGAGGCCAAAGAAGACGAAGACCTCCAAGGTGATTTATATGAAATCATCTCTTCGACTTTAAGAAATAACGGCTACAAACATTACGAAGTTTCGAACTTTTGTAAACCAGGTTATGAATGCAGACACAATCTGACTTATTGGAAAGACGAAGAATACGATGCCTTGGGCTTGGGAGCGTCCGGCTATTCAAACGGAGTCAGATACACCTACACCAAGAACTTAACGGCCTACCTAATTAACAAACATAAAGACAGCGAAGAAACCATCACCCTTGAAGATGACGTGAAATTCTACCTAACCACGAATCTCAGATTGTTGGATGGATTTGGCTTAGATGATTTCGAGAAACGCTTTTCCTATCGTTTCGAAGAACGTTTCAAGGACGAAATCGATAAATTGACCAGCCAAGGTTTGTTGACGATTTCGGATAATAAATGTCATGCGACGGAAAAAGGAATTATCCTTCTAGATAGGATTCTTTTGGAATTTTATTAATTTAAAAGCTATCTACAAAAAAGGTTATAACCAACAAAAATAGTAGATGGGCATTTGCTGAATATTGGGAAATGGCAAAGCCATTGCCAATTGAACAATGAATGGACGACTAGTAAAAAAAACGCTGGCCGTCCTTTTTATTGACGGGGGGGTTATTATGTTTCAATCAATACTAGATAGAAAGCAAAATTCATATTCCGCTGATTGGCGGGTTCTCTAATCAGGCCAATCTAGCAAAAGCCACGATTTTGCTTGCAAAAGAGAGGATCTGACATGAAATACAAATGTCCGAATTGCGGCCACATTTTCGAAGAAGAGGTCAAATTTTGTTCCAATTGTGGGCAACGATTTTTCTTTCCGAGCATGGAAGAAGAGGAAATTGTTCTTGCTCCGATAAGTACCCCGAAAGAAGTGGCAAAGCCAGCTCAAGTCGAAGAAGCGAAACTTCCGCCATCAGAAGAGGCCATAAAATCAGTTACAGTCGAAGAAGCAAAGCTTCCACCAAAGGAAATTACAAAGCCAACTGTGGTCGAAGAGACAAAGCTTCAACCAAAAGAATCCGATGAAACAATTGAAAGCGATAAACAATCTGAGTCGGTCGACTCGGTTGTCACGCGCAATCTGAAAACCATAAAAAACCATGCCGTTTACTCTATAGTTAGCTATGTTTTGCTCATGTTAGGCATGCTTTTGGCTTTGTTTGTCCCATTTTTAAGCAACACCAGCACAACTAGCGGAGTGACAACCACTGCGACCCTTTCTTTTTTCAACGCCATCGTCAATTACATAAAAATGTTCATCGACGGAGAAGGCGTCGACAGCCTTTCTATTACCGGCTCTATCTTTTTGTTCTCTTGCGTTTTGATGATCGTCGCAAATGTCATTATCGGGATTATAAAAATCGTTAAAAATGCTTCTTATTTAAGAGATATAAGCGATTATGCTTACGATCTTTATGACAAAATAGTCAATAAGCAAAACGACAAGCAACAGTCCTTTAGCTATACAGGCAAAGATATGCCGTCATTCAGCAACGTGTCTTACAATCTTGCCGGAATACTCGTTTATTTGGTAATCATGTTCGTTTATTCCAAAATACCTTATTTATCCGCAGGCATTCCTTATGACAATTACAATGTCTTGATAATCATCCCTCTTCTCGTTCTCGTTGCCACCCTTACGTTTGTTATTATTGATTACGTAAAATTCAGCTCATTCAAGAAAGAGGCAATCAAAAGCAAATATAAGGCAGGCAAATAACAAGACGAATTGAATATGTCGATGGCGAGTAACATTGCTGTCGACTTTTTCTTTTTGCTTTGGCAATAGAGTCTCGAATATGGCTTAAATTTGGCAGTTATGGGGGACAAAATTGAAAAAAAGTGAAAATTGTCCCCCATAACTTGCAAATATGATACACTTTACGCGGAGGTTGATTGCCATGGAAAAACTTTATAAAAGAGAAAAATACTTGGCTCAGATTAGAGGCTTCTACCGCGCCACAGACATTATCAAAGTCATAACTGGGTTAAGGAGATGCGGAAAGTCTTCGATAATGGAACTTATCGCTGAAGAACTGGTTGAGAGTGGAATCCCGACTTCCAACATCATTTTTATAAAGTTAGACACGCTGGGATATAAAGGAATAAAAACTCCCGACGAGTTAGAAAAAGCCATCAACAAACTTTCGGCCGGTGTTATTGGAACGAAATATCTGTTTATTGATGAAATACAAAAAGTTAAAGGGTTCGAAGAAGCCGTTAACGCCTATCGAGAAGAAAAGGACTATTCCATCTTTGTGACTGGCAGCAATAGCTACCTGCTTTCTGGCGAATTATCCACTTATTTGACTGGAAGATACATAGAATTCGAGGTTGGAACGCTAACTTTCGATGAGTACATTGGGATGAAAAAAGCCTATGGAATTCCTATGGACGACAATCGTTTGGAATTCGACAAATTTATTAAAGAGGGCGGGTTTCCAAGAAACGTTTTGTTCGACAACATAGTTGACAAACAAACCTACACCAGAAGCGTCATCGAAGAAATTTTCGAAAAAGACATAAAAAAGAACAAAAAAATCAAAAACAGGGAGCTTTTCAATATTATCCAGCAATACATCATCAACAACTTCGGCTCCAAAACTTCAATAAAGTCGCTTTGCGATTATTTGTCTAAAACAAGAAAAGAACCAGTTAAAAAAGACACTGTTTATCGCTATTTAGCGATACTTGAGAATGCCAAAATCATTAGCAAATGTCAAAGGTTTGATCTCAAGAGCAAAAAATCGTTGAATGGTGAAGAAAAATATTATTTAGGCGATCTCAGTTTTTATTTCGCCACCAATGTGGATAGAAGAGTCAATTATGGCCCAGTTTTAGAAAACCTCGTCTACAACTATGCCAAAACTAAAAACTACCAAATAAGTGTCGGACGCATCGGAGATTTGGAGGTTGACTTCATTTTAAGAAGTAGATTCGACGACTATTCCTATCTTCAAGTAGCTATGACCATCTATGGCAATGAAGACGAAAATGGCGTAGATAAAACACAAGAAAGGGAATATAGACCGCTCGAAAAAATCGGTGACAATTATCCGAAATATATCCTTTCCTTGGATTATTTAACCCAAGTCAGAAACGGAATTTACCATAAAAACTTAATTGAATTTATGGCTAATGATTTGTCGTTTAACGGGGACAAAATTGAAAAAAAGTGAAAATTGTCCCCCATAACTAGCGAATTATCGCTGAATGAGCCGCTTGGTTTAAGTGGCTTTTTCTTTACGCGTATGAGCGCACTCAGGCATTTTATATAAAGTTTTTAGCACTTCGGTGTTGACACTGCTAATCACCCGCCTATAATGATACTTGGCAATAGGAAGCCGAGAGTGCTAAATCACCCTGGAAAGGAGGATATATGACCAGACGAGACATGATTCTGAAATACATCGTCGAATACTTCGTCAGCACAGCTGAGCCAGTCGGTTCGAAGACCTTATTAGAACGCTATCACCTCAATTGCTCATCCGCGACCATTCGAAACGAGATGAACGCCCTCGAGGTCGATGGTTATCTTGAAAAGACCCATACTTCCTCCGGACGCGTTCCAAGCGAGAAAGGCTACGAATACTACGTGAACAACCTTCGTGGCAATCGCGTGGACCAAGAAGTCAAAAACGCCCTCCAAACCATCTTGGATAAGAAAGTCCAATCGGTGGAAGAGGTCATGAAGGAAGCCTGCCAGATTCTCTCGAATATGACGGACTGCGCCGCCGGGGTCTTAGGAAGCAACGCCTCCGAAGAAAGATTGATCAAGGTTCAGGTCATCCCTCTCTCCAAGAATTCCGCAACCGCCGTGTTCGTCACCGACCAAGGTTATGTTGAAAACAAGACCTTCATCTTCGATAGCAACATCTCGGTGGAAGAAGTGGAGAAGATGATCACCACCCTGAACGATCGTCTCTCCGGCAGCCGCATCTCCGAGATCGTCCCGAAACTGGAAGCCATGCGCCCAGCCCTCACGGATTATCTCGTAAACCAAGAGATGCTCTATCAGATTCTCTTAGAAGCCTTCGTTCGCTTCTCGGGAGAAAGGATGGAACTCTATGGCAAAGACGCCTTGCTCCATCAGCCTGAATTCGCTTCCGATGCCGAAAAGATGCGCAAATTGATCAGCCTATTGGATGACCCGAAAGCCTTCCGAAAAGCCTTGGAAGAAGGCAAACAGGCCTCCGATAAGATCTCCGTCAAGATCGATCCGGAACATGGGGACGTCTCCATCGTCTCCGCGGAAGTCGATATCCCAGGCGCCGGTGGCTCCAGCTACCTGACCGTCCTAGGACCGAAGAGAATGGACTACGGCAAAGCCGTTACCATCCTCGAATACTTCCAGAAGGCCTTAGAGGAATACTTCAAGGAACCGGAAAATGAGGAAGGAGGAAATAATGGCAAAGGAAAAGAAAAATAACGAAGAAGCCGAAGTCAAAGAAGAAATAAAGAAAGACATAGACCTCGAACTCAAAAAAGAGCTCGAGAAATGGAAAAACGATTATTACACCGTCTATGCCGACATGCAGAACTTAAGGAAGAACCTCGAACGCGACCATAACGAAGCCATCAAATATAGAGCTTCGGGCTTCGTCGAGGAACTGCTCCCCGCTCTTGATTCCTTCCGCTTTGCTCTAAACGCAGAGCCTAAAGGCGAGGAAGCCAAGAACTACAAGATCGGCTTCGATTACATCTATAAGCTCATCCTCTCAGCCTTAGAGAAAGAAGGCGTCAAAGAGGTAACCCCGAAACTCGAAGATAGCTTCGACGTCAAATACATGATGGCGATGGATACCATTGAGGAAGAAGGCAAAGAGCCGCAGAAAGTGACGAAGGTATACGCTTCAGCGTATTACCTTAAGGACCGTCTGATCCGTCCGGCCCGCGTCCAAGTTAGGATCAAACCAGTTAAAAAAGAAGAAAACAAAGACGAGACTATCGCGGCTGATGAAGCCGCCAAGGCCTAAGGAGGAATATAAATTATGGCAAAAGAAATTATTGTTGGAATTGACCTCGGTACTACCAACTCCGTCATTTCCTATCTTCAAAGCGATGGCAAGGTGAAGGTCATCCCAAACCCAGAGGGCACCAACACCACCCCGTCCGTCGTTGCATTTAAAGCTGATGGCGAACAAATCGTCGGCAACGCCGCCAAACGCCAGGCTATCACCAATCCGGACACCGTCCGTTCAGCCAAGCGTAAGATCGGCACCGGCGATAAGTTTCATATCGGGTGCATCAATAAGGATTTCACCCCGCAGGAGATTTCTTCTAAGGTCTTGGCCTATATGAAAGACTACGCCGAGAAGAGCATCGGCCAGCCAGTCAAGAAAGCCGTCATCACCGTCCCTGCCTACTTCAATGACGCTCAGCGTCAAGCCACCAAGGACGCTGGCACCATCGCTGGCTTGGAAGTCGTCCGTATCATCAACGAACCGACCGCTTCTTGCTTAGCCTTCGGCCTTGATTCCGACAAATCCGGCAAGGTCTTGGTCTTCGACCTTGGCGGCGGCACCTTCGACGTTTCCGTCTTGGATATCGGCGATGGCACCTTCGAAGTCTTGTCCACCTGTGGCGACACCGCTTTAGGCGGTGATGACTGGGATATCGCCCTCGCTGACTGGATCCAGGCCCAAATCAAGATCCAGACCGGCTGCGATCTCACCGACAAGATGGCCCGTCAGCGTTTCTTAGACGCCGCTGAAAAAGCCAAGATTGAGCTCTCTAGCTCCTTATCTACCACCATCTCCCTCCCGTTCATCGGCATGGGCAGCAATGGTCCTATCTCCTTCGAAACCAACCTCACCAGAGCGAAGTTCCAGGATTTGACCCGTCACTTATTGGATAGATGCGTCGCCCCAATGGAAAAAGCCATGAAGGACGCCGGTCTCAAATACAATGATTTAAGCGAAATCCTCATGATCGGCGGCTCCATCCGTATGCCAGCCGTTCAGGAATTGGTCAAGAAGATCACCGGCAAGAACATCAACCTCTCCGTTAACCCGGATGAAGCTGTCTCTATCGGTGCCGCTATCCAAGGCGGCGTCATCGCCGGCGACATCAAGGACGTAGTCCTTCTTGACGTCACCCCATTAACCTTAGGCATCGAAACCTTAGGTGGCGTCATGACTCCGCTTATCCCGAGAAACACCACCATCCCAACCACCAAGAGCCAGACCTTCTCGACCGCTCAGGACAACCAGCCAGCCGTCGATATCATGGTCTATCAAGGCGAGCGTCCAATGGCCCACGACAACAAGTTGTTAGGCCACTTCACCCTCTCTGGCATCAAACCAGCCAGAAAAGGCGAGCCTCGTATCGAAGTCACCTTCTCCATCGACGTCAACGGCATCGTCAAAGTCTCCGCTAAGGACTTAGACACCAATCAGGAGCAGAACATCACCATCTCCGGCTCCAACGGCTTGTCCAAATCGGATATCGACCGCATGGTCAGAGAAGCCGAAGAGAACAAAGAAGCCGACGAAAAGAGAAAAGGCGATATCGAAGTCAAGAACAAGGCTCAGACTTATGTCGATGAAATCAACCGCACCTTGGTCGAAAAAGGAGATTCCCTCCCAGCCGACCAGAAAGAGCAGATGACCAAGCTCCGCGATGAAGCTCAAGGCGCTATCGAAACCAACAACATCGATAAACTCCGTGAGATCGTCGGACGTTTGGAAGACGCTGCCGCCGCTGCCTATCAGGCTCAGCAAGGCCAAGCTAACGCCAACGCCAACGCCGGCGCTTCGAATGACAACGCTCACGAAACGACCGCCGATGACGTCGTCGACGCCGACTTCAGCGATCATAAATCCTAATCAATAACTTCAACCTACCAGGAAGGAGGGCTATGCCCTCTTTCCTTCTTCTATTAATAAAGGAGGACACTTATGGCCAGCAAACGCGATTATTACGAAGTGCTTGGTTTAAATAAATCCGCGACCAAGGATGAAATCAAATCCGCTTATCGTAAATTAGCCAAACAATATCACCCAGATATAAACAAAGATCCTGATGCCCCGAAGAAATTCGAGGAAATCCAGGAAGCTTATGATGTCCTCTATGACGATAACAAACGCGCTCAATACGACCAGTTCGGACATACTGCCTTCGACCAGAATGGCGGAGCGGGCCCAGGAGCCGGTGGCTTTGGCCAAGGCTTTGGCAACATGGGCGGAATGGACGGGATGGATCTAAACGATATCTTCAACTCCTTCTTCGGTGGTGGAAGAACCCGTCAATCCTCATCTGGCCCAAGAAAGGGCGAAGATGCCCTTTATAGGGTCAAAATCAGCTTCATGGACGCCATCAAAGGCACCACCATCACCGTGGCTGCCAACTATGACGAGCCATGCCCACACTGCCGTGGCACCGGGGCTGAAAACCCATCCGATGTCGTCACCTGCCCTCAATGCGGTGGCCGCGGAACGGTCAAAGTCCGCCAGCAGACCTTATTCGGCGTGATGGAATCCGAGCAATCCTGCCCAAGATGCGGTGGGACGGGCAAAACCATCAGAGAGAAGTGCCACACCTGCGGTGGAGCGGGATATAACCGCATCAAGAAGAACTTGGAAGTCAAGATTCCGGCCGGTATCAACGCCGGTCAGCAAATCCGCGTCCAAGGCAAGGGCGGCAGAGGCTATAACGGTGGCCCGAATGGCGATCTTTATGTCGAAATCCGCATCGCCGACGATAAGACCTTCACCCGTGATGGGAACGATATCCACGTTAACATCAATCTTTCCTTCGTGGACTGCGCCTTGGGTACCGAGATCGTCGTCCCGACCGTCTATGGCGACGTGAACGTTACTATCCCAGAAGGCACCCAGCCAGATCAAATCATCCGTTTGAAAGATCGTGGCATCAAAGACCTCCGTACCGGAAAGCCAGGCAACCAATATCTCCACATCAAGGTCCGCACTCCAACAAATCTCACTTCCACCCAAAAGGACTTGCTTAGGCAATTCAAAGGCGAGTCTTCGAGCAAATCTTCTTTCTTTGGCCGGAAGAAATGAAAATAAAAGTATTTTCACCTTTTAAGTTTTGCTAACATAAATAAGCGAGAATTACCTATGAACAAATTTATGTTAGAAGCTATCCACGAAGCCCAGACCGGTATCCGTAACGGACACGGTGGTCCTTTTGGATGCGTTATCGTCAAAGACGATAAAATAATCGGCCGCGGCCATAACCAAGTCGTTATCAACAACGATCCGACCTGCCATGGCGAGATGATGGCCATCCGCGATGCGGCCAAAAACCTCAACAATTTCGACTTATCCGGATCTATATTGTATACGACCGGCGAGCCCTGCCCGATGTGCTTGGGAGCTATCCTCTGGGCCAACATCGAGAAGGTTTATTACGGCTGCAATATCCTAGACACCGATAAAATCGGTTTTAGAGATGATGTCTTCTATAAGAGACTCAAAGACAAATCCAGCTTCGTCTACGAATTAGACAGAGACGAATGCCTGAAACTATATAAGGAATATTCATCCATCAAGGACAAGGTCAATTACTAGTATGCCAAAGTGCAAATATTGCGACAAAACCATTTCCAAAGACGATTACGACCTCTGCCCTTACTGCGGCGGGAAGAATCCGATCGACCCTGACTATAAGACCCAGAACATCACTCAGGTCATTCTGACTAAGGGCAATCAGGATCTTTATAAGTCCAAAAAGAAGAAGACCGCCGTCCTCTTATCTTGCTTGTTGGGGCCTTTCGGCGCAGCTTTCTTTTACATAAAAGAAATGAAGAAGGCCATCATTTGCTTGGTCACTACCTTGATCTTATTGGCCATAGGCATCGTCTTATCGGTTTTAATTTGGCCATACACCATCATCTTCCCGATCGTTATCTTATACGCCGCCCATATTTCTTATGGGGTATATATCGCTAAATCCCACACTTTCAAAGACGGAAAAGGGGAATATCTCCACTAATGGCCCACTATCTAGCTAGCGAGAAGAGAAAAGATACCCTTCTTTTTTCTTTAGATACCATCCATCACATCAAGGATGTCATGCGAGCCAAAATCGGTTTCGAGTTCGAGGCCGTTTATGATAATAAGGTGTACGCCGTCCGTGTTGCGTCTTTAGACCCTTTTAAGGTCGAAATCATCAACGAAATAGTCGAAGATAGGGAACTCTCTGGCAAATTGACCTTGGCCTTCTCCCTCCTAAAGGGAGGCCACAGCGAGCTCATCCTCCAAAAAGGGACCGAGTTAGGCGTTTATGAATTCGCCCCCTTCATCTCCAGCCGTTCCATCGTTAGATTGGACAAAGAGAAAGATAAGAAAGCCAAATTGGATCGTTTCAAAGATATTTTGGAGAATTCTACCGAGCAATGCCGTCGCGGGAAAACCCCGTTGATAACGGACATTCTTGACATTAAGGACTTAATCAAACTACCGAATAAAACGAAATTAATCGCCTATGAAGCGGTGGCTATCGAAGGGAAACCTCTATTAGATGAAATCACCGACGATACCTTATTAGTCATCGGCCCAGAAGGTGGTTTCTCTCCTAAAGAAGCCGAATATCTTATTAATAATGGCTTCACCCCCGTCTCCCTTGGGAGACGCATCTTACGCGCGGAGACGGCCGCGATTGCTTCTTCGGCCATCTATGCCTCTAAATTCGAACAATGAAATTCTTCACTCATTCCTTGGGCTGCAAGGTAAATTCCTACGAAGTAGCCGCTATCGTTAAGACCTTAAAAGAAGAAGGTCATCAAGAATCTTCTCTCGAAGAGGCTGATTTAATCGTCCTCAATACCTGTTCGGTCACCGGCCAAGCCGATCAGAAATCCAGACAGCATATCCGCCGCTTCAGAAGAGCCAATGATCACGCTTGTTTGTTAATTATGGGCTGTTACAGCGAAGCTGCCGCCGAAGATTGCCTCTCCTTTGGGGCGGATATCGTCTTAGGCACTTCTTCCAGAAACCAAGCCGTTCCTTCTTGGCATAAGTTTTTAGAGACCGGAGAGAAAATTAACCTGGTCAACAAAAACATGCGTCACGAGAAATACGAAGAATTGGGCTCTATCATCAATTTTGATATGACCAGGGCTTATCTCAAAGTCCAGGATGGCTGCGATAATTTCTGCTCCTACTGCATCATCCCGACCGTGAGGGGAAATTCCCGTTCGAGAAATAAGGATTCGGTCATTGCCGAGGCTAAGGAATTGGTGGAGAAAGGCTATCAAGAGATAATCCTAACCGGCATCCATATTGGCCATTACGGGGCGGATTTAGACCCCAAATGTACCATCTCAGACTTAATCAAAGACATCTTGGGTGCCGTCCCGACTTTAAAGAGACTCCGTATCTCTTCCATCGAAGAAACCGAGATAGACAACAAAGATTTCTTAAGTTCACTTAAGAACTATCCTCAGATAACCTCCCATCTCCATATCCCTCTTCAGTCTGGTTCTTCCTCCGTCTTAAAGAGGATGAGAAGGAAATACGACACGGATTCGTTCTTGTTGTTATTGGACAAAATCAGGGATATCCGCCCAGACATCGCCATCACGACCGACATCATCGTCGGCTTCCCAGAGGAGACCGAAGAAGAATTCGAAGAGACCTTGGAGTTTTGCAAGAAAGCTAAATTCGCCGAAATCCATGTCTTCCCGTTCTCGCCGAGAAAAGGCACTTGGGCGGCTGCCAATAAGAACCAAGTCGATCCTCAGACTAAGAAAGACAGGGTCCATCGCTTATTGGAACTTTCAAAAGTTGGCAGGAAAGCCTATGAAGAGAAGTTCTATGGCAAAACGGTGGAAGTCCTTTTTGAAGACTTCGACGAAAAAAAACATATCGCCTATGGGCATACTTCCAACTACCTTAAGGTCGGCATTCCAAGCAAGCGTTCCTTACACGGGGAGATGCTGGAAGTGGAATATAGCAAGGAAACCGCCGCGGATTAACAAACCGAACTAACTAATCCATAAAAGACAACATCGAGCATATTTGGTTATATTTTTGACATTGTATAAAGTTGAATTGACTATCTTTTAACCTAAAGTATAATTATGCACGTCCCTAGGAGGAAAGAATCATGGCAGTCCAGCAAAGACGTACTAGCAAAACCCGCAAGAGAACCCGCCGCACCCATTGGAAATTGGTCGTCAGCGGAAAGGTCGCTTGCCCACATTGCGGCGAAATGATCGAAGCTCACACCGTTTGCCCAGCTTGCGGTTACTACAAAGGCAAAGACATCCTTCACCTCAAGAAGAAAGACGCTGAATAAGCAAAAAGAAGATAGGGGATTCACTCCCCTTTTTCTTTTAGAAAAGATAGGTAAAATATAAGGGAATGAGGTAATAATATGAATCTAGCTAAAATGATCGATCACACCATCCTTAATCCGGATGCCAGAATCGAAGATATCAAACGCATCTGCAAGGAAGCCAAGGAATATGGCTTCGCTTCCGTCTGCATCAACCCTAATTACGTCAAATTGGCCAAAGAGCTCTTAAAAGGAACCGATGTCAAAGTCTGCACCGTCATCGGTTTCCCATTAGGTGCCAATACCCCAAGCGTCAAAGCCTTCGAGGCTCATGAAGCCGTCCTTAACGGGGCTGATGAAATCGACATGGTCCAAAACGTCACCATGGTCAAAGAACACGATTGGAAATACATCGAAAACGAAGTCTCCGAAGTGAAAAAAGCCTGCGATGGTCGCTTGCTTAAGGTCATACTCGAAACTTGCTTCTTAGATAAGGATGAGATCAGAGAATCTTCTTTAGCCGCCATGCGCGGCAACGCTGACTTTGTTAAGACTTCCACGGGTTTCGGCAAAGGCGGAGCCAAAGTCGAAGACGTCAAGATCATGCGCGAAGCCGTCGGCCCGAATAAAGGGGTCAAAGCCTCCGGCGGCATCCATACCTACGAAGAAGCCAAGGCCTTAGTCGAAGCCGGAGCCTCCCGTATCGGCGCCTCCAAATCTATCTCCATCGTCAAAGGCGAATAAAAAATGAAAGTCCTCTTGTATTTCGAACATCATGAGGCCTTCAAAAGAAGCGGCATCGGCCGAGCCAGAAAACATCAGACCCTAGCCTTAGAATCCCAAGGGATAGAAGTTACCTATAATCCCAAGGATTCTTTCGATTTGGCTCATATCAATACCTATGGCTTAGGTTCTTACCGTCTTTTGAAGCGTTGCCTAAAGAAACATATCCCCGTCGTGGTCCACGGCCACTCGACCAAAGAGGATTTCCGAGAAAGCTTCACCTGTTATAAACTGATGGAGCCGTTCTTTTTCGCTTCTCTAAAAAGGATGTATGGGCATGCCCCGTTGATAATCACCCCCACCCCGCATAGCAAAAGGAATATCGATAATTACCATCTTTGCTCCGATGTGAGGGTCGTCTCCAACGGTATTGATTTAAAGGAATACGCCTACGATCAGTCCAAAATCGATGATTTCAAAAAGAAATTTGGCATCAAGGAAAACGAAAAATTCGTGATGGGCGTCGGCTTCCCTTTTGTCAGAAAAGGCTATGTCGACTTCATGGAAGTGGCCAAAAGCTTCCCTGAAACCAAATTTATTTGGTTTGGGGCTCTCCCGAAAGTCGCGATGTCCTCCGCGGTTCATAAGGCCATCAGGCATAAGCCGGACAATGTCATTCTTCCGGGATACGTGGATGGGAGACTCATCCAAGGGGCTTATTTAAGCACCTCTTGCATGTTCTTCCCAAGCTATGAGGAAAACGAAGGCATCGTCGTCTTAGAGGCCTTAGCCAGCAAATGCCCGTTGTTGGTCAGGGATATAGACACCTATAACCCATGGCTAAAGAAAGACGTTCATTGCCGTATGGGCCACAATAACGAAGACTTCATTAAGGAATTAACCCGTCTCCTAAACGAAGGCGAAGATCCGAAAATCATTGAAAACGCCTATAAAGTGGCCAAAGAACGATCAATTGAAAAGATTGGCGAGCAGCTTAAGGCCATTTACCTCGATGCGTTTAATAATCAAACTATCTAATGTCGATTGCATTGTCGGGAAGCAATGAAAATATTTGTTCCAGGGTTCTTCTGCCTATTTTAAGTTTAAGAAGCTCGTCAGCGTCCTTAACATCAACCGGCTTGTGATAATATTGGCAAACGCTAATAAAATTCTTTCTATCGTCTTCATAATAAGTAATGGAATAACGATGACCGAGATAGAAAAATTCGATTTCTCGTCTTCCGCGAATTAATTCTTCAATACATTCTGGCTTCATTGGAATTCATCTCCTTTGGCGTGATAGTAAACGCCGTCGATAAAATGTGATTTATGGATGTGCGGCACCATTGGATGGTTTTTTGGATTGCCATGGTCGGTATAATGAATTTCTAGGTATGTTTCACCTTTACTATCATAATACCTTTCTTCTTCTATTTCGCCGTTTACTATTTTTTTGACGACGGAATTTGGTGTGCTTCGGGTCGGTATTTTGTTTCCGAAGTAGGCAATATAGATTTGACGAACTTTTTTGACTAATTTAGATTTCAACGGATTATATAGTCCTGGCCTGTTTCGGATATGACAGCTTGATTTGAAACTAAGTTTACGAGTCTTCTTCGCCGTTGCATTTTCTTTATCAGTATATTGCCCGCTTTCTTCGCCATTTCCTGCCGCGATATAGGGTTGTGGTTTATTTCCACCACCAGGTTTAGTTGGATTTGACATCTCAGTGTCTCCTTTCTGGTTTTTTGACCAACAAAATGATAAAATGTCGATGAAACCTGAATAAGATGTCAAAATAGTCAACAAACATTAACAGTATTTGAAAGATTTTTTCTATAACGTAGTTGATAAATTGCGTTACAAAAGTTAACAAATATGCTAATAATTAATAAGAACGTTAATAAATATTAATAAAGGAGTGTACACGACATGACCAACAAAGCCACTATAGGCGAGCGAATTAGGGAAGCACGCGAAAACATAGGTATGACTCAAGCTAAGTTGCATGAGTTAACCGGAATATCGGTTACGCAGATTTCAAACTATGAAAATAATTTGATAAATGTTGGAATTGATAACTTGGCCAAAATTGCGAAAGCCCTCAAAACCTCCATTGACGAAATCTATTATGGGTCGGCGTCAAAAAAGCCAATTACATCCGCTGCCAATTACGGCGAATTGATCGTCAATTGTGTGGCAGCTTTAAAAGATGAAAAAATCATTGGCACAACGTATCAAAAGCTAAGCAATGAATATGACGTTGGAATCGTTGGTCGAAATAAAATCGTGTCCTTTTACAAGCATCAAAATTCTATTTTGGAATTGATTCAAAAATTAGATGATTTCGAAACAAACAAAGACGATTATTCAAATCCTGAAGAATATAAGAAAATGATTTTGGATATGACTGCCAATAAAATAAACAAGGAGCATAACGCCGAAAAGGCAAAGTCCGAAAAATAAAAGCCCCATAGGGGCTTATTTTATTGTCCTCTCGACAATATTTTTGTAATCCGTATTGGATAGACCATCGCTGCGGTGCAGCTTATTTAGTTGTCTTAAATGATGGAAAAGCCTTCCTTTGCCGCTCTTCCTATCGCAATGGGAGTCATATATAAGAAACGATATTTGCCTTAAGTATGCATGTTTCCAATATTTAAGAAAGGCCGGGGAATGTTTCTTAATGAAGAACTTTTCACAGGCATACGAGCACAAATGATAATAAGCCCTATCGGTTCTGCTAATTTTGGTGGCCGCTTCAGGATTATCCATGACATAACAATAATAGGCATAATCAGATCTATAAAAACTAGAGGCGTTTAAGAACAAAGACACGGACATGACGCAGTCTTCGAACATGTCATCTTTACGGTCAAAGACCATAAGTTCCTTATCGAACAAGCCTCTCTTAAATGCTTTGTTCCATAAGAAATGCGGCATCGACCAATCGTGATTCAACTTGGCAAAAGCCTGTTCCTTGCTTAGTCTTTTAGACTTGAAGTTCTGAGCGAAGGCCAATCTTTTTTTGCCCTTCTTCGAGATGAAATACGGGAAGACGGTTATATCGGACTTGCCTTTCTTTATTTCTTTGATGATGTTATCGATCGCATATTCCGAAGAATAATAGTCATCGTTATCGATGAAGGTAACATATTCTCCTTTGGAGAATCTAACCCCTTCCAGACGGCATACCATCTTGGCGAGATTAATCTCTTTCATCGTAACGGAGACGAAATGAGAATCCTTCTCCATCGCCTCTTCCGCCAACTTCTTGCAGCCTTCCTCGGCGTCCAAATTGACGGCCAAGACAATTTCATAATCTTCTTCAGATTTTTGAGATAGCAAAGAGCCAAGGCAACGCTTGAAGAGGGTTTCTCCCGAATAGACGGGTAGGATGATGCTCAAAAAGGGTCTTTTCTCCATAATCTTTTAGATTATATCTTAATTTTCTTTGTACTTGGCGATTAGTTGTGTAAAATAACCACGCACCAGAAAGCGAGGTGAAGAAAGTATGATCGTTAAGACTGTCGTCCACGAAGGCGAATCTCTCGATGACGCGTTACGCCGCTTCAAGCGCAGCGTCAACAAATCCGGCATCCTTTTAGAAGCCCGCAAGCGCGAATTCTATCTTAAGACCGGCCTCAAGCGCAAACGCAAGAGTGAAATGGCCCGCCGTAAGAAGTGGTAATTCCAAAACAATAAGAAAGTCCCGAGCCTTCGGGATTTTTTTATGCCTCCACTTCCTAGATTCTTTTACTAGAAGTAAAATATAGCCAAATCCGGAGATGCATAGTATGAGAGAAGAACTCAAACCCTTATTGACGCCGTGGAAAATCGGCAATTGCGAGATTAAAAACCGCATCGTTTTGACCTCCATGGGCGGAACCGACCTTTTCGGTTGGATGGAAGTGAACCATTTCGACAAAGCCGGCGCCAAATTCATCTTGGAAGTCGCCAAAAACAACGCCGGTCTGGTCTTGCCTGGCTGCCAGCCAGTCTATAACCCGATGTTCGGGCAGTGGCTTTATAAAAAGAAGAGCATGTTCCACGCCTTAAAGAAATGGATGCCGGAGTTCCATAAGACCGGGGCCAAATTATTCATTCAATTGACCGCTGGCTTCGGCCGCTCCTTCACCATCTCGGAGATGATGGAAAAGCTCTATACCAACAAAGCCTTGAGAGTCCTTTCCAAGCCCTTCATGAACTTGGATAAGATCACCGCTACCGCTTCAGCTTCTCCAAATAGATGGTCCGATAAGGTTCCTTCCAGAGAAATGACGAAGAAAGAAATCCAGCATTTCATCGACGCTTTCGCCAAATCCGCCAAGTTATGCAAAGACGCTGGGGTCGATGGTGTCGAAATCCATGCCGTACACGAAGGATATCTATTAGACCAGTTCACCCTCAAATACGTAAATAAGCGCGAAGACGAATATGGTGGTTCCTTGGAAAACAGGTATCGCTTCGCCGCCGAAATCGTCAAAGCCATCAAGAAAGAGTGCGGAAAGGACTTCCCTGTTTCCCTCCGTTATTCCGTCGTTTCCAAGACCAAAGGCTTCAGAGAAGGGGCTTTGCCGGGCGAAGACTTTGTCGAAGCGGGCCGCGATATGGCTGAGTCCGAAATAGCCGCCAAGTTCTTGGAAGAGGCTGGTTACGATATGCTCAATTGCGATAACGGCACCTATGATGCTTGGTATTGGGCTCATCCGCCAGTATATATGCCAGAGAACTGCAATCTTGAATACGTCGAGCACATCAAAAAGTTCGTCAATATCCCGGTGGTCTGTGCCGGCAAGATGACCTTAGAGGCGGGCGCTAAGTCCGTTTCCGAAGGAAAGATCGATGGCGTTGGCTTTGCGAGAAACTTCTTGGCCGACCCAGAATGGTTCACCAAGGTCTTAAACGATGACAAGAAGAATATCCGTCCATGTATCCATTGCCATAACGGTTGCTTTAATATGTGCCATTACAAAGGCGTCCCGAATGATCAGGATTTATCGGACTCTTTGCATTTGGCTAGATGCGCTGTCAATGCTGAAATGATGCAATGGGACAAACATAAGATCATTAAGACCAAACACCCGAAGACCGTTCATATTATTGGCGGTGGCATCGGTGGCATGGAAGCCGCTCGCGTTTTAAAACTAAGAGGACATAACCCGATAATTTATGAAAAGAGCAACACTTTAGGTGGCACTTTCATCGCCGCCAGCGCCGAATCCTACAAATTCAGGCTCAGAGAACTCTTAGAATGGTACAAGCTCCAAATGAAGGAACTTGGCATCGAGGTTAAGCTCAACGCCGAAGTGAAAGACATCGCTTTATTCGGCAAAGATCCTGTCATCATCGCCACCGGCTCAACCGCCAGAGTCTTAAAGAAAGTCCCGAATCACGAAAAGATGATCGAGGCTTGCGAATATCTCCTCGGAAAAGAGGTTGGTGAGACCGTGGCTGTTATCGGTGGTGGTCTTACCGGTTCTGAAATCGCCTACGAGCTTGCCTTAAAAGGCAAGAAGCCAATCATCGTCGAGATGAAAAACGACTTAATCGCCCAAAAAGGCGTCTGCCTTGCTAACTCCTCTTATTTAAGAGAATGGTTTGCTTGGAAGAAAGTCCCGGTCTATTTGGAAACCACCCTTAAAGAAGTTAAAGACGATTCCGTCATCGTCAAAGACAAAGAAGGCAAAGAATTCGAAATCAAATGTGACTCCGTTATCTCTTCGGCCGGTTATATCCCAACCCCTCTTAATAAGCTTAAGGATGGCAAAAACGTCTATTTGGTCGGCGATTGCTTGAAAATAGGCAACCTTAGAAGCGTCATCTGGAGAGCCTACGAAGTGGCGATGAAAATCTAAAAACAAACCAAGCGCGGCTTAATCGCTGCGTTTTTTAAAACTTTTAGGTAAATTTGCCTTTCTTCCTTCTAAAAGTTAGTAGGAGGAACCATGGCAAAAATATCTTATCAATTTGACGAACAAAGTTGCGCTTTATCATCCTTAAGGACTTTGGCTTGTCTTCTAACTAAGAAAAGAGGCTGGAAGAATATGACTTTCAATTCGCATCCGCCTTACTCTCTGAAAACCTTAGAAGACGAGATGGAGGATTATGGATTCGAACTTACTTTCTACGAGGCCGAGAAAGAGGAATTTTCCTATCCATCCAACCAAAAAGGTCCGTTTTTAGCTTTGCTAAACGAGAATGAGCAAGCTCATATGACGGTGGTGACGAGAATCGATGATGACCAAGTAACTTATCTTGATCCAGCGGTGGGCAAAGTCATCATCAAAAAGGAAAAGTTCTTATCCGTATGGACCGGCATTTATGGGGTGCTGGTCCAAACTGTCATAATGAAACCGCCTAAACCCAAACGAATCGTTCCGATCTGGAGGGAAATCGTTTCGGACGGCTTATTGTTCTTGTCCGAAGTTTCTTTGGGACTTGCCTTAGCCTTTTTGGATAGGACCCCGTTATGGTTGACTCTGACTTGCATGGCTTTAGCCCTCATCTTGGAAGAGGGCAGGCGTTTGTTTATTCTATCCTCAATTAAGGCGTTTGATAAAAAATACTTGTCCTCCGTATACGATGAAAATCCCAAACGAATCAAGACCAATTATGAGCGTTATAACCTCTTGAAGAAAAACCTCTTTGGCGATGTCGCCTCCGTCATCTCTCAGATTGGAGCCTGTATTTTAATCGCCGTCATCGTCGGCATGAACAGCCCGTCTTTCTTCCTTTCGCTAGGAGGCGTTCTTGCTTTATTATGTGGCGAAAAATTCATCTTCCATCGATATTTTTATACTAAGCGGGTTAGAATGCAAAAGGAGGAAAAACTCCTATATGGCAGTTCTGAAGAAGCGGAGAAACGGCAGTTGTTATTCTCGCTTAGCCAGGATGCCGACAAATATGGGAAGATGATGCTGATTGAAAAAGCGATTCTTGCCATCACGGTGGCGGCTTTCTCCATTCTTCCAAGCATTATGGCCAACGACTCTTCATTAAATTATTATCTCTTCCATTTGTTCGCTTTGCTCTTTATTCAGAAAGGAGGATCGGATGTATTCGAATACGCCTTTAACCGAAAGGAGAGGGAAAAGAATCTCCTTTATTTCAGGGAATATCTATCAAAGACACGCAGTTGATGGCTTATAAGCTAACTTTATGATAAAGTTAATGTATGGAACTTGTTTTTTCTAACGCCTGTGATCCGAAATATGACGTGATGGAGAAACGCTACCAAGAAATCTTGGAAGCGACCTTCAAACATCTAAACGTCACGGATAACTACGAAGTTGATGTCAGCTTCGTCGACGATGATACCATTCATCAAATCAATAGGGACTATCGCGGGGTCGATAGGGTGACCGATGTCATCTCTTTCGCCTTCAACGACGATAAGGACCCGGCCCATCAAATCAATGATCCGGATATCGAGAAGATGCTCGGAGAAATCTTGATCTGCGTTCCTCAAGCTATCCGCCAAGCCAAGGATATCGGAAATTCTCTTTTTAGAGAACTTAGTTTCCTTTTCACCCACGGCTTACTCCATTTATTGGGTTACGATCACATGAAAAAGGAAGACGAAGTCGTCATGTTTGCTTTGCAAGATAAGATTTTGGAGGAAGTACCAAATGAACAAATCAGCTTTGATTGAATTAGCCAAAGAGGCTCGTGAATTATCTTATTCGCCATATAGCCATTTCGCCGTAGGCGCTGCCGTCTTATGCAGAGACGGAAGAACTTTCAAAGGGGCTAACGTCGAGAATTCCTCCTACCCTCTTTGCAACTGCGGGGAAAGGAACGCCATGTTCCATGCCTTGATGAATGGCGTTAAGCCACGCGACATCATCGCATTGGCGGTGGTGGCTGAAACCGATGAGCCATGCTCACCTTGCGGCGCTTGCCGTCAGGTCATGTCCGAACTTTTGGCCAAGGATGCTGTCATCTATTTGGCTAACCTCAAAGGCGACGTCATCGAAACCAACCTCAAGGAACTTTTGCCATTCGCTTTCAGCGAAGAGGACCTAACTAAATGAAGAGCGGATTCGTCGCGATCTTAGGTCGCCCAAACGTCGGCAAATCGACGTTTTTAAACGCTGTACTTTCAAAGAAAGTATCCATCGTTTCCCCAAAACCGCAGACCACTAGAGATAACATCATCGGCGTCCTTACCGAGAAAGATTATCAGATGGTCTTCATCGATACCCCGGGACTTTTCGAAGGCGAAGCGGCTTTGGATAAGTTCATGAACAAGGAAGCTCGTTCCTCCTTAGGAGATGCGGATATTTGCTTATTCATGATCTCGGCCGATAACTTCCAAGAAGACGATCCCGACTTCAAGACTTTGAAGGCCTTGAAACTTAATTGCCCATTCATCATCTTGGTCAACAAGATTGATTTGGCGACCGCTCCGAAGATGGAAGTCTTGCTCAATAAGCTTCACAAAGAATTCCCAAATAAGGAAATCATTCAGATGTCGGCTTTAACCAACTTTGGCCTCAAAGACGTCAAAGACGCGGTGGCCAAATACTTGCCAGAAGGCCCGATGTATTACGAAGAAGGAACCATCACCGATAAAGGCATAGCCTTTGATATTAAGGAAACCGTCCGTTATGAGATGCTTCATTTCCTTTCGGATGAAGTCCCTCACCAAAGCGCCGTTACCATCGATTCTCTTAATGAGAAATCCAAAGAGATTTATTGCGAGGCCACCATCTGGGTCGAGAAGAAGAGCCAGATTGGCATCGTGGTCGGCAAAGGCGGGGATATGATCAAGAAAATCTCCATGACCGCCCGCCGTGATTTGGAGAAGCGCCTCCATAAGCACATCGATTTGAGAATCGAAGTCAAACAAGCCGCCGATTGGAGACAAAAGACCGACAAGCTCAAGGCTTTCGGCTATAGCAAAGAAGATTAATGAAACAAGAGCTGGTTCAAAAAGAAGGATATGTTTTACGCGTCTCTCCATACAAGGAGGCGGATGCGATGGTCACTTGTTTAGGCAAGGATGGCCTATTCTCCTTTTTGGCTCGTGGCATAAAGAAACTAACCAGCAAGAACGCTGCCTCTTGTCGCGTCCTCACCTACTCGAAATTTTCCCTTAATATCTCAACCGACAAAAACAGCCTAACCCTCTCCGAAGGCATTCCTCTTTCTTCTATAGAAGAAAAGGAAGACTTATTATGGATGAGCTGTATCTCTTTTTTGGCAGAAATAAACGCCAGGATGCTAACCGAAGAAGACGCCTCGGAAGTCTTTCCGGCTTTCGATAAGGCGATGAAGGAAATCAATAAGGGCTATCCGATTTATTCGGCTTGCTTGCTTTACTTTGCCAAGCTCTTGACCATTCTTGGATATGGTTTAGAGGTTGATCAATGCGTCATTTCCGGCAGCAAGAAGAACATCGTTGGGGTCAATTACGAAGAAGGTGGCTTCATTTCCGAGGAATATGCGGACGCTAACACGGTCAGATTGCCATCTAGAGCCTTAAAGATCCTCCGTTATGCCTTTATCTATCCTCTGAGTGATTTGGGCCGTGTGGCCTTTGAAAAAGAAGAGTCTTTGGCTTTAATTAGCCAACTCTCCACTTACGCCGAGAATCTGACTGGTGTCAAACTCAAGTCGGTATCGATGCTTGAACATTGCTAATTACACTTATATAGGTTTGACAAAACACCATTTCCCAATATAATACTTAAGTCCAATATATGGACTTTTTTATTCGAGGTGCATTATGCCTAATAAATTTGATTTTGATAAAATCACCCAACATTTGCAAAATACCGGCTATGTCTTTCCGGGCAGCGCCATTTATGGTGGTCTCGCCAACACTTGGGACTATGGTCCTTTAGGTGCCGAGCTTAAAAAGAACCTCAAAGCCTTGTGGTGGAAGAAATTCGTCCAGGAATCCCCGACCAACGTCGGCATCGACGCCGCGATTCTCATGAATCCAAGAGTCTGGGAAGCCACTGGTCACGTCTCCACCTTCAACGATCCGATGTGCGACTGCAAAGCCTGTCACGCCCGTCATCGTGCCGACAGCTTAATCGAATCTCAATATCCTGATGCCGATGTCGAAGGCATGTCTTTCGAAGAGATGGATAAGTTCATCCAGACCCACGAAGTCAAATGCTCAAATTGCGGCAAGAGCGAATTCACCCCAATCCGCAAATTCAATATGATGTTCAAGACCCATATCGGTGTCACGGAAGATAATTCTTCCGTGGTTTACCTCCGTCCAGAGACCGCTCAGGGTGTCTTTACCAACTTCAAAGCCGTTCAGCGTGCCTGCAGAAAGAAACTTCCTTTCGGTATTTGCAACGCCGGCAAATCCTTCCGTAACGAAATCACCCCGGGTAACTTCACTTTCCGTACTCGTGAATTCGAGCAGATGGAAATGGAATTCTTCTGCAAACCGGGCACCGACCTCGAATGGTTCTCCTATTGGAAGAATTATTGCCTTAAGTTCGTCGAATCCTTAGGTATCAAGGAAGAAAACCTTCGCTTCAGAGATCACGAACCAGCCGAATTGGCCTTCTATTCCAAGGCCACGACTGACGTCGAATACGATTTCCCAACCTTAGGTTGGGGAGAGATCTTGGGCGTTGCCGATCGTACCGATTACGACTTAGGCCGTCACCAGGAATATTCCAAAGAGGATCTCACCTATTTCGACCCAGAGACCAACGAGAAATATCTCCCATACGTCATCGAACCATCCATGGGCTTAGACAGATTGATGCTTATGACCATGGTGGATGCTTATGACGAAGAAGAATTGGAAGGCGGAGATACTCGCACCGTCATGCACCTCAATCCAGGCTTGGCTCCATATAAGGTCGCCGTTCTTCCGCTTTCTAAGAAATTGGAAGAGAAGTCCCTTGAGGTCTTAAATATCCTCAATAAGCGCTTCTCCTGCACCTATGACGTCACCGGCTCCATCGGCAAACGTTATCGCCGCCAAGACGAAATCGGCACCCCGTATTGCGTCACCATCGACTTCGATACCGCCGCCGATCAAAGCGTCACCGTCAGAGACAGAGACAGCATGAAACAGATCAGAATGTCCATCACTGAGCTGGTCAATTACTTCTCGGTGAAGTGCTTCATGTAAAAAAGTCCAATTAGTAGTTTTATAGTAAATACCATATTAATAAATTAATATGGATAGAAAGGAGGGCTAATGTCATATTCCAGAGAATTGATTGATGATTTGCTCAAAAGCAGCGATATAGTCAGCGTTATTTCCTCCTATATTCCGGTCATCCAGAAAGGCCGCTCCTATTTAGCAGTTTGCCCTTTCCACGATGATAAGAACCCATCCTTGAATATCTCCAAAGAGAAGCAAATCTATAAGTGCTTCGCCTGTGGGGAAGGCGGAAACGCACTCACGTTCGTTTCAAAATTCGAGAAGATCTCCTTTGATGAGGCCGTCCGCAAATTGGCTTCCATCGTCGGATTCAATGACCCTCGCTTGTTAAGCGAGCATCACGAGAAGAAGGTCAATACGGACCTCGTCCCTCTCTATAAATGCATCAATGACTTGCAGCTTTTCTATCAATATGGTCTCTCAACCGAAGAAGGGAAAGCGGGCAAGGAATATCTTGCTAAGAGAAACATCGATGACGAAGTGGCCAATGCCTTTGGCATCGGCTATTCCTTATTGGATGGCAAAAAGACGGTCCAATACCTCCAAGCCAAAGGCCATTCATTGAAATCCATCGAGGATATCGGCATCGCTTTGGCTAAAGCCAATGGAACCTCCGACTCCAACGCCGGAAGACTTGTCTTCCCACTTAAGGACTCAGACGGCCAAGTGGTGGGCTTCTCCGCCCGTCGCATTCGCGACGACGGAACCGCCAAATACGTCAATTCGCCAGAGACCCGCATCTTCTATAAGAGCGAGGTTCTCTACAACTACAACCAAGCCAAGGAAACCGCTAGGCACGATGGCTACATTTATGTCCTCGAGGGCTTTATGGACGTCATCGCCCTTTGGAAAGCGGGCATTAAGTCCGCGGTGGCGGTGATGGGCACTAACTTAAGCGACCAACATATCAAAATGCTTCGCAGGCTGAACGCCGAAGTCCGTCTATGCTTAGACGGAGACGATGCCGGCCAGACAGGCATGATGAAGATGATCCCTAAGCTCTCCAAGGCTAATATCCCGTTCAGAATCGTTCTTAATCCGAATGACCTAAGGGATCCTGATGACATCTATCAGGAATCCGGGGCGGACGCTTTGAAGGAGATGATGAATCATCTGGTCGACCCATTCGACTTCCAGATGAATTATTACCTCAACGTCAAGAAATTATCTTCTAAAGAAGATAGGGAGAAAGTTCTAAGATACTTCATCCCATATCTCGCCTCCATTCCGGCGGGATTGGATAGGGAAAACAACATCGCGAAGCTCTCTAGAATCACCGGTTATGAATCGGAAGTCATAAGGAGCCAAATCTCTCAGGCTCCGGAAAAAGCCGCGAAAGAAGAAAGCATCGTTCCAAGTGTTTCCAAAGCCCGCATCAAAACCGATAATCGCGGGGCCTTGGACGCCGCCGAGAGGCTGATGCTCTATTACATGCTTCACGAAAGGGAAGCGGTGGAATACTTCAGGACCTACATCGATGCCTTCTACAACACGACCTATGACACCATCGCCAACTTCATCGTCGAATACGAGAACAAGAGAAACGCCAACATCGAGATTTCGCTCTTATTAAGCGATATCGAGCAGAGCAGCTTCGATAACGTCGAAGAATTGACGGCTTTGGCGACCGCTCTATCCGACGATACCTCTTATCCTCCGTTCTCCTTGGAACAGGCTGAAGCCTGCGCTAAGCGCATCCGGAGCGAGAAAGACAAGAAATACGAGAAAGAGTCGCTATATAAACAATTGATCGGCAAGACTCCAGAAGAGAAAGCCGACATCATGAATAAGGCGTTAGAAAGAAAACGCCAAAAGTTCGCCAAAAAGGGAAATGGCGAATAGAAAGGGGATTTTATGGCAAAAAAGGGAACTAACGAAGAAAAGGACTTAAAGAAGGCCTCGAAGAAGTCCGAGGCTAAAAAGACTACTGAAAAGAAAGTCGCTAGAAAGTCCGATTCCAACGAGAAAAAGACTGCCAAGAAAGTAGAAACCAAAGCCGCCAAGAAACCGGTGGAGAAGAAAGCCACCAAGGCTAAAAAACCAGCCAAAGCCGAAACCGAAGAAGACGAAGATCTCGACATCGGCTTCGAGCCAGAAGACGACAACGAAGAACTTGAATTGTTCGAGAAACTCAAGAAGGATTTTCTCAAAAAAGGAAAAGCCAACGGCTCCATCGACCAAGAAGAGCTTTTGGAAGCCACTTCCAAGTTCGATATGTCCGACGATGACGTCGAACAATTGATTGCCTACTTCGCCGAAAACAACATCAAGGTCGTCTCCGACGATGACGAACCGGATCTCGACAACGTCGAATTCTCCGAGGAAGCCATGAACGAAGAAGACTTAGACGAAGAAGACATGGACTTGGACGAAAAGACCGACGATGAATTGAGCGAACTCAACGAAATCGAAGATTTCTCCAAGATTCAGCCGGGCGAAGTCAAAGTCAACGACTCCGTCAAAATGTATTTGAGGGAAATCGGCAAGGTCGACCTTTTGACCGCTCAGCAGGAAACCGAATTAGCCAAGCGTATCGCCGAAGGCGACGAAGAAGCCAAGAAGGAGCTTATCACCGCTAACCTCCGTTTGGTCATTTCCATCGCTAAGCATTACGTTGGCCGTGGCATGCATTTCTTGGATTTAATCCAAGAAGGCAACATGGGCCTTATCAAAGCGGTCGAGAAATTCGACTACACCAAAGGCTTCAAGTTCTCCACTTACGCCACTTGGTGGATCCGTCAGGCCATCACCCGCGCCATCGCCGACCAGGCCCGTACCATCCGCATCCCGGTCCATATGGTCGAAACCATCAATAAGATGACCAGGGTTCAAAGAACCTTGGTTCAGGAATTGGGCAGAGACCCAACGGCCGAAGAAATCTCCGAAAGAATGGATGGCGCCTTGTCCCCTGAACGTATCAGAGAGATTCAGCGTATCGCCCTTGAACCAGTCTCATTAGAGACCCCAATCGGTGAGGAAGACGATTCCCATTTGGGAGATTTTATCGAAGATAAATCTGCTCAATCCCCAGAAGAATACACCACGAAGTCCTTACTTAAGGACGAATTATACGAGATCATGAAGGACCTCACCGAACGTGAGGAACGCGTCCTTAGACTTCGTTATGGCCTTGACGACAACCGCCCAAGAACCTTGGAGGAAGTCGGCCAGGAATTCGGCGTCACCCGTGAACGTATCCGTCAGATCGAGGCCAAGGCTATCCGCAAACTTCGTCATCCCACCAGAGTGAAGAAACTCGGCGATTACCGCGAAAACGTCAACAACGTTGGCCCAGACACCCACAGCAAATAATGAAAAGCCTCTCCTTCCGCCTCTCGAAAGTCGCTTCTTACGTAAGTAAGGGCTCTTTCGTCGCGGATGTTGGCTCCGACCATGGGGCTTTGCCTATCTATCTAGTTAACGAAGGCATCGTTCCCTTTGCCCAGGCCATCGAGAACAAGAAAGGCCCTTTCCTCCGTCTTTCCAAAGCGGTGGAAGAGGGAACCATATACCCGGAAAGAATCTCCTTATCTCTTTCCTCTGGCTTAGAGGCCCTCGATCCGAAAGTGGATACGGTGGTCATCGCCGGAATGGGCGGAAGGCTCATTTCTTCCATTTTGGAAGAACATAAGGAAAAACTAGATAAAATCAAAACTCTTATCTTGGATGCCCATTCGGAATGGGACGTCTTGCTTTTAACTACCGCCAAACTCGGATATAAGGTCGAAGAGGAATCTTTCTTCTACGAAGATAACATCTGGTATTCGGTCTGGAAGTTGGTCAAGACCGATGAGGACATTATCTACAGCCAAGCTGAGCTTCTCTTTGGCCCATTGGAATGTCATAGGCATAACTCCGATTGGAAAAGATTCGCTTCAGAGAAGAAAGCCCAATACGAGAGACTGCTTAAAAACGATATCCCGGAAAAGAGAAAAGCCGAGATAAAGAAAGAACTAAAACTCTTGGAGGACGTAATGAATGAAGACTAGATCATTGCTCAAAAAGTTAGGCGATAAGTTCCCTAAAAAGACGGCCGAATGGTATGACCATCCTGGTCTCCAAGTTGGCACCTTCAAAGAAGAAACTACCAAAATTCTACTATGTTTGGATTTTGATGATGAGGTTTTGCCTACCGTCTTAGACTATAAGCCAGACATGATCATCACCCATCATCCGTTCATCTTCGGCAAGCTTAAACAAATCTTGGCCTCCGACCCCATCAAAGCGGTTCTCTATGAGAAGATGAAGGAACTTGATATCCCTATCATGTCCTATCACACCAATTTCGATTTGGGGAAAGACGGCATGAACGATACCTTGGCCAATTTGCTTAACTTAGAGGACATTAAGCCTTTGGAAACCTGCCCGATGGCTCGCGGTGGGCATCTCAAAGAGCCGATGGAGATACATGACTTCGCTAAATTAGCGAAAAAGGCCTTCGGAGTCGATTATGGCCTCCTTATCGCCGAAGGCAAGAAGATGGTTCAAAGCGTCGCCATCATCGGCGGGGGCGGTTCCAGGGAATACGTGAACGCCATGAACGAAGGCTATGATATCTATATCTCCGGCGATGCCCCGCATCATTGTAGAAGAGAGATCGTCCTCAATCACTACAACTACATCGATTTCCCGCACGAAATCGAACACGTCTTCATGAACCAAATGGAAAAAATCCTTTTAGGATTGGATCCGAATCTCCAAATCGAGAAGGTCGATCACGAAAAGCTTCCCGAAGTCATCTAAAGGGACTTAAGGTAATTCTCGATATCTTCGTAAGCCGTCTGGCTGGAGCTCGCTCCAGAGGCCAAGGCGGCTTTTTTGTATTTGCTTAGGTTGAACTCTTTGAGTTCATCAACGTCCAAAACCTGGATGACATCGGCGTTTTGATGATATTTCTTCGCCAAATAGGCAAGACGTTTCGTATTCGAAGAGTCCTTCGAGCCGACGACGATAAACAAGTCGATGTCGTTAGGAGCCTCGATGACATTCCTTTGCCTTAAAACGGTGGAAGGGCATCTTCCGCCTAAGGAAACGATATCAGGATTGGCTTTTTTTAGTTCATCTACGACCTCCAAATAGGCTTCTTCATCTAAAGAGGTTTGCGATATGACATAGTCATATTTATTGACACTCGGATTCTTCGGGTCGATGATGGTGACGTTATCTAAGAAAGAGACCGCTTTAGCCTCGAGGTGTTTCGGATCGCAGACAAACGCCACTCGGCCTTTGACCTCTTTCATCTTCTTGATATTGGATAGGATGTGCTTGCAAGAGGCATCGTAAACGATGAAATGCTTCTTTTCGGCGATTCTATCATAAGAATCCTTATCATGCCCATGGGCCGAATACGAAACGATAGCCCCATCGGGAAGGGATTCCATTTGAGCTAACAAGTCTCCGCCCCTTTCATCCAAAATAACGCATCCTTTGCAAAGCAAAGAAGAGATAGCCAATTCGTTGTGGACCAAGGAACCGACGAGATAGAGAGTCTCGTTTGGATGCTCTTTTAATGCCTTAGTGGCTAAAGAGAAGGCGGAAGTGACGCCGTCGCAGAAGCCTTTTGGATATAAAGAGACGATTTCCATGCCTCCCATTATACGCCTACGCGTTGATAGTTTCGCCCCTTTCGCCTATAATTACTCCCGATTATGGCAAGTTTCTCCGCATTCTCTCTATCAACCCAGATGGTCAACGCCCTAAATAAGTTAGGCTACGTCTCGCCATCTCCGGTCCAAAGCAACGTCATCCCGAAGGCTCTCCGTGGCAAGTCCATCCTCGCCCAGTCGGCGACTGGAAGCGGGAAGACGCACGCTTTCCTTATCCCGGTAATCGATAAAACGGATGTCAACCTGCCACGCGTTCAAAGCATCATCATCGCCCCAAGCAGGGAATTGGCCAGACAAATTTACGAATTCGCCAAAGAATTCGTCCGTTTCTTCCCGAAACTCAAGATTAGACTTTTCACCAGCGAAGCTGAGGTCAGTCAAAACGAAGAAGGCCTCTCAGTGGCCCCACATATGATCATCGGCACCCCGGGCCGTCTCAAAGACCTCTTAGTCACCAAACATTCCCTCAATCTTTCCAACGTCAGAACGGTGGTTTTGGATGAAGCGGACATGCTTTTGGAGATGGGATACTTCGATGATATCGAATCTTTGTTCCAAACCGAAATCGATGAACCACAGGTTCTCGTCTTCTCCGCAACATTGAAGCAATCTCTCAAAGACGAAATCAAGCACTTCGTCTCGACCGACTTCCAATTCGAAGCCGAAGAGACCGAGACCTCCTCTTCCGTCTCTCATCACTTAGTCGATATCAAGCATGCCGACCCAAAGCAAGCTTTGCTTGAATTCCTAAAACTCAAGAAGCCGTATCTTTCCATCGTCTTCGCTTCCAAAAAAGAAACCGTCGATGCGGCCTACAAATATCTCCGCGATAATGGGGTGGACGCCATCTACTTCACTGGCTCCTTGAATGATCGCGCCAGAAAGAAAGCCCTCCGCGATATCAAGGCCAATAAGAGCTCCGTCATCATCGCCTCCGACTTATTAAGCCGTGGCATGGATATCCCTGACGTCACTGACGTCATCTCCTTGGATTTGCCGAGCGACCTCGAGTTCTATCACCATCGCGCCGGAAGAACCGGCCGTTTCGATAAAACCGGAGACAGCTGGGTTTTCTACGATGACGACTCAACTGAATTGCCGAAGCAGTTGATTGACCTCGGCACCAAATTTGATTACTACATCTTCCGTGGTGGTGTCCTCAAAGAGGACCCAGTCGGCTTGGCCAAGAAATCCAAATTCACCAAGAAGAAAGCTTTCGAATCCGACGAGGAAAAGAAAGAAATCAAGATTGCTAAAGCAAAGACCCGTTCCGACAAGGTCAAACCAGGATATAAGAGGAAGAGGGACTTCGCTATCGATCAGGTCAAGCACAAATATAAGCGCAAGGCCATCCAACGCTCGGTCAGAAGGCAGCTTGAGGAGAATTTCCGCAAGCAGGCTAAAGCCCTGAATGACGACGAATAAAAAGAAAACGCGGTGGGACTCATCGCGTTTTTTAGTTGTTTTTCAGTAGTTCTAATTCCTTAAGGAATTCAATACTTATTTTGTCGTTTTTGATGGTGCGGATAACCTTGCCTTTCTTAAATAAGGTCCAGCTGTCTTTGCCTCCCGCTACGCCTATGTCGGCTTCCTTGGCTTCGCCCACTCCGTTAACCGGGCAGCCCATCACGGCGATGGTCACGTCCCAAGAAGGATATTTTTCTAAATAGTCTTTGACTATGTTAACTAGCGGCAATAAATCGACTTGGGTTCTTCCGCAGGTTGGGCAGCTGATCAATCTCGGCCCACGCATGAGCCCTAAATCGATAAGAAGCCTTCTGGCGGCTTTTATCTCTTCTTTTGGGTTATCGCTCAAAGAGATGCGGATTGTGTCTCCTAGGCCTTCAAAAAGAAGTGGGGACAAGGCTGCGGCGCTTCTGATGAGCCCGATATCCTTTGGACCAGCCTCGGTTACACCTAGATGTAACGGATAAGGGAATACCTTGGAGGCCAATTCATAAGCCTCAATCGTGTCTTTGACTGAGGAGGCCTTAAGGGAAATGACTATGTCATTGAATCCGATTTCTTCGAGGATGGAGGCTTCTTTTTTGGCTGAATTGACCAATTTCTCGGCGAGGGTGCCTCCTTTAATGGAGTCATCCAGAGAACCGGCGTTGACGCCGATACGGATAGGGATATTCTTCTCTTTGCACTTATTGGCGATGCGGATTATGTCGGATTTATCTCTGATATTTCCTGGATTAAGACGGATGGCGGAGCAACCGGATTCGATGGAAGCTAAAGCCAATTCGGGATCGAAATGGATATCGGCCACGAGAGGAATCGATATTTTCGAAACGATGTCCTTGATGGCTATAGCGTCTTTCATATCGAGGACGGAGACACGCATAATGTCCGCGCCCAAAGAGGCGCATTCGTTGATTTGGGCGACCACTTCATCGACTCTCTCGGTTTTAACCGAGCACATGCTCTGGATAAGGACTTTGTCCTCTCCGCCGATATAGATGTCGCCTAATTTGATTTTCTTGGTCTCGTTTCTCTTCATGCTGACTAATTTTGAGCGAAGGCGGCTGTATTTTCTAGAGTTTTCTCATTATTGCATAAGCAAAGTTAACAAATATCTAGATAATCGCTTTTCGTTATGATAAAGTAGCAACGCTTAAAAGAAAGAAGTGATTAACTATGGCAACCAGTAAACGTGATGAAATCATCCTCGCTTGCAGCGAATGCGGCGAACATAACTACCTCGGCACCCGCAATAAGAGAACCCATCCAGATAAGATCGAGCTCAACAAATATTGCCCACGCTGCCGCAAAGTTACGGTTCATAAAGAAATCAAGAAACTTAAATAAGGCTTAAGGCCTTATTTTTGTATTAAGGGCCGACAATGAAGATCGTTTGTCCGTTCTCCTCCCCTTATTTCGCCAATACCTACATCATCGGCGAAGAGGGCGAGCCTTGTATCGTGGTGGACCCTGGCAACAACCAAAATGGTTGTTTGGACCGCTACATCGATAAGCATCACGCCGGGAAAATCTTGGCGTATTTGCTTACGCATGGGCATTACGACCACATCTACGGGCTATCGACTACGACACATAAAGCCCCCGTCTATATTCACGAAGAAGATGTCAAATACCTGACCGATGACCGTTTCAATTTATTGAAAGGACTAAAAATCGAAGGTTATGGCATTCATGAACTCGAGGATGGGGAGACATTGGAAATCGGTGGCTATTCCTTCAAAGTCATCTTCACTCCGTTCCACACTCCCGGAAGCGTCTGCTTCTACGACGAGAAGGACAAGGTCCTTTTCTCAGGAGACACTCTCTTCCATCTTTCGGTGGGGAGATCGGACTTGCCAGGCGGAGACGGAAGGAAGATGGAATCGTCATTAGCTAAGCTTAAGAAGCTTCCCGACGAGACCAAGGTTTATCCAGGACATGAGCAATCATCGGACATAAAGACCGAGAAAAGGCTCAATCCGTATTTAATTTCTTAAGCGATAAACACGTTCTTTTCTTACAAAAGAAATGAATGTAGAATACTTATGCTTTTTTAGGGAGAAGAAAAAAATGAACGTTACAGAATTACGCCCAGGGAACTACTTCATCGATGAAGGCAACCTTTATCGCTGCTTAGATATCCTTCTTAACAAGACCGCTATGAGAAAGATGGTCGCGAAAGTCAAAGTCCAGAACGTCAGAACCGGTGCCATTACCGAATTGGCCCGTAACTCCGGTTACGATGTAACCGAAGCCCGTTTGGACAAAGTCGCTTCCCAATATCTTTACGATTCCGGCATCACCTATTGCTTTATGGATCCAAAGACCTATGAGCAAATGGAAATCCCACACGCCCTCTTGGAAAACGAAGCCAAATACCTCGTTCCAAACCTCGAAGTCATGATCAACACCTTCGAAGGCGAGCTCATCGGCATCGTCCTTCCAGCCAAGGTTGCCATGACCGTCACCGAAACTGAGCCGGGTGTCCGTGGCGATACCATCTCCAACGGTGGATCCAAAGACGCTACCCTCGAGACCGGCATGGTCATCAAAGTACCTCTCTTCATTAATGAAGGAGACCAGATCTTAGTCGACACTTCGACCGGCAAATACGACGGAAGGGCCTAAAGATGAACTTATTAGCCAGTAGCACCGAATTCGGTTGGAATGGCCCATGGTTCGGCATCGCCATCGCCTTATTGGTCGTTGGCTTGATCGGTGGCTTCTTCGGCGCCAGAGCCTTATTCAAGTCTCAGCTTAAGAAGAATCCTCCAATCAACGAGAAGATGATTCGCACCATGTATGCGCAGATGGGAAGAAAGCCGACTGAGGCCCAAATCCGCGCCATCATGAAGAACATGAATTCCCAAATGTAAGATTCCAAAATTAGAGATGGAGAAATTCATCTCTTTTTTATTAATTTGATTTTATATATCAGAGATATATACATATACGATAAAACTACTAAAAATATACTAAATAGCGTATATAGGAACATATAGCCATTTATTTTGGCATTGGTTGAATTTCGCCATAAATGGCGAATTTTTATCAATCAAGGTTTAAAGACTTTGTTCTTCGTGCGTAAGTGTGCAATAATATACGCATGCTCAACGAACAAGAAAACAACAATCTCGCCCCAAATGAGCAAGAGGTTCTTAAGGCTGCCCAAGGCTATACCGCCGAGAACATCGAGGTTTTAAGCGAACTTGAAGGCATCAGGAAGCGTCCTGGCGTCTATATCGGCTCGACCAACAGCACTGGCCTCCATCATTTGGTTTGGGAAATCGTCGATAATTCTATCGACGAAGCCGTTAACGGTTACGGCAACAAGATAACCGTCACCATCCACAAAGATGGATCCGTCCAAGTCGACGATGAAGGCCGCGGTTTGCCTGTTGATATTCATCAACAAACCGGTATGCCGGCGGTCCAATTGATTTTCACCGCCCTTCATGCCGGCGGCAAATTCAACAGCAAGGCCTATTCGACCTCCGCTGGCTTGCATGGCATGGGCGCGACTGTCACCAACGCCCTTTCGGAATGGCTCGAAGTCACCGTCTATCGCGGCGGTTCGATTTACCGAATCTCCTTTGAAAAAGGCGGCGTTTTGAAGACTCCGCTTGAAGTTATTGGTAAAACCAATAAACATGGCTCCAGCGTCCGTTTTAAACCAGACGCTTCGATCTTCACCACGACCGAATTCAAATGGGACACCATCTATAACCATCTTCAGGAATCTTCTTTCTTGGCCAAGAAAGTTCATTTCATCCTCAAAGATGAGCGTACTTCGTTGCAACATGAATTCTATTACGAGAACGGCTTAAGGGAATATGTCTCGACCCTCAATCAGAACAAGACGCCGTTATCCGATATCATCGATTTTGTCGATTCCACCTCGCAGATTCGCATTGAGTGTGCATTGCAATGGTGCGTGCAGGATTATAACGAGCACATCCTCAGCTACGCCAACAGCGTCCGTACCGCCGGTGGCGGCACCCACGAAGATGGCCTCAAGATGGGCCTTACCAAAGCCTTAAATGACTGGGGCATTGAGAATGGCATCATCAAAGAGAATCAGAGAATCGATGGCACAGACCTTCGTGAAGGCCTGACTTGCGTCTTATCCGTCAAAATGCCGGAATCCATGACCGAATACGAAGGCCAAACCAAAGGCAAATTGGGCACTCCGGCTGCCTTACAGGCCTGTTCTTCGTTCATCAGCGAGCATTTCACTTACTACCTCATGGAACATAAAGACTTCGGCCTTGATTTGATCAAGAAGTGCCAAGCCTCCAAAAACGCCAGAGATGCCGCCAGGAAAGCCAGGGAAGAAGCCCGCGGCACCAAAAAGAAGCAAAACGATTTAATCGTTTCCGATAAATTAGCCTCCGCTCAGTCGAAGGACTATAAGAACAATGAGCTCTTCATCGTCGAAGGTAATTCGGCCGGTGGCTCCGCCAAAAACGGCAGAGATAGATTGCATCAAGCCATCTTACCTCTTAGAGGTAAACCACTTAACACCGACTCCGTCACCATGGAGAGGATGCTAGCTAACGTCGAATTTGCCACCCTCATCCAAACTATCGGAGCGGGCGTGGGCCAGAATTTCGATATCGACGATTGCCGCTATGGCAAAATCATCATTATGACCGATGCTGACGTCGACGGTGCCCACATCCAGACCTTGCTTTTGACCTTCTTCTACAACTATATGAAGCCGCTTATCGATAACGGCATGGTCTACATCGCTTGCCCGCCTCTTTATCGTGTTTACAAAAAGTCCGACCCGAACAAGAAATTCGTCTATGTTTGGGATGATAACAAGCTAGAAGAAGCCAAGGCCCAAATCGGTCCGGGCTATGGCATTAACCGTTATAAAGGTCTTGGTGAGATGAACGCCGATCAGTTGGCCTCGACCACCATGAACAAAAAGACCAGACGACTCTTAAGAGTCGATATCCAAGATCCTCTCGTTGTTGAGAAGCGCATTTCCATCCTCATGGGCAAAGATCCTTCTCTCCGCCGCTCATGGATTGAAGAGAACGTCGTCTTCAACGAAGAAGATTCCTTCATCAAGGAAGTTAAGGGGGTGTGACAATGGCTAAGAAGAAACAAGCAGTCATCGAAGAAACCATCGTCGAGAACATCCTTGATTCATCTTTAGATGAATTGATGGGGGAGAGATTTGGCATTTACGCCAAAGACGTCATCCAAGAACGCGCTATCCCAGACGCCAGAGACGGACTTAAGCCAGTTCAGCGCCGCATCGTTTATGATATGTGGGATACCAATAACACTTTTGAGCACCCAACTAAGAAATCCGCCCACATCGTCGGCGACGTCATGGGTAATTATCACCCGCACGGCGATGCGTCCATCTACGATGCTTTGGCCCATTTGAGCCAAGATTGGCGACTCCGCTACCCATTGGTCCGTTTCCAAGGCAATAATGGTTCCATGGATGGCGACGAGCCAGCCGCCCCACGTTATACCGAAGCCAAATTGACGGCCATCTCTGATGAATTGGTCAGAGATATCGAAATGGACACCGTCGATATGGCTCTCACTTACGATGATAGCAGGATGGAACCTTCGGTTCTCCCAGCCCGTTTCCCGAACTTGTTCGCGAATGGCTCCTCGGGCATCGCCGTTGGTTTGGCGACCGAAATCCCGCCACACAATCTCAAAGAGATTTGCTCCGCCATCATCTATCGTATCAAACATCCGTCCTGCTCGACCGCCGATTTGATGCAATATGTCCCGGGCCCGGATTTCCCGACCGGCGGCATCATCCATGCCTCGGAAGGCTTAAAACAGATCTACGAAACCGGCAAAGGCCGCATTTCCATTCTTTCCAAGACCGAAATCATCGATGACGGCGATAATAAGCAAATCATTGTCACCGAGATTCCTTTCGGCGTGAACAAAGCCCAATTGGTCGGCCAAATCGACAAATTGAGGCACGATAAAGCCGTCGTTGGCATCGAAGAAGTTCGCGATGAGACCGATAAATCTGGTCTCCGCATCGCCATCGACTTAAGGAAAGACGCCAAGCCGGAAGCCATTTTGAAGTTCTTGATGAGCAAGACCAACCTTATGACTTCCTATTCGGCCAATATGGTGGCCATCGTTGATGGCAGACCAAAGCTCATGGATTTGTGCAGCTATGCCGATTGCTATATCTCCCACCAATTGGATGTCATTGTCAGAAGAAGCCATTATCTTTTAGATAAAGATAACGCTCGTTTGGAAATCGTTTTGGGCTTAATCAAAGCCGTTTCCATCTTGGATCAGGTCGTTGAGGTCATCAAAGCCTCCGCTGACAAAGCCGATTCCAAGAAGAATATCTCCAAAGCCTTTGGTTTTACCGCCGACCAGGCCGAAGCCATCGTCATGATGCCGTTATACAAACTATCGCATACCGACATCGTCACTTTGGAACAGGAGAGAGATGATTTGACGGCAGAAGTTGAATACCTCAATTCCTTGCTTAACGATAAGACCCTCATCGAAGGCGTCATCATCAAAGACCTTAAAGATATCTCCAAACGTTATGGGGATGACCGTAGAACCGTCATCACCGAAGATGAAATCGGAGATTTATCAGTCGATAAGCGCGATCTCATCGTCAGAGAGGATTGCTATGTCGTCGTTTCCAAAGATGGCTATATCAAGCGTTGCACCATCAAGTCGTACAAAGGCTCCGGCGGCCATAACGGCGTCCTCCCGGGCACCAAGCCAGGCGACGTCATCGTCTATAAGGGCCTATGTACCACCAAGGACTACGCCATCTTGTTCACCGAATCCGGAAATTACGTCTATCTTCCGGTCAATGAGCTTAAGGAAGCCAAGTGGAACGACATCGGCGGCCATATCTCCGCCTTGCTCCAGATGAGCCCAGGCGAGAAGATCGTCAAAGCCTTCACCATCAGGAAATTCCGTCCGGACCTCTATGTCGTCTTGCTTACCAAACGCGGGGCCATCAAGAGAGTGCAACTCTCTTTGTTCGCCACCAAACGCCACAATAAAACCTTGGGCGCCATCCGCATGGGCGCTTCCGACGCTTTGGTCGACGTGGTCGTCACCTCTGGACAGTCCAACTTGTTCGTGATGTCTGTCTCCGGCTTAGCCTCGTTCTATAACGAAAACGATATCCCACTCACCAACCCAAGGACGGGCGGCGTCAAGTCCGGCCAGTTCAAGGGCGATGATATGGCGGGATTATTGGCCTTTGGCCCAGAAGAAAAGGGCAAAGTCTTACTCTTAACCGACAGAGCCCATCTCCGCGTCATCGATCCGGAGAAAGTCGTTACTAAGGGCAATAGATTATCCAAAGCCGTTCCAGCTTATAGCATGTTCAAGTCTGAGCAGCATCGCTTGATTTATCTTGATAAAGTCGGGGATAAGGAAGTTCCTTATGTCATCCCATGCATCTTGAATAACAACGAAGTCTATGAAGCCAAATTCGATGACTTCTATCTCACCCCGAGTGAGAAATATGCCAAGATGGCACCTGGCTTCAAGTCCAAGGCCCGCATCGTCAGCGTCTCCAAGCTGGACACCCTTTATGTCGATAACGACTTCGTTTCCTACGAACTTCCAAAGCCAGAGAAGCCCGAAACAAGCGAGATCGTCGAAGCTGAAGAGCCAAAAGAAGAAGGCCAAATGAACTTCGAGCAGATTTCCTTGTTCGATGAAGGAGACGAGAAATGACGATCCGTTACCTTCCGGATTACCGCTGCGAGAGGCCGACGGACATAGGCCCTGAATTCTTCCATAAGTTGGGCATCAAGCTCATCTTATGCGATTTGGATAACACCTTGGCTAAGTCCCAAAGCCGCGTCCCTCCTTGTTATGTCAAGGAATGGGTGAGAAATTTGGAGAATGAGGGCCTTAAATTGGCGGTGGTTTCCAATGCCATGGTGGGCCGAGTGAAAGAATTCTCCCACGACTTAAACGTCTCGTATTTGGGCTGGGCCATGAAACCTTATAGCCATAAGATCAATCGTTTCGTCAGAAAGCTGAAATATAAGCCCGAGGAAGTCCTTTTCATCGGCGATCAGCTTTACACCGATATGAAAGCCGCCAAGAAAGCCGGATTCAAAGCCATGCTTTGCGAGATTATCTCCGAGAAGGAATCCGTCTGGACCACGGCCAATAGAAAGAAAGACAATAAGGCCCGCAACTTGCCTGAACTACAATCCATCCCCGATTGGAAAGAAATATTATGAAACCAAAAAACATCGCTTATCTTAAATCCTTGGCCAATACCTTAACCCCGGCCGTCAATATCGGCAAAGGCGAGGTTGATGATAATATCATCAAAGCCATCTCCAATAACTTGGAGGCCCACGAATTGATCAAGGTCAAGGTCCTAAACAACGCCGAAGTGGACAAAAAGGAAATCGGTGGTTATTTAGCCTCGAAGGTTGAGGCTACCCACGTGGCCACCATCGGCCATATTGTTATCCTTTACCGCCAAAAGAAGAAGGATCCGAAAATCGTTTTGCCTATCAAGGAATAACCATGAAACGTCTCATTCTTTACGGCGGGGCTTTCGACCCCATCCATAATGGTCATCTCCGCATCGCGGAAGAAGCCTCCAAAAGACTGGATGCCGACGTGGTTTTCATTCCGACCGCCAAGCCGAGATGGAAAGAGAAATCCGCTTCTAACGAAGATCGTTTAGCGATGCTGAAAATCGCCTTGGAAGAAGTGAACAATCCCCGCTTCCACGTCTCGGATATCGAGATGAAAAGGAAAGATGACATCGAGACTTATACCTCGGACACCATCAAGGAATTCGAAAGATTGCATCCTAAATGCGAGCTTTGCTTGCTTATCGGTGGAGACCAAGTCGCCCAGTTCGATAAATGGCATGAGCCGTATTACATCAAAGAGAAGACGAAAATCTATTTCGTCTCCAGAGATGGATATAAAGATCCGAACGAGAACGCCAAACGATTCGGAATGACCTATCTTACCGATTTCGATGCCGGAGACGTATCTTCGACCTTAATCAGGGAACTAAGTTACATAGACACCCCTTTAAGCGTCCTTAAATACATTGAAGACCATTCCCTTTACTTCGTAAATAAGTTGGAAGCCTATCTCTCCCATAAGCGTCTGAAGCATTCTCTGAGCGTCGCTAGGCTCTCATATGAGATTGCGGTGGACAATCATTTAGAGAATCCAGGCAGGGCGTATATCGCCGGGGCTTTGCATGATATCGGCAAGGAAATTCCAGACGAAGAAGCCAAAAAGATGGTCGAGGGCTTGGACAAATACCCTAATTGGGCTTATCATCAATTTGTAGGAGTATATTTGGCGGAGAACGAATTCTTCATCAAAGACAAAGAAATCCTCGAAGCGATTCGCGTCCATTGCTTGGGCGCGCCTAACATGAGCGTATTATCCAAAATCATCTACGCGGCCGACAAGATCGACCCAGAAAGAGGTTGGGATTCCAAAAAATACATCGAACTGTGCAAAAGAGACATTGAATTTGGCTTCTTGGCCGTATTGCGCGCCAACTATGATTTTCTTGAAGCCAAAAAGAAGGGCAGTTCCAATTCAGTTTTCGTAAGCAAAGAATGCTTCGAATATTATCTAGGAGGAAAAAACAGATAATGGCCTATCCAAGAAGAGTCAACATCGCCACCGAATGCCTGAATGATGGCAAAGCGGAGGACTTATCCGTAATTAATGTTAAAAATTTAAGCCCATTTGCTGATTATTACGTAATCGCGACCGCTGGGAACATCCGCCATTTGGGAGCCTTAGCCGACCGCCTTGATGAAGCTTATCTCAAGGAAGAGGAACCTGTCAGAAAGATAGATGGGAAACCGGAATCCGGCTGGGTTATCGTCGACGCCAATGACGTCGTCATTCATCTCTTCACCGAAGAAATGAGAAAAGAAATCTCCCTGGAACATCTGATCGAAATCGTCGATAAGAATAGATAAGATTATATAGGATAAGACAACATGCCTCACCAGAAATGGTGGGGCTTTTTCTTTCGAAACATAATCGAGAATAAAAAAACGAAATTAAGTTTTAGAAAATAACGGAAATCAAAAGATTGTAAGGTTTAAATATAAAAGCGGAAAAACGCTAAAAAACAAAAATGTCGAGAAAAATTAGTAGTTTGAGAAAACACATTTTTAATCACACACTTATCCACCCCTCAAATTTCGTCGAAAATAACCACTTCGTATAATGTCCATTATGTTAACAAAAAACAAAAAGGAACGATAAAAACAAGGAATAAATAAATTACTCGCAAATTATCAACAAGACGGAAGACCGCTTTTCCACATATTGATAGAAAAATCTCTTAATACTAGAAAACTACTAATTAAGAT
>CAVJPU010000008.1:0-62301 GCA_963651445.1 bacterium | reverse complement strand
CTGACGTAGGGCGATTTCGATTTCTTGATCATATCGATCTCCTTTTATAGGAGACATCCACTATTCGTTGCTAAGGTGTGCTTCGGCATGTCTCGTATCACAATCGCTGTAACGGTTGCGTCTTTAGCACAATTCCCATAAGAATTAGGTCATTTTCGCCTCCTTTCGGATATGCTCAAAATATCATCATCGCAAGAAAATGCTTGCGAAGAGACGATGGTTAGACTCGCCAAAAAGCGCTTATTTGAGTTTGGCTTCCAGCCTGGAAATGGCTTCGAAGCATTCGTTTTTGTCTTCTTCGAACTCGAATTCGGTTTTGCTTAAATCGGCTCTCAAAATACCGATAAGTTTGGAAAGTTGTTCTTTGTAATCGCTCAAAGGCGCTTCGATTTTAGAGAGGTTGATCAGCATGCAATAATCGTAATTGTCACCAACAGAATGGTCTTCTTTTATCATCTCGATGGCCTTCGGTATCGCGATGTCCAAAAACATTTCCTGCCTGATCAGAACACATATATCATCGCCGGTCAGTTCATCCGGGGTTTTGCCCAAAATGGCGTTGACGCGCTCGAGCAGCGAGGTAGCGGGATTTTCGACGTAATCCCAATTGTAGATTTCTTTAAGGGTCTTATTCATGGAACTTCTCCTTTATATTACCCCATTCTTCGATATACTTCTCGAATTCCTTTATGGCTTGGCGGATAACCTTTTTGGCTGCGGTCGTCAGATTGGGGTTCTTCAACGACTTGCGCAGAGACCTCGTCTCTTTCTCCAAGCCAGCAATGGCATCGGCAACTTCTTTCAGATGCTGGAAATCGCCTCCGCCCTTTTTCTTGATGGGGGAGCCCCTCAAATCTCCGATGGCCCCCTCGATATCCTTCTTTTGCAGATGGTCATCAATTTTTCTGTAGCCCGACTCAATGCGTTTCTCTTGGCTGCGGCTGAGTTCTTTCGGAAGGGTCGGATGCTTGGGCCGGCCAAACAAAGGATTGTTTCCTTTCATGGGGCTCGATCCTCAGAAAGGTATGTAGCCTTTCCTCTTGCTGTCGCATGCGCTTTCTCGCGAAAGTCACACGCAACAAATATCCCTCGAAAAGGGATTGCTTCTATTGTTTCGTTCATTATGTCACCCGGTAAATTTTTCTTACCAATTCGCCGAGATATGCTAATATATAGACGCTAAGGTGTGCTTCAGCATATCTCGTATCACAGCTGCTGTAACGGCTGTGATTTTTTTAGTTTTTCATTCATGCGTTATTTTTGCAGCGATGCCTCCTTTCCTGATAAGGGGTTATTAAGGTTGGTTGATTATCAGCCACTCCTACAGTCTCAATATACAAGCATTGATACTCGAAAAACAACATCAAAATGACAAAAATATACACTGTATGAAAATATAAATAATTTCGATACCAACTGCATTTTTTAGTTGATTTTTCCGTTTCGTTTCAAAGGGTATGCTCTCTAGCCTAGATTTTATGTTTTTTTAACAAGAATTCTCTTATTTCATATTTTTTCTGGTTGTTTTCTGGTTGTTTTCTGGTTGTACCTAACCTATAATGATTTTGGTAAGGGGAGAAAGGATAAAATGTTTTACGACGAAGACAACAAAATAGAATTCAAAGAAATTATATCCGAATCAATCCCCAAGGAGATTGTCGCTTTTTTGAATACCGAGGGCGGCAATATCTATATCGGCGTTAGGAAAGACAACGAGGTAGTAGGAGTCAAAAACATCGATGAGTCCATGAGAATTATCTCCGATATCATCATCGATAAAATTTCTCCTAGATGCGTATCTTTCGTCAGACAATACCACGAGACTTTCGGAGATAAGGACATCATCCGTATTGAAGTGAATAAAGGCAATAAACTCTTCTATATCAAGAAATATGGCTTATCCGAGAACGGCTGTTATATCCGCGTAGGTTCCACCTGCAAAAGTCTGACGCCCGAAGAAATCCAAGATAGATTCATTAAATCTTTAACCATTAAAGATACCAATATCATCGACATCCCATCGGTGAGAAAAAGCCTCACCTTCAAGATTCTGAAGAACTATCTGATATCCAATAACAATCATATATCTGACGATACTTTCTTGGAAAATTATCACTTATTGACCAAAGATGGGAAATATAACTATTTGGCGGAAATATTATCTGATAGGAACGACATCGTCATAAACGTCGCAACCTTCTCCTCCACCGACAAATCGAAGTATTTAAAGCGTGAGGAATTCGGCGGCAAATGCTTATTGTTGGCGATGGAACAGGCCAAAAACTACATCAATTCCATCAACCAGACTTATGTCAATTTGGATACCACCCCAAGGAAAGAGATCAAGATGTTCGACACCGAGGCTTTCGAACAAGCTTGGATCAATGCCTGCGTCCACAATAAGTGGAGCGAAAGCAACCATCCTGGTATCTATGTTTACGCCGATCGAATGGAAATCGAATCCTTTGGTGGCATCCCTAAGGTCTTGACCAAAGAACAGTTTTTAAAAGGCAAGAGCGAGCCGGTCAACAAGCAATTGTTCGATATCTTCAGAGCCTGCGACTTTGCCGAGAAAAGCGGACACGGCGTCCCGTCCGTCGTCAGCGTTTACGGCGATGAGGCCTATATTTTTTCTGACTTCTATATCGATGTGGTCATCCCTTTTAACAAGAACGGTTTTGGCCAGCAAAAGAAGAAAGCCGAAATAAAACAACCCGAAAATATCAGAGATCAAATCCTTAAGATATTAAGGGGCAACAACCATCTTTCGAGAAAAGATTTATCGATTATTTTAGACACCACCGAAGGCAGCGTCCGTCACCACTTGAATAAGCTCCAAGAGGAAAAGAAAATCGAACATGTCGGACCTGATAAAGGCGGGCATTGGGAGGTCTTGGATAATCCAAAAGTCAAAGCCCACAAGAGATAAAAGAAAACCGGTCTTATTTAGGCCGGTTCTTTTTATTGTTCTTCTATGGTTGCCTCTTCCTCAAAGACTTTCTTTTTGCCATCTTTGTAGAAGACCTTCTCGTTATTTTCGACCGCATCATGGAGAATTGGCTCCCATTCGAACTTCTTTTCGTAATGGTAGCAATGTTCTAACTGAGGCTTGGTCTTCGGATTCTTCGGGGCGAAGATCGTGCAGCAATCTTCATACGGACGGATGGAAATCTCGTAGGTATTGATTTTCTTAGCCGTCTCGATGATGGAAAGCTTATCTTTGACCGCCAAAGGACGGATGATTGGGAAGTTGGTGACCTCGTTGATGACCTGCATGGATTCCAGGGTTTGGGAGGCGACTTGCCCTATGGATTCGCCAGTGGCGATAGCCAAACAATGTTCTTTCTTGGCGATTTCCACCGCGATGCGAACCATCATACGACGCATGATGGTGATGCAGTAAGATTCATCGACGTTCTTATAAATCTGTTCCTGGAGCTTGGTAAATGGGACGATATGGAGTTTGATGTCTTCCTGGTAGAAAGATAAGGCTTTGATGATATCCTCCAGCTTATCCAATACGGCGGACGAGGTATATGGAGGGGAGGCGAAATGGACGCATTCGACGCGGATGCCACGACGAATCAATTCATAAGCCGCCACCGGGGAATCAATCCCACCGCTAAGAAGAAGCAAGACTTTGCCGTTCATTCCCAATGGGTAACCACCGATTCCTAAAAAGGAATGGCAGGACATAAAGACACAGTCTCTTCTTAAATCGACATTGAGATTGATATCTGGGTTATGGACATCTACTTTAAGGTCGGTGTTCTTCAAAATATGAGAAGCCATGGCCCTAGAAATGCCATAAGAATCCAAAGGATAGGTCTTATCAACACGTTTGGTGTTGACCTTAAAGGTTTTGCCTTCTTCGGCTTTGATGAGCTCTAAGGCCAGATTTTGCATGTCTTCCAACTCTCTGGAGCAGGATTTAATGACGGAGACCCTTTGGATACCAGGGATTTCTTTTAGAACATCACAGATGTCCTCAAACGGTTCTTCGTGGGGATAGACATGAATATGGTCATGGTCGGAAGTGACCACGGCACTTGGATAGTCTTTTAAAGCGTGCCTGATGTTATGGGCCAACTTGTTGATGAATAATTTGCGGTTGCCACCTTTGGTGGACAATTCCCCAAAATGGATTAAGAGATGGGCGTTCATCGGGCAAAGACTCCTTCCAAGGCTTTCTTGAAGGCCTTTTTAAACGTGTCGATTTCTTCGTCAGTCGTTTGATGGCCAAAGGAGATACGAATTGAATTGGCGGCCAAATGTTCATCGTGAGTGGTGGCTTTGACCGAGACAGACATCGGATTGGTCTTCGAAGAGCAAGCCGAGACGCTGGAAACGTAGATTTCCTCGTTGGAGAGGGCTTCAACCACCACCGAGGCTTTCTTCTTAAGAAGGCCGACGTTGATGATATAAGGAGTTTGGTTAGGCCCTAGCTTATTGGAATTGATGACCACGCCATCCAAGGTTTCGAAATAAGCGTAGAGGTCGTTATACCAGCGAGCGCAGTTCTTATTGAATTCGTCCATCTTCTCATAAGAGATAGCAAGGGCTTCCGCCATGGCGGCAGCGCCTGCCACATTGACGGTTCCCGGACGGATGCCTTCTTCTTGTTCCCCACCGCTATGGAGAGGAGACAATTGAATATTCTTCCTAACGAATAAACCACCGACTCCTTTGACCGAGCCAAATTTATGGCCAGAGAAAGAGATAAGATCGGCGTATTTCAAATCCAACGGGTATTTGCCTAAGGCTTGAGTAACGTCCGTATGAAATATGCATCTCGGATACTTGGAGATGACTTCTTTAAGGCCTTTTAAATCATTGATGGTGGCTAGTTCGTTATTAACGCACATGATGGAGACCAGGATGGTCTTATCATCCATCGCCTTTTCAAGGTCTTCCGGATGGATGGTTCCGTCTTCCCTTGGTTCCAAGACGACGACGTCGTATCCGAATTGGTCCCTAAGCTGATAGAAAGCCTGAAGGACCGATGGATGTTCGTAAGAAGTGGTGATCAATCTCTTGCCACGGTTAGCGTATCTAAACGCCACCCCTTTGATGGCTAAGTTATTGGCCTCGGTAGCCCCAGAGGTAAACAAAAGATCATGGGTTTTATTAAGTTTCGTTAGGGAAAGCATTTTCTCTCTGGATTCTTCCAAAAGATGGAGAGCTTTCCTTCCTAAGGCGTGGTTGGAAGAAGTGTTCCCGAAGGTCAAAAGAGAAACCGCGTTGTATTTTTTCAACACGGCTTCGAAAGGTAGGGTTGTGGCGGCGTTATCAAGATAAATCATAAATTAGTGGAGGACATATTGGGGTCGCTGGTGGAATCGGATACACCAATGGAGGAAGAGAATTCGCCTTGGCTAAGGAGGGACTCGGCTTGCTTGAGGAGATTGCCGTTGGAACCGTAGGTTCTATAACGGTTTTTGAAGACGATGGCTTCTTCGGCATGCTTCAAATCCGAATATTCTTTGCTTAAATTAGCGAAGAATTTATCGGCCGTATCAACTAATTCCTTATGGGTAGCGTTGACGGCGGTGACATTAATTGGAACGGAAGAAATCTTCTCGTAAAGGCTATCAATAAGGCCGAAGATCTTATTGATTTCCTCGGTGTGCTTATCTTCCACCGACTTGATATGGGTTTCCTTGATGGCGGCTTCGGCTTCTCTTAGTTTGATCCAATAGCTTGGCAAATCATCATTCGCCGATTCGACATCTTTCTTCATATTGGCGAGATGTTGCTGGAATTCATCGATATGCGATAAGCAATCGGAGGTCTGATCGCGGAGTTCGTGCATTTTATCGACAAGAACGGAATATGGCTGTCTATTGGAAGAATGCTCGAAGGTGTCTAAGTCACGCTTGGTGGCGGAAGAGGTATCGATTTTCTCTTTGATATCATCAACCATCTGAAGGTCGATGGCAGAGAATTGGAAGATTTTCTTAATATCCGGCAAAGCGTGGCAGAGATTGACCCAACGATTCTCCATCGTTTGCTGGTCTTTGTAGATTTTGTCATGCTCGGCAAAGAAGGTGTTATGGGCTTCTTCTTCCTTGTCCAAAGCCTTGTTATACCTATCGAAAGAAGCGATCATCTCTTCGATTTCATCTTGCATCCCATCGACTTCGAAGTTCTTTAACCTTTCGACGATGGATTTGATTTCATCTTCGTATTTCTTAAAGATGGTAGCGACGATAATATCCTTCAAAGGATATCCTTTGGCGCACATCTCCTCGTAACGATACTTAAGGGAAGATAGACGATCTGGGAGGACGCTTTGAGCGGACAAGCACATATTCGGAAGATTAACAATCAACCTGGAAAGTTCGGAGACAATCGGGTCGATGGTGCTTCTTAAGATACGATTGGCTCTGGCGTAGTTAGCTGATTCGATGCAGTTATTAGCTTCATCGAAGCAAGTATCAATGTTGTTGAAGACCGATTCGAAGGACTTAGCTAACAAAGCCAATTCGGATTGTTGGTTGAAATAGGTCTGTTTGAGGGTACGCAGTTTGCTCCCTAAGTCTAAAAGGATGGCGTTGGTGTCTTCCTCTTCTTGGAATTTGGCCTTGAGGGCGTTGTTTAGTTCATCGACCATCTTGGCGTATTCGACGATGATTTGGTTGTAGTTGTCGAATTCGGAGCGGATGTCTTTGAAGCGTTTGTCATCCAATAAGCCATCCAACTGGTCGCAGGCATTGCCCGCCATTTGGTCGGTCGTATCGCGCAAATCGGAATATCTGCGCTTATAGGTGGCGCATTCTTCGGCGTAGCTTAAGTTCATCGAGGCGATATGTTCCAAACGCTTGATGTATTTATTGATGTCGCCAAAGAGTAGGGAATGAGCAATCTCGTATTTCTTTAAGGCCTCTCTGACTGTCTTGGCGGTTTTGATATTTCTAAAGACGGTGAAATACAATATCAAGAACAAAGCCGCTAAGAAGACCACGGCGGCGATAATGATGAAGACGATGGCTAATGTGCTTAAGCCACTAGCGAAAAGATTAGGAACGATTCTCATAGCGCATATATATTAGCACGCCTAACGCCCAGGCACACATAAGGAAAAGAAAAACTTTGAAAGGGTCGATTTTACTTGACGAAGGGCTTAAGAATACATAAAGTATTCACGCTTATATAGAGCAGCAGGTCGTCATGCTTCTGTCTGACGTCGTTCACCAATTGAAAAAGTAAGCCTAAAGCTACAGGGCCGAAAAGAACGACACCCGAGAGGCAGGGATCACCCCGGACTTTGTTTAAGCGCAAAGAAAGGAGACATTTTTAATGTCTAGATACACCAAATCCACTTGGAAACAATCCCGTCGCCTTGGTTTTTCTATTTCCGAAACCGGCGATGAACTCAAGAAACGTGCTTATGGCCCAGGCCAGCACGGCCAAGATCGCAAGCGCAAACCATCCGAATATGGTCAGCAGCTCGTCGAAAAGCAGAAACTCCGCGAACTTTATGGCGTTTCCGAACGTCAGTTCCGCCGTCTCTTCGTCCTTGCCAAGAAGGAAAACACCGTCACTGGCTTAGCCTTCTTCCGCATCCTCGAATCCCGTCTCGATAACCTCGTTTATCGTATGGGCTTCTCCCGCACCCGTCCAGGCGCCCGTCAATTAGTCAACCACGGCCACGTCACCGTCAACGGCAAGAAAGTCGATATCCCATCCTACCTCTGCAAAGTAGGAGATGTCATCGGATTCGTCGAGGACAGCCCAATCAAGGTCGTCAAGGAATCTCTCGAAGGCAAACCAGCCACCCCAGCTTACGTCAGCGTCGACGCTGAAAAGTTCACTGGTAAGTTCGAACGTTTGCCAGAAAGAAACGAACTCGCTCTCAATATCAACGAAGCGCAGATCATCGAATACTACAACCGCTTGTTGTAATCTTCGAAATAGGTGTAGCGAACTAAGCATCCCTAAGGGGGTGCTTTTTTCTTGCCTAAGTAAAAAGAAAAGCGCCTCTCCAAAGAGAAACGCTTATTCGTTCTTTTTTAGAAACTAGCCAAGAAGTAGTTCTTTTTGCCACGACGGATGATGAGGTATTTTCCGTGCAAGGCATCGGCTTTGGTATAGATCTTAGCTTCATCGGTGACTTTCTCGCCGTTGACGGAAACGGAATTCTGGGCGATGAAGGTGCGGGCTTGAGTCTTGGACTGAGCGGCACCGACCTTGATTAACAAGTCAACCAAGTTAAGTCCTTCTTCGATTTTGACTTCCAAGGAGCCCAACAATTCGATAATTTCCTTTTCGCTCAAGGAAGCGACATCGCCGGTGAATAAGACATTGGACATAGCCACGGCTTCATCGGCAGCGGCCTTGCCATGGATTAAGGCGGTGACTTCATAAGCCAACTTCTTTTGGGCGATACGCATGCCTGGGTTAGCGATGTGCTCGCGGGCGATATTCTCAATCTCATCATGCGATAAGAAGGTAAAGACCTTGATATAACGGACAGCGTCTTCGTCTGTGGTATTCATGAAGAACTGATAGAGCTGATATGGAGAAGTGAGTTCTGGATCGAGGAAGAGGGCCCCTTTCTCGGACTTTCCAAACTTCTTGCCATCGCTTCTGGTGATTAAACGGCAGGTCATGGCCTCGACTTTTTCGTCGTTGCCATCAATCTTTCTGATCAATTCCAAGCCACCGGTGAGGTTGCCCCATTGGTCATTGCCACCGATTTGGATGGTAACGCCTTCGGTGTGGTGGAGGTGATAGAAATCCACCGCTTGGAGAATCTGATAGGTGAATTCGGCAAAGGAGATGCCGGCTTCCAATCTGGAGGCGACGATTTCTTTGCTAAGCATGTAACCGATTGGGAAATATTTGCCATAGTCCCTCAAGAAATCGAGGATGTTCATGTTTCCGAGCCAATCGTAGTTATTGAGAATCATGCCTTTGTTTGGGTCGGATAAATCCAAGAATCTTTCAAGTTGGGCTTTGATGGCAGCCGTATTGGCGGCCAAGGTTTCCTTGGTTTGAAGGTTTCTTTCCTTGCTCTTGCCCGATGGGTCGCCGATCATGCCGGTCGCGCCTCCGACGATGGCGATGATTTTATGTCCGGCTTGTTGCAAACGCATAAGCAAAGAGATCATGACGAAGTTTCCGACGTGCATGGAAGACGCCGAAGGGTCGAAACCACAATAGATGGTGGTTGGTTTATCTAATAATTCACGAACAGCCTCTTCGTTGGAGTATTGTTCGATCAATCCGCGGTAATTCAAATCATCGATAATGTTCATAACTAAATCCTCAGTTGCGTATTTTGGACACATTATTGCTTATTAGCAATCTTTATTTTTAGAAACGAGTGGAATCACGCTTCTCGTACTTGCCTTCGAAGGTATAAGTCTTCTGGGTAAGTTGGCCTTTGATAAGCTCGTCAAGCATATACATGGCCCTTCTTCCGACGTCTTTCATATTGATGTAAACGGCTGAAAGATAAGGCTTGATGATGTGAGCGTATTTGCCACCGACGATGGATAGGACCTGAACATCGTTAGGGATATCTAAGCCAGATTCGGTCGCGGCATTAAGGATAGCGGCGGCAATGGAGTCTCGGTTGCAGAAGAACATGCCGTCCTTATGGGTTTTGAAGTATTCCTTGAAGTCGGCGTAGGTCCTAAGGTAAGAATCATCACAGTTGACGATATGGTATGGGAGATTCTTGGAGGCGTGATAGTCGATGAAGGCTTTCTCGCACTTGGAGACCAAACGGCCGCCGTTATGGACATGCAAGAAGGTCGGGGTGACGCCTTCTAAATTCGTCGCATAGAACTTATCAATCAGATCAATGATGATATTGTCATAATTGAAGGCTAGGGAACCAGCCTGTTCACCGGTCATTCTGGAATTGATAACGATAGTTGGGACATGATAGGAATTTATGGTTTCGATATCTCTGTAATCAAGTTCATCATCAAAGATGATGGCTCCATCGACGTGAGAGGTGATGACTCTTTCGATGGTGTTCAAGGTCTCGTCTCTAGAGCGAGAAGTGGTGAACAAGGTAACGATGAAGCCCAAATCTTTGGCGACTTCGGTTAACCCCGTTAAAAGGTTAGAGATATAAACATAGTTAGGAGTCGGGATGATAATACCGATGGTGGTGGATTTGGAAGTGGCGAGAGCTTGAGCCAAAGCGCTTGGCTTATAGCCTAATTCAGCGATGGTCTTTTCGACTCTCTTCCTGGTCTCTTCGGTGACGTTTCCCTTCTTGTTGATGACACGGGAAACCGTGGCTAAGGAGACATTGGCGGCTTGGGCGACCTGATAAATGGTCACGCGGTCTTTCAAATTGTTCATAAAACCCCTTTCATGGTACGCTTTGAGCATACGTGCATACGCGATGAAAATCAATGAAAATCATGTAAAAAGAAAGCACCGCCCTTACAAGACGATGCTTATTTTGGTTTTTAATTACTTAACGATTGGATATGGAACAAGCTGCAATCTGTCGCTCGGAATATCCTTGCGGCCTTCTTTGGCTTGCGGTTTGCCGTCTAATTCGACCAAGTCGCCGGTGAATCCGACTGTGGTGTTGTTGACTAATGAGGTTCCAACCCCATAAGTGTCTACTGGTACGCCTTCGGCAGTCCATTCATCGATTTTTTTGGCAGTGAAGCCAGAGGAAACGGTGATCTTGACCCAGTTGTAACCATGGTCATCCAAGGCTTTCCTTAAGGCGTAGATCAATTGTTTGCAAACTCCGTGAGGATCGAATCCCGAAGTATCCTTATCATCGAAGTAATGGTCGATGAGGGCTTTGGAAGTATCAACACGGACAGCGCCTAAGTTATGTCCGAGGACGGAAGCAAGCTTGATGGTGTCGGTGACAACATCGTTGTTATAGTCGATAAGAGCGGTAACTTTTTCTTCCGGGAAGGTCTTATGGTACAACTCTGCGGCTTTTTCAATCGAACCACCGCTTAAGGCGATTATGGCGTGTGGCATGGTACCCATGCCTTTGACATCGACCCATTCGCCTTGGGCGTCGGTTGAGAACTTCTTAATGCCAGCGACATAGGTGGCATAGCCATCTCCGTGCTGAGTGAGATAATCGTCCTGACGATCCGCCATCGAAAAGCAGTTGGTGCCTCTTAAGGCTTTGACTACTTCAGCGACGTTGGTAGCCACGCTGGAACGCCTGGCTAGGATGCCATCGATGATGGATTCAAGGAAGCCGAAGTCTTCATATCTTCCGGTAACTTTCAAGACTGGTTCGCCATAAGCGATGATGTCGCCATCATTAAGAGCCTCAATCTTCAAATCTTCTGGATGTCTAGCGAAGGTATGAAGGACGGCGATGGATTCATCAATGCCACATAAGGTGACATTGTCTCTTCTTTGGAACCATTGGCATTTGACGATGTGGCCAGAGAGATATTCATCGGCAATCTTCCTGGATTTGATGAAGTAATTGGCGGAGAAATATCCTTCGCCGATACGCTTATCGAATTGGAAGGTTCTATTGGTTAAGCGGGATTGCTTGCCACTTTCTTTGAGATGGATTTCATGTTCCATAGTTATTCTCCATAGAAGAAGTCGGAACCGACTTTTTCTTCGCTGGCCTTAAAGGCTGGGCCATCATTATCCGAGATTTTAAGTTGCTTCTCGGTGCATAAACGAACATCGATTGGGAGATTCTTCTCTACCATCTTCTCAATCAAGCTTCCATCGTAAGTGATGCAGCCTGGCATCGCCGCGACGACCTTGTCATTAACCTTTAAGGTTGGATCGTGATAAACGGAGTGAAAGGTATTAACTCCGTCGGTCAAGGTAACGATGACGGCACGAGAATCAAGCGGATGTTCCTCCAAATTGGTTACCTGCATGACTTTATAGCCCGAATCAGTCAAAGGCTCCAAGGTTGGAAGTCCAGCATTGGACAACAAGGTGTTGACGCAGTCTAACATCGGCTCGCCTGGGGTTCTGATCATTCCCGAGGCATGGATTTTCATGGTCTTGCCGATGTCAAAGAAGTTGACACCGATGAGCTTGTCCCCCTTATAAAGCGCAGCGACGTTGTCTTTCCTAACGACTTTGTCGGCCTTGTCATTCGGGCTTAAAAGCAAAAACAAGACATCTCCGGTCGCTTCGTGATTGTAGAAGAAACGATACATATTTCCTTCCCCCTTATTTTGTAATAACCAACCTATGGATGGATTTCCCTTCATTGCGGAAGTTCCTCTCATATTCGGTCATAAAGTCATTTTCAGCCAATTCTTTGTAGTCTGGCTGGTTTTCTTTGATATTTAGTTTCGCCAAGGCGATTTGTTCCTTGGTGAATTCGTATAATTGATCATTATCGGTCTTCATGATTATCTCACCGTCTTTGTCTAACAAAGAAGCGATATTTAGCAATCTCGGAGCGAAGGTAAGCCTTCTCTTCTCGTGCTTCTTCTTTGGCCAAGGATCGGAGAAATTCACGAAAATATGCCCGAAGCGATGATTTTTGAGTTCTTCGTAGGCTTTGTCTAAGTCCATCGGAAGAATGGTTAAATTAGTGATTTTGGCTTCAACCGCCTTTTTGGCAAATAAGCCGGCGATGGAGGTATCTCTCTCAAAAGAGATTAAGTGTCTATTCGGATTGGCAAGGCAATATGAGACGGCGAAATCTCCTTTGCCTCCACCGATTTCCAAATCGCAGTTCGAAGGAATGTCTAAAGAGGCCACATCAAAAGACGCGATCTCTTTGTGTTCTTCTAGATATGGCTTAGCCCAAGGCTTGAAGCGTCCTCTCATTTGGTGGCAGCTTTCCCCAAGGAATAAATGGCATCGGCATAGATGGCGATGCACTTATTGAAGTCCTCGACATAGATGTATTCGTTTGGCGAATGCATATTGCCTGGATGACCTTCGAAGACCGCGCCGAAAGCGACGGTGTTCTCACATTCTTTGGCGTAGGTTCCACCTCCGATGGTGAATGGTTTAGCAAAGAACTGATGGGTTTGTCTCTTATAGGACTTCATCAAGGTTGAGACCAAGGTGGACTTGGTGTCGAACAATAAGGCCTTGGTATCGGAAACCATCGTGGCTTCAAAGCCAGTGAAAGAAGCAAGCTTCTTGATTAATTCATCAGGATTGGCTTCTTCGCCGAAACGGAAATCCAAACTGGAAGTGAGCTTGTTTCCATCATATTTGATGACACCATAATTGTAGGTAGCATCCAATAATTCTTTGGAATGAGAATATCCTCCCCAAACCTTTCCGTCCGGAGAATTGATGGCATCAGCGAACTTCGAGAGTTTCTCTAAGTGATAAAAATCTCCGATAAGTTTAAAGGCGATGCCAGCGGCGTTGACGCCTTCTTCTGGGCTAGAACCGTGAGCGGATTTGCCTTTGAAAGCAAGGATGGAGACATCCCCCGCTTCGGAAATATCGACATCGACTTTCTTATCTTTCAAAAGGGCGAGGAATTTCTCGTCTTTCTTCATGGTGACTAAGATCTTGTCGCAGACGGCATTGGCAACCACGCCACCTTCCATATTGATAATAGGTCCTAATTCGCCATCTAAGGATAAGGTGTAACGTCTGATGGCTTTCTCACCATAGATAAGTGGGAAGTCAGCATCAGGAGTGAAGCCAAATTTGGCTTGTTCTTTCTTTAAGGTGTGGAAGTAGTATTCCAAGCAAGAGGAACCACGTTCCTCATCGCCTCCGCTGACCAAACGGACTCTGTAGCCCTTGATCAATCCAGCATCTTTCAAAGCCTTGATGGCATACAAAGAAGCGATAAGCGGTCCTTTGTCATCGATGGAGCCACGTCCCCAGATACGGCCATCCTTGAGTTGGCCAGAGAATGGAGGCAAGTCCCATTTGCCAGAGATAGGAACGACGTCGGAGTGGGCATACAATCCGATGATTGGGCCTTCGTCTCCGATGGTTAATTCGGTGCAATATCCGTCGCATTTATCAACGGAAAAGCCTAAATCCTTGCCTAATTTGGCGACGTAATCCAAAGCCTTTTTGACTCCGGCGCCGAATGGGGCATTGGCCCCTTTGCTCGAGGCGTCATAGACGCTGTCGATGCGGACGAACTGCTGCAAAGCGATGGCAGCGTTGGTCTGATACTGTTTCGTTAATTTCTTGAAATTTGGCATTAATTTTTCCTTTCCCCTAACTTTTTCAAGATCGGTCCGACGATGGCGGTGACGATACCTCCAAGGAGAGCCTCACCGGCCGCGCCGACAAGGATGGCGACGGCGAATCCGACGACCAAGCCATTTCCGATAGTGGAAGTGGTATGGAACATCGCGGTGATCTCGCTCGGATAGAAGATGAACAAATCTAAGAAGACCAATCCAGTATGAAGGATGGTCATCAAGAAACCGGCAAGTCCTATGCCCAAACGTCCTTGAAGGATCTTGGGCAATTTCTTTAATAAGTCGAAGACTAAGCCGGCGACAAGACCAAAGATAACACGCGGAAGGATAGATATCCACGGATAAACGAAGAAAGCGTTGAATCCAATAGGATTCTGGAGGGCTTGGATACAAGAAGTGGCTCCGAAGAAGAGACCATAGAGCCAGCCTCTCTTCCAGCCAAAGCAGCAGCATCCGATAAGTACTGGGACGTGCATCAAGGTCAAAGAAACACCTGGGGCAACGGTGATGTAACCCATATTTGGAACAAAGCCCATGATCAAGATGATGGCCAAGAACAAAGCGTCCTTGGTCAGTTGAGCAATAATATTTTTCTTAGAAGAATTTTCGGTCTTTTTGGCATTCACCTTATTTAAGAAATAAATGACCGAGACGAGAAGGGCGGCTAAAAGCACCCAAAAGACTATTTTCAATGCGTTCATGCAAATTAATTCCTTTTAGCGATTTCCTTGATGCCTTTGACGGTGAGAGCTTCATCCATCGTAAATTCAGGCAAATGTTTGGCGACGAAAGGAGCGTATCCACCGGTTAAGATACGTTTTAGTGGATATCCGACTTCTTTTTCGATGGCGGAAGCGAAGCCTTCGATTTCGAAGACGGCTCCGTAAACAATTCCGGAATTCATCGAATCCGCGGTGTTTTTGCCAACGATTTTCTTTGGGGCGATGGCGCTGACTTCCGGCAGGGAAGCGGTCTTATTGACCAAGGAGTCCATTGAGGCTCCGAATCCCGGGGCGATGGCTACGCCCCCAAAAGCCCCATCTTTATCAAGCAAGATGAATTTGGTAGCCGTGCCCATATCGCAGATCATGCATGCTGGTCCATATTCGACCAAGGCTCCGATGGCGTCTGCGACCAAATCGGTTCCAACCGATCCCGGCTCGTCGACTCTGATAGGAATCCCGCACTTAAGTCCAGGGCCGACGATCTTTGGTCTGACCTTCAAGGTTTTCTTGGCTATCGATACCCATATATGGGTAAGGACCGGGACGACGCTGCAAATGATGACTTTGTCGATATTTGGCTTTTTCTTCAAATCTTCGGCCAACGACAAAAATTCCTGACGATAGCTATCCTCAGATTTGGTTGTTTCGGAGTAGATTTTGAAGCTATTCACCAAATTGTCTTCGTCAAAGACGGCAAATTTGGTCAGCGTATTGCCAATGTCTATTGCTAGTAGCATTCTGTATGCCTCCGCTTCGGTCATAACCTAAGTTATGTACCGAGCAACTAGATTATATACTTCGATATTAATTTCGCCACACCTAAGGTATGATTAGTGCATGACATATTCAAAAATTTACGGATTCACAAAATATTTATTGCTCGCCATCGGCTTCTCTATTCTCTGTTTAGGTGGCATTGGAGGGATGATTGCCTTGCTTTGCATCAAGGGCCTTTCTTGGTATCTAGCCATCCTTATCGTTTTCTTCCTTTATTTCGTTTTTTCGTGCTTTTATCTTTATAAGCTATTGTTTAAAAACTTCAAAGACGAAGTGAAACAAGACGGAAAAATGATAGAGACTCAGATATTTTATGAAATGAACACCAATTACCCTTATATCAAAGTGGATGGCGTTCACGTTCCTTTATTAGGCTTATACCCAAAGAAACTCTGGGAGAAATTCCCTGAACAATCAAAAATAACCGCCTTCCTCCCTAATGAGAAGAAGACGGCTATCTTAGTTAAGCAGTAAGTTAAATAACGAAGTTGACCATACGGCCTTTGACGACGATGACTTTCTTAATCGGATTGCTACCAATGAAGGAAGCGACCTTTTCGTCCTTAAGGGCCTTTTCTTTGATTTCATCTTCGCTGGCGGAAGAATCGATTTCTAAGATGGAACGGGTCTTGCCGTTGACCGCCACCGCTAACTTAACGGTTGGGAGGACCAAGGCTTTCGGATCGTACTTCGGCCATTCGCTATAAGCGATGGATTCATTATGTCCTAATTTGTTCCAAAGTTCTTCGCCGACAAACGGGCAGATGCAGGAGAAGATCTTGACGAAGTTCTCAATGTATGGGCGATAGATGGATTTGACCTTATAGCAGTCATTGACGAAGACCATCATCTGAGAGATGGCCGTATTGAAGGCTAAAGCATCGTAATCTTCGGTGCATTTCTTGACCATCGAATTGTAAGAATAGTCAAGAGAATGATCGTTTTCCGAAGAAATCTTGCCATCATCTTCGTCCACCAAACGGAAGACACGCTCGATGAAGCGGCGAGCTCCGTTGATGCCAGTGGTGTTCCATGGCTTGGCATCGGCCAATGGGCCGGCGAACATTTCGAACAAACGCAAGGAGTCGGCGCCATATTCGGCAACCACCGCATCCGGATTGACGACATTGCCACGGGACTTGGACATCTTTTCGTTGTCTTCGCCCAAAATCATGCCTTGGTGATACAAACGAGCAAACGGCTCATCGCAATCAACAACGCCTATATCCTTTAAGAATTTATGCCAGAAGCGCGCGTATAAGAGGTGAAGGACGGCATGTTCCTGACCACCGATATAAAGGTCGACCGGAAGCCAATGCTTCAATAATTCAGGATCGGCGATGGCGTTCGGGTTCTTCGGATCGATGAAGCGGAGATAATACCAAGAGGAACCGGCCCATTGTGGCATGGTGTTGGTTTCACGGACGGCTTTTTGTCCTTTGTATTCGAAGTTGAGCCATTCTTTCGGAGCGCGATTGAGTGGTGGCTTGCCATCCTTTCCTGGACGATAGTCTTCCATATTCGGAAGAACCAATGGCAATTCGTCATCATCGACGACATGTTCGACGCCATCTTCGGTCTTGAAGGCCGGGATTGGTTCACCCCAATAACGTTGTCTGGAGAAGGTCCAGTCACGGAGTTTGTAGTTAACGACCACTTTGCCAGCGCCTTTTTCTTCCAAGAGTTTGGTAATGACGGATTTGGCTTCCGCGATGTTCAAACCGTTGGCGGATCCGGAGTTGATATGCTTAGCATCTCCGGTCATCGCTTCGGAAGAGATGTCTCCTTCGAGGACTTGAATCATCTTAAGACCGTGTTTCTTAGCGAAAGCGTAGTCTCTATCATCATGGGCTGGAACGGCCATAACCGCGCCAGTTCCATAGGAACCCAAGACATAGTCGGCGACATAAACCGGGATGATGGTTCCGTTGATTGGGTTGATGGCGTTGACGCCAAGATAGACACCCGTCTTGTCTTTTTCGAGGGTAGTTCTATCCATATCTGACTTAGCCTGGGTGGCTTTGACATAGGCCTCAACTGCTTCTCTTTGTTCTGGGGTAACGAGTTTAGCGACCAATGGATGTTCCGGGGCTAGACAACAATAAGTGCAGCCGTATAAGGTATCGACACGAGTGGTAAAAACATCAAAGGTATCTTCTGATTTTTCCATCTTAAAGGTGATTTGGACACCGACGGAACGGCCAATCCAGTTGCGCTGCATATCCAAAGTGCCCTTCGGCCAATTAAGACCATCGAGGTCCTTTTCGAGACGATCGGCATAAGCGGTGATTTTTAAGATCCATTGTCTCATCGGCATACGGATGACTGGGAAGCCACCGCGTTCAGAGACGCCATTGATGACTTCTTCGTTAGCTAAAACGGTTCCCAATTCTGGGCAGAAGTTAACAGGAATATCGGCGACATAAGCCAAATCGTGTTTGAACATCTGGCAGAAGATCCACTGAGTCCATTTGTAGTAATCCGCATCGATGGTGGCAAATTCCTTGGACCAGTCATAAGACATGCCAAGCATCTGAATCTGGTTGCGGAAGTTATCGATATTCTTTCTGGTGAAAGCTTCAGGATGAACGTTGTTTTTGATGGCGAATTGTTCAGCTGGCAAGCCAAAAGCATCCCAACCCATCGGATGGAGGACGTTATAGCCTTGCATTCTCTTCATTCTGGCGACGATATCGGTCGCGGTGTAGCCTTCAGGATGGCCAACATGCAAACCCTGAGCAGATGGGAATGGGAACATGTCGAGGACATAGTATTTAGGCTTGGAGAAATCGTGGGTATCGCAGTAGAAAGTGTTGTTATCGGCCCAATATTTTCTCCATTTAGGTTCAATCAAGCGTGGATCGTAGCTCATGAAAATACCTCTCAAGAAATTCTTAATCCGTCTATGCGTGACGCTTAGGAAATTCCTGAATATAATCCAGGAATGACACATGCACACGCTGACGGCCTAGACTACTATACTCTTTTTCTTCGCTTATTAAAGTTAAGCCAACAAAGTTATGAAATAAGCGATAGAAATATCTCTTTTATAAAAGAGTTGCCACCTTATTTGCGTTGTGATATATTTTCAAAGCGTTTTATCGCGAAATACGAGGTAAAAAACATGTCCAGAGTTTGCCCAATCAGTGGAAAAGGTCCTATGAGCGGTAATAACCGCAGCCACAGCGTCCGTGCGACTCGTCGCACTTGGGGCGTTAACCTTCAGAAACACAAAGTTAACATCAATGGCAAGGTTGTCGAGGTTCGCATGAGTTCCCGTGCTTGGCGTTCCTTAAACCGTGACGCTAAGAAAGCCGACTAATCCATATGAGAATTAAGCCTCGCATCTGCGAGGTTTTTTTCTTGCTCTTAAAAGAAAAAGCACCCCATTTGGAGTGCTTCCATTTTTGTTGATTAGCCGTTTACGGCCACTTTGGCAAGATAGATGCCAACGGTCATAAGGATATCGACGATGATGCCAGCTCCGAAGACGATCCATTCGGAATAAGCGAGGACGAACCATTTTGGACGGGCCAAGACTTCTTCGCCTTTGCTGTTGGTGACTCTTTCAAGTTTGTCCCAAGTCTTAAGCTTAGGATTGACCAAGAGGAAGATTTCGACCAATAAGGTAACGAGAACGACGATGCCGATGATTTTGGTGGCGTCGCTCCATTCGGCACCCAATTGCAATAAGGTAACCCCACCGACGGTCTTCTTTAAGATCATCGTGGCTAAGAAAGCGAAGTAAACGATAAGATGACTTTTTGGACTCTTAAGAGGAATGATGCTGATGAGGAGGAAACCTACAGCGGCCAAAACCGATAAGACCAAGAAGAAGGAATTATAGATATTGAAGTTAATGTCGACCTTGCTGTTGACGAAGGCACTCAAACTGAAAATAGATGGAACCAAAGTGGCAATCAAGACCATGACCTGGAGGGCTCTGGCTAACTTATCTTGGTTCTTTTCCTTGTCAATATAAGCTTCATAAGGAAAGCAATTGCGATAGTGGAATGGGACGTGGTCCTGTTTCTTGGCGTAAGAAATATAGATCATCATCATAATCGGGAAGACGATAAGGCAGGCAATTCCAAAATAGAATCCCATTCTAATCAAACCTTCCTTGGCAACATTGTCGATAAAGAGGTTCATTGCTTTTCACCCTCCGAATTTTCTAAATATTGCAATCTAGCCTTGAAGTCGTCGTGGCCGTATAGATAACTACCAGCTACTAAAATTTCAGCGCCGTTGCTACTGGCTAGCTTAGCACTATTTTCATTAATTCCACCGTCAATTTCAAGTATTGGACGGTCTTCCGGTTTTATTTGTTTAAATAAATCGCGGATTTCGTCAAGCCTCTTTAAACTCTCCGGCATGAACTTTTGACCACCTTTGCCTGGTTCAACCGACATTAAGAGAATTAAATTGACTCTAGTCAAATATGGTTTCAAGACCGAGACTGGGGTATTTGGCTTAATGGAAATTCCGACATTTGCCCCGCCGGAAAGGATATTTTCAATGGTTTCTTCGATTTTATCGACATTTGGGCAAGCCTCGTAATGGAAGGTGACGATATCAGCTCCAGCTTCCGCGTAATCTTTAACATATCTCCAAGGCTCTTCGATCATCAAATGAACATCGTTGACCATATGATGGATGTGGGCGTAGTCCTTAACGAATTGAAGGCTCAAAGAAGTGGCAGGAACAAACTTCCCGTCCATCACGTCGATATGGATGAAACGAGCGCCGCATTCTTCGGCGAAAAGTATTTCTTCCTTGATTCTGCTTTTGTCGGCTGCCAACAAGGATGGATTGGCGGCTGGATAGTGATAATCATGTAGGTTCTTCATTATTTAAATCCAAAAAGTCTTCTTAGGAAGCCTTTCCTTTCTTTTATGTTGCCGGCCTCTTGGACCGCTTTTGCCAAGTCTTCTTTAAATTCTTTGGCGGAGCGATAACGTTCGGAAGGACGCTTCTTGGTGGCCTTGATAATTACTTCGTCAAAAGTCTTGGGAATATCTTTTCTGATTTCCGAAGCCAGAGGCATTGGTTCTTTGATTTGCTTATAAGCAATCTCTTCGGTTGTCTTGCCGGTGAATGGCAAACGCCCCACCAAGATTTCAAAGAAAATAATACCGATAGCATAAATATCCGCCGAAGGAGTGGAACTCTTGCCTGTTAAGATTTCCGGAGCAGAATATTCCACCGTCCCATCGACCTTATCGCCAACAATTTTTTCGCCGATTCCGGTTGAGATACCAAAGTCGGTAATTTTAACCGTACCGTCCGAGGAATAGAAAATGTTCTCCGGCTTGATGTCACGATGGACGATGCCATGGTCATGAATGTAGATACAAACATCGAGAAGCTGATTGATTATCGATACGGATTCTTTGTTCGAAAGAGCGCCGGTAGTCGAGAAATTAAGTTTCTCTCTTAAGGTTTGCCCTTTCACGTATTCATTGACCATAAACGGCAAGCCGTCATAGGTGCCATAGTCGTAAATAGCGACGATGTTTTGGCTATAAAGAGAAGAAACCGCTTTACATTCGTTTATGAAGCTTTCGACATTCTTCTCATCTTTGACAATCTCAGGATGGAGGATCTTTATAGCGACGGTACGGCGATTAAGAGAATCGTACGCTTCGAAAACATCCGCCATACCACCATGGCCAATTCGGCCATCGATATGGTAGCGTCCGTTTAAGTTATCGCCGACTTTAAGCATTAGATGCACTCCCAATAAGCAATGCCACAATTGTCAGTTCCGCCCGCAGCATTGGCGGTGCCAATCAAGGTATTAACCTTTTGATCTGGTCTATCATCAGTGGAGATGATGGCATGGATAGCGTCATCGCTGACTTGATTATAAAGACCGTCGGTGCAACAAAGGACCTTTTCCCCAGCATAAGGAAGAATGGCGATTTGCAAGGACAAAGACGGATAAATACCCAACGCATTCATCAAAACATGACGATCTGGATGTGATTTGGCTTCTTCCGAAGTGATTTGATTGGTCTTTACCAAATAAGCGGCGTAAGTCTCATCTTCGGAAATCTGTTTTAGCTCTTTCCCATCATCCAAATATGTGCGGGAGTCGCCTAAATTAGCCAAATAAAGGGTATCCCCGATGATTAAGCAGCAAGTCAAAGTGGTGCCCATTCCTTGGAAAGAAGGATCTTCCTGAGACATATCAAAGATGGCTTTGTTGGCTTTCTTAATGGCCAAAGTAAGCCAAATCTTATTTCTTGGTTTGGCGACAAAGTGTTTCTTCTGAATGAACTCTTCGCGAAGGATCTTCAAGGCCATTTTGGAGGCAAGGTCGCCTTTGTTGGCACCGCCCATGCCATCCGCCACCGCAATGAAAACATCGCCTTCGTCATTGACGATGACTCTGGCTTGGTCTTCGTTGTTTTCCCTCACTTTGCCAATGTCGGTTTTGAAAGCAAAGGAGCCTTCATAAACTATGGTTTCTTTTTTCATTTGGTCTCCTTTCCTTTCTCGTATTTAGCCCTAAGTTGGCCGCAGGCCGCATCGATATCGCCGCCGAACTCCTTGCGGATGGTGCAATTGACGCCTCTCTTTTTGAGTCGATCGTAGAAAGCTGAGACTCTATTTTCGGAAGGGCGTTTGAATGGCTTTTCCTTAACGGCGTTATAAACGATGAGGTTAACATAAGCCAAGGTTCCGCGGATTAAATCGCTTAATTCGTCAGCTTGTTCGATGCCATCATTGATGCCATCAATAAGGATATATTCGAAGGTCACTCGACGACCAGCGGTACGCTCATAATATTTGACGGCCTCCATTAGTTCATTGAGGTCATATTTTCTGGCGATAGGCATAAGCCTGGATCTGATTTCTTGATTTGGGGCGTGAAGCGAGATGGCTAAATTGATTTGGAGACCTTCATTTGCATACTTCCTGATGCCTTCAACAAGACCGCAGGTGCTGACGGTTATGTGTCTGGCACCGATAGCCAACCCATGGGCTTCATTCATGATACGGATGAATTCCATAACGTTGTCATAGTTATCGAATGGCTCCCCGGTTCCCATGACCACGATATGGGTGACTCTTTGGCCTTCATTTGATAGGAAGTCGTTTATTCTCATTACCTGACCGACCATTTCGGCAGCGGTTAGGTTTCTGGTTTTCTTGATTAAACCTGAAGCGCAGAAAGCACAACCCATCGAACATCCGACTTCGGAAGAAACGCAGACAGCATTGCCATAGTCATAACGCATCAAGACGGTCTCAACCTTGGCTCCGTCTTCCATTTCCAAAAGCATCTTCACCGTTCCATCAGAAGAGACTTGCTTAGTGAAGACTTTTGGGAGTTCCAAAGAGAATTGTTCATTCAAAACATCGCGGAATTTCTTGGAAACATCGCTCCATTCATTGAAGTCGAGAACGTTTTTTTGATAAATCCACTGAAAAAGTTGGGTAGCCCTAAAAGGCTTTTCGCCCATTGAAATCAACTTCTCTTTGAGGTGACTCAGAGAATATCCGAATAGATTGTCTTTCATGCTAATTATTTCTCGCTGCATTCAGCGTTATGGATGGCGCTGGCGTTTGGGACTTCGGTAAGAAGTGGGGAGAGAGGAACAGATTCTTTAACATTCAAAGTCTGTTTCATCATGGCTGCATAATACAAGGCAGTCTCATTGGCTTCGAATGGGAACATTTGTTTTTCTTCGATTAAATGGAATTCCTGGTGATTGGCCAAGAAAGCGTTGATGAGGTTGTGCCCTTCCTTTTTGGAGATGGTGCGGATCATATAGACCAATGTGCCATTCTCGGCCACGAACTTAGCGCAGTTCTCAAGGGTATCTTTCTCGTCGGTGTAAAGTTTTCCTTCGCCTTCCTGCTTATGGAAGTGCAAAAGATAATCAGGTTCTTCGCGGATTTTGTCGAAGTCGGTGCTCTTTGGAGAGACGATGACCAGGTCCTGAAGCCTGGAGATACCAGCGTTCATCGAATCAGATTCCGCCGCAAAGAAGTTGACGTTCTTCAAATCGGACTTTCTGATTTGTTTGCCAACGAGCATATGGTCATCCATGCTCTTGACCACCAAATTAATGCCGATGGAATCTTTGTAGGTCTCAAGGATTTCATAGAGTAACGAGGAGTCGTTCCCACCTTCGTAGGCCATCAATTCTTTTGGCTCTTCGATGATGAAACGATCAATAACCGCCTTAACACCTGGCTTTTCTAGGAAAAGTTCGCCACGCTGGAATTCAGGAATCTTACGAATGGCAACCTTGCCTTTATAGCTGACGATGCCATCAACGGCGGATGGGACGAAATCAGCGTTGCGTTCACATAATTCGGCCACGCTAAGTGGGGTTCTAACACGCAAAGTGGCGATGTTTGGAGTGGAATTCTTCCTCAAAATCTTGTAGGTAGTGCCGAATCCGTAATGTTGCCAGATCTTTAGGACCCATTCCGGAGTGTTGTATCTCAGGGAGAGATAACGATTGGAGGTACGGCTCATGTCTTCAGGAATGAAGGACTTGCCAGACTCAGCAGTCGCAATCAATTCATTAACGACGGAGGCATTCTCACCAAGCTTTTCATTCAAAGCTTTTTTGACGGCTTCAACATCGAGTTTCTTAACGAAGGCAATATTGCTCAAAGCGAGGGATACATAACGTTTTTCTTCCTCGCTTAAGTCCATGTCATTCAAAAGATAGCCAAACAAAATGTGATGCCTCAGCTCACATCCGACCAAAGCTGCCACCGCGGCGCGATACGGGCGCTTATCGACGTCGGCTTTGAATACTTTCTTCAAGGCTTCGGCAAACGACTCGTCGTTATCGATGATGTCGTTGAGAATCGTAAGGGAAAGATCTAGTTCTTGCATAAAAGAACCTCCTTATTTCTTATCTTTGTAATTTTCCGGATTAAAGGCTTTCTCGAGTTTTTCGTCCATGCCTTCGAAAACATTGCCGGTATAAACCTCTTCTTCGCTGATTTCTTCAACATCTTCGTCGTTATATTCATCATCGACGCTGACGATGTTTTTCTCCGTCAGGTAAAGAGGGTAGTCATCATTGATAAGTTTGTAAGCCGAATTGTCGCGATAATATTCGAAACGGATTTCAATATGGATGCAGAAATCCTTTAAGGTGCTGAGGATATAATTGGCGACCTTTCCTTCGAAAGGACGATATTTTTCTTCAGCCGAGATAACGATTAAAGAATTCCAAGAAGTCTGTTCGACGCCTTTATGGAAAATCATGCTTTCTGGGGCACAGAAGTTGATTTCGTCTTCATCGCATTCATAAGCTTGAGCGAGATTTTGGGTATGCTCGCTGCTGTACTTGCCGACCACGAATTGGTCTAAGCCAAAAACCGAAATTGCAATCATAGTTAAAACACTCCGTTGATGATTATATCATCGAGTGTTTAGTAATCCAATGGGTCGATATTTACGGAAATATCGATACCACCCTTGCCTGAGAAGCGCTTGATAAGGGATTCAACATAGATTCCGAGGTTATCTCTTATCTTGTATTTGATGAGGAGGTTTCTGACGTATTTGCCATCCTGGATGGCGTAGTAAGGAACCATCGGCCCGATGATGGTGACATTCTCAAAGCCCTCGATATCGATGGTGTTTTTGAAGTCTCTAGCAGCGGCAATAACGCGTTCTTCATTAGCACCTTTAAAGTTCAATAACATTAAATTAACAAACGGAGGATACATGCTGTTTTTGCGTTCTTTCATTTCACGTTCGTAGAAGGATTCGTAATCTTGCTTTGCCCCTAAAACGATAGCGTAATGCTGTGGATTATAAGTTTGGATCAAAGCCGTTCCCTCATTGGTAGAACGTCCGCTTCTACCTACGGCCTGCGCAATCAAATCAAAAGTTCTTTCAGCAGCTCTATAACTCGGGTTATTCAATCCGACATCCGCCGAAATGACCGCTGATAAAGTAACATCTGGGAAGTCATGGCCTTTAGCAATCATTTGAGTTCCGACAAGAAAATCGGCTTTATGCTCATAAAAAGAGGTCAATGTAGCATGCAAATTGCCGCTCTTCTTAGTAACGTCGGTATCAAGTCGTTCAACTCTACAAGTTGGGAATAGATCTTGAAGTTCCTTAACTACTCTTTCGGTGCCAAAACCAGTTCTCATCAAACGGCGACAGTCGCATTCAGGACACTTTTGAGGATAGAGCTCGACGTAGCCGCAATGATGACATTTGAGCATCTCGTCGCTTTGGTGATATGTTAAAGAAGCACCGCAACTCGGGCAAGTGAAATAGTGGCCGCAATTCGGACACATAATGGTTGTCCAATAACCACGGCGATTCATTAAAATAATTCCTTGGGTATTCGTATCCAAGCAATTCTTCAAACGATTGTATAAAGTCTTGGAAATTTTATTGCTTCCAGGATAGAGATTTTTCCTGTCAGCAAGATTGATAATCTCGGTTTTTGGAAGAGGCAAAGAGTTGATTCTCTTGTCCAATTTAGCATATCCATAAACCCCACGGCGGGCCTTAGCTTTGGTCTCCAAAGTCGTGGTAGCCGAACCTAAAACAACTTTCGCATCATGCTTTTTGGCTCGCATAATCGCCACTTCACGAGCGTGATAGTATGGCGGCCTCTCCTCTTTGTAGCTATCGACATGTTCTTCATCGATGATGATTAAGCCGATATTTTTTAGTGGGGCAAAAATGGCACTTCTGGTGCCAACAACGATATTGGCGTCACCACGACTGATACGACGGTATTCGTCGTAACGCTCTCCATCGGTTAGACCACTATGAAGGATGGCAACTTTCTCGCCGAATCTCCTGGAGCAATAATCGACCATTGATGGGGTGAGATTGATTTCCGGCACCAACATGATGACATTCTTGCCTTCTTTGAGCATATGCTCGGCTAAATGCAGATAGACTTCGGTCTTCCCGGAGCCAGTGACGCCTTCCAGCAAAACGGTCGTTTTATCAGAATTCAAAATATCATCAAAGGCTTTCCTTTGGTCGTTAGTCAAAGGATGAGAGATTTCACGATCGGCATAGATAGCCCTTGGGGAGCGGAGCTTCTCCCTCTTTTCGAAGAGGATAAGTCCTTTTTCGTATAGTTTTTCTAAGACCGATGGGGATTTGATTTCACGTTTGAGCATATCTCCGTTTGCTTTTAACAAACGCATAATCTCAATTTGTTTAGGAGTTAATCCGGATTCGTCGTAATTGACCACTTTAACATAAGTGTCGTAAGCAATCTTCGGTCCCTTCAAAGAAGACGCTCTAGGAGCCAGGGATCTCGGGAACATCGTTTGAAGAACGGAAATCTTCGAAGCCAAATAGTAAGTTGATACTTCATTAGCCAACTCTAATAGCTCATCCGAAAGAAGCGGCGCCCTATCCAAAACATCAATAATATGTTTCATCGGATAGCCATTAATCTTTGCAAGCTCTTCTTCGCTTTGAGCGGTTTCGGTGACTTTTGTAACAAATCCTACAATGTTCTTTTTTCCCTCACCAAAAGAGATAAGGACGCGATAGCCTTTTTCGACATTGATATCGCCATCATAAAGGTAGCTGAAAGTCTTGTCTAAAGACTTAGTTATGTATTCGACCAAAACATCGAGAATCTTCATATATTTATTTTAGCAAAATAAAAAACCAAAAGTTAGATTAACTACTTTTGGTATGAGGCGATGATGGATTCAATCTCGTGGGCGGCTCTATCGACTGTGTCGTTCACGATGACGTGATCGTATTTATCTTTCTTAGCCAATTCGGTCTTAGCTTTGTCAAGACGTTTCTGAATTGTCTCGTTATCTTCAGTCGACCTTCCGCGGATACGATTTTCCAAAGCCTGGAAACATGGAGGGACCAAGAAGAACGTAATTGGGTGGAGATCCGCTGCGTTTTTAAGGACGGTGTCGGCACCGACAACATCAATCTCAAGAACGACGTTGATGCCCTGGTTGAGCTTTTCAACGACATTGGATCTTGGGGTTCCGTATTTATGACCTACGAACTCAACGTGTTCGAGGAAATTGTTTTCTTTGACGTTCTTATCGAAGGTCTCATCATCGACGAAGATATAATCGACGCCGTTGACTTCGCCCGGACGCATTGGTCTAGTCGTCATCGAGACGCTATACCAAAAAGGAAGAACCGAGTCTTCGATTAACTGTTTTCTAATAGTTCCCTTTCCGACACCCGAAGGTCCAGAGAGGATAATCAAAAGGCCTTTTCTTTCCATGTATGAATTATATGCTACTTCAAAATAAAAGCCATACCGAAAAAGTGTCAAATAACGGGAAGTCATCATTCTTCCGTGTGATATAATCACTTCATGAAATTAACTACCGCGTTCCTAAATACCTACGTCGATAATCTAAACGACCTTTTGAAAGGGCGTTATATTTCACATCCGGATTTCGTTACTGAATATTCGGTATTCTTTCATATTTCGGATCAAAAGGAACAAAGTCTGGGCATCGTTTTGGATCAGCAATTCCCAAGGGTTTACATTTCCAATTTGGGACATCAATCCGCCCAAGCGGAAACTCCATTTCTAGCCAGGTTAAGAAGAGAACTAAGCAACGCCTTCGTCAAAGATATTCAAATCGTCAATTCGGACATGATCATTAAGTTTGAATTGGAGATAGTTAACAAGGTCTTTAAGGATGAGACCAGATATCTTTATGTAGAATTAATTCCTCATCATCCAAACATCGTTATCTGTGACGGAAACAACAAAATCATCGATGTCTTTAGACCGATGTCCTTGACCTCCAAAAGACCGTTGGCCATCAACCTCACTTACGAATTCCCTCCAAAGCCAGAAGGAGAAGAAAAAGCCGAATCCCTATCGATTAATGATTATGAAAACCATTGTCTTTCCTTAGAAGAAGAACTCTTTGCCTCCTTCAAAAAAGAACGTTTCGGCAATCACATCAAATCTTTAAAGAGAAGACTTGTTTCCGCCAAAAAGAAAGAGAAAGCAATTATCTCCGACATCAAAAAAGCTGAGACTCATCTCAAAGATTCCGAAAAAGCCAATATCATCTACACCTGCTTTGGCGAGATCAAGCCAGGCATGACCGAGATTGAATATGAAGGCGTCAAAGTCGAATTGGATCCTTTGCTGTCGCCGAGCGAGAACGCCCAGCATTATTTCAAGGCCGAAAAGAAGGCGAAGTCCACCATCAACAACGCCAACGCCAACCTTGAAAGAGCCAGAAAGGAAATCGACCAATTGGAATCCACTTTGTATCTCTTTGAGAACGGCGATGATGCCAAACTAGCCCAGTGGGTGAGAGATAGCAAACAAAAGAAGAAGGCGAGGAATGTCAATGCTTTGTCTTCCAAAGAACTTCCTTATCGTGTCGTTTATAACGGCACCACTTATATGTTTGGCAAGAACGGGATCCAGAATAGATATCTAACTTTCTTCTTGTCCCATTCCAAAAACCACGTTTGGCTCCATATTGAAGGAGAGCACGGTTCTCATTTACTAATACAAAAAGACAACCCTTCCGAAGAGGAGATTTCTCTCGCTTCCGAAATGATTGTCTATCTTTCTTCCAGAGAAGACGGCGTTGTTCAGATAGCCAATCGAGGCGATATCCGACAAGGCAATATCCTTGGGCAAGTTATTCTCAAGGATTATCGAGTCAAACGCGTTTCTTTCGTATCCGCTTTAGCCAAGGAATTGGTTGGTAAAGCAACCAAACTCTGATTATTTCTTCTTTGCCTGATAGGCTTTCAACGCACGGGCGATGGCTTCTTTAGCGGCTTTAGGGCCTTGAATTTCTTTGACCACCGTCTCTTTTCCATGCTCCAATTGCTTGTAGACGGAGAAGAAATGTTTGATTTCCTCGCAGATGTGATGCGGAAGTTCATTGATATCTTTGTATTGATTGAAGTTGGCATCGTGAGCGCAGACGGCGATGATTTTTTCATCCAATTCGCCACCATCAATCATCTCCAAGATACCGATTGGATAAGCTTCGGTAAGGGAAAGTGGAACCATGGCTTCGGAGCAGATGACCAAAACATCGAGTGGGTCTCCGTCATCCGATAAAGTGTTAGGGATGAAACCATAGTTATGCGGGTAGTGGGTGGCGGTGTGCAAGATACGGTCTAAGACTAAGAATCCGGATTCATGGTCGACTTCGTATTTGCAGTTGCTTCCCTTTGGGATTTCAATGCAGGCATAGAAAGAATCAGGGGTGATTTTGCTTTCTGGAATATTATCGAAAATGTTCATAAAATTTTCCTCGGATAAAAGTTTAGCGAAAAAATTATATTTTTGTAGTCTATACTTTACTAGGTCCTAAAAATGAAGAAACGTTTAGCCATTTCATTCTTACCTATCGTTCTATCTCTCGTTTCTTGCGGAGAGACCAAGAGCAAAGAAGACGCCCCGCTTATCGAGATGTCTGGCACTTTCACATACTCTTCATCAAAAATTGAAAGCTATTCCGATATCAAAACGAATAGGGATGCCGCTTCTTTGGTTGCCGAAGCCGAACAAGGCTTGTCGGTCTTCGTCTTGTTCGCCAGAGAATCCTGCACCCACTGCACGACCTTCGAGCCGTATTTCATTAAGGCTATGAAGAAAGTCCAAAGGAATGTTTATGTCTATTACTATGGAGACACCGACAGCGATGAGGATATCGATGATCGCGCCTTTGTGGCCGAAGCTCTCCGAACTTTTCAAGAGAAATACGGAAAAGTTCGTGGAGAAGGCGGCATCGACGGAGCCGTCCCAACCCTTTATCGTTTAGATGCTACGAAGGCTAACTTAATGGATATGTACAATGACAATGGCTCCTCTGCCAAGTTCGCCAGTTACATGCAATACGAAACAAAAGAGACGTCTTTCTATCGTTTTTCGGACTTTGAGAGCTTCAATAACGCCATCGCTGAAAGCCCCAAAGTCCGCCGTTGCTTGTATGATTCAAACGACGCTTCTTCACAAGTCGAATATGTTAAAGAATTCAATAACAGCTACGAAACCAAGACTTTCGTTTTGGACTACGCCACATTAACTCCAAACGAAAAATCCGAAGCCTTGACTAGCTTCGGACTATCAACTTATCAGTTCACTCTCAATTAGAGGTTCCTTCTTCGCTATCGACTTCTTTAATCGCCTTAGGCGTGTATGTCTTCCCGATTATGAAGGTTGCCACCGCCACAAGATAAGAGAACACGACGGTGTAGACCGAGAACAAATCAAAACCGTTGAACCAGTCTGATTTGAAAGTGCAGATTCCCGAAATGATTAGAAGAATAATCAATAAGGCGATTGGCACCACATAAGTCAAAACGATATGGATTATTTTGGCTTTCTTTTCGTCCCAATCTTTCTTCGTTGGAAGATTAATTAAGATAAACGAGCCGATAGAAGCGATGGATCCAATCAACCATCCTAAAGAAAGCTTCAACCAGCCAATCGCGAAGAACGGCATCAAAATAACGAAAACAATCCCATCGATGATGGATATCCAAAACAATTCTTTCCTGGTCACATCCCAGGACAAGTACTTATCAACGAGTTTGTTTTTGCCTTTGTCTTCCATATAAAAAATATTCTACTTCTTTTTCTTTGGTTATGGAACGAAAGATAAAATTAAGGGTAATTTCTTAAGAAATTAGTCATTAAATAAGTGAATTCCTATTCAATAATGAATATAGGCCTTTGCTAGTTATTGATTAAGGTCTAACAAATGGTATGATTATTCGTTCCTAAAGGAGGGCCCTTTTTTATGGCATTTGAAATTACCACCTTCGGCAAGAAACTGTCTTTTGAGAAAAAGATCACCCTTTTGGATTTGCTCAAACAGCTCGACATGGACAACAAGCATTATATCTGCGCTAAGGTCAACAACCGTGTCCGTGAACTCAATTACGAAGTATATTACGACGCCGAAGTCGAATTCTTGGATCTCACCTACCATGAATCCGTCAAAATCTATGAAGCTTGCCTCCGCTATATTTGCGCGATGGCCTTCAAACGTTGCTACCCGAAACTCAACGTTAAGTTCTCTTATAACGTTTCCCGCTGCGTTTCCGTCCACTTATTGACCGATGGCTACACCGCCAACATGGCGATGTTACTCAAAGTCAAACACGAGATGGAAGCCATCATAGCCGCCGACTATCCGTTCAACCGTATGGTCGTCCCAAACGAAAAAGCTGAGAAAATCTACAAAAAGCAAGGCTTGCACGACAAAGTCGACATCCTCAAATATCGTCCAGAGAAAACCGTTCACTTATATGAATGCGACGGATACCTCAACTATATGTATCAGGCAATGGTTCCATCCACCGGTTACATCAAAGAATTCCGTCTTCGTTTATATTCCCCGGGCTTCTTAATGCAATATCCGAGAAGCGAATGCGGAGGACAAATTCCTGACTTCCACGACGCTTCAACCTTTTCTCGTGTCCTTCAAGAAGGACATCAATGGCAAAGCACCGTCGGTTTAAGCTCCGTTGCCGCCATTAATAAGCGTATCGAAGAAGCTGGCGACATCGAATTGATCAATGTCGGTGAAGCCCGCCACTACAGACAATTGGCGGAACTCGGCCAATTAATCCAAGACGATATCAATACCATTCGTCTTATTTGCATCGCTGGTCCATCCTCTTCCGGTAAGACCACCTTCGCCAACAGATTGAGAATCGAGCTTCTTTCGAGAGGCATTAACACGATTCGTATTTCTTTGGATGACTACTATAAGTCCAGAGAGGAAAGCCCTCGTTTAGAAGATGGTTCCATTGACTTTGAGTCCATCAACGCCCTTAATGTCGATCAGTTCAACTCCGATATGTTCGACTTAATCGCTGGCAAAGAAGTTACTTTGCCTCGCTTCGACTTTACTTTAGGCCATGCCGTCCCAGGCAGAACCTTGAAGATTGGAAAAAACGAGCCAATCATCATTGAAGGCATCCACGCTTTGAATGAATTGATGACTTCTGCCATCCCAAAGCAGAACAAATTCAAAATCTTCATCGCTCCGGTCGCTCAGATGAACATCGACGACCATAACCCAGTCTCTCTTACCGACTTGCGTTTGATCCGTCGCATCGTCCGTGACAAGCAGTTCCGTGGTTCTTCTGCCGAGCAGACCCTCGCTATGTGGCCAGGCGTCCGTCAAGGCGAATTCAAATGGATCTATGATACCCAAGAGGGCAGCGATTATGTCTATAACTCCTTCTTGCCATATGAGCTTCCGGTCATGAAGAAAATCGCGATGCCTTTGCTTGAGAACATCGGCAGAGAAAGCGAATTCTCCCCAGATGCTAGACGTTTGATGCGGATGCTTAAATTCTTCGTCGATATCGATGATAAGTGGGTTCCAAACAATTCTCTTATGAGAGAATTCCTTGGTGGATCTTGCTTCTCCGACGTTTGATAAAGAGCAATAAAAAACCTCCCGGACTGAGGTGTACCCAATTTCCTGCTTTTGTCCAGGATTAGGGGTACATTTCAAACTTGGGAGGTTTTATTTTGCTTAGAAAACCGGCCAGAAGTCGATTGGAGCGGCGATAGGGATTGACTGACCGCTGGTGGCGTGGTTGGTGATACTTTGGCCTCTGTATTTTTCAGGTACCGATTCATCAGAGGAATAAACGCCATCCCAATAATTCGGGGCCGCGGTGACAGAGGAAGCGAAGCTGATGGAAACATCAACGCCGTTCTTTTTGCCAGTGATAGTCATGGCCGTATTATCGAACTTAACCTCGGATGCATAATCCAACTCAGCCGAGCCAACCAAAATCGTTTTGGCGGAATCGGAATAGAAGTTGACGGTGAATTGCTTCAAGTTACGATTGAATTTGGAGAGATAAGTGACCTTTGGAGAGGTAGTGGTTTTGAAGTTGCCGATTTTGGTCCATGTGCCCGAATAGGCATAGAAATCCATGCTGGTGGTGTCTTCGTAATATGAGCCAGTAGTGGCAGTAGTGGCATTCCCATCTTCGTCGTAAAGGGTGGAACTAACCGGCGTTCCTTCGCCGTGTAAGAACTTGGCAGAGGAGATGTTAGCCTTCGTGATCAAGTCGGTTCCCGCGTCATTGAAGGTGTAGCCTTTGAATGAAGTATCATAGCCCCATTCTTCGTCGGTCGTCGGATCAGTGGCTGGCAAATCAGCGAAAGTGCCCCAAGTGAAGGTCTTTCCTTCGTAGGTCTCTTTATCATAAGCCGAGGTTCCGACCTTAAAAGCGACTTTATAGGTCAATGGTTCATTTTTGAATGTGGCGTAAACGTCGCAGTCATTTAAGATATTGTTCAAATCGACTTCTCCAGTGACGGTTTCCCCACGCTTATTGAGTTTGGTCTCGTCATAGGTTCCCTTGAAGCAGTCAAAAACATCTCTTGTTCCATATTTCGGATCAACGCCCGAATTAGAAGTGTAATCATAGGCGGTTCCGCCGTCCATTTTATGGATTACCGCCTTCTCTCCTTCGGAGACATAAGCATATCCGATTTGTTTTGGGGTAGCGGAGTCGTCATAGAAATTGACAATGTAGGTGTAGGTGCGCTTATCAGAGCCACCGGATTCGCTCGAATCGGTATCACAAGAAGTAAGGGCAGAGGCCGAAAGGGCGAACGCAAAAGTTAAAAAGAGGTTTTTGGCTTTCATGCTAATATTATGCTCGAACTTTTTTATGTTTGGCAAACATAATATACGAAAGTGTTTCTTGCTCACTTTTTAAGTGAAGGGTATAGTTAACAATGCATATTAACGGAGTACGTCTATGAAGAAGAAAAATTCCACTAACTTAGCCTTATCGATAATCATCGCCGTCTTTGCCTTGGTCGCCATCCTTTGCTGCATGGCTCCAGGCTTCGATGAACTCGCTCGCGGCACCGTCTATCAGATCATGTTCGGTGTTGACGATTGGGAGACTTCTGCCGTCCCTGGTCTTATCGTGGTCTTCATCTTCGAGATCTTTATCTTCGTTATCTCCTTGGTCGCGGCCTTCATCAAAACCAAAGCCCGCAGCTACATCGATATCCTTCTCGGAGCCATGGGCTTAGCCAACGCTATCCTTTTGCTCTTCTGCCGTGAACTCTACTGCGGTTCGAACTCCCAAGTCATCAACTCTGGCGCCACCGCTTTGGAATTCGGCTCCGGCTTCATCGTCTTGATCATCTTCAACCTTCTTATCGTCATTGTTTCCTTGCTTCTCGTTTATCTCAGCAAACGCAAAGAAGACTAACAAAAGACAATTGAAAACGGCCCCGTTTGGAGCCGTTTTTTATTTCTTGTACCCTCTACTTGCTAGAGCTTCTTCTATTTTATTCACGCAGGAATCCAGGTCTTTATTTATTTCGTTGCCCCAGAATCTAAGGACGATATATCCATGATTTTGGAGATATTTGTTTACCTCTTTGTCTCTTTCGATGTTCCTTTCGATCTTTGGGATCCAATATTGAAGATGTTTGTGGATTTTGGATTTGTTCTCTTCGAAGTTATAACCATGCCAGAATTCGGAGTCGCAGAAGATGGCTATCTTATAACCTTTCATCGAAATATCAGGATGACCATAGATATATTTGGAATTGCATCTATAACGAATACCTCTTTTATGGAGTTCCTTCCTTAATTTCATCTCGATGCCGGTATCTTTGCCTCTGATACGAGACATCGTGTAGCTGATGGTTTCTTGGCTTCTCTCTTTCATGCTGGGTTTTATTTTATGCTAGAATCTTAAATATGACTCTAAGAACTGCCAAAGAAAGCGAATTTCCTAACATCGCCCGTTTGTATCGCAGGGCTTCTCAGTCCATCGAAATGGAATATGGGGAGAAGGCTTTAGATAAGACTTTGGATGAGGAATATTTATTGACCGCCATCAAGGATGGAAGAGTCAGAATCCTTATCGATAAAGGCAAGATATTGGCTTATATCATCATCAACAAATCAATCTCCTCATTCTTTTTTCCGTTAACTAAATCCAATGAGAAAGAGACGGCGTTGCTTATTCAGACCAAACCCAACGTCAGCGAGCCATACATAGTCATTGAGCAAATCATGGTCGACCCGTTCTATCAAAAGAAAGGTTATGGCAAAGCCTTATTCTTTTCAGTAGCCGACGAATATCGTGATGGATTGGTCACAACCGCCTTAATAAAAGAAAACGAAGGCGCGTTGGCCTTCGTTAGAGAGATTGGCTGCTTGGCTAGGGGATATATCCAATTAGAGGACCATAACCCAAATAAATTAGTTCTTATTTCGTATCGTCTTCATGAACGAACTGCGACATATAGAGCTCGTAATAATATCCACGCTTCTTAAGAAGTTCTTCATGGGTGCCGCTTTCTAAGATAGCACCATCCTTAAGATAGTAAATCTTATCCGAACCAACGATGGTGCTTAATCTATGAGCTACCACCAAGCTTGTTTTTCCTTTCATCAAGTTATCAAAGGAATTGTTGAGGATGGATTCGGTACGGATGTCGATATTGGAAGTAGCCTCGTCCAAAACGATGACCTCTGGCTTACGGCAGAAGACACGGGCTACGCATAAGAGCTGTTTTTCGCCAGCAGATAATCCTGAGTTATCCGAGATAACCGTGTCATAACCGTTAGGAAGTCGCATGATCATATCGTCAGCTAAAGCGGCTTTGGCGGCTTCTCTGACATCTTCGTCAGTCGCATTAGGATTGCCATAAGCGATATTCTCTTTGACCGTTCCGTGGAAAATCCAGGTGTTTTGGAGAACCATTCCGACCTTATTGCAGATTTCATCCCTGCTGATATCTTTGCTGGCCTTATCGTTCCAATAGAAGTCTCCATCTTTTGGATCGTAGAACTTCATAAGGACTTGGATGAGAGTGGTCTTGCCGCATCCCGTTGGACCAACTAAAGCAATTCTCTTTCCTTGAGGCAAATCGATGTTAACGTCCTTTAAGACCAAAGTCCCAGGAACATATTCGAAGTTAAGATGTTCGGAATGAATGTCGGTTATGCCTTTTTCTAAGACTAAGCCCGAACGATCAACTTTCTTCTCATTGAGTAGGGAGTCGATTCTTTCCAAGGAAGCAAAGGCGAAGGAAAGCTCTGCCATAACGTCGGATACCGAGTTAAATGGATCCATGTAGTTAGAGGCATAAACCAAGAAGGCGGTCAAATCGCCGACCCTGAAGTCAATGCCTAAGTCCCAATTAGAAGTAAGCACCACCGCACCCAAAGTAATCAAGATGGCGTTGATGATGCCATTAACCAAACGAGTGGATGGGTTGATGATGGAGGCGCCCATCGAAGCAGTAAAAACATCCTTTCTATAAGCGTCCGAGATTTTATCAAACCCTTCCGTTCTTTCTTTAGAAAGATTGAGGTTCTGAATGGTTTGGGAATTGGTTAAGGATTCCGAAACGAAGCCCGACATCTTGCCAGCGTTCTTGGCCTGTCCTTTAAAATGTTTGGAATTGAACTTTGAGACGAATCTTGAAGTAAGCAAAGACAGAGGAGTTAAAACAACAACAGCCAAGCCCAATAACCAGTTCAAGGTGAACATCATGACCATGGTTACGGCGATGGCAACGATTCCATCGAAGAATGTCGCACCACCGACGACCAAACCGTTTTGGACGTTCTCGGTGTCGTTCAATAAGCGAAGCAATAGGTCGCCCTCGCTGTGGGTGTCCAAATAGGAAACAGGAATATTGAGATAGGAATCGACGACTTCTTTTCTAATACGCTCGCCGACTTCCTGAGCCAATTTGCCACATAAGGCATCGAAACCATATCTAGCGGCAACGCCTACCACCAAAGCCACACCCATAAGGATTAGGCTTAAGGACATATTCTCGGAGGTGATGACGCCATCATAAGCCGTATTGATAAGACGGCCAGCGATGAATGGGATAATCAATTTGGCGAAGGTAGACAAAGCCGCCAAGATGAAAGCAAAAACCAAACCTTTACGAGAGCCTTTGAGATAACGAGTGAGCATTCTAAGTTTCTTGATCATTTTTGTCTCACCTGCATTTCGTAAATCTCGCGGTAAATCGCGCAACGAGCCATCAATTCATCGTGTTTTCCAGAATCGACGATCTCGCCTTTATCCATAACGTAGATGATGTCGGCATCCATCATTGAGGTAACTCTTTGGGAAACGAAAACCTTGGCCACGCCATCTAATTTGTTAATGGCTGTACGGACTTTCTTTTCGCTCAAATAGTCGAGAGCCGACATGGAATCGTCTAATAATAGGAGGTCCGCTCTTTTTAATAAGGCTCGGGCTAAAAGAAGTCTTTGTTTCTGACCGCCAGAAAGGTTACGACCGCCTTCTTCGACTTCGTGGTCCAAACCATCTTTGTATTTGCTAACGTATTCCCAAGCTTGGGCTTTCTTTAAGGCTTCAATGAGTTCTTCATCGTTTGCCTCTTTGTTGGCTAGCAAAAGATTGGACTTGATGGTGCCAGCAAACAAAGAAGGCTTCTGAGAAACGTAACTAACATGGCTACGGATGTAATCAGCCGGAACGTGGTTGTAATCAACGCCTTCAAAGAAGATATTGCCTTCCTTTACTTCGTAGGTCTTTTCAATCAAAGAAAGTAGGGTGGATTTGCCAGAACCCGTACCACCGATGATACCGATGGTCGCATTCTTCGGGATAACAAAGTTAATATGTTTTAACGCCGGGGCGGAAGTCTCCGAATAAGCAAAGGAAACATCATCGAAACGAATAAGATCCGCATCGTTTTGGAATTCGGGTACATCAATGGTTTCGCTGCTGACTGGAATGGCTAAGAAAGCATTGATACGTTTATTGGAAGTGGCTGCCTTATTCACCGAGACAATCATCCTCGAGAACATGATGATGGCACCCAATAACAACGTTAAGTAAGAGATAAGGGAGGCTAACTGCCCAGAGGTTAAGGTACCTTCGTTCATTTGAAGGCCACCAAAGTAGGCAATTAAAACGATGCCGGCGTTAATAAACAAATAGGTAAACGGATTAATCAAAGCGTTCATCAAAGAAACCTTGATGCCGTGTTTCTTATAAGAGGTATTCACTTTGGCGAATCTCTCGGCTTCTTTTTCTCTGGTGGAAAAAGCTCTGATTGGTCTAGCACCGGTTAAGATATCCGAACCAATGTCAGTGATTTGGTCTAAGTCCGATTGAACGGCAGCGTATCTCTTCGGAGATAAGAAGATGACCAAAGCGATGATAGCGCTGGATAGGACAGCAGCGCCCAAAACGATATATCCACCAAGCGGAGCGATGATAAAAGACAAGACTACCGCTCCGATTACGAGGAATGGCGGTCGCAAAATCAAACGCATGAACATCATGACCCCGTTTTGCATCGCATTGACGTCGGAAGTGAAAATGGTCATGGCCCTATTCTTGCCAAACTTCTCAAGATCGCTCTCTTTGAGAGAAAGGAAGCGAGAATATAGCTCTTTTCGTAAGTCGTAAGCATAATCTGCTGAGACTCTTGCCGCCAAATATTGGGCAATCATCGTGACGCCGAAAGCCAAGACCGATAAAGCCAAAAGAACGGCCCCCATCTTCAAAACATAGCCGAGGTCGTTGTTCTTGATGCCGACGTCAATCATGTATCTAACAATAAAAGGCGATGCCAATTGGGTTAGGCATTCAACAATCTTCAGAGCCGGAGCGCCGATGACCTTCCATTTATATTTTTTTAATGGGGTTAATGCTTTCATCAGGCAGCGTTCCTTTTATCGTCTTCATCTTCTTCTTCGTTGCTCGGATATTCACTTGTCTCAAGGCGGAGAACGATCATTTCTTTGTCTTTTGTCTTCTTGGTGATACGAAGCTCGCCATTTTCGATTTCGACATGATTGAATTCAGCGTTGTTCTCCACACAATCGATGACGTTTCCAAAGACGACCCAATGGGTTGGACCATCGATGAAACCGGCATATAAATCTTCGCAGTCAACGATAAATTGTTGATCTTTCGAATAGATGGTAAAGTCTAAACGCTTTGTATCATCATCATAGTGGTTAACATGGAAAATATACCTTTGATTTGGCAATAAGCCGTCGCATAAGGCCCAAGAAACCGAATCCAATAAGGTTTCGATGTCGCCACATGGCCCTCCTTTTTCAAGGTCGTTGTCTTTGGCTATATCTCCGATTTTGCGTTGAACCAATTCGACATTTCTGCCCAAATCGTGGAAATCATGATCATCGGGGCTGTTACAAACGCTAAAAGCGTAAGCGGCAACGAGATAATATCTTAAGGCCGTCCTGGCGTCTTGATCGATGCCGCGACCGTAGTCGTAGCAATAGCCTAGGCGATAGCAGATGTCGCCGAAAGTCGCTGAGATTTTGCCTTTGGTGCGAATCCAATCGCGTAAAAAATCGGCAAACAAGTAACTATGGATGGCAAAGGCCATATCATAGTCTTTGTCGACTCCTAAGCCATAGAAATAGCAATCCCCAAATTTCATAGAAGCCAGTCCAATTTCAAGAGCCATGCCTTTGGCATAGTATTCCATTGCCTTTTGATGATCGACGGTTTTCAGATACCCCGATTGAAGCAACTGGCCGATTTGAGTCAAGGCAAAGCCATCGGTTTTCATACATGGTTTGGTATAAAGGGCTAAGGCCATTTGAGGATCTTTTTTGGTCCATTCGGTGCCATAAAAATATAAGGATGCCAAAGCAAAGATTGCATCGTGGTCATCATTATCGGCCAAGACTGTTAGGTAATGCTTAAATAGATTCTCGTTCACCTGTTTCTTGCTGATTTGGCCGGTGCGGTAACGCCTAATATATTTCTTAAGGGCTTCAGGATGCTTCTCCATATAGTCCTCGCCGAAGAATCGGAGGTTGATTTCCTTAAGGTCGTCGTGATCGATGCGGCCTTGTTTTCTATCCCCAATGACGGTATCCATACCACAGATTGGGCAGACGGCGTTCAAAGTCCCATCCGGGTTTCTAATCCAGTCTGAAATATCCCTAGCCGAATAGGTCTGACGGCAGAAAACGCAGGAGCAGGTGTCGCTGTTGAGGATTTCTCTGTCGTTGCTACGAATTCTAGAGTAATAAGATTGTAATTGTTCTTCGGTCAGATTAGGCATATCAAAAGTATAGATAAGTATTAATACTTAATCAATCCAAAGACCTTTTTCCATGACAAGGAAAACCTTGTCAAAGTCTAAAGATTGAGGGTATTTATCGATGTCTTCTTTCTTAATCCAGAAGACCTTTCCTTCGGAGGAGGATTTAAGTTCTCCCGAGAAGTCCTTGGTTCTAAATAGCAAGGTGACATAACGGATGCCTTTTTGAGGTTCGTTCCATTCGAAATAACCGCAGGACTCAACATTTTTGGTGTCCAATCCGGTTTCTTCTTTTATCTCACGAACCGCTGATTCAGGAGCGGATTCGTTGTCCTCAATATGACCTCCTGGAAAGTTTAGTCCTGGCCAATCGTGTTTTTCACGAAGTTGGACTAAGATGGAGCCATCGTCCTTATAAACCATGACCATATTGGTCAAATCAATCACATTGCGTTTTGCCATGCGCTCATTATATAGATAAAATTAACTTATGTTAAACCTTGAAGAAACTTTGTCTAGAAATCAGGAACTAGGCGATACCATCAACGAGATCTTCAATGAGCAGGCTGGTGGCAACGCTCTCTTTAAAGACCATGTTTCTTTTGAAAAATGCCTTAACTGTCCGAAAAGAATCGCTGACTCCATCATCGATAATGTCAAAGAATTAAGTCCATCCGTCATTTTGGATAACCCATATATCAAAGGTCTCATAACTCAAAAAGCGTCTTACAAGAATTGGTCTCTCGAAAATATCGTCCTAAAGGCCAACACCTTGTTTACAACCGATGAAACCGTTATTGATTCTAAGCTGAACGAGATAACGCCATTAGGCTATTTCTCCAAAGATATCGAGGTTCCTGCCGTCTTCGAGAACGACCGCATTTGGATGAGCATCGTCCCTCATGAAATATTCACGATGCAGAAAGCCATAGATAATTCTAAAGGCAAGGTCTTGGCTTATGGATTGGGCCTAGGCTATTTCCCTTTGATGGCAGCCATAAAAGAAGATGTCAAAGAAGTCGTCGTGGTCGAAAAGGAGCAAGAACCGATTGATTTATACTTAAAATGCATTGCTCCATGCTTTAAGGAATCAAACAAAATAAAGATAGTTAAGATGGACGCTTTCAAACATGCTTCCAAAGTAAAAGATGGCGAATATGATATGATTTTCGCCGATATCTGGCATGATGCCGAAGATGGCTTGGAACTATATTCGAAGTTCTTGAAACGCTTTGATGGCTTCAAGAAGAGTATTGTCTCCTATTGGATTGAGGAAACAATTCTTACCTACGCTAGAAGAATTTTGGAAATCCTTCTGATCGAGAAAGAGGAAGGAGCCACCGATGAGTGGTACAAAGAGCCTCAAAGCCAAGAAGACGCCCTAATCAACAAAATTTATTGGGCTAGCAAACATCGAATAAATCAAAACGAACTATTGAGTTCTAACTTTGTTAAGTCTATTCTTCGAGATATGTAATTAAATAGAAAGGAGTGAGTTATGCTACAATATGGTTTAACTGATAATTTCATCAAGCATGTCTCGCGCCTTCCTTTTGAAGAACGCATGGATATCCTTTGGAAAGTCCAAGGGCTTCTTTCTCACGTTCCTGGATATATCCGCCTTAAAGTAGACGGAACCGAAGAAAATCCGATTTATCAAATCAACGATAAGGCTTTTGTCTTAACCCATGATGATTATGCTTCTCGCGTATTAGTTGATTTCGCCCCAAGCAAAGAATCACTGGAAGCCAGCAACAGATGCGTGAAGGCTTCAATTGTCGAACTTTTAAGCAAAAAAGAGTTAGACGCAGCCAAAACCACTTTTAAAATCGCTTTAGATAGCCACTTTCCCATCTGGTTTGTGAATCTTTTGGCCCTTTTACCGAAGGAAGACCAAACCATCTTGATGTCCGAGAAGGAAATCAAAGAGGAAATCCCAGAAGCTAAAGAGGCCTTCGTCGAAGAAGTCGTCGTCAGCAAGGCCCCTGAAGTCCAAGAGCTTACTCATGAGGCCAACAACAAGCCAAAGAAAGCCAAGACTTTCGTCGATGGCGAGAAGTTCGAGAAAGAAATATTAAGGCAATTGGCTAAGGCGTACGCCTTGCGTAAGAAAACAGCCAAAGTCGTGCCATCTAAACCACTTAAGCATGTTAAGTTTGCCCCGAGGGAAGTCATCATTCCGTTCTCCAATTCGGGGGAATGCTTGTTCCTGACCAAAAAAAGAACCACCAAACTTGGCTGTCATTTAAATAGCGATGACTGGAAAATCCTTTTAGCCTTATCGGTTGATGAATCCATCGCTTATCAATTGGAACGTCGTTATCCGAAGCATGTCTGCTATACCGATGAGCCGAACAAAGGCGACCTCAAGATTGCTTTCATCGTCAAGCCGAAGAAAGCCGAAGAGAAGAAAGATGACTTAGGGGTTAAGAAAGTCGTTTCCAAAACGGCTTCCTTCCAAAACGACATCCCTTCCGGCGCCTTCGAAAACATCGATGAAGATGATATCCCAGAATATGTTCCAAATTCGTCATTCAAACCGATGGTTCAAAAGAATGTCGTCCACGTCTCCAATGCAGTTAAAATTGAAAAGATCGAGGAAGAAATGGAAGAATTCTTCGATGAGAATTTCTTCGACAGCGAGTTCTCCTTCGAAGATTCAACTCCATCGAATATTCCTGAACTTCCTTTAGAAAGAGACAGTGCGCCTAAAGCTCCGGCCCATTGGCATTGCCATCTATGCGGCAAGAAGAAGCTCTATTCGGGGGAGCCAGCCGAAACCGTTCAATTAGCAGGTGGAAAGATTGTCTATCTTTGCGCCAAACATCGTGGAAAGATGTAAGCAAAATCGTTAATAAAAAAGCCGGGATGACCGGCTTTTTATTTGATGGTTCTTGAAGTGAAGTTCCCGTATACCTGTGACAAAGGAATAGTCTCGACGAAGGCTGTTGGATCTTCTTTTTGGATAATTGAAACAACATGGGAAACTTCGTAATAGGAAACAATCATCGTGTAGATGAATTTTTCTCTACCCGAGAAGAGGCCTTTGCCCTTTCCGACAGTAACACCATGTGGAACGCAATCGATAAGGATATCGCCGATTGTTTCGTCTTCGGTAGTAATCTGAAGTTTAACTTTTTTGTTTCGCTTGTTGATTGCATCAACAATTAACATCTGCACAAAGAGATAAACGATGGAATATAGCATCTTGCAGATCTGAGGGTAGGCGGCGTTCAAATCGCAGCCGACCTGGACGAATGACAAGAAGGTGAAGAGAACGAGGTTAGTTCCGTTGATGATGAATGAATATTTGCCAGTCGAGGTCGAACGCTTAAGCGATATCGCATAGGCGACGATATCCACGCCGCCGGTTGAGGTGTCCATACGGAAGACAATCGCGCAGGACAAACCCACGAACACGCCTCCGAGTACCGCGCGACCAAGCAAGCCGCCGCCATAATCGGAAACATAGGTTATGATTTCCTGAAGTTCAGGAATCATATCGACATTGATGAGCTTAACAAAAACGGAAGATTCAATGACGTTGATGATGGTAAAGATGGCGAATTGACGCCCAATCTTAAGCCAAGCAACAATAATCAAAGGCACGTTGATAACGAAATATGCGATAGAAATTGCGAGGTGCGAGTCGTTAATTTTGAGACCACACAAACGGAGGATTAAAACCACCGTTTGACATAAGCCTGACACGCCCCCAGACACGATTGTATCCGTGGTCCCATCGGCCTTGACGATGTCGAGGAAGACGGAGAATCCAACGGCGAAAAGTATAGCCGATATCGTAGAAATGAAGAAAATTCCAATCCATTTGAGGATGTTCTTTATCAATGGGTGATCGTATAGCCAGTTGGTGGCTTTGAACTTAGCTCTTTTCAGTCTGGTCTTGAAATGCATGGCGTCATTATAGACTATTTTTCGTATCGTTAAAGCGATATTGCGACTTCTTGTCATTATAAATGACTAGTTGCGGTATATGTTCTCGGGTGGTAAGATACAAACGCTCTAAATTTTTGCTATTGCTCAATTGGAGGTTTATCGATGATTATCTTAAAAGCCATTGGCGCCTTCTTCGTTAAAGTCTGGCGCTGGATCAAAGAAACCGCATGGGTTCAACCATTACTTATCGTCGGCGCTATCTTCGCCGTCATTTTCTCCATCCCATACATCACTGAATGGGTGAACAGCTGGGGCTACGGCGCCGCTGGCACCTTCTTCAATTCCCAGAAACAGTCCCTTGAAGGACAGCTTCCATCCGGAGTCGATGGAGATGATACCAAAGCCGACATCATCATCGACGACATCTGGACCAACACCCAGTATGCCTATGATGGAGAATACGACAAGATCGATACTTCCAAATACGGCGACAAGTTCTTCCTCATCTTCACCGCCGATGATTGCTCTGGCTGCACCACCGCCGAAGATGGATTCGATGCCTTAGACGATGACTGGGGAGATATCTTCGTCCCAGAAGATTACAGCACCCATAAATCCATGACCTTCTACACCATCAATACTTCCGAGGAATCCTCCAACGATGATGACTACGAAGAGCCAGCTGGATATAACGACAAAGCTTTCTACCGTTTCTTAGACAAGCATCTCGAATTCTTCAACGAGACTGGTTATCAGTTAGAGCTTGCCCCATATAAGAACAACAAATCCATCAGCGACACTTCTTATGAGAATTACGCCACTCCGAAGTTCTCCGACTTCACTGCCCCGACCATTCTCTTGGTTGACTACACCGAAGCCGCCCAGAAGCAAGGCCGCGCTGGCGTCTCTGAAGTTCTCTTCGGCGTCTCCGGCAGCACCGATGTCGAAGTCGCTAAAGAACTCTTGAGAATGTGGGATCACACCACCAGCAGAACAGATAACCCATTCTCCACTTCCTACGTTGCTTAATCGCTAATGAAAACCCTCGCGTATGTGCGAGGGTTTTCTTTTTTTATTCGTTGTGGCCTTTATGTATTTTTGTTACACTAATTTTGTAATTGGTGATACAAATGTTTATGAAGTTCAACGCTATTGTCAAAAGGAATGGAGGCCGGATTTCCCGCAAGGAAGCCTTGGCTAACGGAATATCTCCGTCTTCTTTTTACGCTTTGGTAAAGAAAAACGGAATGGACAAAGTAGGGCCGGGAGTCTATGCCAACGACTATTACGTGAGAGATAACCTTTTTCTCCTTCAAGAACGTTATCCGGGTATTGTTTATTCAGGGCTAACCGCCCTTTATGTTTATTACCTATCAGGAAGGATCCCAGACTATATCGAATTTTCTATGCCAAAAGGATATAGAGTCCGTAAAAAGTCGATAAAACCTGATATTTGGTATCACATTGAAAACAATGTCGACTACTTCAACTTCGCCAATATCGAGGTTGAAACGATGTTCGGAAACAAAATTAAATGCTATTCGAAGGAAAAAATGATCGTTGAGATGATAAAAGATAGAGAGGACTATCCTGCCGAAATCTTCATCAAGGCGATCAAAAAGTATCTCCGAAGCAAAGACAAAAATATGCATCTATTGTTCGAGTGCGCCAAGATGAGGGGAATTGAAAGCAAAGTCTTCGACATCTTGGAGCTACTCGCTGATGAAAATTAACAAAGATTCACTTTCCGCCCGAATTCAAAAAATATCAAAAGAAAAAGAAGTCGATTCCACGCTGATATATTCTCGGTTCTTTTTCGACTCGTTTTTAATAAGGCTTTCCGAGTCTCGATATGCCGACAAATTCATTTTGAAAGGGGGCCTTTTGTTATCATCCGTGCTAGGAATAGAAAACAGGGCAACCATCGACATAGATTTCCTTCTAAAAAATATAAATATGAACCGAGAGAATGTAATTGGGATCATTGCTATCATATGCAGCCAACCAGCCGATGACGATGTGTGTTTTAAATACCTCGGTTGCTCGACGATTAAAAAAGACAATACCTATGGTGGCTTCAGCATTACTTTGGAAGGCAGGCTTCAAAACATAAGACAGCAATTTGACATCGATTTAGCGGTAGGAGACACGATTTACCCCAACAATTTAACTCTCAACCACGAATGTTTAATTACCAAGGAGCGCGTAAGCCTAAAATGCTATTCAATGGAAAGCGTCATGGCAGAAAAAATGCAGGCTTTTCTCAATTTGAGGCATCTCAACAGCAGATCAAAAGATATATATGACCTCTATATTTTGGAGAAGCTTGAGCTTAACGATGAAAACAAAGACGCATTTAAGACAGCATTCAAACTGACTTGCGAAAACAGGGCATTTCAAATCACGAAGCAAGAGGCCCTTACCATTTTAGAAGAATACATGACTAGATTAGGTCCAAGAATTCGATGGGAAGCATATTCGAAGAAAGCAAAATATTCCCGCTCTATTTCTTTCGATGAAGCAATGACATCCGTAAAGAAACTTATTTTGATGTTTTACGAATGACGGGCCACCATCAACTTTGTTTTCCCGTATCTCTTTTCTTTTGAATAAATAAAGGATGGTTTATCAAATGGGGGCTTATCCCCTTCGTATTCGAGGACAATCATCCCGTTTGGCTTCAGCAATTTTCTTTCGTCTATGATTCTTAAAGTCTCCTCGTAAGCCTTATGGTCGGCATACGGAGGGTCGATGAAGATAATATCATAAGTGGAATCGGTTTCCTTCAGGAATTCGATAGAATCCTCAAAGAAGACGTAACCGTTTAATTCTTTTAAATCAGAGAGGTTCTTTTTAATCGCGTTGACGCAGTCGTGATTATGCTCGACAAAGTCGCAAGATGCCGCCCCATTGGAAAGAAATTCGATGCCAACGGAGCCAGAACCACCGAACAAATCCAAGCATTCGGCGTTTGCAACATACTCCCTGGTCATATTGCCAATCGCTTCCCTTACGATGGATTTGGAAGGAACCAGCAAGCATTCAGGAACGAATAAATTCCTTGATCTATATTTTCCGGAAGTGACCTTAATCATTTTTGCTCACTCCTTTGATGATTTTTGAACGATAAGGGCCGAAGATGATGTCATCCACATTCATATATAAGTCCCTGACTTTGATATAAGCCTCATTGTAATCTTTAACCAATGGATGAAGGTCGATATTGAGCTTAGCCTCATGAAGGGCCTTTCTGGTCTTTTCGATGAGTTCCTTATCGTTTAAAGAGATGGCTCTCGAATATTCTTCGGAGGCCAATTCCAAACGCTTGGAAAGATGCAGGACCTCTTCGGATTCCATCATCTTATTTTCCTTCTCTTTCATATCTAAAACGCGTGGGTCTTCCTTTAAGGCGGCCCCTAAGCTTCTTATCGCGTTTTCTTCATTTAAAGTCATATATTGAATTCTAAGATAATTCAAAGGGATATGCTATAATACTTTGGCTATGTTAAGAATTGTCAAAGATAACGCGAAATCATTGCATTCCCCTTCGAAGCCAGTTGAACTTCCGGTTTCCAAAGAGGATCAAGATGCCATCAATGAGATGTATGAATATCTGCTTTTAACCCAGGACGAAGACTTCAGAGCCAAGAATCCGAAGGTCAGGGAGGGGGTTGGTCTTGCCGCCCCGCAGATTGGCATCAATAAGCAGATGTGCGTTGTAGCCTATCAGGAAGACGACAAGCTAATCAAACATCTGATGATTAACCCTCGTATCGTCGTCTCTTCCGTTAGGAAGTGCTACCTCCGAGCGGGTGAAGGCTGCTTATCAGTTGATAAAGACCATCCTGGTTATATCGTCAGGGATTACAAAATCGAGGTCGATTACATCGATGGCGAGACCTTAGAGAAAGTCCACGTCAAAGCGATGGGCTTCGAAGCCATTGTCATGCAACACGAAATCGACCATCTCAAAGGTATCCTATTCTATGACCATATCGATAAGAATAACCCATACGCCCACCCAGATAACGCGATTGAGATTTAATAATTATTAAAAAGCGGTTTGAAGGCCGCTTTTTTTGTGCTATATTTTAGCCAGCAAAAAGTGAAATAGGGCTTTTGCCGTGGAGGATATTTATTTATGGCGGGTTATGTATCGCCAACAAACGTCTTTGCTCTTGGGGGCTTAGGAGAGGTTGGCAAAAACACATATTGCTTCGAGACGGAGCGTTCTTTGATCATCGTCGATGCCGGCGTTCGTTTTCCAGAAGCCAATTTGCCAGGCGTTGACTATGTCATCCCTGATTACACTTATTTGAAGAATAACCGTTCCAAAGTCAAAGCCCTTTTCATCACCCACGGACACGAAGACCATATTGGTGCCGTACCTTTCTTGGTCAGAAGCTTATATATTCCAGTTATCTATGCTCCGAGATTGGCGGCCGCTTTAATCAGACACAAATTGGCGGACGCCCACATCAAGGAAACCGTCAAGATCGTCGAAATCGACGAGAACTCGGTCGTTGAAGTCGGCGAAGATTTCACCGTTTCTTTTATTAGGGTTACCCACTCCATCCCTGACGCCTTTGGCGTCGTCATCGATACCAAAGCCGGCCGTATCGTCGATACCGGCGACTATAAGATTGACCTTACCCCAGTCGGACCAGATATCGAAATCATCAAATTGGCCAAGTTGGGTTATCAGGGCGTCGACCTTCTTTTAAGTGATTCCACCAACGCTGAAATCGAAGGCTATACCCCTTCCGAAACGGCGGTTAGAAAAGACGTCGATAATATCTTCGATAAGGCCATGGGCCGTGTCATCGTCTCTACCTTCTCTTCCAACATTAACCGTATCCAGCAGGTCGTTGAATCCGCAGTCGAGCATAATCGCAAGATTTGCATTTTGGGCCGCAGCATGGTCAACGTCGTTGGCATCGCCAGAGATTATGGCTATATCAAGATTCCGGATGAGAACCTCATTTCCGACGATATGGTCAGAAACCATAAAGCCTCGGATATCTGCATTCTTTGCACCGGCTCCCAAGGCGAAGAGATGGCGGCTTTGTCCCGCATTGCCAACGGAACCCATAAAACCATTCGTATCATGCCAGGCGACACCATTGTCTTCTCTTCCAACCCAATTCCGGGCAACGGGGCCATGGTTGATAAATTGACCAATATGTTGATCAAGCAAGGGGCCGATGTTAAACAAAATGGATTAGCCTTCTCTTTGCATTCCTCCGGCCACCCAGCCAGGCAAGAGCTTAGATTGATGCTCAAACTCATCCGTCCGAAGTATTTCATGCCAGCCCATGGTGAATATCGCATGCTCAAATTGCATGGCGAATTGGCGGAAACCGTCGGCGTTCCTAAAGAGAATGTCTTCATTTGCCAAAATGGCGATGTCCTCACCTTGAATAATCACAAAGTGACCAGGGGCGGGCACATCCCAGCCGATGATGTCTATATCGATGGCCGTGATTTGGACGGTGTTTCCTCCGCTATCATCAGAAGCAGAGAAACATTGACTCACGACGGAGTCGTCAATGTGGTGTGCACCATCGATTCGAGAACAAATTCCATCGTTGTCCCACCGATGATCTATGCTCGTGGCTTTGCCACTCAGGGCACCGATCACGTATCCAGACACATCCAAATCGAAGCGGAAGCCGCCTTAAAAGCCGGTTTGGCCTCGCATATGAGTCTGGCCGAGCTTAAGACCAATGTCCGTAACCAAGTCTCCAAATACATCGCTCGTAAGACCGAGCGTTCCCCAATGGTTTTGGCCATCATCATGAATACGGCAGGCCGTAAATAATGTTCATCTTGGCTTCTAAATCGCCTAGAAGGAAGGAAATACTTAAGGAATTAATTCCTTCTTTTGGGATTATCGTCCCTAACGTGGATGAATCTTCTTTGTTGTCTTTAGTCGATCCTTTGGATTTAGCCAAGGCGGAGTCCAAACTCAAAGTCCTATCCATCATCAAAGACCACCCCACCGATTATGTTTTAGCAGCCGACACGGTCGTCATCATAGACGGCAAGCCTTTAGGGAAACCGAAAGATAAAGACGACGCCATAAGGATGCTTAAGATGCAGTCCGATAAGAAAGAAGAGGTCATTACGGGATATGCTTTCTACGATGGCAAAGATATCATCGTCGGAGAAGATGTCACCTATGTCTATTTCAATAAGTTGGATGAAAAAGCCATTGAGGAATACATAAATAAATGCCAGCCCTTTGATAAGGCCGGCGCTTATGGGATACAGGATGACTTCCCACTTATCAAAAAGATTGAAGGAAGTTATTCGAATGTGGTAGGTCTTCCAAAGGAAGCCTTGCACGAATTATTCGTTAAAAAGGGAATTATATAATTCTTCCGCGTTGTCCTTGATGACCAAGGTCAATTTGTCGGAAGCTTGGATGAAGCCGGTCACGCCGGCTTTTTTAAGGGCCTCGTGGTCCACTTTGGAGAAATCTTTGCAAGAGACGATGATGCGGGAACCTCTAAGTTCCTTGGAGATGATGTTGTCTTTGCCCCCTAAGGCAATCGCGCATTCTTTCTCGTTAACACTAGATACGCCCTTTTTCTTTCTTCTGGACATCCATAAGAAAATGACGGACCCCACCAAGATCAAAAAGACGAAGGCGGCGATGATAACCCAGGCATATGTTGGGAAGGAAGTGCTTTCAAGAATTACGATGTTTTTCATATAGGGTTATAATACCACATATCGAGGTCATATTATGAGCAACGCGATTGAAATTGAAGCCAAAGCATTGGTAAGCAAAGAAGAATACGGACTTTTGGTCAAACGTTTTAAGGAATATCCATCCTTTTCCCAAACCAACTATTACATCGACACCGAAAGAAGCGATCTCCGCGTCGATGGGTTAGGCCTTCGCATCAGAGAGAAAGATAATTCCTATGAGATGACGTTGAAAGCCCCATTATCTCAAGGCTTATTGGAAAAAACCGCTCGTTTATCCAAAGAGGAATTCAATAACTTCGTCAAGAAAGGAATCTTCCCTGAAAATGACCTTAAAAGGTTCTTGACGATGTTGGATATTGATGTCAATGAGTTGCGCATCCTTGCCTCCTTGACCACCGAGAGAACCGATATCCCTTACTTAGGTGGCAAGTTGTCCTTGGATAAGAACGAATACAACGGCTTGACCGACTATGAAATCGAGTTGGAATTCAATAATGAGGCCGATGCCGAGAAGTTATTGAAAGAATTATTTAACGAGGAAGGAATCCATTTCGAAATCAATAAGAGACCTAAATCCATCAGGGCTTTAGATAGCAGGAAATAAAAGAAAAAGCGGGCTACGACTGTGGCTCGCTTTTTGATTCGCAGTTCTCGTAAACCGGACATTCGATTTTCGAGCAATATCCGGCTGCCAGTTTTCTGGCGCGTGGCAAGAAGACGGTGATGTCATCTTCGTTATATCCGGTGACCACCCTTCTATCATCTACAATGATAGGCCTTTTGAGGACCGATGGGTTTTTAAGGACGAAGTCAATGAGTTCGGAGATCTTCATCGAATCGATGTCGATTTTGTTCTCGGTGATGATCTTGCTACGGGTCGAGATGATATCCGTGGTCCCGTTCTCGGATTTATAAAGAATCTGGATGATGTCATTTTTGGTCAGTTTGCCAGAGAAGATATCCTTCGATTCATAAGGGAGGTTCTGCTCTTTGAACCATTGGAGGACTTTGCGGCAGCTGGAACAGCTTGGGGAATAATAGATCTTGACCATAGCCATATATTAACACGGTTTCAAAAACTATCGATGACCTTTATAATCTAACAAATGAAAAAGATGCTGATCGCTTTGGATATCGATGGGACTTTGGTTAACGGAGGGGAGCCTCTTTCTCCGAAAGCCAAGGATGTTCTTTCCCGTTTGGTCAAAGAAGGGCATGAGGTTATCTTTGCCTCTGGAAGGCCGATAAGGGCCATTTTGCCTTATTATAGAGCGATTGACTGTTCCTCCCCGATAATCGCCTATAACGGCCTTTGGAGCCACCGTCCGGAGACTTTGGGGAAAAAGCCTGGCTATGTCTTTAAGAAAGAGATTATCCAGGAGATATTCGATAAGTGCAAAGACAGACTCAAATCCTTTATGGCCGAGTCCGAAACCACCATCTATTCTTCGATACACGATGATTATCTAGATACCTTCTTCCCTTATAAGGGAATGAAAGAAATAACCTCTCCAAAAGTCAAATTAGAAGAAGACGTTTTAACCGTTTTGTTTTGCGCCTCTCCAGAGGATGATAAATACATCGAAGAACTAGTGGAGTCCTACAAAGGATACGGCTATCGCCATTGGACCAATTCTCCTTACTCCGAGATGTATCGCAAAGGCATAACCAAGGGTTTTGGCTTGGAACTCATTCAGAAGGCTTTAAGAATAGGCAAAGAAGATACAATCGCCATTGGAGATTCCGATAATGATTTTGAGATGCTTGAAAAGGCGAAATATGCCTACGTTGTGAAGGGTTGCAAATCAAAAAAGCTCCTTTCTTCTTTCCCAACCACCGAGAAGGGATTGGATGAAGATGGAGCCGTTCTGTTATTAGAGAAATTGCTTCTTAAATAATTATTTTCCTTTGCCTAAATGGACGCGGATGGAATAGTTGTCGTTTTCAGCGATCCTACAGGCTTCTTTGATGGCGTCTTCCCTCGAATTAAAGGAAGCGATATAGCCCGTATCCGAGACCACCAACTGCCAGGTCTTATCGACTGGGTTGATATGAATGATTTTGGAGATGTTGATTTTGACTTCTCTCTTTTCGCTTGGGACGACGACTTGTCCTACGGTAGGCTGCGTTTCGTCTGGAGATAAATCCACCGGGGTTTCATCCACCGTTTCATCCAAGGCGGCAATCCTTCCTTTGATGCCGATGTTGTGGAAGACGAGAAGGAGGATGCCAATAACCATCAAGGACACCAAGATGACCCCGATATATAGGAGGTTTCTGGCCCAATCTTCCTTCCAAGTAACGACACGCAAGAAATCGATTGGGGTATAAAGGACATTAGTGGCATTCAAAGCCATGATCAAAGCCCCATAGATAAGAGGAACCAACATCGCCGTCCAGAACATCTTGTAATGGATGGCTCTCCCCTTTTCCAGGAAGATGAAGGAGACCAAAGATAAAATGAATGGGACCACGATGATGAGGATGCCATAAGGGGTGGTGACCAAGGACAATATGGATGGATAACCGATGCTGGCTTCTGGCTCGATAAGGGTCGTTTTGATAACGATATAAAGGACCAAGAAGGTGATGGCGGACGTCGTTATGAACTTAAGCCAGACCGGGAAACCCGCTAACTTATGGTCCTTCCTTTTAAGCGAAAACATGTCGGTTATGGCCATAACTAGCCCAGCGATGCCCAAAGGCCAAGCCGTTTGGATCTGGGCGAACTGAGTGGAATTGATGGTTACCGACTTATTGATGAAGACAACTAAGATAGTGCCAAAGAGGATACAAAGGAAAATGAGAGCATTGAAGACCAATGAAGCGATTTTCATGCCTTTCTTCATATACTTTCCTCCTTATTTTTTAAGTCCAACAAATTCTAACAATTTATTAATAAGCGACTCAACTTCAATTTCAAGATTTACATTTCTTTTTGAAATGGCTTCGGCATAGAACTTGCATTTTGGCTCGGTTCCGGAAGGTCTGACCGCGATCCAAGAGCCATCATCCAAAACGTATTTCAAAACATTGGATTTCGGAAGTTCCAAGGCTTCTTTTTTGCCGTCTTCGTAAGTGATGGAAGAACGCTTGCAATCATAGGCGATGACCACTTTAGAGCCTTTGATTTCCTTTGGAGGGTTCTTTCTTAGGCTATCCATCAATTCATTCATTTTGGATAAGCCTTCCGAGCCTTCAAAGAAGATGGAGATAGTCTTGGCGTGATGATAGCCATATTTCTTTTCGAGCTCTTCGAAAGCCTCGCCTAAGGTCATGCCTTTACGGAAATAGTAAAGGGCGCATTCGGAATACATCAGGATGGCCTGCAAGCCATCTTTGTCTCTAACAAACGGGTTGATTAAGCAACCATAAGATTCTTCATAGCCAAATTCAAAGGTTGGGCCTTCTCCTTTATCCTCGTAGTAGCCGATTCTATCGCCGATGTATTTGAAACCAGTTAAGAAGGTCTCCACTCCGACTCCGTAATTACGAGCAATCTTTCTTTCTAAGTCTGAAGATACGAGAGTGTCGTAAATGACTCCGTTCTTAGATAGGAGCCCTTTCTTTTCTCTCATAGATAGAATGTAGTCCAATAAGATGGCGGCGGATTCATTCCCCGTCAGCCTCTTATATTGGTTATCTCTATCCAAATAGGCTAATCCGCATCTATCACCGTCTGGATCGGTCATGACGATGAGATTGGCGCCGACTTTCTTAGCTAGTTCGATTGGTTCGACATAAGCTTTCTCTTCTTCAGGGTTTGGGGATAACACATGGGTAAAATCCGGATCTGGGGAACATTGGTCTTCGACTGGGACAATCTCATAGCCGAGGTCTTTGAAGATCCTCATCGCATTGACATAGGAAGTCCCGTTATTTGGGGTATAGACAATCTTGAAGCCTTTTTTATCTAATTCTGGATTAAGCTGGATGGATTCCACTTCGAAGACATATTCGTCATCGATTTCCTTTGGAAGGATGATGGTTTCTCCTTTAATCTCGGAGATTGGCTCAACCTTACAAGATAGTTCGTCAGGGAGGAGGGCCAATTTATCTAAGAATGGCTGGATGGTCTCTGGGACTAAGGCGCAGCCCTTATGGTCATAGACCTTGAACCCGTTATATTCCTTTGGGTTATGGGAGGCGGTGATCATGACCCCACCGCAGGCCTTGACCTTACGGACGGCGAAAGATAATTCCGGGGTCGGCCTCAAGGAATCGAAAATATAGGCCTTGATACCTTGCTCATTGAGAATCTTGGCAGTCAACAAGGTGAATTCCCTGGACATGTGCCTATTATCGTGGGAGATGACGACACCCATCTCTTTGGCATTTGGGTACTTTTCCAATAAGAACTGCCCGAAGGCGATGACGGCTTTGCCAACCGTAAAGATATTCATGCAGTTGGTGCCTGGCCTAAGGATGCCACGCATGCCGGAGGTGCCGAATTCCAAGTCCTTGAAGAAAGATTCGTCTTTCACTTCGTCTGACATGTTACGGATAATTTCTTTGTCTTGTTCGCTGACAATTCTTGATTCCAACCAGCGATTGATGTTCTTAATTGCTTGTTCGTTCATTGTTTAACCTTCAAAGAGTCCAATATCTCTTTCTTATTGTTAGGCATCTCGGCCAAGAACTTCTTCTTGGAGAGATAATCTATCGGTTTGTTGATGTCTCCAAAGGAAAGGCTGTAGGCGTGAAGGAATTGGTCCTTAAGGCCGAATCTTTCCTTAAATAACTTATTAATCTCAAAGTCTCCGTATTTAGGATCTCCGACAATTGGATGGTTGATGGAGGCAAGGTGAACCCTGATCTGATGGGTTCTGCCGGTGATTAGTTCACATTCCAGCAAGGTGTAACCTTCGTATTTCTTAACCACCTTCCAAAGGGTTTTGGCTTCTTTGCCTCCTTTGGAGGCTGGGGTGACGGAGACCATGCCCGTTTTGGAGTCTTTCTTTAAGGGGGCGTTTATCGTTCCCGTTCCATTCAATTCTCCGACCACCAAGGCGTAGTATCTCTTATCCAATTGGTCTCTTTCCTTGAACAATCTTTCGAGTTCCTTTAGGGCAGCGTCTTTCTTGCCAAAGATGACAAGGCCTGAGGTGTTCCTATCCAACCTATGGGCCGGGGACGGAACAAATGATGGCTGTTCTGGGTTAAATTCTCCTTTGAGGTAAAGATAATCCAAAACAGCTTGGGTGAGGGTGTTTCTCGTTTCGGAGTGGTCTCCGATGACTAGGATTCCGCTGGGCTTATTGATTAAAAGGACGTTTTGATCCTCATAGATGATTTGATAAGACAGATCTTTCTTCTGGGCGGGTCTGACTTTATGGAAGTCATTAAGCTGCTCATCGGTGATAAAAACCTTGACCTCATCGCCTTCGTGGATGATGAAATCCTCCTTGACCCAATGGTCATTTACCTTGACATCTTTCTTACGAAAGGCCTTATAGATATAACTGAGTGGGGCTTCAGGGAGAGACTTCTTAACGAACTTCTCGATGCGTTGCCCTTCTTCTCTATCAGTCACACGAAAGATAACCATGGCTAAAGTATATTACTTGTGAGTTGAAAAAGAAAAGGTGCTCGCATATAATACATAACGCTCACGGAGGAATACCCAAGTGGCTGAAGGGGCGGGCTTGGAAAGCTCGTAGTCTTCGAAAGGGGAGCTAGGGTTCAAATCCCTATTCCTCCGCCAGTTATAAAATGCGCAGCCCCTAGGTTGCGTTTTTTTATATTTATGCGATAATGAATTTGTCAGAAGGGGTAGGACGACATTAAATAGCTACCCATCGTAGTCGGAGCAGAGACCTTAAACCTGCTCGCAGAGTGGTGGCGCACCTTAAAACGCCTTTTTTTATGCATGCTAAAACATTTAAAGAAAACGTACTAAATTCTCTTTGCGAGTGCGCCGTCAAATACAATAAATTAAGTTCATTTTCTTATCAAATAAAGTCCGATAAATTCGTATATAGAGAAGCATATACAATCAGATTTCATAAAGGTAACTTCCTACACTTAACTGGCGTTAAAACAGCTTTGTCGCCAAACGATTTTTATGAGAAATGCATATCGAAAACGCTTGAATTTAATGATTTTGACTGCGACTCGACAAAGTCTTTAAAAGGCACAGTTAGACAAAAAATCAAAAATTTAATAACAATAGACTCCTTCTTTGAAAATAGCGTTGCTGTCCAAGAGAAATTTGAAAGAGGCAGAGTTTCGTGCCTAATAGCCTCATCTAACGGGAAATGCACAATCGGTTTCATTGGTGGCAAAAATTTGAATCCAATGACGCTTCTAAACAAAAATCAAATAAATCCAAAAATGCAAATCACCGATTTTGAAATATCAAAAGAAAGAAATTTCAATCACGAAAAATAAAATTTCTAAATTCAGCCATTTCATTGATGCGAGCCGCATGCTATTTTGTTTTTTAAACATACCGATTGGTATACCAAAGTATCCCAAAAGTTTCCCAAAAAGTATACCAACAAAAAATCTCGCCGAGGCGAAAGCTTAGGCGAGACTTTTATTCAGAAATGGATTATGCGCTTAATCCCAAGTCTTGGGTAACCCCATCGAGGGTTAAGGTGACGTTGCTGCTAGAAACGGTGCTTCCGTATCTCACACCGATTAAGCCAGCGTGGTCTTCCAATAAGCCTTTGGCGTAGTTGCCGGAGACGCTGGATTCATTGACAGCGATGTTGTAATGAACCATATCGCCAGCGTTGTCGCAAGCAACCTGGATTGCGGACTTGTAGTCCTGAACGCCCGTCCAAGAGGTAGCGTGGTTGTTTTCGAAGGTGCACTTATTGAAGGTGATGTCATAAGAGCTAACGGAGGTATGACGTTCTCTATAAAGCTTAAGGGCAGTTTCATCCGAGATGAACTTGCACTTATTGAAGGTAAGGCTGTTACCGGCATAGAAGAACAAGTTGCTTTCGATCGCGTCAGTGGAATCGAAGGTGCAGTTCTCGAAGACGGTATCACCGATGCCCCATTGACCCATCGCGCCATTCTCGTGGTCGACTAAGATCTTGCAATCCTTGAACTTAAGGGAAGCGGCACGGATGAAGCCGGTGTAGAAACTATAGGCTCCGGAGGTGATGGTGACGTTTTCCATTTCAAGGTTAGCGCCTTGGAAGGAATAACCACCGCTTTCGGTCGTGGCTTGGATCCACGTGATATCAGCGACGTTGCCTCTGCCGACGACCTTGATCTTATAGTCGCCAGATAATGGGGCGGCGGCACCGACATATTCGCCAGAGCCGATTTCGATGATGTTGAGCTTATCGCTCGATAACTCGGCGATGGAATTCAATTCGCTGTAATTGTTGATGGAATAGTAATGGTCATCGTTGACGAAGGTCTTATTGCCAGTCAAACCGACGATGCTGCCTCTATCGCCATAAGCATTCTCGCTGATGGTAGCGGAGTAATCGTCCTTGGAATAGGTGATGTTAAGGCTGGCGCCGGAAACGGCACCGACCATGCCACCCTCTCTCTTATTGCCTGAGACGGAGACATTCTCGCCCTTCAAGCCTTTAAGAGTGGCTTCACCCCCACCGATGTGGCCAACTAAGCCACCGGCAGTGTAAACATCAGAGATGGTGACATCTTTGATGGAAGCATCAGATACTTCGGCTTTATAAGCGGAGGTATAACCGATTAAGGAGCCACCGTATTTGGCACCGGAGATATTAACGCCATCAACGGTGACGTTCTTGATGATGGCTTCACTGGAGGAGTCAATGCATCCAGCAACAATACCAGCATAGCCAGAAGTATTGTGATCGAGGGTGATAGAAGCGTTCTTGAAGTTAACGTCGTGAACGCTTAGGGTCTTGATGAACATGGCGCCGATTAAGCCAGCGGCGCCAGTTTCGGCATCCTCTTTCGGAGAGAAGTTCTCGATGGTGTATCCTTGGCCATCGAATTCAAGTCCGTGTTGATAGGTGGAATTGCCATCGAAATATGGAGAGACATAGCTGGCATATTGCATGTCGATGTCGTTCTCTAATTGGACTTTCTCGTAGCCGAAGGTTCCGGCAGAGATTCTCTTAGCCATCGCGGTTAAATCGGCTGGAGTGTAAACCGAATAGACATCATCTGAGGCATCTTGGCTTTTGGCGTTGCCTTGCAAGGCTTCGACGGAGATAGAGATCTTGCAACCGGCATCCTGATATCCGTTCCCGGCATCGCTTGGCAATTCGATGGAGACTTCCATGCTCTCTGGGTCAGCATCAACGGCTAAGTTATAGTAGTCGCTGATGGTGGTGGCACCATCGTATTCATCTTCACCCATTGTAACCTTAAGTCCAGCAAAGAGACCGCTATCTTCATTGCACATGACCTTGGTGCGATATCTGACAGCGACATTGCTCTTATTGACGATCTTGACCTTGAATTCGACCTTATCGCCAGGAGTCATGTTCTCAAGGATTAAGTCGCCTTCTTGAATCTTGGCGGTTCCACCGTTGGTGAAGACACCGTTCTCTTCGGTCTCTTCAATGGAGTCGGTAGCGACATCGCCAACCAATTCGACACCAGAGTAGGTCTTCAAGTCTTCGATGGTGGCTTCAACGTCGACCTTGCCGGCGGTGATGGCGATGTTGGTCTTGCTCTCGCTGGTGAACAAAGCGTAAGTGGAACCAGCAATGACCGAGCCCGCCAAGGCGATGGCACCTAACGATACGAGGATGGCATTCGCCTTTTTGTTTAGTTTCATATCTTTTCCTTTCTAGATATATAAGAGCGGAAAGGATACGAGACGGTAAAAGCCGCATGTGTCGAAACCCTGTCGGATATCAACTATTCTTTCCGTCTCTTGACTAAAGGATAGATAAAAAAAATGAATTGCAAACGCTTTTTTTATCGCTCGAAAAGCCCCTTTTTTCAGGCTGATTTTCGTTTGGCAGTGAAAATCGCCAAACGTTACGAAAACGAGGAGACTTTCGGCTGTGCGGGGAGCGTCAAACGAAATGAAAATGTTCGCGTAAAAAATGCCTGATATGGAGATCAAAGCATGGATTCCAGCTTTGTCTAAGGCGCGCCTCATCGATGCGATTTTGGCACTAAGAAATTCAAAAATGTTTTCGCCCACCGAAGATTGAAGATGTGCTAATGGCAAGATACGCAACCTCATGCCAAAAGGCACGGGTTTATACCGTGCCTAATGTTTTTAAAATAATATATGGATTTAATGGGTTTTTTCGATTCCCTTTTTCCCTGTTTATCTATAGAAAGTCAAAAAAGAAGTGATGAGCTTCGCGAAGATTTTCATCACTTCATGTTTTGAACGAACTTTAGTTATGACTATTTGATAGCGGTGAGATTTGTCGCCTCAGGAGCGGTGGCATCTTTCTTCATACACATCGTTGTATCGGTGTCATTAAAGATGTTACCAGAAGAAGTAATCTTTGGGTTTACATCAAACGAAGTTGCATAGTAGCCAATATAAGGAGCGCTGATGTTATTATTCTTGATTTCATAGGTAACATCGCTATTGGTGGCAGCACTATGGAAGGCGAAGGCGTTACCAGCGTTGACATCGATTGTGTTGTTGTTCACGACAAACGATTTGCCATCTGTTAATTGGATGGCTTGACGATCAGGCTCGCTTTGAGTGCTGATGATTTTATTGTTTGTGACGACAAAGTCAGCTTCGGGACGTTGTAAGTTAATGCCACGCGTATAATTGTTAAACGTGTTCCCATCAAGAGTAATTGTGCCGCTTGCGCCTTGCGACATAAATGCATACTGGGTTTTGCTTATCGCATTAAATGTTGAATTTTTAATAGTAACATTGGCTTTATAATTTTGATAAGAATATAAATTGCCATTAAAGGTGCAACCATCAAACTCGAAAACACAGTCAACATTAGTGTTTTGATATACGGATCCAGGCATGGATTTAATGCCATTAAATGTTACATTAGAGCATTTCAATGCAGTATTTGGAGTAGTGCCTCCCCACCAGTTATACGGAACAGCGAATGTGCCGCCGACACCGCTTAAATCGAGTTCGGCATCATCACCGACACCGGCAATATTGATTTCAGTAATATTGAGATTGTCACCGAATCTATTGGCAGCGCGTCCAAATGAGAACATCTTTGTATCGACAACTTTTTGATAACCGTGGATATTCCAAGTGATTTTGCCTCCATCGGTGAAGAAAGCGTTGAAGTCAGAGGCGCTCATCTGTTCTTCACCGAGACCACACTTTTCCTCTAATTTCGCCTTAATTTCGCTATAAGCTTCTTCGGCAGTATAATACTTTTTGCCTTCCACATCAGCGATTCCGGCGATAGTGACGTAATCTTTAATAGCATTGCTTTGAGCTGCTTCGACAATAAAGTTGAGACTGCAAGAAGTACCTTGATAAGCGTTTCCTTTATCGGAAGGAAGCGAGACTTCACAAGACAGTTCAGTTGCGGCACTGTCAACTGATAAATTAACCCAAGATGTGACCGTTTCACCTTCGTAGTCGCCGATTTTAATATCTAGACCATCATATAATCCAGTATCTTTAGCTAATGAAATTCTGGTGCGATATTTAACAACTACATTGCTATTATTCTTTATAGTGATTTTGAATGTCACTTTGTCTCCTGGAGTAACTTTATCAAGAGTTAGAACATTGCCCTCGATTGAGGCAGTTCCTCCATTAGTGAATTCGCCTTGAGTATCAGTCAAAACGATGCTTTCGGCGTCAGTTTCAGGATCGCCAGTCAAATCGACCCCTGAATAAGTCTTCAGGTCGCTGATCGTCGCAGATACATCGACTTTGCCTGATGATACGGCGATGTTGGTCTTGCTCTCGCTGGTGAACAAGGCGTAAGTCGAGCCGGCGATGACCGAGCCAGCCAAGGCGATGGCACCTAACGATACAAGGATGACGTTCGCCTTTTTGTTTAGTTTCATATCTTTTCCTTCCTTATTGGATATAAGAGCCCGGAAAGGATATGAGACGGTAAAAAACCGTATGTGTCGGAACCTTGTCGGTTCCCAACTATT
>CAVJPU010000007.1:0-64072 GCA_963651445.1 bacterium | reverse complement strand
TACATCTTATGGATTTTCAACTGAAAGTTATACAGATAAAGCATCTTTAAGATGTCAAGTAACAGATTATTCTTTAGCAAAAAGTATTCAAATGTATTCTGGTACTGACTATTCTAGATGTGGAAGTTATTATACTCGCTCACCAATTGATAAAGTATCTACTCAAGCTTCTTTAGTTGAATATTGGGGTAGTTTATTCTCTGGAAGAGAAGGTGACAACACATATGGTATTTATAAAGATTATTATGTTGATAAATATGAAGGCGTTAGACCTGGCATTACAATAAATGTTCCAACTGAAAATTAATAAGTAAATACATTAAATAATTAAAAATAAAATGGGCTCTCTTCATTCCTCTGAGGTATTTTAGGGTTTTGAAGGGAAATGACGTATTAAAAGCTCTTCATTCTAGTGGGGAGTAATTAATCAACAAATTAGACTAAGGATTGTCAAAAATCCCTAGTCTTTTTATATAGTGATAAATGATATTGAACTATTGGATCAAGATTCAATCTATTTCAGTTTACTTTTTTACTTATTTTTATTCATGACACTTTACTAAACTATACAGAAATAAACGAATCCGTTGGATGTGATGAATATTTGAAAGAAGAAGGCAAAGATTTTGAAAATATGCACACTTTAAGGCTTTACGATAGTAATGTCTGTCCAGCTTGTGGGAATGAGCTAACTAGAATAAAAATTGCATCTAGGGGTACAGAATATTGTTCTAACTGCCAAAAATAGATATGGTTGTAAAAGAAATAAAAGTAAAAAATGTGCTAACAAAATCCAATTTGCCAGTATCAGATTATTCAGTCAATCCTTATGTTGGTTGCTCACATTCTTGCAAGTATTGCCGTGCTTCATTAATGAAAAGATTTACAAATCACCCAGAGGAATGGGGAACTTTTGTAGACGTTAAGTATTGGGAGAAAATAAAGAGTCTTAGACAAAACGAAATACGTGCTTTGATATGTCTACATCAAGGCATTTTTTATTCGATTGTTTCCATTTCTGCAAAAGCTATTCTGGAAGCCAAAAGAGTCATAGTTTTCTTAAACGTATAATGATTTTCGCTGCCAAACGAAGACCGACCCGAAAAGAGGCGATTTTTGAGCAACTAAAAGACGCTTGCAATTCATTTTTTTAAGTCTATCTTTTAACATCGAGACGGGAAAAATAGTCAAACCCCTATAGGGTTTCGATGCGATTGGTTTCTTTGCCGTCTCTATCTTTTCCGCCCACCACACTCTAGAAAGGACTAGAAAGGAAAAGATATGAAACTAAACAAAAAGACGAATGCCATCCTCGTATCGTTAGGTGCCATCGCCTTGGCAAGTTCGGTCATCGCTGGTTCCACTTACGCTTTGTTCACCAGCGAATCGAAAACGAACATCGCCATCACCGCCGGCAAGGTCGATGTCAGCGCCACTATCGGTGACTTAGAAACTTACTCGGGCGTTGATTTAACTGGCGACCCAGATACTGATGTTATAGAAAAGACCGCGGTTAAAGGCGTCTTCACCAACGGAGGAACAGCCAAAATCTCCTCTGATGGCACGCTTGAATTGGCAAATGTCACCCCAGGAGACAAAGCTACCTTCAAAATCGGAGTGTCCAACAAGAGCAACGTCACGATCAAATATAGGACCATTATCTCTTATAGCAACGATGATGGCTTATTCTCAGGACTTGATCTCACCGTCGGAGACTATCAGTTCGACGGAACTACTTATAAATCAAGCTGGACGATTTTAGAACCGAGCGAAGACGTTAATATCGCGTCTCTTGACTGCGTTGCGCTCCTTCCCAGCGATGCCGGAAACGAATATCAGGGTAAAACCTGCAAGATCAACTACTCTGTCGAAGCCGTCCAAGGCAATGCCTACACTGAAGACGACATGTATGTGACGTTGTCTTTATCTAGCGAAGACGAGACCAAAGGCACCGTTACTGGTGGAGGCACGGTGGAAGTCGGTGACCAGGTAACGATAACTGCAACCCCTGCCAGCGGTTATACCTTCAAAGGTTGGTATCAAGGAAAGTCCCTTATCAGCACGGCAAACCCTTATACGTTCACCGTCCCTTCGAACAACTTTTCCTATGTAGCTAAATTTGTTTCTGAAGCGGAAGAACAACTAAACAAAAAGCTGGGAATTACGCCGGTTATCGACGAAGCCAATCTAACCATAACTTATGGATTGTATCCTCAATCGCGCATCAGTGACTCCAATACTCTTTCCGCTTTGAATGCGCTGCCATCTCAAGAAGGGAATAGCTGGTATTTATATCAAAACGAATACTATGTCAAAGAGGCTGCTAATCCATATAGCAATACCTATGGTTATAGCCCTTATTTCACCGATGAAGAAACATCGATTGTGTCCGGACAGGAATACTGGTATAAGTGTGAGCCTATCACTTGGAAGATTCTCGAACAGAAAGATGGCGTTTACTCCGTCCTATCAACCATTCTGTTAGATGCGCACACATATAACGCCGATAGGACAACCAACAGCTACGAGAATTCCAGCATCAGAAAATGGCTGAATGATGACTTCTTCAATTCGGCTTTTAAACTAGATTCATCACTGATTCAGACCACGACTGTAGATAATTCATTATCAACGACAAAATCTTCTGATGACATCAACCCTTCGGAAAATACACAAGATAAGATTTATTTGTTAAGCTACAAAGACTACTTGAATGCTGATTACGGATTTCCGACAAAAGCAGACTATACGGGGCAGAACTATAAGAGAAAATGCAAACCTACTGATTACGCTCTCGCTAATGGTGCTTATTTTGCGTGCAACGATGGAGGATGTGGAGAATATTGGACTCGATCACCGGAAGCCCATAAATTCGCTTGGTATATCGATTGCTATGGTGAGATGTGCGACAATGGATATGTTGACGACACCACGAAAAGCGTTCGTCCTGCGATGACTATCAAACTCAGCTAATGAATCTAAGAGCGGTCACTTCACCATTTGGTGAGGGAGCCGCTCTTTTTATTTGAAACCACGATGTTCTATAAAAGGACTCAGGACGCAGCTTTTGAATATAACTCTATTAGTAGAACTCATTATCTTTTGGTTTAATGTATTTTGGGTGGTTTAATGGAACAATGAACCGGCCAATCCGAAAGATTAAATATGCGTTTCAATATCGGCGATCCCGTTATATATCGAGAGAATTCTTCCTTTTCAAAAAAAGTTTGATTTCAACGCGGAGCATTTGTACATAGTTTAAGCTAACTGTTAACAATGATTATTTGAGCATTTATCGAAAGAAATGGCTGATTAAGCAAGGATATATTTATATAATTTGCGATACGCAAGAAGACTATGGGAGTGGTTCTGTGGGGATTTAAATTAAAATGCAAAATGAAAAAATCTATTTTTACAACAGGCTTGTAAATGAAAGTAGCTTGGCTACTATTGGTGATACATCTATCCAAAGAAGACTTTGGACCTACTCTTTTTCTATTGCCTTGCTTTGCCTTATCGGTGGCACTGTTCCCACATTTGTTGGCTATAATTTTGAAAATGTATTTGCCATATGCATGTTTGCTTGGGAATTATCGATCCTTTCACTTCTTACATATTTTTCCATTAGATTCATATTGTTAGACAATAAATACAAAGTATTTAAGAAAAGATATTACGCGACCCTATTTTCTTTCTTATATATTGTGCTAAGCATAGTTTTTGCGGTGGTAGCTAGCTTCACCACTTAATTCGTTTCCTATCCTGATGCGAGCTTTTCGGTAGATTTTAACCCGATATTCTGCTTTGCAATCTTTTGGCCTTTGTTTTTGGCCTATTTGTTATTTTGCTATTACGCTTTCATGAAATGCTTTGGAAAATATGCGAAAAGACCGCAAAACTAAGATTTCTTATTCGCTGGCGAGTAATATAATAATGCTCTCGTTATGGGCATTTTGATGAAGATAATAGCTATATTGCCCCTTTTGGCCAGCGTTGCTTTAGGCTTTTCCTACGCTTATACAGACATTGAAGCATTGCTTACTTTAGCCATAACCTTTGGCGTGATCGCCTATCATTTTATCATGCGTTTGCTCGTTGGCCTCATCTATAGCGATACGATGAAAAATAAAGCCGATTACCGCAAGCGGTGGTATCGAGTTGGCAAACACGAACTTGCCTTCTATGAAAAGTTGAAGGTCAAGAAATGGAAAGGCAATGTTCCGACCTACGATAAAGTTTCGTTTGATATAAAAACGCATTCTTTGGAAGAGATTGTCGGTGCCATGTGCCAAGCTGAATTGGTGCATGAAACTATCATTCCATTGAGTTTCCTACCAGTTATCTGTGGGATTTGGTTCAATCCTTGGTGGGTGTTCTTGGTTACTTCTGCTGTGGCGGCCTTATTTGATTCGATATTCGTCGTCGTCCAAAGATATAACCGTCAAAGAATAGTCAAATTGTTAGAGCGGCGTCGACAACTATCGGATAACCATTAGCCAATTCCAACTCATATTGTGATTTAATAATAAAGCGTGTGCCTGTAGCTCAGTTGGATCAGAGCGCAAGCCCCCGAAGCTTGAGGCCGGCAGTTCGAATCTACCCAGGCACGCCATCCTTTATTCATTCTCTTGAATAAGGAAGCCTTAATCCCTATAATACTTTTCGCACATTCAGTGCCCGAGTGGTGGAATGGTAGACGCGGCGGACTCAAAATCCGCTGGATGCATAATCCGTGCGGGTTCAAGTCCCGCCTTGGGCACCAAAGGAAACAATTAGTCGGCAATATGCCGGCTTTTTTGTTTATGTTTAGATTGTTCGACAAAACATAGTTTTAAGATACTTGCTAGCGGTCCTTTATTAACTTGCTATAATCAAGAAACCCCAGAGGCCATTTATGGAAATCACCAAGAATCTCAAAAACGACATAGAATTCATCAAAATTGCTAACAAAGATGGGATGGAAGTAACTTTATCTCCGTTCGGAGGAAGCATTCATTCGATAGTCATTGATGGGAAATACATGACTTTGACCCCAAGTGAGATATCCGATTGGCTAAAGAGTGGCATTTATCATGGCAAAACCATCGGTAGAGTCGGCAATCGAATCAAAGGCAACATCATTGAATGCAAAGGGAAGAAATACAAGCTCGAAAACAATGAAGGTGAGAACACCTTGCACGGTGGAGTTCATGGCCTATCTACCCAGACCTTCGATTATGAAATAGAAAATCATGACGATTTCGCGTTGGTGACATTCCATCATTTAAGCAAAGATGGCGAAAGTGGCTTCCCTGGTGAATTAGATGTCAAGGCCATCTATAAGATTTACGAAGCCAAAAACCAAATCGATTTGACCTTGCTCGCTAAGTCAAATAAGAAGACTTTGTGTTCATTAACGAACCATTCTTATTTTCTTTTGGGAGAGGAGAATATAGATTCCTTGACCTTGCTAATCAGAGGAAACAAATACATCGTCCCTGATGACAAAACCTTGTTGGGGAAAGGAATCGCTACCGCCCCAGAATACTTGGATTTCTCTGAAGGCAAAATCATTGGAAAAGACGTCAATTCGCCTGCGCTGATCAATGTTGCCACCCGCGGATATGACCATCATTTTTTCTTCGATAAAGTGCGAATTGATGAGCCGCAGATTGTTTTAAGCGGTAGCAAATACGAACTAGACATCATCACCGATTATTCAGGCGCTCAGCTATATAGCGATAATGTGAAAGATGGTATCGGTTACTTCGGCACGAAAAGCGAATACCGTCGCGGCCCTGCTCTTGAACCGCAGGAATCGCTTTTGGAACTCCACTATCTAGATCCAAAAGATACATACGAGCATCACATCAACTACGTGTTTAAGAGGAAATAGATATTAAATAAAGCGGTATCACAATAAGGCGAAACGATGATCCCCGCTCACAATCATCTTTAGAGATGGTAAAATTTATGTTTGGAAATCAGAAACGGATTGGAAATCGGTTATGGAATACGTTATCTCATTAGATTTAGGCGGAACGCACTTAAGGGCAGCGATTGTCTCGACTGATTTGAAGATCGTCGAATTCCTTAGAGAACGTACTCTCAAAGTTGATAAAGAGCAGCTCTTTGAGCAAATCTGCCGTATGATCGAATCGCTTTCTTATAAGAAATACGACATCAAGAAAGTCGGTATCTCTGCCTGCGGGATGATTGAAAACAACATCATTAAATTGATGCCAAACTTAAAAATCAGAGACTTCGATTTAAAAGATAGATTAGAGAAGAAATATGGTTTCAAGGTTGATGTTGTCAATGATGCGAATTGTACCGCCTTAGCCGAAGCCACCTTTGGTTCGACCAAGGATGTCAAAGACTCATATTTCATCACTATATCGACCGGAATCGGTGGTTGTCTTATCCATAATTCTGAGATGATTGACCTCCCATTTGAGATCGGTCACACCTTAATCAATACCAAGGATGGATATCAGGAATTTGAACAACTTTGTTCTGGCACCGGAATCGTCAAACTATGCGCTTCAAATTCATTGAATGTCGAAAGTGCCGGCGACTTCTTTGCCAAAGCGGAAAACAAAGATGAATTGGCCCTCAAAGTGCTCGATATCTGGACCGACATGGTCGCGGTTTTTATCGCTAACACTCAGATGGAATTCAACGTCGATAAGTTCTGCTTATCCGGCGGCGTAATGAAGTCCAGCGTTTGCTTCATAAAAGACATTGAATACAAAGCGAATAAGATATTGGCCCCATACCCATTCAAAAAGGTGAATATCGTCCTTGCTGAGATGGATCAGGATGCCGGCTTATTCGGTGGAGTGGCCGTTGCCCTTAAGATCAGATAAACACAACAAAATAAAACGAAAATGAGCCCGACTTTGTCGGACTTATTTTATGTATGCCAAAAAGTGAATATCTATTCTCTTGATAAAAATTCTATATATCCCTTATTATTTGTTTAGGAAAAAAAACATAATGAAACTCAAACTGTCTATCCTTGCCTTAGTGACGGGATTCTCATTTTGTGCATATGGAGAATCCCCGACACAGTCTTCATCCACGATCGAAACCGACGATGAAGTTGTGGCCCACGCCCATCTCGGCGATGGGTCAACCGACACCTTATTTAGTACGCTGGCGACTTCAGTCAGCGATAACGCATATCTCTATGGAACTTATGCCACGAGATATTTCAACAACTTGAGAACCAATTTTGGCAACAACGCCTACGGCTCGTGCGGATATGTTTCAATTGGTATGTTATTGTCATTTTATGATGCTTATTGGAATGATTCGATAATTCCCGATAATTACGATGTTGACTCCACCTATTCCGGTGGCCAGCAAAGCGGTGCGGACTTCTTCTTGATTCCGTCTGATGCGGAATCTCCAGGAATTGCATTCGAACCAGCGAGTTTGGTTGGAAACCTCGAAACCAGCCAATATCTGACATTCGCTCAGCAAAACCAGAATACCTATTTCCAGTTCAAATTGTTTGAATTGGCAAAAGAATGTTTTCACTCAATGTCATTGGATTCAGCCGATGGTGCTCTAGGCCTTACCGGACAAGGCACATGCGATCTTCTGAATTATTACTTGCATGATTATAAAAATTATTCGGAATCCGATGCGTCGGCAACCGTATATACTCCAGGCAGCCAAACCGGTGCCAGGACGCAAACGATAAATAAGATAACTAATGGGTATCCGGTCATCTTAACGGTTAAGAAACCAAACTCAAATATGGTCCATTCAGTTATCGCTTATGATTACGATCCTCAAGGTGATGAGATTTACGTGCATACTGGTTGGAGAAACGAAACCACGTCAACGACATTGACTCATGTGGCGTTGCAAGATCTTGGATATACCGAAATAACAAGTATCATCAGCCTAGATATAAACATCTCCAAAAACCTTGGCCTCAAATATTATTCGGAAACCGGGGTCGGGAACAACGCATCCTGGCTTATGATGCCGAATGAAATCGAAATAACGTCTGGCAATTATGCGGATACGAAGCCAACTTTCTCTTGGAAATCCTTATATTCCGAAAGATGGGAAACGGCTAATAGGCCCCACATAAACATTTCATTTTTAAATTCTAGTTCCGTCAGCGTCTTAGACGTAACCGGATATATGGGCGTGTCGATAACGTTGACTGTGGCTCAATGGGAAGCGGTTCGTTTCGGAACCGATGGTCAAAATTACACAATTATTTTGACTTTGCATTCTGATACTTACCCGTATTGGGACGATTTCTGGTGTAAAGCCACATTCACAAAGCCTAGAACATATCAAAACAAGCCATACATTTGTCCGAATGAATACGGATTCGCGGATGCTTATCCAACCGATTCTGCGACGAAAAATGATTTTATCAGCCACAATGTCCGAGGTTTCAAGTTCGAAACGAGAAGATACAGAACTGGCTATATTCATAACGAAGACATAGTCATGTCGCCCATTCGTTCGGGCATCAGCGAGGCTTTCATTGAATATCGTTTCGAAACCGCGCTAAATATAATCGACGTCGAACTATCCCATTGGAGAGAAAGCTCTCATGAATGGTTATCGAGAAGCAACGGGACGGCTGTTATCCAACAATATATCGGAAATGGTTGGACCAACGTATTCGATTTGTTGTCAACCGAGGCCAATCTTCCGAGAAACAGGAACCATAAGAACGTCTATAAGATAGAATTCTCCCAGCCCGCTTACCGAATCAGATTCTATTCCAGCTATTCCTTAGCTGATGGAGACGATAACAATAGGGGTCGAATTTGCATCGGCAACATGGCTTTTTATGAGTCTCAATACAATTTGCCATTGTCTGGGTCTGAATTGGATTACGATCCGAGCAAGTGGAACAATGTTTATATTGGCTCTGTATTATTTAATGTCTATTACCTTGAATACTTTACCAATTGTTATTCATATGCTGTGAACGCTCAAGTTAATCCAACAACTAATGCCTTAGAAGCAATGCAGCCAGGGCAAGCGAGTGGCGGATCCGTAATCGATAGCGATGAGTCGCCAGTTTTCTTGAATACCGACTTGATGGTTTCTACGATAAAAAGCGATGCGCAAGCATTAGGCTTTGAATTTAATGATATTCTTCCTGAAGAAAGTTGTCCTGCCGGCACATATAAAGTTGCGTTTGTGATAGATAATCAAAAACAAGCCGGCGATGATTATCATTATGATTATCATTTCTATCGTCAAAATAGCGATGGCTCGTGGTCGCACAAACCTGGAGGATACCCTGTCACAAATGCGGATGCGCGTGGCGAAATAATCATGGATCCGAGGGTTTGCAACAGAGATTCCGGTGGTGGCTTGAACTATAACTTGTTTGTTGGCTTTTACGCCGTTCGCCCGCTAAATATCTATTACCAGGGCCAGAATTAACAGGAGGATGCCGAAATGAAAATAAGAAAAGCCATCTTAATCTTGGCGGGGGCGTCACTGCTGATAAGCTGTGGAAAAGCAACCGACAGGCCAACCAGCTATAAATTAGATTTCTGGATTTGTGAGTCGATTGATATTGAGACATTAAAAACGTCTAATATTGTTGAAAAACAGGAAGAAAAAATAAGATATTTAGATTCAAAATATACCTTAGAAAAAAACCAAGACAATGAGCCGATATTACCAAATACAAGGGCGAATTATGTCTTAAGAAACGTTAACAATAATTGGATAGTTACCTCAATTTATATAACGGATCCCAACATCAAAATATATGGTTTAAGTATGAAATCTAGCGATCGCAAGATCGATTCGGCGCTAAAAGCGAGAGGATATAAATTTCTCAATTACTGTGGCCTTTATCCCGCTTATGGCAAAGATGATATCGAGATTAGGATATATCCGTCATTTATTTCGGTGTGGGCCTTTATATAAAAGCGCATGTTGTAGATTGAGAATCAAAGAGTAAATAAAAGGGCACTTAAGACCTTTAGATTTGGTCCAGAGCGCCTTTTCTTTGTCAAATAGGTTGCAATTTATATAAATAAGCGTAGAGTATCCACAGTTAGCCATGACTAACTAATGATTGTTACCTATCCCATATAAAATATGAGGATGGCAAAGATCATCGTCAAAGCCATAGTTAACGCATTTTTTTCGAAAGAGAGTTAGCCGACACTAACTCAAGGAGGACCGGCATGCCACTTATAATCGCCCCCATGAACGTTGATTTGAAAATCAAGAAAGTCATTGTTGATGACAAATTAAAGAAGCATCTCCAATCTTTGGGCATCACCATCGATTCGGAAATCAAAGTCATCGATAACGTTAATGGCAATCTCATCATCGTCGTCAAAGGTGTGAGATTGGCATTGGATAAAGGCATCGCCGGAAAAATCCTCGTTGCATAGGAGGTAGGAATTATGCAGAAAAAACTAAACGAATTCGAAATAGGCGAGACTGGCCTAATCATTAAGGTGGAAGGCGAAGGACGCCTCCGCCGCAGACTCTTCGACATGGGCGTCACCCCAGGAGCCGAGGTCTCGATGAAGAAAAAAGCCCCTCTAGGCGATCCAATTGAGATCACCATCAGAGGATATGAATTGTCCTTGAGAAAAGACGAAGCCAGCTTGGTCGTCATGGAGGTCAAAGAATGAAACACATCGCTTTGGCAGGCAACCCAAACTGTGGTAAGACGACCTTATTCAATATCTTGACCGGATCCACGGCACACGTAGGTAACTGGCCGGGCGTCACGGTCGATAAGAAAACCGGATCTTACAAAAAATTAGAAGAACCACTCGAAATCGTGGACCTTCCGGGTATTTATTCCCTTTCGCCATATACCCCAGAGGAAATCGTTTCCAGAAACTATATCCTCGATGAGAAACCGGATGCGGTCATCAACGTTGTTGACGCCACCAACATCGAAAGAAACCTTTATTTGACCACGCAGTTGATGGAAATCGATGTCCCTATCATCATTGCCCTTAATATGTGTGACCTTCTTAGGAAAGACGGTAGCAAGATCAATCCTGAAGTCTTATCCAGGAAATTAGGCGTCCCAGTAGTTGAGATATCCGCTTTAAGAGGCGAAGGTCTTGAAGAACTTATGAAAGCCACTCTCGAAGCCAGCAAGGCCAAGAGAGAAGGAAAGACCATGCTTGAGAACCAAGACCTCATGCATTTGGTCAGAGACGTAACCATCGCTTTCGAAGGGAAAGGCGTAGAGAATCCATTATTCCACGCCGTTAAGTTAGTCGAAGCCGATGAAATCGAAACCCAAAACCACGGCGATCTCATGCCGATGGTCGAAAAATTCAAAGAGACTTTCAACGACGATACCTTCGGAGATGACTTCGAAGCCCTGATCGCCGATGCTCGTTATAAGTTCATTGCCAAAGAATTCGGCAAAGTCGTCGTTAAGAAAGAAGCTGAGCCAGAGCCAGAAGTCATCGAAGACGAAAACGGCAAAAAGAGAAAGAAAAAAGTCAAAGTCGGCACCAAGTCCGACCGCATCGATAAGGTTTTGACCCATAGGATCTGGGGTCTCCCAATCTTCATCGTCATCATGTTTTTCTTGTTCCACTTCACCTTCTCTGAAGACTTATTCTTTATGGGCAAGATGGGACTTACCATCACCAACGAGACTGCCATCAACTTCTTCACCGGCATGGGCTATGAAGGCGAAGCGATGGAAGGCATTCCTTCGTTAGGCGTCTGGCTGCAAAGCTGGATGGGATACGTTACCGGTCAGATTACCGCTGGATTCCAGTGGTTATGCAATGGCTGCAAGGACTTCGGCGATGTCGCCGCGGCCGCTGCCAGCTCCACTTGGTATGGTTCCCTTATCTGCGATGGTATCTTGAATGGCTTGGATGCGGTTTGCTCCTTTATCCCGCAGATTATGCTCTTATTCTTCTTCATCGCCATCATGGAAGATACTGGCTATATGGCTCGTATCGCCTTCATTTTGGATAGAGCCTTCAGAAAGTTCGGCCTTTCCGGCAAGGCCTTCATCCCAATGCTTACTGGCTTTGGCTGCTCGGTTCCGGGCATCATGGCCACCCGCACGATTGAAAACGACGTCGAAAAGAACAGAACCATCCGTTTGATGACCTGTTTCTCTTGCGGCGCGAAAGCTCCTATCTGGGCCTTATTGGCCGGCGTTGCCAATGCCTGCGGATATGGCTATGGCGATGTCTTTGTATTCACCATTTATATCGGCGGTATCGCTTTAGCGATTATCCTTGCCATCTTCATGCGTGTCTTCTCCAAAGAAAAGTACGTTTCCCCATTCATCATGGAATTGCCGCAATACCATTTGCCGCAAGCGAGAAACGTTGCCGCTCACCTTTGGGAGAAACTAAAACACTATGTCATCAAAGCTGCGACCATCTTAACCGCTTCTTTGATTGTCATTTGGTTCCTTAAGACCTTCGGCGTCGAAAACAACAAGTTCTGTATGGTCGAGGATATCGACCACTCCTTGATTGGCTATATCGGTATGGGCTTAAAGTACATCTTCTATCCATGTGGCTGGGCCATCAACGCCGATGGTTGGAAATACGCCGCCGCTTCGGTCACCGGCCTTGTTGCCAAGGAAGACGTTGTTGGCACCATGGCGGTCTTATTCAACGGTGGCAATGAAGATTCCCTCGCTGGAGCCTTGACCAGCTTATCCGCTTCGGGCGTTTACTCCTTCGCTATCTTCAACCTTCTTACCTTCCCTTGCATGGCAGCCATCTCGACCGCTCGTGCAGAGCAGACCAGGAAAGAATTCTTCAAGACCTTGCTCTTCTGGTTCAGCGTCTCTTACATCGCTTCCGCCTTGGTCTATTGGGTTGGAACCTTATACGAGATTGCTTGGTGGGGCGGATTGCTCGTCACTTTGGCTTTAATCGGTGGTGTTGTCACCGCGGCTATCTTGGTGGTCAAAGGCAATAAGAAAGCCGCTCAGAAAACCGCTGCTTAATAATGGAATGGTATGAATATCTGATTATCGTCGTCGCTATCTTCTTGGTGGTGGTGCCGATAGTCGGTTACTTCGTCAAAAAGAGAAAAGGCACCTTGAAATGCGAGTGCGGTCACCTTCAAAGCGAATGCACTGGCAACTGTGCCTCTTGTTCTCTACCTAAAAAAGATAGCAAAGGCAAAAAAGGCACTTTGACTTACATCGTCTCCGTCCAAGGGATGAAGTGCGGTATGTGCGAGAGCCATATCAATGACATCATCAGGAAGGAATTCGAAGGCGTCAAAGTCAAATCTTCGAGAAAGAGCCAGACCACGACGATTGTCTCCAAGACGTTACTAAACCCCTCCAAAATAAGATCAGCGATAACGTCTCTGGGCTACACCGTCCTATCGGTTAGGCTTAAATAGTTAAGATTAGAGGAGAACTGGAACTCCTCTTTTCTTTTCGCCTTTTCATAGAGAAAAGCCTAAACAATGTGTTTGTCGACGCTTTTTAAGAGAATTGTCATTCACTATTTCTCCTAAAGAGAAAATATAGGGTTTATTAAACGCTTAATGTGGTAACATATTTGATTGGGTATCCTCCAATTTTTGGAGACGAGGAGTACTTTTATGAAAAAACTGACCAAAATTACCATATTGGCACTAGGCGCCATCGCCTCTACCTGCTTGGCCTCTTGCGGACCAGACAATAGCTCTAGCAGCGATGATTCTTCCAGCGTCCAGCCAACATTGACTTCGATTAAAATCGTTTCTGGTTCCATCAAGACCAGCTTCTCTCAGAAATCCACCCCAAACTACAACAATTTGGCGATTGATCTTTTCGATGAGAACAACAACAAGATGAAGACCCTCAAATGGATTGAGAACAAGGACAGCATCACCTACACCGAGATTGATACTTCCGAGTTAGCGACCGGAAAAGTCTTTACCGTCACCTATAACGATGGCAACAAGGAATTCACCGACACCTTGAATTACAACGTCGTCGATGCCTATACCCTTTCCTCTTGGGCCGCTAACCCGAATTACACCTACACGACCGGATATCAGGTCAACAACAAGATTTCTTCTGATGAAGATAACTTGGAAAAAGGTTTCATGAAGTCCGCTACCTTCTATGTCGGCAATATGAACGTCATCAATTTGCTTCCGGAATTGAATGGTCTCAACAAAGAAACCTATGAGGTTACCGAGCTTACCACCATTCCAACTGGCGCCACGATGAAATTAGCCTCCGAAGGCATGGACCTCGTCGTTGATTCCTATATCGAAAATGCCTCTTCTTTCCTTAAAGATGGCCAATTGAAGTTCAAGGACGACGTCACTGGTTCCTTCACCATCACCCTCAGCTATTCGGGCCAGAAAGACATCGTTTATAACGTCGAAGTCGTCGACGCGTATAACGTCAGCAAAGCGACCGATTTGTTCGCTTTCTACAACAACAATACCGATGATGCCTCTTTCTTCACCCCGGTATATGAATTCAAACAAGAACTTAACTTGCCAGATGCCGATAACATCGTTATTCAGAACGATATCTCCATCGGCAAGAACGATATCCCATCCGTCTTCATCTGGCAGGAAAGCGAAGGCTGTGACGCAAGTGTCGTAGGCAGCCTTAAGGATTCCGTCCGTATTTTCATCCATCAATTCGATGACGCTGCCGAAACCGCCACTGTTTATGGCAACCTCCATACGATTTCCTTCAACACCAACGAAGATGACGAGAATATGTTCCCGTACGTCTTGACTGAGAACGATCAAGGCCACGCTCAGAGCGAATCCGAGCCAATCTCTTGCCACGCTTCCTTGTTTTATGGCTATTACGGCGCCAACCAGAATCCGTTCGATTGCCAGATTATCTTTAAAGATCTCCAGGCTTCCGGAAACAATGGTGTCGATGACACTTCTACCACCACCAGAAGAGCGGGACCGATGTTCTTAAAAACCGCCGTCGACGCCAAACTCGACAACGTCTTGGTCAACAGCTTCTATATGGCCGCCATGGCCGATGGCCCTTTTTCCTACACCGAAGGAGGCGTTAAGAAAATCGGCAGGTATATCGATGGCAAATACACCAGCCCGAAGCTTGACATCGACTCTTGCCGTTTCAACGACTCTGCTAACGCCGCCCTCTATTTCTTCGGCCAGTCCAGAGGCGATATCAAGAACTCCGACATTACCAAGGCCGGTGGACCATTGATTTTCACCAATCCTCTGGTTGAACCGTTGCCGGATGATGTTGTTTCCGCTTTAAGCTTCACCCCGACCTTCTCCACTGAAGTCAATATCGATGAAAACACCTTCCTTTCCAACTTCACCGCTGGTAAGGGTGGTTGGTTCGACGCTTATAGCGCCAGCGCCATGGCCAGCAATTTGCAATCCATGGACGGGCTTTTCACCCCTTACGGCATGTCCTTTTTAAGAACCAAGAACGATGTTAAGAAATTCAATCTTATCTTGGTCAACCTTCCTGTTTCTGGAGATGAGGCCTTGCAGCTCCCGTCTTTGGATGAAGGTTGCACCAACGTCACCGTCAAGAAAGGCAACAACATCATCTATAGCAACCTCGATGGCTACCAAGAGGTTATGACCGCTTACGCCGCTCTCGCGACTGCCACTCAGGCTGCTGCCTCGGCTGCAGAATTGTCTACCGCCTACAATGCCTATGCCGAAGCCGTATCCGGCAGCTTCTATGGCAACAACTTAGCCTATGCCAACATCGAAAACGAACTGGTCTTTGCCGCTACCAATAGCGAAGGCAAACACGAATTTGGCATCGTTAATGTCGATCAGAGCACCCAGCAATACTACCTTTGCTCTAGCGACTACGCCATCAAAGCTGGCATGGCTGCCTTAAGCATTCCTGTCACCGTTCCAAGCAGCTATCAGCCAGGTGAAATCATGAAGAGCGCCGGATTCTTGGCCGCTACCATCAACGGAACCAACGTTTACTCCGCTTCTCAGTTAACCACCCCAACCGCCTATAACGGTCCTAGCAACTACGGCGTTATCTTAGGCGACTATCACGCTATTTAATAATTTATGACGAGTAAGGCCCTAAAAAAGAACATTTGCCTTTTTGTGGGCCTTTTCGTCGTTATAGGCCTCTCATTTGGCTTATCTTTCATTAACAAGAGCAACTACGCTCTTAATTTCCTGCCGTTCATTTTGCTCTTATTGGTCTTGATTGGTGGCTTTATCTTGCTTAAACGCTACCTCAAAGACCATAAAGCGAAGTCCTTTAAGAAATCCAAATGGCTTACCAAAATGAGCGCCAGATTGGCGACCAAGGAAGGTCGTTACAAATACCTTCTTTGCTCTCTTTCCATTATCGTTGGAATCTTATTCTTCGCCCGTTTCTATTTCTTCCGAGGCACTTATGACTATGTCGATGCCTATGGCGGAACGGGTTCTTTCACTTATTACGACATCTTCCATCTCGAAAGCCAGTTATTGATGCTTCGTTTGGACCCATTGATGCTAGCCAAATACGAGTCGGTTATCGGCACCTTGGCTTCTGATTTATGGACTGCGTTGGTCGTATTGACTTTGGTCAGCGCCTTCTACTTGGAAGAATCCTCTTTAAGCGTCCGTCGTTATATCGGCGTGCCAGGCTCTATCTTAATTACCCTAGCCTTTCCAATCGTCCTTAAAGGAATAGTAGGAACCGATGCGGTTTCCTATCGTTCCATCCTTATGGGCTTGGAATTGGCTATCATCGATTTCTATTACTTCCATAGCCTTTTCGAGGAAGGAAAGTTCAAACTGAACAAGAAAGAAATTAGGAAGATCATCGCCGTTTTGATTCCGATGTTGCTTACGATGGCGACCGCTTATTCCCCATCCCTTCTTTTTGGAAGGACTCTTGATTTAGGTGGCTACACCTTAACCAATCCGAAGGGACCGAAGAACTTATCCCATCGTATCTATCTCTATTTGGCCTTTATCTTGCCGATTTTGTATTTCGCTTTGCTATATCCGATGAGCAAAGAGGAAAGAAGAGGCGTCTTACTTCAGATATCTTTAGGCACTTTGATTGGTTATGCCTCCATACACCGTTATGATATCTGGACGGACTTATCATCTTGGCCGTTGCACCTTTGCAACACCGCCATGTATACCATGCCAATAACTCTGTTATTCGCTAGCTATGGTCTTTATTACTTCACCTTCTTCGTTAATGTATTAGGCGCTTTCTTAGCCTTATTGATGCCGAATTTCTCGGAATCTTTATATGTTTTCGATCCGAAGATCGTGGCTTTCTTCATCAACCATTTAAATGCTTTCTTCATGCCGGTTCTGATCGTCATGTGCGGCGTTTATAAGCGACCGAAGATGCGTTACTTCCTCTATTCCCAAATAGGGTTCTTCGTGTATTTCGCCTTCGTTATGGCGGTCAACACCATTCTTACCGCCCATGGCATTTCCAGCGACTTCTTCTTCATCAATTCCTCGTTCGTCGCCGATAAGTTAGGCGAATGGGCCAAGAACTTGTTCAAGACCACGATTACTTGGGAAAGCAACGGATATACCTACGTATTGCATTTGGCCTATGACATATCTTATTACCTCGTTTACGTCGTCTTGGCCTTCGGAATGTGGTTCTTATACGAATTGTTATTTAGAGTGGTCGACGAATTAGCGGCCATCCGTCTAGCCAAAGAAAAATCCATCAGCCGTCATCAGGCTTACTTAGCCATTCACCAAGGAGGAAAAATCATGAGCGATAAGATCGAATTAACCATCTCTCATCTTTCCAAGCGTTACCACGGGAACGATTTCTTTACCGTCAAAGATTTCTCTCTGGATTTAGAGGGCGGGAAGATCTACGGCTTCCTTGGCAAGAACGGTGCGGGTAAGTCCACCATCATCAAGTCCATTGTCGGTATCCATGGTTTCGAAGGTGGTGAAATCGATGTCTGCGGACATAACGTCATCGAAGAACCATTGGAAGCCAAAAAAGAAATCGGCTTCGTCCCTGATAACTACGCCTTATACGAAAATCTTACCGGCAGACAATACATCAGCTACATTGCCGACCTTTATCATGTCTCCAAGGAACAGAAAGAAGAAATCGAGAAAAACCTCGTCACTCGTTTGGAATTGAGTGATCGTTACGATAAGCCAATGAAGTCTTATAGTCATGGCATGAAGCAAAAAATTACCATCATCGCCGCTCTTATCCATAAGCCAAAGATTTGGATTTTGGACGAACCTATGACCGGTTTGGACCCAAATTCCATCTACCAAATCAAGGAATGCATGAGAGAGCATGCCAAAGAAGGCAACATCGTCTTCTTCTCCTCTCACATCATTGACGTCGTCAAAAACCTCTGCGATGAAGTCGTCATCATCAAGAAAGGCGACCTCATCAGACGCATCGATTTGGACGCTGAGCCAGAAGAAAGAGAGAATCTCGAAGAGACCTTCCTCCGTTTGACCAGCGATAGCGAGGAAGAATCCAACACCTTGATCGAAGAAGAAAAGAAGGAGAAAGGAATCGCGTGAAGAGGCTAGAAAATAAAAAAGCATCTGCTTTCCGACGCTTTTTCGCGGTTGATTGGCGTGCCTTTTGGGTGTTGGTGAAAATGCTTTTCTCCAACTCCATGTCCATCAACTGGAAGAAAGATAAGAAAAAAGCCATCATCAAGATCGTTCTGAGCTTGGTGGCTTTCGCGGTGGTCGCCGCCTTATCTTACGTCTTCTTCTATTTTTGCATCCGTTTCAGTATCTTCTCCTTGTTAGCCTTCGTCCCAATGAGCGTTCCATCCATCGTGGTGACCATCCTTTTGATCATCTCGTTCATTGCTTCTCTATCGAAGGTAACCGAGGAATTGTATTTCGGCGAAGACAACAAAGTCTTGCTTACCTTACCAACCAATGGGAACACCTTGTTCTTATCTAGATTGGCTGTTCGTTATATCAGCTCATATCGCCGCTCATTGTTATTGGAAATCCCATTCTTGATTGGCTATTTCGCCGTTAGCAAATACCCAATCTATATGTATTTCATCTTGTTCGTCATCTGGGCCTTGGTCGACTTGGTAATGTTGTTATTGGCCTCGGTCATAAGTATCCCTGTTTATTACCTTAAAAAAGGCATCCGTACCCACACTTGGGCCAGCATCATCGTTAAGTCCATCATGGTGGCCATCATCTTGGCTTTATGCATCACTGTCATCGCCCTTGTCCCGGATAACATCGATATTTTCTCGAACTGGGGCACGTACTTCGCCAAGATCCAGAATGGTTTGAATTACTACAAGAACAACCTCGGCTTCTTCTATCAGGTCTCCATGGTTTACTTGGGGAATTTCACCGGATTCAGTTTCTATTACATGTCTCGTTCGGCTATCGCTGGCTTATGGACTTTATTAGCCGTAATCGGGCTTATCGTCGTCTTGTTCGTGGCTTCCTTGGCTTTGGCCAGCCCGTTGTATTTGAAGCTAGCCAGCGGAACGGGAGAGCTCCAGGCCAAAGGCAGAAAGAACGCCAAAGAGAAAGAAAATAAACCTTTGCCTCCGTTCATTTCGCAGATTAAGAAAGATGCCATCTTGTTCTTCAAAGATTCCAGCATTTCTTCCTCATACATCGGAACTTTCTTGGCTTTGCCGCTGTTGATTGGCTTATTGGCCAAAATCTTCACCGCGATGGACTTGAATAGCCGCGGTGATGCCTTGGTTCAGGTCGTCAGCTTATTGATCGCCTTGCTTATCGGCTTAAGCACCAATTCGGTCATCGCTCGCATCTATTCTGAAGAGGGCGGCGCCTTCAAATTGGCGAGAACATATCCGTTGAAAGAACATTACGCGGTTGGAAGCAAACTTATCATCCCTGGCATCTTTGGATGCTTGAGCTTAGTGGCCTGCACCATCGCCTTGGGCTATATCCGCCCGGAAATGCTTGAAGGAACGATCTTCATGGGCGTGGCTATGGTCTTTGTCTATGTTGGTCATTTGCTATACAGCGCCGGTCTTGACTTCACCAATCCAAGTTCCACGTTTGGCGGAGGTTCCTTCTTAGCTAGGAACGAAAACCGCTCGGTAATCATGGCTTTTATCACTTCGGCCCTGTTCGCGGTCTTGTATTATTACTACTTCCAGGACCATATCGTATGGTTCTCATCCTTGCAAGCAACCGCCGGATTCAAGGTACTCATCTTAGGAATTATCTATTTAGCTCTCAACATCGTTCTTTATGTTCGCAAAGTCAGATATATTTACAAAACGGGGGAGGTCTTATGAAAAAAGGTGTAGCCGTCTTAGTTAGCGCGATATGTCTTTTGGCCATCGTTTTCGTCACGGTCTTCGGCACCCGCCCACAAGGCATCGTCCCAGTCGTTTATATCACCAGCCTTACCATCAAGCCGAGCGATAACAGCCGTTATTGGACTACGGATAGTGGCATCCATCAATGCGTCATCGAATACGATCCGGATAAGGAAGTCACCGATGGCGAAGATTGCTATATGCCTTATATTTTCGTCACCGACATTCTTCCAGAGAATGCCACCAATAGAAGTTTCGTTTACACCCTTGCTAAGGAATACGAAAACTATATCACTTTCTCTTCTGGCGAACAGGCTGCCAGACAAGGTGCGTTCCTTATCAAAAAGATCACCGATCGCGAAGATCCGATGGTCGTTTCCATTTCCGTTTCCCCGCAGGATGGCGGAAGCGGCAAAGGCGACACCTTGAAGATTGTCATTGTCTATGACAAGGTCTACGGCACTCCTTCCACCCAAGCCAGTATTTAGCCCATTCTTTTAATCAATTATCTTCAATGCTAAAATCTTGACGGATATTTTTGCGTTGCAAAATATCGATACAAACGATGCAGTATTTCTATTTATCCTTAGTAGCTCTATCTCCGGTTGTCCTCAGCGTCGTTTTCTTTTTGCTTGATAAATACACCAAATTCAAAAATTTCAAATACTTCATCAAACAGATTATCTATGGCCTCGCCTTTGGCGGATTGGCTATTCTTGGCACCGAATGTGGCATCCCAATCTCTGGGGCCCAGATAAATTGCCGTGACGCGGCTGTTTTGACCGCTGGCCTTATGTTTGGCGGTCCGGCTGGCATGATCGCCGGTGTTATCGGTGGGGTCGAACGTTTCTTCAGCGTCTATTGGGGCGTTTCTTCCTTTACTCGAATCGCTTGCAGCGTCTCTACCGTCTTAGCCGGTGCCTACGCCTGGTTAATCCGTAGATTCATGCTCGAAGAACGCCGTCCTGGCATCTTCTTTGCTTTCTGCGCCGCGGTGGTTATGGAAGTCTTCCATATGGCGATGATCTTCTTCACCAACTTCAGCGCTCAAGCTCAGGCCATGGAAGTGGTTAGGGCCGCTACGCTCCCGATGATTTTAAGCAACGGCTTGTCTCTTGCGGTTACGACCTTGGTCATGACCTTGCTTAACAAGGAGAAGATTTTCACCAAGGTAAGGGACACCAAGACCTCGAAAATCGTTCAGCAATGGCTTCTTTTGACGGTCGTTGTCGGTTTTATCGCCTCTGGCGTCTTCGTTTATAGCTTCCAAACCTCATTAGCCAAAAGCGAGGCCAAAGAATCGTTGAGTTTAGCCATTTCCGATACCGAAGCGGACATCAAAGATAAGTCCGACGCGAATATCTTATCCATCTGCCAAGACGTTGCTTCCGATTTAACCGCAGGCTACGACATCGACCTTATTGCCGATAGACGTGATGTCACCGATATCCATGTCGTCAATAGCAAAGGCATCATTATTAAGAGCACTGATTTGTCCTTAATCGGTTGGGATATGCATAATTCCGATCAATCGGAAGAATTCCTTTGCCTTTTGGACGGCAAAACCACAACCTATGTCCAGGCTTACGGCCCGATTGGCTCCAATGAGGAGATTTATCGTAAGTTCGCCGGCGTTACCTATGATGATGGATTCGTTCAGGTTGGATATGACGGAGAACGTCTTCAAAAAGATATCGCCGAGCAAGTCACTGACGTAACCAAGAACCGCCATGTCGGCAAAGAAGGCTGCGTCCTTGTCCTTGATCAGAATAAGCAAATAGTTTCCGGGCCGGATTCCTTCACGAAAGACGGGCCGCTTCAAAGTAGCAAAGATTCCTTTACGATTTCCGAGGCTTTCGAAGTCAGTGTCAAAGGGACTAAATATTATTGTAGTTATGCTATATCCGAAGGATATTACATCGTTTCCTTGCTTCCGGTTGAAGAAGCTTTGGCGGACCGCAATGTGTCTTTGTATTTAAGCACCTTCATGGAAGTCATTGTCTTCGCCGTTATCTTTGCTTTGGTCTATGCCTTAATCGAAAGAACGGTCGTTAAGCAACTCAAATATGTCAATAAGACCTTGTACGCTATCTCCAATGGAGATCTTTCTTTAGCGGTGGATGTCAGAGGTTCCCAGGAAATGTCTTACCTTTCCAACGATATCAACAGGACCGTCGATTCGATGAAGAAGTTAATTGCTGAAGCCAATCAAAGAATTGACGACGAATTGGAATTCGCCAAACAAATCCAATTCTCTTCCTTGCCGGTTATCACCGAAAAAGTGAGCAAGCGACAAGAATTCGATATTTATGCGAGCATGAAAACCGCCAAAGAAGTTGGTGGGGATTTCTATGATTTTTACGGAAATGAGGAGAAATTTAACATCATGATTGCCGATGTTTCGGGCAAGGGTATCCCAGCCGCTATGTTCATGATGCGCGCCAAAGCGGATTTAAGAACCATGACCGAAGCCGATTATCCGTTAGATGAAGTATTCACTTCGGCGAATAAGGCTTTATGTGATAGAAACGACGCCGGAATGTTCGTCACGGCCTGGCAAGGCAATATCGATTTAGAAACCGGTGTATTGACCTTCGTTAACGGTGGTCATAATCCTCCCCTTATCAAAAAAGCCTCCACTGGCAAATTCGAATACCTTAAGTCCAAAGCCGGCTTCATTTTAGGCGGAATGGATGGATTCAAGTATCATTCAAACCAATTGCAGTTAGAACCAGGCGACATCATCTTCCTTTATACCGACGGTATAACCGAGGCTGTGAACAATGAACTCGCCTTATACGGAGAAGAACGTTTGCTCAATTTGCTGAACAACATGGAGGTCCTAGATATGAAAGATCTCTGCTTAAAGGTCCAAAAAGACATTGATGAATTCGCATCGGGCGCCAAACAAGCCGACGACATCACAATGTTAGCCTTCCAATATAAGGGAGTCATCCCAATCCCAAACATCCATTTCGATGAAGCTAAGCTAGAGGATATCGAACAAATGACCGAATTCCTTAACAACGAGCTATCGAATGTGTCTTGTCCGAAGAAGACGACTTATCAGTTGGATGTCGCTCTGGACGAAATCGTCTCCAATATCATCAACCATGGCTATGAAGGCAAAGGCGGGCCACTTACGATGTCGGTGGAATACCGCGAAGAAAAGAATGCCATCTATCTCAAATTCATCGATAAAGGCATTCCTTATAACCCATTGCACAACGCCGATCCAAACCTCGATGTTTCCTTAGAAGATAGGAAAGTCGGCGGGGTTGGCATCTATATCGTCAAGAACACGATGGACGATATGAAATACAAATACGAGAACTCAGAGAATATTCTGACTTTGACCAAGTTCCTTAAAAAGGAAGGAGAATAGCGATGGAAAATCTAAGTTACAAATTGGAAAACGGCGTCCTCACCATTTCAGTCGATGGGAGAATCGATTCCAGCAACGCGGCTGAATTTGATGCTGAATTAGAGAAAATCCGCACCAGCAATCCTCATAATGATTTGGTGATTGATGCCGAAAAGCTGCTTTACACTTCCAGCGCCGGTTTACGCGCCATCCTTCGTGTTTTAAAGCTTGAGCCTGGCATGAAAATCATCAATGCCTCCAGCGAAGTTTATGACATCTTCGAGATGACTGGCTTCACCGAATTGATGAATGTCCAAAAGGCTTATCGTCAGATTTCGGTGGAAGGTGCTGAATTAATCGGACAAGGTGCGACCGGCAAAGTCTATAGAACCGCGCCTGACACCATCGTCAAAGTCTATTTCGACTCCAATTCCCTATCGGATATCGAAAGAGAAATCAAAATGGCCAGAAGAGCCTTCGTTTTAGGCATTCCGACCGCCATCCCGTTCGATATCGTCAAAGTCGGCGATAGCTTTGGCTCCGTTTTTGAGATGCTCAACGCCGATTCCTTTGCCAAACTCGTTATCCGCGATCCGGACAACATCGATAAATACATCAAGCTAAGCGTTGATTTAATGAAGAAAATCCATCACGCCCAAGTCAAACCGGAAGAGATGGCTAACCAAAAGTCCGTATTTAGAAAGAAGATTGATTTCATTAAAAAGTTTCTGACCGAAGATAGATATAACAAGTTAGCCAAGATGTATGAAGCCATTCCCGAAAGCGATCATATGCTTCATGGCGACCTCCACTTCAAGAACATCATGATGCAAAATGGGGAAGTCCTTTTGATTGATATGGATACCCTTTGTCACGGAGATCCAATCTTTGAGTTCGCCAGCATATATGATGCCTATCTAGGTTTTTCTGAATTCGATCGCGAGAACATCCATGATTTCCTCGGTCTTACCTACGAACAAGGACAGCACGTTTGGTTTAAAACCCTCGAATATTATTTCGATACCCACGATGAGAAACGCATCGAGGAGATTACCAAGAAAGTCCAGGTCTTAAGCAACCTCCGTTTGTTCCAGCATATGATTACTCATGGCTTGGATGTCGAAGAGAAATTTAAGAAGCAAGAAGAGGGCTACTTCCGTAACCTCAACAAGGCTATCGATGAAGTGGATGATCTCATTCTCTAAGGAGACATAATGGAAATCGTTAAGAATATCGATAACGGCAAGTTGACCCTTTCTTTGAAAGGAAGACTAGACACCGTCACTTCGCCTGAATTGGATAAGGCGATGCAAGAAGCCTTTTTAGAAACAAGCGACCTTGAGCTTGATTTGAAGGACTTGGAATATGTTTCCTCCTCGGGATTACGCTTGTTCTTGATTGGCTATAAGACTATGTCCAAGAACGGTGGAAGCTTCTCTTTGACAAATGTCGGTGGAGTCGTCATGGAAGTCTTAAAAATGACGGGCTTAAGCGAGCTTATTTCCATAAATTAATCCAAAAGCAGCCACTTGGTAAGAAATATAATTTCTTCTAGGTGGCTTTTCTTTCTTTAGGGGCTATAATCAAGCCGCGGAGGCATAAGTATGTTCAATTTGTTATCCAGTTCTGAATCTTCATCCAAAGTCGATGTCGGCGCCATCATCGCCGTCGTCTTAGGCGTCGCTCTCATCGTTACCTTGGTGGTCTTTATCATTTACACCATCAATCTCAAAAAGGGCGTCTCTTTCTTATACACCATCGTCGGAAGCGACGCCGATACGGTCATTGACTCCGCCATCGAGAAGAACGAAAACGCCAAAAGGGATATGAAAAAAGGCACCGTCGCCGATTACAACAAGCAGAGAAAAGAAATCTCCGCGGAATATGATAAGAAGATCAAAGATATAAATACTAAGTATTCTAAAGAGATTAAGGATTATAAGAAGCAGGCCAATGCTGCCCTCAAAGTCGCTAGACAAGATGAGGACACCGCTGGCGCCACCCAAATCAGAGAAAAAATCGATATCGATGTCCGCAATAGCAACGCCGCTAAACGCGCCGAAGTCGATCCATTGGTCAACGAAAAAAACGCTAGGCTTAAGGAACTTGAGAACCAATACAAACCATCTCTTGTCACCTACCAGAGGGTGCTTGCCGTTTCCAGACACACCAAGCCAGTCGCAAAAATTTTAAAGAAAACAAAAGAGAAGGAATATTCATTGCCTGACTATAACGAGCAATAAAAAACAATAGGCGGTTACGAAACTTTCCCTACGTAATCGCTTTTTTTTTATTTTTTAGGTGAACGCTCGTTCAATAAATTGACATTATTAATCCAATTAAAAAATATGTATCCCCTTTCATCGAAAGGGTTTAAAATCAATTCAACATTGAAATAGGTCGTAAGGCTTTTCTAGGGAGGATTTTTAGCCCGACTACCTATTTCTTAAAACTTGCAAATAGAAAGGAAACACATGAAAAAATATTGGCAAGAGCACAAAAAGAGCTTGCTATGGTTGATCATTGGAATCGTCATGATCTTTGTCACCAGCTTCGCTCAATTTTTGGTGCAAACAGACGGCTGCAGTGTCAAAGTCTCCGATTTAAGAGATGAGACCAATACTGGCACTATCAGCTTGAACTACAAAGACGACGCCGGTGCCACCGGCACTGGTGACTTCGAAATCAAAGGCGAAGTCAAGTCTGGTATCTTATTCGTTCCTAAGGATGCTTCCGCCGACAACAAAAAGCCTGGCATCGTCCTTACTCACGGCTATTTGAACAATCGCGAACTTCAGCTTCCTAACGCTATCGAATTAGCGAGAAGAGGCTTCGTCGTCTTGACCGTCGATCGTGAAGGTCATGGTAACTACAACAACGACGATGACGCCGGTGCCATGATGGCCACCAAGGGTTTATATGAATCCGCTAAGTATTTATATAACCTTGACTATGTCGATCAGAGCAAGATCGGTATCTCCGGTCACTCCATGGGTGGTTTTACCACCGCTATGGCGTTACGCACTGATATGAGTCAGCAAACTCTTACTCTCAACCGTAAGAGCGTCACGGCCGATGGTTATCACATCATCAAGGCCGGCCTTATGCAAGGTTGGAGCTCCTTCATGGGGGCTGCCTCTGACGTCAGCGTTGGTTTATTAAAAGCCACTGATGACGAATTCTTCTTCACCTCTAAGGATTTGAATGGTGAAAAGACCATCTCCAGAGAATTCCTTCACAGCACTGGCGCTGCCAGCTTCGTTGGAATGGATACCACTGGATTAACCGAAATCAACGTCCAGAATTGCGCTCGTTACGTCAATGGCGTTGTCGTCGACAAGAAACCGGGCGAAGCCGTTGGCCAACCGTTCCGCGCTATCTACGAAGCCGATGAAATCCACCCACTCAACCACTGGTCAGTGACCAGCACCAGAAACGTCTTAGACTTCTTCTATGGCGCTTTCGGTACCCCAAACGGACACAAATACATCGCTGAAGGTCGTCAGACCTGGGTCGTCAAGGAATTATTCTCCTTCGTCGGCATGCTCACTTTGTTGTCCTTAATCGTCCCATGCGTCAGCTTGATGCTCACCATCCCATTCTTCAAGTCTTTGAAGAAGAGACGAGTTGCCGTCGCCGGCGCCGATGGCACTATCGCGACCAGAGAAATCGAAGTCACCAAAGAAGTCATCGAAGAAGAAAAGAAACCTCTCAAGAAGTGGTACTCTCACCTCTTCTATTGGATCCCAGCCGTTGTCTGCGCTATCTTCGCCGGATTCTCCATCCAGAAGTTCTGCACCGAATGGGCTGATAAGATCTTCCCGAACTCTCAGTTGTTCCCACAGGATACAACCAACTGGGTCGCCGTCTGGACTGCCGCTTGCGGTATCTTCGTCTGCATCGTGACCTTGCTCGCCTACATCGTTAAGTACTGCATCAATAAGGGCAGAGTCGCCCATGGCAAAGAGCCAATTGATGCCGCCAATCCATTCGAGGCTGCCAAAGCCTCCTCTATCGGCAACGCCCTTAAGACCATCTTATTGGCCACCATTGTCGTCTTCTTGCTCTACTTAGTCGTCTTCATCAACTGGAAAGCCTGGGTTGTTGACTTCCGTCTTTGGACGCTTGTCATCAAGGTCTTCAATGTCTCTAGCATGATGCCAACCATTCTCCGCTACTTGCCATGGTTCGCCGTTTACTACATCCTTTCCGGCATTGCCAACCAGACCTTCAGAGCCAAGAACATCCCGGATTGGGCCACCATCGCCATCAACTCCTTCTTCAACGTTGCTGGCTTGGTCTTAGTCATCGCCATCCAGTATGGCACCTTCAAGTCCACTGGTGTCTTATGGCAGGGCAATATGGCCTTAGGCTACATCGTCCTCTTCCCGACCATCGGTGTCCTTATCTTCGCCACCATCATCTCTCGCCTTCTCTACAAGAAGACCGGAAATATCTGGCTCGGCTCCTTGATCAACGCTCTCTTATTCACCATCATCACAGTTTCCAACACTGCTGCTAGCTGGGGATACGTCTTTGCTGCTTAATTAAGCTAAATCTAAAAGGCTCAGGGCTTCGGCTCTGGGCTTTTTCTATGTCTTTAATATGAATATTAAGTTAGCGTTCGCTAACCCCATATAGCGGTCTTATAATGTCTCGACTTGCCTAAGGAGGTAGTCTTATGTGGTGGATATATCCGGTATATGTCGTCTTAGTGGCGGCGGTGGTCTACGTTTCTATCAAATTGGGGGACATGGTCGACTTATTAGATAAAAAGACCAAGATCAGCGGCGCTTTCATCGGCGGCGTGCTTTTGGCGGCCGTTACTTCCTTGCCGGAATTGTTCACCGCTATCAGTTCCGTTCTTATCGTTAAGGACGCTAGCTTAGCTATCGGCGACATCCTTGGCTCTGATATCTTCAACCTTATGATTTTGGGCGTTTATACCTTGATGTTCTTCAAGAACTTCAGACACTGCAAAATTAATAAGTTCCACATCTTCTCCTTAATCGTTCTTATCTTCTTCTATCTGTGCACGGCTTACGCTGTCTTTGCACCAGTTTCCTGGCAGCCGATGTTGGGCGATATCAATGCGTTGAGCATCGTTATCTTCATCATTTATGTCATTACCGTCATCAAACAGCCGAAAGAAGAAAACAAAGACGAAGCCGAAGTCAGCGCCGTTCCTGAGAAGGAATCGAAGCTTTCTTTGAAAGTCATCATCATCTTATTTATCGTCTTATCCATCGTCTTGATCGGCGTTTCCATCGGCATCTCCTTGGTCACCGAAAAGATCATCGAACAGATTCCTGCTTTGGCAGGCTCGGTCGGCGGCGCCGTCCTTCTCGGCATTTGCACTTCCTTGCCGGAAGTCATCTCTACCTTCCATTTGTTCCGTTTGAAGAATTTCGATGCCGGTTATGGCAACATGATTGGTTCTTGTGCCTTCAACTTCTCTATCTTAGCCATTGCGGACTTCATCTCTTGGGAAGCCACTTGTGGGGATGCGAGAATCTCCGAGCGTGGCATCTTCTGGAACGATGCCAGCGCCCAATGGATGACCATCTTTGGCTTTGTCGTTATTTTCGCCGTTCTTATCGTCACCTGCTTGAAGTGCTACACCAAGTTCTTCGAAGGCAAAAAAAGAGGACTCATCGCCGCGATTTTGTTAGCGGTCGTGGCCCTCGGTGGCTATGTATGCTCGCTTATCTTAAAGATTGACCTCGTTAATACACCGATAGAAGCGACGGCCAATTCCTTAGCGATGTTTATACGTTGATGTCCAATTCGATCGGGCAGTGATCGGATCCAAATATCTCGTTATGGATTTTGGAATCGATAACCTTATCCATCAATCTTTCCGAGACTAAGAAATAGTCGATTCTCCAGCCTATCCCTTTCATTCTCGATTGGAAGCGGTAGGACCACCAACTATATTCAACTTTCTCAGGATAAAGAGCCCTGTAGGTGTCGATAAAGCCTTTGGACAACAAATTGGTAAAAGCGTCCCTTTCTTCCTTCGTATAACCTGGATTTCCTTCATTGGAGGCCGGGTTTTTTAAATCAATCGGTTTATGGGCGACATTTAAATCACCTGTATAGATAATTGGCTTCTTTTTGTCTAAATCAGTCAGGTAGTCCACTAAATCTTTCTCGTAGTCCATTCTGAAGTCCAAACGTTTTAAGCCATCTCCGGCGTTTGGGACATAAGCGGCGACGAAATAGAAGTCTTCGTATTCCAAAGTGATAACCCTTCCTTCTTCGTCATATTTGCCATCCTTAAGGCCGTAATGGACGCTTAAAGGCTTTTTCTTGGTAAAGACGGTAACTCCTGAATATCCTTTGCGGACCTTTGAGACGGTCCAATAGGTGTCATATCCCTCTGGTTCGAAAGGGAAAGAAAGGTGGAGGTCCTCGCTGTATTTGGATTCCTGAATGGCGAATATATCGGCATCCAATAAAGCGAAATCCTTAGCGAAATCCTTGCCCAAGATAGCCCTGATGCCATTGACGTTGAAAGAGATTATTTTCATATGCATTAAGGTAATCCAAAAAGAGAATTAACTCAACGATAGAAATAAAAAGGCCCCAAATGGGGCCGAGGATTATAGAGGTAGGTCTTTCTTTCTAAATTTGACGGTGCCTACTACATAGCCAACCACGCCTATGACCAGCAGGATAGCCAGTTTCCAATAGATATTCACCGAATTCCTGGTGATGTCCATGACATCGAACAAGGTGATGATTGAGAAGTAGTTAAAGACGTTTAAGGCGTCGAATCGGATGATGGACGGAACAATTTCCGAACCGAACATGCCAACGATGGTGGCAACCAAGGCGAAGATGGTAAGTCCGCCTCCGATAGCCAAAGAGATTCTTGATCTATTGAAGAAGCAGCTGACCGCAAAGCAGAAGCCGCTTAAAGCGAACAGAACCAAGAAAGCACCAAGGTTCATTAATAAGACGCCACCTAAGGTAACGGATGTGGCTAAGCCGTGCATAGTTAAGAAGCAAATAACGGAAGTCACGGTGGTAAATAAGAACATCGCGAACAAGCTTAAAGTCATGAATAAGCCTTGGGTGATGGTCACAGACTCTCTGCGGGTGCCGGTGGAAAGGATATAAGCCATAGAGCCTGAATCTACCGAGCCAGCAACCATGTTGTTGATGCCAAGAATCATATAGATCATCGGCAACAACAAGCCGGCAATCTTATAGAAGATATAGCCGACGATTAAGCCATAGATATCCATCTGACCGACTTCTTCGATAGCCCCCGAAACATCATCAGGAAGCGAAGATAAGAAGGAACCGGCAAGTTTTTCGACCAAGGAGTTCATCATTTCCTGCACTTTGGCCGAATAGGTTTCGTTATCCCAGCCTTCTTTGGAAGCCTCAGCGTTTAACAATTCCAAACGATAGTTGTAATCAACTTCATAGGAAAGGATTCTTTCATAGCAGGTGTTATAAACGTTCTCGAAGGTGTAATCGAAGCTATTGAAGGTTTCCTCATCGATGCCGTAATCGGCGATCATATTAAGGAGCACGCTCTTGGATTCTTCGGCAGTTAAGGTGCAGGCCGCCATCTTACAAGCCGCTACTCTGGAACGACCGTTTTCATAATCTTGGCGTTCATCAGATGCTAGATAAGTGGAGATGGAACCATCCAAGATATGCGGAATCAAGGAATCAACATCATAATCTGGCAATGGGTCAATCCCATTGTTCTTATACATCTCTTTGACGTTATCCATGGGGCAAACAGGACCGGTTCCGGCCTGAACGACCATAATCCAGTTATCGGAATAACGCTTATAGCCTAAGCTTTGGGCGTAGGTATCATAGAAATCAGTAAGTTTCTGATCAGAGGAAGTGATGGCTTCTTCTTTTGAGAATGAGGTAGCACTTGGCTTAGAAGCGTTCCATTCGTCGGTGGAACCTTCGCTTGGCTTGGATTCAACCCAAGAAACGAAGTTGTTCGCATATTTTTGGCATAACGCTTTATCGGAAGCTGGCATATTTCCTATCCAAGTGTTATAAGCGGCTTGGTAGGCTTCCACATCAGCATAGCTACTTTCATTTGGCATCGTCGAATACCAAGAATCAATCTGAAGGGTGTAGTCGTTGACGTCGTTGTAATTCGTGGAGAAATCATCGGCGAAGTAGGAATCATATTTGACTTCGGCGACTTTGCCGACCGAATAGAAGTTAAGAGACATCTTGCCGACATAACCTTCTAGTTCGGATTGAACGACGCTATTACGGATGGAGGAAATCAAAACCCCGATGGAATCGCCACCGGTGATGATCATGATCGAAGCAACCATGACGCATTCCAAAACGGTGATGATAAGCCAGCTTAAGCCATTGGTTTTCAAACATTGCTTGAATAATGCCTTACTTAGTTTCATGTTCGCCCTCCTTGAATTTACGGTTGAAGTAATTTTGCAACGTGTCGTGTTTTTCGACGATTGCCTTGATTGGATAATTAGATAGTAACTTTAGGAACTCCGAAGCTCTCTCTTTCTGAATTTTGAATTCGAGCCTTAATTTATCTTCGGTTTTGTTGACCTCGAATGGAGATTTCTTAATGAGGTCACTTACATCTTTTTCGGATGTCATATCGACGAAGAACGTTTGAATATCAGGGTCGGAGACTTTGGATAGTTCAACCATATCGATGATTCTCCCTTTATCGATTAAGGCAACCTTATCGCAGGTAGCCTCGACTTCTTCGTATAAGTGAGTGGACATAAAGATGGTTTTGCCCTTCTTATGTTCTTCCTCGATGATGGAAAGGAATTCATCACGCATCAAAGGGTCCAAACCGGTGGTAGGCTCATCTAGGATGATGATTTCTGGATCATTCATCAAGGCTGCCACCAAGGCGGTCTTTTGTTTCATGCCCTTGGACATACGCTTCAATGAAGCGTTTGGATCCAACGCCAGTTTTTGAATCAATTCATTGGCACGGGCGAAATCCTTCAATCCATACAATTCGGCCTGCATCTTTAAGAATGAGATACCAGTTTTTAAATCTGGGAAGGCGATTTCGCCCGGGACATAGCCAATCAATTTGGCGATTTCCGCTTCATGTTCGTGGCATTCCAAGCCATTGACGGTAACGGAACCGGATGTTGGCTTTAAGAAGCCCATAATATGTCGAATGGTGGTGGTTTTGCCGGCTCCGTTAGAACCGACAAAACCAATCATCTCGCCTTTTTTGATTTCGAAGCTCATATCGAAAATGCCACGGCCTAGCCCGTAGTCTTTGGTTAGATTTGTGGCTTTGATGACAACATCGCTCATTTGATGACCTCGAATTTCTTATTTGATTGATAGAACTTCATGAAGAAGTCTTCCAGAGACTCCTTCTTATTGCTAAACGAAACGATTTCGTATTTTGATAGGTCTTTTAATAAATCATTGATATCCTTATCGTCCATACCGAAGAACAAAGCGTTCTCCTTCTCGATAAGGAAATAAGTCAAATTTGGATGGCTTTCCTTAAAGGAATTAAGGTCTTCCTTGTTTTTGAAGACAACCGTATAGGACTGATTCGAAGCGTTCTTCAAGGAATCGGTGGTGATTTCAGAGACCAATTTGCCATCTTTGATAATCAAGACCCTGGTGCAGCAAGCATCAACTTCCGAGAAGATGTGGGAGGAAAGCAAGATGGTTTTGCCTTTGGCTTGTTCCTCTTTGACCAAATCAATGAACTTCTCTTGCATCCTGTGGTCCAAACCAGAGGTTGGTTCATCCAAGATGAGGATATCTGGATCGTTCATGAATGCTGAGATGATGGCCAATTTGCGCTTATTGCCTAAGGACATGCGCTTGGTATCGACTTTCAATTCGGATTTGCTGATTTCGAAGTATTCAATCAACTTGTTTTTTAATTCATCGTTATGAACGCCGGACAAAGATTGTTCCAAAGTTAGGAACTCATTTCCATTAACCCCTGATGGCAAAGCGATTTCGCCAGGGACATAGCCGATATAACGCAAGGTCTTGTCGTATTGTTTTCTAGCATCTAAGCCTTCGATGGTAATCGTGCCTTTATCTGGGGTGGAGAAGCCGATGATATGACGGATGGTGGTGGATTTTCCAGCTCCGTTAGGACCTAAGAATCCCAAACACTCGCCTTTATATAATTTGAAGTCAACATCAAAGATACCACGCCCAGAACCGTAGTCCTTGGTAATGTGATTGACATTGATTAATGGAGTCTTCTCGAAATTCGGCATGGGCAAATAATAGACCGAATTCATTTTATGAAAAGACAGAAATCGGCTAACTTTTAAAATAACGCACTTCCTACATATTTTGAAGAACAATTTCTTCAAATTAGAGATATGGTATATAATCTTTGCTATGAGCAGATTCATCAACCAATTCAAATATCACGGCAAGCGTACTTTCGCCCTTATTTTCATTGTCTTGGCCATTGCCTTGGAAACGGCCAATTTCATCCTCGGAATTTATGAATATGTCACCACCAGGACGTCATCCTTTAGTTTCATTTGGAACTTTATCATCATGATGGTTTGTTATGTTCGTTTGTTACAAGGAAACGTTGAGAACAACGCCAAGGCGGGAACCGGCGTTTTGACCTTCATAGTCTTATCGACCATCACCCTTGTCTTCGATAGCATTTACTCCGCCATCTACATTGGCATGTCTTCCGACACCACCCAGTTGCTTATCCAAATCGCTCTCTTTGTGGTCATCGCTGGCGAAGCTGCTCTTGGTATCGTAACCTCTATCAAACTCCGTCGTCTTCTTTATGGTTTTGGGAGAACTAACCTTAAGCAAGTTAAGATCCTCGCCGGTATCTTCTTTGCCTTATTGATTGTCGGCAAAGGCCTATATATTGGCATGTGGTTTGCCTTAGGCGCGGTATCAACCTCGTCCTTAATCAGCATCTTCTTGCTTCTATTGTCTCCATTAGGAGAATTCTTCGCCGCCATCGCCTCTTGGATCACCCTTTCAAGAATTGAATAGGAAATAGAATTGGGTTATATTATTTGCCGTGCCGACTTAGCTCAATTGGCAGAGCAACTGAATCGTAATCAGTAGGTTGGTGGTTCGATTCCGCTAGTCGGCACCATTAATAAAAAGTGATGAAGCCCAAGACAATGGGCTTTTTCTTTTCTCTTTATTCGGTTAATTTCTGCTTGCGTGCCGATAGGCTCGCTCATATAATAATGAACGCGCTGAAAAGCGTGTCCAGCTAAGTGGGTGTTTAGCTCAGCTGGGAGAGCACCTGTTTGACGTACAGGAGGTCGTGAGTTCGATCCTCGCAGCACCCACCACTCTATTACAACAGAAGGCCGAGGTCAGCACTCGGTTTTTTTGTTTTTATGGACGGATTTGTATATAATCTTTTTGCTGCGCGTGTAGTTCAATGGTAGAACTCTAGCTTCCCAAGCTGGCCACACGGGTTCGATTCCCGCCACGCGCTCCATTGCTTTCAAAAAAAACGCCGGTTATTAGGTCGGCGTTTTTATTAGCGCGTATAAATCACCAAAAAACTAGTTATATTTTGGAGATATGCATATTGTTTTGGAAATACCCGACTAATTATACCAAGTGATAGAAAGTGGCTCTGGCACTACCTTCCTTTTTGATTATGCCTTCATCACACAAGGCTTTTAAAGATTGTTCAACCGAACCTCTTCCGATTTCAGGGCACATTTCCATAATGTCGTTTTTGGTGAATTTGCCGATTTTGGATCTAACCGCTTTTTCAACCATTTCTCTAGCACTTTGTTTAACGCCGACCATATTTACTCTGTTTTCAAAATCTCTATAGGCGGAAAGAATTGTTCCGAGCAGGTATTTTATAAAAGGAGAATCGTCGTTATTAGACTCCATCCAGCCGGAAGAACTTTCTTGCAACGCGGCATAGTAATCATTCTTAGAAATTTGGATCTTCTTTTCTAAAGAAATGTATCTACCAACAACATAACCGTTTTGATAAAGAAGAAGTGTGGTAAGCAATCTGGACATTCTCCCATTACCATCGTTGAAGGGGTGGATGCAAAGAAAGTCATGAATGAAGACGGGAATAACAATCAAAGGATCGATATTGTATTTTTTGATAGCTTTATTATATTCTTCGCATATTTTTTCGATAGCTTCCGGAGTTTCATACGGCTCGAGGGGTTTGAACAAAACTACCTTCTCTCCGTTGGGGTACGTTGCATCTATTTCGTTTGGTGTATCTTTGAATTTGCCACCGAACCTCACGTCGAGAAATTGATACATTTCTTTGTGAAGTTGGAGAAGAAAATTGGGCCTAATTGGGATATAGTTGAAATTCTCGTGTATCAAATTCAAGGCGTAGCGATAACCGTTAATTTCCTTTTCATCTCTATTCCTTGGGGTTGTTTTATCTTTCATCAGCATCGCCAATCTCTGATTGGTTGTTACAATACCTTCGATTTCGTTGGAGGCTTCGGTGCTTTGAACTTTAGATATCTCAACGAGCTTGTCCAAATCTTCTTTTCTTTGTTCGAGATAGAGCTGTTGTCTGCCTTTGCACTCGTGAATAAGACCGATGTAATTGATCGTCTCTGCATCGAACTTTCTATCTAAGAGTTTTGAATAGTCAAATTTTCTTGTCATAATATTGCCTCCTTTTAAGTATCACCAAAAAGATAACACATTTTTGGAGATAAATAAAGTAGCTTGGAGATTCTCCGTCAAAGAAAGATCAATTATTTATTACAAATACAGTAAAACATTGCATTTTTCGTTTTTTTTCGTATTTGCTTAAATGCTCCAGATAATCCAATTTCTTTGGCACACGTTTCTATTAAAAGCATCCAAAACAGCCAAAAAAGGCTTTCGAAAAGTTATAAAGCAAAACAAAAAAGTAATTTAATTAATTAATTGTTTAAATAATTTTCCTCCTCGCTATAATGCGGCTCGTTAAGACGGAGGAAAACTATGTTTAAAACTAAAAAGGTCTTATTCCCTCTCGCCGCTTTGGCACTCGTAGGTTTTTTAAGTGCTTGCGGAGAGGACAACTCCTCAATTTCGGGGGGGGGTCTTCCGATAATTCAGACTCCTCAGATTCTATTGATGGAGGTTCATCTAGCGTCGATGAGATGACCGGTTCTGGCACCAAAGCCGATCCATATGTCATTTCCAGCGCTAAGCAATATGGCGATTTCGTGGCAGCCTACAACGCTTTGACTGCCGCCCCAAGCGAAACCGTCTATTACAAATTGGGAGCCGATATCGATTTAAGCGGTACGGAAATCTCCCCGGTCGGCTCATCCAGCGTTCCATTCAATGGATCGTTTGATGGCAACGGCCACAAGATTAGCGGCGTTATCTTTGACAAGTTCGATAAAGGCATCACCGCTTATGGCTTATTCGGCTATGCCCAAGGCGCTTATGTCAGCGACTTAAGCATCACCATTGATTATGACTTAGCCCCAATGGGTGCCAAATCCCAAATCTTCGTAGGCGGTCTTGTCGGTTATGGTTATAACACCAGCATCGAGAACGTCTCGGTGGAAGGTTCCATCGATTTAACTTCCGCCCAGAATTCCACTTCTTATTTGTTCGTCGGTGGCATCGCTGGCATCTTATATGCCGGTGGCAACTATTCGGTCGGAGTCAGGAATTCTTCAGCCATTGTTAATATCAATTCCGATATGTCCGATGCGGCTGACACCAGCAACGCCGTCGGTGGCATCTCCGGTGGTCTTGGTACCATGAGAAGCAGCCAATCCATCGGCATCGAATATATCGCTTCTTGCTACTATTCCGGAAACATCACCGGTGGTACCGCTGTCGGTGGCATCACCGCTTCGTTATCCTATTACACCTCAGTTATCGACTGCTACGCCGAAGGCGAATACCTTAAGGCTACCGATACCGATGGCGCTTATGCTGGTGGTATCGTCGGTCAGGGCTATTATGAGTCCGCGGTCTTGCATAACTTCGCTGGCTTCAGCGAGATTTCCGCCGCTGGCTCTTCTAGCACCGTCTACAAGTCCTATGCCGGCTCGGTTATCGGCTATTCCTATAAGAATGGTTATGATGACGATGACGATACTTTAGGCACCGTCAATTATGCCAACTATGCCAAGAACGACACCAAGGGCAGCGATGTCTCTGGCGTTGATGGCGAAGCCGCCGAGAAGGGCGAAGCCGCCATTTCCGCCGCTGGATTATCCTCCAGCTGGTCCTATAAAGATGGCAAGGTCGTCTTAGGCGAATACGCTGGCTCCGATAAGAAAGTCAACGTCAAGATGGACGCTAACTACGAAGGCGGTGCCGGAGAAAGTATCACCGCCTCCAACGGCGTTTATGACCACTCCGCCGTCTCGGCCATCACTAGCAAAGAATTCAAGAGATCCGGCTATTCTTATGTCGGTATGTTCTACGACAAAGAAGGCAAACAGGCTTATACCTGGTACACCCCATTCGTCGCTGATACCACCCTCTATGCCTCTTATGGTGATTTGAGCGTTTTGCTCGGAACTTGGAACTATACTATCGGTTCATCGATCACTGGAACTTGGCACTTCACCGAAGATACCTTCTATTGGCAGAATAGGTACTATGAGATTTACAAATACAGCTATACCTTCGATGGAACCTATATCTTCATTGGCGAGGGCGGTGATTTCGAAGGCGAAATCTTCAAGTTAGAAAACGGCAAGATCACTGGCTATGATATCAATGACTACGATTATGCCTACACCGGAACCAAGAGTTCTACCACCTTCGTTGTCCCTGATTATTCCAATGAATCCTTCTTAGGAACCTATTACTTCAGCAATGGCAACTATGTTATCTTGAAAGAAGACGGAACGGCTTCTGGATACAGCACTACCTCCACCACTGAATGGACCGGTGGTTTCACCAAATTGGCTGACGGCACCTTCAACATCAGAGTCCCGGCCAGATTGATGGCTGATGGTTTGAATTATGATGCCACTAACGATGTCTTCTATAACTCCGATTATTTCGGTGCCAGAGAAGCCATCGATAAGACCTATTCTTCTTCTGATAGCAAAGTTAAGGTCTATTCCACTGCTTCGAAGAACTACGCCATCAAAGATGGCAAGCTTGTCACCATTACCGGTGATATGAGCGAAGGCAGCGAAGTCACCATCGGCGGAACTGTCTATACCGTTTCCGGCACCACTCTCACCGAGAAGGTCGCCCCAACCCCAGTCACTCTTCCGGCTGAAGCGTTAGGTACTTGGATTGCCAAGCGCGGAACCAGTTCTTTCACCATCGTCTTGAACGCCGATGGCAGCTGCGAATACAACGGTACCGCCTCTACTTATTCTGTCGAAGCGACCACCACTGGCTACACCATAACTTTCACCGTCGGCGATACTGAAGTCACCCTTAAGTACAAAACTGCCGATGGTACCATGTCTGGCTCTTATGAGTATGATTACGAAGAAACCGTCTTCGATTCCGTCACCAAGGAATCCAGCGGCGGAGACGAAGGCGGAGATACCACCCCTACAGGCCAAGCGGCCTTAATCGGCACTTGGAAAGATTCCAACAACAACGTCATGGTCTTAAGCGACAATGGCACTGGCACTTGGAATGACGGCACCAACACTTACAACTTTACCTGGACTTATGATGAGTCCACCAAGAAGGGCACCATAAGCGATTTTGGCAATTTCGATGACAGCGGAGACGAAAATACTTTCACTTTCAATGACGATGGGACCCTTTCCCTCCACCTCTCTGGTGATTATGGCGATAATGTTTACAATCCAAAGATGACTAAACAGGCCGAAGAGGAAACCCCTGCTTATGTTGGCACTTGGAGCTGCAAGAGCGCTTATGCGACTGTTACTTTAGTTCTTAATGCCGATAAGACCGGCACTTATGGCGGAACGGCCTTTACCTACACCGTGACCGAAACCAGCACTGGCTATACCATTAAATTCACGGTCGGTGACTATGACTACGAACTCACTTATAAGACCAGCACTGGGACTATGAGTGGTTCCTTCGATGACGGCGATGGACCATATGACTTCCAAACCATCACCAAACAGGCCTAATTGGTTCTGATCAATATTAAAAAGCCCCAAACCGATTCTCTGGAATGGGGCTATTTTTGTTGTTTGAATTGAACAAACGGTTACCTTTTTGGCGATTTACAACAATAGTTTTTCTCATGCTATAATGTGTTTGGGAAACCACGCCTTTTGTTGGTGAAAGGAGCGGCACATGAAAAACAAGTTCTTAGGATTGATCGCAACACCTATCTTGGGGTTGTCTCTGATTTCTTGCGGTCATGATACCAGGGATTGGCCGAGGATCAATTTGAACATAGAGCCAGAAGACGTGCTGCTGTATTCTGCACATTATATCGGCAACGCAAACGATTATCGCGAGCACACGGACGAGACAAAAACAACCAACAACACCGAAGCCATAAAAGAAAATTTAATCGGTGTTCAAAACATGCCATACAAAGAAGAATTGATGGATTTCGATGAAGACAGAAAATGGGGGGATTTCCTAGAAATTACAATAACCACGAAAAGCGAAGCTCGAATCATCAAATACATAGGATACGGAATTACAGTAGGGGCTGTATGCTTTAAAAATGACGAATGGCACTTCCTTCCGGGAGATTTCGTAGGCTTCCTATTTGATGAGTTCATAGAATAAAGGAGAAAACACATGATATTGAACCTGGCAGCAGCATTCCTGGCCGCCTCGTCCATCAACGGGCCGGCGGCGAACCAAGCCCTGGAGTCCATCGATCAGGCGAACGCCTCGGAGATATGCGTGCGGCACGCGATGCGAGAACCCCAATCAAAACTTACAAGTAACAAAAAAGCAGGGAATTCAAACCCCTGTTTTATTTACTCTTTATGATCTTCGTTTGGATTGCCGCTTTCTACTCGAGGCTTCTTCTCTTTCTTTTTTCTGAAGACAAAAAATTTTTCCCAAACGAATTCGAGAACGAAGTTGATAATCATCGTCACGGCTAGGCATACGTAATATTTCCAACCATCAACGGTGAAGGATTGAAGGCTTTCGCCGATGGCTAATGAACCCAAGTAAGTAGACGCTGGAATGAATACGGCGTAGAAAGCCAATACTTCCAACATGGCGATAGGCACATTGGCCGCGGATTTGAAGGTGTATTTCCTATTGAAGGTGAAACTCCAAATGACCGATAAGACAACGGATATCAGATATACCGGCCAATAAGACCACTTAGGGCAGATGACCTCGTGCATCAAGGTGAAGGAACCGAATTGGATGATGCCAGCGCTGGCCTCAAAGAGGACGAACTTGCCGATTTGGATCCAGACTTGCTGGGCTTTGGTGTATTCCTTCTTGGGTTTTTCCTTCTTTGCCATAGGGGTTGCCTTTCTTAAGAATGTCCATATAATACGCTCACTTTGTTTGAATATCACAACCTAAATAGGTATATTTCAATAGATGAATAAATCCAAATTAAGCAAATATTCATTCATATATCCGTCAGTCGCAATGGCTTTGTTGTCATTGACTTCGTGCAACGAAAAGGCCAATCCTGACACCGTTTTCGTTTCTTCTTCGCCTGTTTATATCTTGGTCAAAGAGATAGTCGGAGATATCAAGCCTATCGAGTTGGTCACTCCTGGTGGGGTAGAAGCCCACGACTATGAGATATCCGCCAGAAAGATCGCAAGAATCTATGACGGATTATGTCTCTTCGTCAATGGCTTGAAGATGGAAAGCTGGGCGGATAATCTCCCAAAAACCGCCAAAGATAAAACCTACAATCTATCTGATGGCATTGATACATTAACCATCAATGGTAACGTAGATCCTCATATCTGGTTAAACCCCAAAAACGCTATAAAAGAATTAGAAACCATCAAGGATACGATGATTTCCTTGGATTCTTCGAATTCAGCCAGCTACCTATCAAATTACAATGAGGCCGTAAACAAAATAACCGCTCTCGATACGGAGTGCGAAGCGATCGCCAATAACCTTAATAATAAATATTTATGCGTGAGCCATGCGGCCTTCGGCTATATGGCGGACCGCTACGAATTGACTCAAATCGCGGTCAATGGGCTAGACCCTAGCCAGGAGCCAACCACCAAGACCTTAGAAGAGATAATCTCGGTGGTCAAAGAATATAAGATAAGTACCATCTTCGCCGAAGAGATAGGAAGCAAAGCCATCGCCGAGAAGATAGCTAAAGAAACTGGCTGCAAACTAGAGACCCTATCGACTATGGAATCCGTCAATGAAGGGGATACCTATTGCTCGATATACAAAGAGAACTTTGAAAAGATAAAGGAGGCAGGACAATGATCAAATTCGAAAACGTATCATTCTCATTCGATAAGCTCGAAGTCTTGAACAACGTCGACTTCCTTTTAAACGATGGCGAATTCATCGGCATTCTTGGCCCGAATGGCGGCGGCAAATCCACCTTCCTTCGCTTGGCCATCGGCTTGCTTAAGCCTCAAACTGGCAAAGTCACCATCAACGAGAAAAGAATCAGCTATATCCCCCAAACCACAGGGGCGAATGATGAATCCTTCCCTGCTACGGTGGAGGAAGTCATCGCTTCAGGGTTAACCTCTGGCAAAATCCATCCGTTCTTGACCAAAAAGGACAAACAAAAGATCAAAGACATAATGGCCGAGATGGAACTAACCGACCTTAAACGTCGTTTGGTCACCGATTTGTCCGGTGGGCAAGCCCAAAGGGTTAAGGTGGCTCGTGCCTTAGTTTCCGACCCATCCTTGGTGGTTCTTGATGAACCAGATGCCGGTATGGATGAACGTTCCCATGAACGTTTGATGGAAACGGTGGAATACCTCCATAAAAAAGGCATTGGCTTATTGTTCGTTTCCCATCATCCACATGACTTAGAAAACGCTGATCGTATCTACTTCATCGAAGATGGAGAGATCCTTTCTTATCAAGAAGAGCTGGAAAGGGGGCATCACCATGTTGAGTTATGATTTCATGCAGATCGCCTTCATCGCGGCTCTTTTATTAGGCATGGCCCTTCCTCTTATCGGAAGCGGGGCCATCTTCAAAGGCATCGCCGATTCGGGCGACGCTTTAGCCCACTCAGCCTTAGCTGGTGTCGCCATCGGCTTGGCGGCTGGATTGAACACCACTTGGGTTTCCATTGTCACCACCATCGTGGCTTTAATCATTGTCGAGTTGCTCAGAAATTATTTTTCTAAATATGTCGAAATAGGTTTGGTGGTCGTATTAAGCGCAGCGATAGGATTAGTCGGAATATTGTCAAACAAAGCAGGTGTTTCCAACCTCAGTACCTATCTTTTCGGATCAATTATTCTTATTGATAAAGAACAATTAATTATCACTGCTGTTTTAACTGGCGTAATCGTCATCTTTACTCTTCTTTTCGGACCGCAGCTATTCGCCTTATGGTATTCGAAAGACGAGGCTAAAGTCCGTGGCATCAAGACCGGTCTTCTTAATCTCGCCCACTCCGTTTTATTAGGATTAACGGTGGCGATTGGCGAAAAAATCGTTGGCTCATTGGTAATTGCTTCGATGATCATTCTTCCTTGTGCGATTGCCTTAGTCTTCAAGAAAGGCTATAAATTCACCCTTATTTTAGGGGTCTTGGTCTCGGTTGCGACCATGCTTACCGGACTTACGATTTCCTATTATTTGGACTGGGCTCCAGGAGCCACCATCGTCTTATTGGCGGTGGCTGTCCTTGCCATCGTCCTAATCGTCAAAGGCATCATCAAAGGGATTCAACTCCTTAAAGCCAAACACTCATAATTTGTCAGTCAAAAAGTCAAAGTCCTTGCAAAAATTGTAAGGGCTTTTTCATTAATTTTTAATGTTTGCAGTGAATAAGTGTTCACTTTTAGTGAGATTTTGCTTGTTTTGTGTGTGCGTGAAAGTCTAAACTAGTGCCTAGATGAATAACGTAGGGCGCAATTGAGTTAAATTCTTTCGCTCACTTTGCCCTACTTGCATAAAGAAAGGAAAACATCATGGCCTTTGAACTAAAGTATGCCGACCTTCCTACGCGTGACGAACGTCTGTGCTATGCGGAAGCCGGCGACCCAAACGGAGAAGTCCTTCTCTGTATCCATGGCAACTACAGTTCTTACTTCAGCATGAGAGATTTCTTGACTGAGACGCCGAAAAGCTATCATGTCGTCATCCCAGACCTTAGGGGTTTCGGAAGAAGCACCTACAATCACCCATATTCCACCATCAAGGAAATGAGCGATGACCTCATCGAGCTATGCCACGTCCTCAACATTAAGAAAGCTATCGTGCTTGGTCATTCCTTGGGCGGCGGGGTTGCTATGCAATTCGCAATCGACGCTCCAGAAATCACCGATAGGCTCATCTTGGTCGCTCCGACATCGGTTTATGGTTACCCATTATTCAAGGGCAATCAGCAAGTCGGATTCAAACCATTCGAGTCGATGGAAGACTGCATGACCTCGGATGATCCGGTTGGCAAAGCCATCCAGCTCACCGTCAATACCTTCAAGTCTGGCAACTTAGAGGCTTGCATCAAGCTTATGAGTTCCCTTGGCGGACATACGGAAGAGCCAAGCGAGCGCTTCATCGAAGCCATCAAGGAAAGCATGCTCCAAAGAGATTTGCTAGCCGCTGACTGGGCGCTCATGACCTGGAACATCACCGATATTCCAAGCCTTTATTCCAAAGGGACGGGGGAATACAAAAAGATTCTCGCCCCAACGCTTCTCTTCACCGCGGAAAACGACACCTTCGTCCTTCCGTTCATGACCGAAGCCAATGTGAATGCCCTCAAATGGAAAGGCATCAACTTCAAACACATCACCTATCCAAACTGCATCCACAACATCTACGCCCCGGAATCCGAAGGCGGACAGAAGACCAAGTTCTTCAAGGATCTTAATTCCTATCTTCTCACTGGCGAAATCGCCGAATAACAAAGTTATCTATTAAGGAGATATAAAAAATTATGAAACCAAATGTTGGTATTGTCGGTACTGGTATCTACATCCCAGAAGGCCGCATGACCGCCAAAGAAATCTCAGAAGCCACCAAAGGTGTCTGGTCTGAGGAAGCCGTCATTAGCAAACTCGGCATCAAACAGAAACCAATCCCATCTTCCGATTGGACTGTCGATGGCACTCAGGAAATGGGCGCCAAAGCCGCTCTTGACTGCTTGAAGAACACCGGCGTTGATCCAATGGATATCGACGTCATCCTCTGCTTCGGCGAAGAATGGAAAGAATATCCACTCACCACTTCCGCCTGCTACATCCAAGATAGAATCGGCGCTTGGAATGCTTGGGGCATCGATGTCCAGAACCGTTGCTGCACCTGCGTTGCCGCTATGGAAATCGCCCGCTGCATGTTGATCGCCGATGACACCATCGACACCATCCTCGTCTGCGGTGGCTACCGCAATGGCGACTTTGTCGACTACACCGACAAGAACATGTCCATGATGTATAACTTAGCCGCTGGTGGCGCCGCCATCATCTTAAAGAAGAACTACAACAAGAACTTGCTCTTAGGTTCCCACCTCATGTCCGATGGTTCCTTGGCTCGTACCGCCGGTGTTGAAATCGGTGGCCAGGCTAACCCAATCAATGGCGAGAACTGGGAAGAAGCCAAGAAGTCCTTACGTTTGATGGATGCCGTCAAGATGAAGGACCGTCTTAACGAAGTATCCATGCCAAACTGGTACAACTGCGTTACCCAGGCCTTTAAGAAGGCTGGCCTCCCAGAAAAGATCGACTACCTATCCGTCCTTCATATGAAGAGATCCGGCCATTATGGCTTGCTCGCCCACTGGGGATTGACCGATGAGAACTCCATCTATCTCGAAGACTATGGCCACATCGGCCAGTGCGACCAGATCTTGTCTTTGCATCTCGCTTTACAGCAAGGCAAAGTCAAGGATGGCGACGTCGTCTCGATGATCGCTGCCGGCATCGGCTATGTCTGGTCCGCCAACGTTATCAAATGGGGCCCAGCTGAATAAGCTTCACTCAACTACTTTATAAAAACGTGGGAGGCGACCACTCGCCTCCCCACATCGACACGAAAGGAAAAATAATATGAGCGTTATCTTCTCTAATGCATCCATATTGAACCTCTTTGTATCGTTGATTACCGTCTTAGCCATTACTCTTGTCTTCAAGACTTCGACCACGACGAACTTCGCTCAGACAACCATTGCTACCTTCGGCGGCTATTTGGTCGCCAAGCTCTGCTACGAGGACAAATTGAACATTTGGCTCTCGTTGGTAATCGGCTTGGTCGTCTGCTTGTTGATGGGCTTATTCATCGATACATGCATTATTAGGCGCGCCAAAGCGGCCAACGCCGTCTCTAAGCAAATCATCACCATGGGTTTCACCTATGTTTTGCTTTCCCTTATCTCCGTCGTCATGCAGATCCACGAAGCTGACGGTTCCCTCATCCAGCAGAACCCGGCGACCGTTTTCTTGGCTTTGACCAGCAACATCGATGGCAAAATCGTTTCCAACGGCTTCACCATTGGCACCATCACTTATTACTGGAACACCGTAATCTGTGTTGCTATGTCCGTCGTTTTGATTGTCATCTACTTCGTCTTAGTCTATAAGACTAAATTTGGTCTTGGCGTCCGTATGACTGCCTCCAATGAGACCACGGCTCAGATGATGGGCGTCAATACCCATTTGATCACCGCCTTCTCTTGGTCCTTCGCAACCATGCTAGGTTGCTTCGCCTGCGTGTTCTTGAATACCACTACCGGTTCCTTGAACACCTCCATCATGACTTCCGTCCAGTTGATGGCCTTCTTGGCCTGCGTCGTCGGTGGTTTCACCACTTTCTGGGGTTCCGCCGTTGCGACCGTCATCATCTGGCTATTGGGTGCCTTGGTCAATTTGCTTGGCACCGTCGATGCCATCGCCAACATCACCATGTGGAAAGACGTTATTGTCTATGGCGTCGCCATGATTTTGGTCTTAATCAAACCAAACGGCTTATTTGGCAAAGCCGTTAGAAAGAAGGTATAAGCATGAGCAACGTCGTCAAATCTTATGTCGCGGCCACTTGTACCGCTAACAATCATCGCAACTTCGCCAAAGAAAAATCCAAATCCATCTTCGGCAACACCATCAACCAATTCTTGATTCTTGGCATTGTCTTCTTGGTTTTGGGCTTATTGGCCCTGCCATCTGTCGGAGTCATCTCCCAAAAATATGCGACCGTCATCGCCAATATCATGATGTACACCATCGTTTCGTTTGGCTACTGTTTGTTATTGGGTTATGCCGGCTTAGCGTCCTTGGGTTCTTCCTGCTTCTTAGGCATCGGCGCTTATTGCGCTTTCTATGCCTGCTTGACTTGGAAGTTACCTTATATCGTAGCCATTATTATGGCTGTTGTTGTGTCGGTCATCATCGGCTTGATCATCGGCTTCATTTCCTTACGTATTGAAGGCTTGTTCTTAGCCATCGTTACCTTAGGCCTTTCCGAAATCATCCGTATCGTCCTTCAGAACATGCACTCTTCCACCATCAGCGTTACCCGTTTCAGCAAGTTTACTTTGTTTGGTCAGAAAGTCACCAACGCTCAGTTGTTCTTCGTTGTCTTGGTTTTGATGCTTATCACGGTCTTCATCATCTACAACATCATGCGTTCACCAACCGGACGTAGCATGCTTGCCATGAAGAACTCCGTCCCAGTAGCCCAAGCCTTCGGCGTTAACCTCCTCTACTACAGAGTTTTGGCCTTCATCATCGCTTGCGTCACCGCCGCTTTGACTGGTGTCTGCTACTTATCGATTGGTCTATCGATTACCCCAACCAACGCATCAGACCCGGCATTGAGCTTGTCTTTGTCCCTCAACGTATTGGCTGCCGTCATCATCGGTGGCTATAAGTCCTTGTGGGGAACCTTCGGAGGCGTCGTCTTCGTCTTCGGCTTAAGTTCCTTGTTCGGTGCCTTGTTCCCAACCGCTTCGAGCGTCATCGCTCCATACATGAACCTCATCATCGGTGTCTTCACCATCTTGATTGTCATGTTCTACCCAGGCGGATTCTGGCAGCTATATTGGACTGCTAAGATGAAAATCAAAGCCGCGAAGGCTAAGAGGGAGGTCCGTTTATATGGCGCAGAATAAAATCGATTCCCGCAAGCTCTATCAGAAAATTCTTTCTAATAAGGGCAAAATCAACCTTTTCTCCGAATACATCGGCTACTACGGCGAGCTTCTTAACAAGAAGACCGCCGACAAGAGACAAGCCATCATTCAGAAACACGAAGCCGAATTGGCGGAATATGATTTCTATTTGAAGCCAGTCGAGGAAGTCTATGCCACTTTCGAGAAAACCGATATCAAAGACAAAGAGAAAGAACTCAATCTCTTATATCGCAAAAACCGCGAAGAGAATAAGCGCTTAGCCGCTAAAAATCCAGAGGCCGAAGCCGATTTGACCGCTGCTACCGCCGCCGTCAAAGAAGAATGCTTCGCCGAACTCATTGCTTATAAAGAAGGTGTTCGCGCAGACATCGAGAACGCTCGTGCGGACGCGAACATTGAGGAAATCGCTGCCAAACGCGAGGCCGTTGTTAGTAAGCATGAAGCCGAATTGTTCGCTTTCGATGAGAAGCAGAAAGCTTCCAACGAAGCTAAATATGCCAGAAACGAAGCCAAGCAGAATAAGCGCATCGAGAAACTCAAAGCCAATCTCGAAACCTTGGAAGCCCAGCTTGCCGAAATCAACGAGATTGAAAAACAAAACACCATCCTTCAGGATGGCGAAGTCCTCCGCGTTCAGGATCTCTGCATGTATTTCGGTGGCTTGCACGCCGTCGATATGCTTTCCTTCGATGTCAGAGAAGGCGAAATCTATGGTTTGATCGGTCCTAACGGCGCCGGCAAGACCACGGTCTTCAACTGCATCACTCAGTTCTATAAGCCAACCGCCGGTGATTTGGCTTTCCGTTCCAAGGAAGGCGATATCATCGACCTCACCAAAGAGAAGGTCCATAACGTCGTTACCTTAGGTATCGCTCGTACCTTCCAGAACGTCGAAGTCATCAGGGAATGCACCGTCTTAGAGAACATGTTGATCGCTGCCAACAGACAGTATCAATCTAACCTCTTCGACCACATCATCCATGATAACATGCTCAAACTCGAGGAAGCCGTCATCACTCAGCGTGCGATGAAAGTCCTAGACTTTATGGGACTCACCGCCTACGCCAACCATTTGGCCATGGGCCTCCCATACGGCATTCTTAAGAAGATTGAGATCGCCCGCACCTTAATGACCAACCCACAGCTAATCATTCTCGATGAACCAGCCGCTGGTCTTAATGATTCGGAAACCAAGGATTTAGCCAAGCTCATCCGCCGCATCCGTGAAGAATACCATTGCACCATCTTGCTCGTTGAGCACGATATGGGCTTGGTCATGAGCATCTGCGATCGCATCTGCGCGATTGCTTTCGGCAAGCTCCTTGCCATCGGCACCCCAGCCGAAATCCAGGCTAATAAAGCCGTCCAGGAAGCCTACTTAGGCGCCTCTGATGAAGAATAGAAAGGATTATGAACAATGGCTGATATCTTAGAAATCAAAGACTTGCACGTTGCCTATGGTCCAATCGAAGCCATCAAAGGCATTAGCTTACGAGTCGGCGAAGGACAAATCGTCGCTTTGCTTGGCGCTAACGGCGCTGGCAAGACCACGACTCTTTCCTGCGTCTCTGGCGTTGTCAAAGCCAAATCCGGCGAGATTATCTATAACACCACCAAAAAAGTTAAGGGCTTTGACGAAGAACTCGATGAGTCCATCAACATCACCAATATGAGACCGGATAAAGTCTCCAGACTCGGTATCATGCAGTCCCCAGAAGGTCGTAAGATCTTCTCTGAATTAAGCGTCGAGGATAACCTCGTCGCCGGGGCTTACAAAATCAAAAACAAAAAAGAAGTCAAAGCCAATTTTGAACGTGTCTATGACTTGTTCCCGATTCTTAAGGAACGCCGCAAACAGCAAGCCGGCACCCTTTCCGGTGGCGAATTGCAGATGTTGGCGGTGGGCCGTGCCTTGATGGGCTCCCCAAGATTATTGGTCTTGGATGAACCATCTCTAGGCTTAGCCCCACTCGTCATCAAGACCATCTTCGAAACCTTGGTCAAGATCAAAAACGAAGGCACCACCATTCTTATCGTCGAACAAAACGCCAAGCAGACCCTTAAGATCGCTGACTATGCTTATTTATTAGAATTAGGCAAAATCACCAAAGAGGGAACCGGCGAAGAATTGCTCAATGATAAGGGCCTCGTAGACGCCTATTTGGGCGGCAACTAAAATTAATGTTTTGCGGGCAAACCATCAATATGTTTAATAAATTAAGCGAATTAATTTGCGTTTACCCGCAAGACATAAGATAATTTAACTAAATAGTGGTTCACCTTCTGAATCACACAAGGAGAAAATAATGAAAGAAATCAAAAAGTTTTTGGTTCCTACTCTCGGCGCAATCGCCGCAATCTCGTTAGGTAGCTGCGGTGTCACCCACCAAGGCGAGCCGAACGATGGCATCACCAAGAACGAAGACGGCACCTACACCGTCCGCGTTGGCAACACCAATGCCGCCGCCTTACTTCCAACCGTTTTCGGACCAATGGAATACGGTTTGAAAGCCTATGCCTGGTACTATGGCGAACACGTCAACGATGGCAAAGTCAAAATCGACTATCAGCATCTTGATGATGGCTATGTTGCTGCCACCCGTCAGGCCCACACCGAAACTCTCTTAGGAGCTAACAAGTGCTTCGGCATCGTTTATTCCTATGAAGATCAGGGCACCGCTCTTGAAACCCACAACAAAGTCGAAGTCTATACTCCGTTAACCAAGTCCTATTATCAGGAATCTGGCGATTCTATCGCTTCCTTCCCAGTTCAGCCAATCGACTATGTCGAAGGCGAACACTTAGTCGCCACTGCATTCGCTGCCACCGATAAGGGTGGTTTGGGCGCCACCAAAGTCGGCGTCATCGCCGGTAAGGGCTCCACTGGTAACGACGAAGTCGAAGCCATGCAGGCCGAAGCTGCCAAATTGGGCCAATCCGCCAACCTCTTTGTCCAGCGTTTGGATAACGTCACCGGTTCTGACCCATCGGCTGCCGTCCAGGCTTTGAAAGCCAATGGCGTCGATGTCGTCATCATCACCGATGCTACTTACTTCTTCTTGGCCTCCATCGCTCAGATGGCCACCCTCAACTGGTCCAATGTCAAGGTCTTAGCTTCCTATAAGCTTTCTAACTCCGCCTACTTCACCGGCGCTTACAACTACGGTGCTTGCAATGATGGACGTAAGCTCTACACTCCGGGCTGGATCGCCGCTGGTGTCCAGAATGCCGAAACCTATGATGAATGGGCTGAATACGTCAAGGCCTTAACCTTATATGCCAAGTCCGCTGGTGACACCCTTGCCACCGTCGCGACCGAAACTGCTAAGGGCGATGCCGGCAACCCAGCTGTCGTCCAAGAATTAGTCAGCAAATATGACTGGGCCAAAGATGGCGTCTCTGCTTACTTCTATGATTCCTATGCCATGGCCGGCTACATCGGTATGTATGTCTTTGCCGAAGGTATCACTCACCTTTACAACGACAAACTTTTAGAGAATGCCTCTACCGAAGACTACACCGCCATCATGGAAAAATATGGCATGAAGATTCCAATGTCCACCATTGAAGTCTCCTTGCAGAATGGCCGCCGTACTGGTGCCGAAGCCTTCACTCTCGTTGAATGCACCGCCAACAACCACACCTTAGGCGAACCGTTCCGCACCTTCAAGACCACTTCTCAACTCGAAAAATAAGCAAATAACTTATTGATCCAAGAGAGATCGGGAGAAATCCCGGTCTCTTTTTTTCTTTAATCATTCAAAGAATGGACTATATTTGTTATGATTTTCTTTAAGCCACTTATGGAGGGCTTTGCTATGCTTTTAACGGATATTGGTAATCTGCATTTCTCAACCCCAGCTGAAACCACGACAACCATCTTGAATTTGGTTTGGGCGGTCCTTATTTTCGTCTCCATCGACGTTATTTTCTTCTTGTTCATCAGAAAATGGTCGATGAGAAGTTTGGTCTTGGTGACCGAAGCCGCTGTCATCTTAGGATGGATATTTAATATCTATCTCTTGATGATCCTTTCGGGATTATGCTGGATTGGTTCCTTGGTCTTCTCCATCTTCGTCAACTTTGGCGAAGTCAGAGCCGCTATTAAATCCGGAAAGAACAAAGCAATCAACAGACTCTTCAAGAGAAGCAAAGAAAACGGCACCAAAGGCGAAGAACTCTTCGATAGAGAAAAGGTCTATCAGAAAGTGGTCGCCGCCGTGGTCAATCTCTCCAGAAATAGAATCGGCGCCCTCATCACCTTCGAAAGAAACGATGATTTGAGCGATCAGATGAAGACTGGCACCTTATTGGATGCCCCGGTCTCAGCCGAATTGTTGCAGACCATCTTCTATCCAGGCACCCGTTTGCATGACGGCGCTGTTATCATCAGAAAAGACAAGATTGCCGCCGCATCCGTCTATTTCCGTCCAACCACCCGTCCATTGACTGGCAAGTTTGGTTCTAGGCATAGAGCCGCCTTCGGTATCTCTGAATCCACTGATTCGGTCACCATCTTGGTCTCCGAAGAAACCGGTCGTATTTCCATTGCCTTCCAGGGCGAGCTTACCCCAGTCACCCCAGATAATATCCTCCGTATCTTGAAGGAAGATATGGAAACCCAAATCGAAGAAAGCGAAGAATAAACGAAAGGAACGTATATTTATGGGAACTCCGCACATTAACGCCAAAGAAGGCGATTTCGCGAAAATCGTCTTGATGCCAGGCGACAGCTACCGCGCCCGCTGGATCGCCGAGAATTTCTTAAAGGACGCCAAATTAGTGACCGATGTTCGCGGTATTTTCGGATATACCGGCTATACCAAAAACGGCAAGCGCATCTCCGTCATGGCCTCTGGTATGGGCATCCCATCCATCGGCATCTACTCTCACGAATTATTTACCCAATATGGGGTTGAAACCATCGTTCGCATCGGAACTTGTGGGGCTTATCAGCCAAATATCCACCTCCGCGATATTATCATCGCCCAAGGCGCTTGCACCGACTCCAACTGGATGGCCCAATATGGCCTTAACGGTGGCAAATATTCCGCTATCTCGACCTTCAAAGTCTTAAGAGATGCCGTCGACATCGCCGAAAAGCAAGGTCTTACCTATCATGTCGGCAACGTCTTCTCTTCTGACGTCTTCTATGACGTCACCCCAGACGCTGGCGATAAATGGGCCAAATTAGGCGTTCTGGCCGTTGAGATGGAAGCTTATTCCTTATTCTCCAACGCCGCTTATTTAGGCAAGCAAGCCCTCGCTATCCTAACCGTTTCTGACGCCAAGGGCGAAGGAATGACCGTTGAGCAGCGCCAGGAAGGCTTATCCGACATGGTCAATTTGGCCATCGCCTTAGCCGAAAAATACGCCGACTAAAAGAATATGCCGAAAGAGATTCGTTTAGCCATTTGGATTGTTTTGTTTGTCCTCGTCGTATTGGCGTTTCTCTTTTGGATTATTTATCCCATCATTCTTAAAAAGTGGATGCGTAAACATCCAAAACAAGCCTTCTATAAGAAAATCATCAAAATCGCCAATTATCGCGATTATTACCTCATCAATGAATTCAAGGTCCATCCGGAAGATGAATATTCCCCTTCCGTCGACCACTTGCTATTAGGCAACAAATACATCTACCTAATCTATGATTATTATTTCGAAGGGGCGGTGGACGCTTCTTTGGAAGATGACTATTGGATTTATCACAAAATGGATAAGACCAAGGTCAAAATAACCAACCCCATCAAGAAATCCAAGAAGATCACCGAATATTTCGCGGTGGCCAATTCCATTGACCCTGCCTATATGGTGACCATCGTCTTGATCAACAACGATTGTTTTATCTCCCCAATAAAGAACGCCTCCAAAAAAGAAAACCTAGTCACCCTTTCCAAATTGGAAAAGCTCATTAATTCCTATGAATCCCAGGATATCGGAAACTTCGATGAAAAGGGAATGAATCGATTGATCGAACTATTCGCCGAAAAGAAAAACAATGCCAGAAATAAAGAAGAGAAAATTTAATCCCAAAGCCGTCATCGAAGACATGAAGGAAAATAAAAGGAGCACCTTCGTCTTCTCTTTGAACTTGGCCTTGGTTAGCTTAGCAACCTTTGCGGCCGCTCTCTTTATGAGTAGCCTCCTATATCTTCTTATCCCCTTCATCTTAATTCCATGGGCCTATGCCTCAATGATCATGATTGCCGATAAGAAAGCCAATGAAGTATCGGCTCCGTCCTTGTTCTTTGCTTCATTTGGCATGTATTACCGCGGCGTAGTCTTTGGTTCCTATCGTTTGATTAGGAATTATTTCATCAGCCTGTTGGTCGGCGTGTTATCGGGCGTGGTGACCGGATTCATCTATTATTATGTCGTTTCGGTCAATAACGCCGAATTGTCCACTTTGATGAACCAGGTGTATTTCTATATTTCGAATGGTAACACCGATGGATTGACCAAATTATTATCGGTGGAATCTCCATTGACTAAGATGCTAAGCGTCTGCTCAATGACTGAATTCGTCGTCTTCTTCCTTATCTTCATCCATTCCTTCGGCGTTTATGGATTGAATGCTTTGGTTAGAACAGCCGCTCCTTCCGATGACTTGAACCAAAGACAATTAAATAGCCTTTATACCCATTCCATCCGCGCCCATTGGAAACAGTTCTTCAAAGTCTATTACGGGATGCTTTATCCGTTACTTATCATCGAAATTCTAAGTGGGGTAGGCGGATATTTCCTATCAGGCTTGATTCCTGATATCACGATGTCCCAGCAAGTCATCTTCGGCGTTGGTCTAGCGGTTGTCTTATTATCGTTATGCTACGGATATTACGCCCATGCCTTGCATTTGATGCAAGAACCTTACGGCATGATGATGATCAAGTTCCTTTATAACAAATCCAAGGAAGTCTTCAGCGACCCTGAATGCAAGGACGTTTTAAGCGAAGATGACCAGGTTGAAGTGGCTAGACAGCTCAAAGAGTTCGAAAAAATGATTGAAGATGAAAATAAAGATTGCAATTCCTCTAAATCGAACGATGATAGCGTCGATAAAAAGAAAGAGGATGACAATCATGAACAATAAACAAATATCTCTCTTATTAACTTTAAGCGCCTCGTTTCTCTTAGCGGGTTGTAGCTTCGGCAATAATTCTAGCGAGTCTGGAAACGACGGTTCTTCCACTACGCCAACAGACACTTCCTCAACCTCCATTGATTGGGGCTTTGATTCGGATGTCGATATTTCAAGTGGGGAAACCTCGGATTTTGCTATCACAACCGAGGTCGTTGACGGCTACACATACGATAAAGACTCAAACACCTACACAATTACGGCGGCTGGAAGCTATTCCTGCACCGGCAAATTGATCGAAGGTCAGCTGGCGGTCAACGCCCCTGACGCGGCGGTGGAAATCGATTTGAACGGGGTCACCATTAGCAACTCTGCCAATTCGCCTATCTATATCATCGATGCCGATGAAGTCGATATTTCGGCTAAAAAAGGCACTGAGAACAAAGTCTACGACTTAAGAGAAGTCGATACCGATGAGAATTCGACTTTAGGTGGCGCGGCCATTCATTCTGAATGCGACCTTACCATCAAAGGCAAAGGCACCTTAAGCGTTATCTCCAACTACAACAACGGCATTCATGGCAAGGATGATTTGGAAATCAAGAATCTCACCTTGCAAACCAAAGCCGTTAACAACGCGATTAAGGGCAATGACTCAATTGATATCGAATCGGCAAATATCGTGGCTGTTTCTTCCGGCGGCGATGCCTTAAAGAGCAACGCGACCGACACCAACAAAAACAATGAGCAACGTGGCGTTATCACCATCACGGAAGGCTCGGTGCTTAATTGCTATGCCGCCCAAGACGGAATCGATTCGGCTTCCGACGTAGTTATCTCCGGTGGCGAAGTGAATATCTTCACCGATAAGTATTCTTCTTATACCGGCGATGCGACTACCACCAGCCAAAGTCTTCTCTATCTCCGCTTGCCGTATTCTCTTTATTCGAAAAACTACAAGTATTCCGCTTATTTCAGCAATACTTCCGGCGCTTCGGCTTGGTCCAACCTCGAATTCTATAAGGCGGTTGAATCCAACCAAGGCGGTCCAGGAGGCGGTGGCCCTGGCGGAGGCCGTGGAGGCCAAGGCGGTGGGAATTCGACTTACTACTATTACAAAGTCGAAAAGCCGTCCAATATGACCAACGTCGTGTTCTACGCCTATAATTCCACCCAAACTCAGGGACAATCCGAGAACTATGTGGCCAAAACCACATCCAATACGACCATTCCAACAAGCGGTGATACCTATCAGGTCTCGCAGATTTACGGAACGAGCATGATCTGCAACGGCTGGAGTTCCTTTGCTACTTCCAGCGGTTCCGATGGCTTGGATTATTCTTGCAAAGGCATCAAAGCCGACAATGAAATCAACATCTCCGGCGGAACCATCAATATCACTTCCAGGGACGATGGCCTCCATTCTAACAATGACAATGTCTTGGAGTCCACGAACGCCAATGGGAAGGGCAACATCAACATCTCCGGCGGAACCATCACCATCGCCTCCGATGATGACGGCGTCAAAGCCGATCAAGATTTGAATGTCACCGGCGGGACTATCAAAGTCACCAAATCTTATGAAGCCTTCGAAGGTAACCAAGTTATCATCGATGGTGGGGAATCCACCTTGTATGCTTCGGATGATGGCATCAATGCTTCGGACAGTGGTTCTTCTACCCCATTAGTCAAAATCACCGGCGGTAGAACCGATGTCACCGTTCCTAGCGGCGATACGGATACCATCGATTCCAACGGCAACTTCGTTATGACTGGTGGTGTAGCCATTCTTAGAAACGGCTCCAATGGTGGTCAGTCCATGAGCGGTGGAACCTTAGATGTCGATTCCACGATTTCCGTTACTGGCGGAACCCTTGTGGCTTGCGGCCAAATCGGCGAAACCGTGTCGGGTTCCATCTATAATACCTCGACTTCATTAAGCGCAGGTTCCTACACCATTACCGATTCTTCAAATACGGAGATCGTGGCCTGGTCCTTAGAAAGCACCTATAAAGCCTATATCTTCTGGTCTGATCAATTTATTTCCGGTAGCTCATACAACGTGAACCGTGATGGATCGAAAGTCTTAAGCATCAAGAAATAAATGTCTAAAAAGACCCTCACTAGAGGGTCTTTTATTTCGGCTTTGTTAAGTTATCAATACGCTTTTTGAAAATCTCTTTAAGCATGAAAAAAGGCTTGGCGCTTATACCAAGCCTATACTTTTCATTGGTGACCCAGCCGGGAATCGAACCCGGGATTCAACCTTGAGAGGGTTGCGTCTTAGCCGCTTGACCACAGGGCCGCGAAAAGTATTTAACCATTAAGCGGCCAGTTAATCAAGTATAACTACTTGGATAAGCTGGCAGAGACTTCCTTAAGACGGCGAATGACCTCTTCTTTGCCTAAGATTTCGATGATCTCGTGCATATTTGGGGACATCTTGCCGCCGGTCAAGGCGATACGGAGGATTTCCGCGGCGTCGGCTACATTGCCTCTGAAGGCCTCTGGATTGGCCTTATATTCCTTATTATTAACGGCGAAGTTGTTTTTAGAGGCAATTTCCTTGACGGAATTCCACCAGGTGGATTCATCGACGTCGAATAACATGTTGGAGGCTAATTCCTCACAGAAGGAAGCTAAGAACTCTTTGCTATGCTTCTCATTGAATGGATATCCATTGGAAACGATTTCTTCATATCCATCTTTGAAGAAGAAACGAGTCAAGGCCTCAATGTCGGAGAACTTGCCATAGTCCTTGCGTGGGTTCGGCCTATCTTTCTCGATGCCTAAGATCTTTTCGAAATAAGATGGGTTGGCAGCAATTTTCTCATATAAGGCTGGCTGATATTCCTTGGCCCATTCGGTGACAGGGCTTAGCAAGTCCTTGGCTGGAATCTTGGCTAAGACTTCTTTGCAGAAGTAGATGAGCTTGTTTTCATCGAACAACGCCCCATCCAAGGACATTTTGGATAAGGAGAAAGTAAATTTAGAGATATCTAAGGAATTGTTCTCGATTGACCATTCCTCGAAGTTGGAGTTGGCGATGGACATGAGGTAGACTAGGACACCCTGAGGCGGGAAGCCTTCCTTAAGGAAGAAGGAGACGGCCGCTTCGGCGTCCTTTCTCTTCGAAAGCTTTCTCTTATTGCCATGGTCTAATTTCATGATAACCGGAAGATGGGCGTATTTCGGCGTTTTCCAGCCTAACGCGGCGAATAATTCCAAATGGATTGGGGTGGATGGGATCCATTCCTCGCCACGAGTGACGATGGTGGTATGCATGAAATGGTCATCGACCACGTGGGCGAAATGATAGGTAGGAAGTCCATCGGATTTCAAAATGACGATATCGACATCGTTTTCCTGAAGTTCGATCTTTCCGCGGATTTCATCGACGAAAGAAGTCTTGGAATCATGGTCTCCATTAGAACGGAAACGGATGACCCATGGCTTGCCGGCTTTGATGTTGGCGATTTGCTCATCGACGGTGAGATTACGGTCTCTGGCGTAGGCGCCATAATAACCCGGAAGGATCTTATTGGCTTCCTGGAAAGCGCGGATCTTCTCTAAATCCTCGGTGGTGCAGAAATCTGGATAGGCTTTGCCTTCGGCCACCAAGTGCTTGATGACGGTGCGGTAGATATCCTTACGGACAGACTGCTGATAAGGGCCATAGTTGCCTTTATCGCCTTCTGGGAAGTATCCCTCATCGGCTTCGATGCCGAAGACCTTCAATTGGGTGATCAAATCCTTAGCCGAGCCAGGAATGGTGCGCTTGGTGTCAGTATCTTCCAAACGGAACATATAAACACCGTGGGTTTCCTTAGCGATGGTGTAAGCGATCATGGATGTGAACAACGATCCGGTGTGCAAGAATCCGGTCGGGGATGGGGCGAAACGAGTGACCTCCGCTCCCTCTGGCAAATCTCTTGCTGGGTATTCTTTTTCTAAATCTTCAATGGTTTTGGTAATATCAGGGAACAACAATTCCGCCAAATCTGAATAAGTGGCCATAAATTCCCTCCTTAATGGACTTAAGCATTATATGCTCATTAGCATTATTCTTCTACTTGATATCGAAGTTTCGTTTTTATATAATAACCAAGCGCCAAAAAGCGCAGGTGTAGTTCAATGGTAGAACACTACCTTGCCAAGGTAGATACGCGGGTCCGATTCCCGTCACCTGCTCCAGTGCAAATTAATGCCCGATTCAATCGGGCTTTTTTCTTGCCTAAACTAATAATCATTGAGATTTAAAAGGGTCTGTGGATAGAATTAGGGACATGTAAAACATAGGGGATATCTATTATGTCCAAGTTCATATTCGTCACCGGTGGCGTCGTTTCTTCGTTGGGAAAAGGCGTCTTTGCCTCTTGTCTAGGCATGTTGCTCAAAAACAGGGGATTGAAGGTCTATAACATGAAATTCGATCCTTATTTCAATGTCGATCCAGGAACCATGTCGCCGTATCAGCATGGCGAGGTTTATGTCACCAAGGATGGAGCGGAAACCGACTTGGATTTAGGCCATTACGAAAGATGGATCGATACCGATTTAACCAAGGAATGTTCCCTTACTTCTGGAAAGATTTATTTATCCGTATTGGAAAAAGAAAGACATGGCGATTATTTGGGGGCGACTGTTCAAATCATCCCTCATATCACCAACGAGATTAAAGCCAGGATGTTGGCGGCGGCCCAGGTTTCCGAAGCCGATGTTGTCATCTGCGAAATCGGTGGTACCGTAGGCGATATCGAAGGCTTGGCTTATTTGGAAGCCATCCGTCAGATGCGTATCGAACTAGGCTACGAGAACACGATGTTCTTCCATAACACCTTAGTACCATACCTTAAGGCCTCCGAAGAGAACAAGACCAAGCCAACCCAACATAGCACCAAGGAACTTACCGGCGTTGGCATCCTTCCTGATGCGATTGTCCTCCGTTGTGAAGTGCCTCTTACCGAGAACGAGAAAGGCAAGATTGCCCTTTTCTGCAACGTACCGAGAGAAGGCGTTTTCGAAGCGGACGATTTAAAGAACGTTTATGAGCTTCCATTTAAGCTAAATGAACAGGGACTCGATGATTTTACCATCAGGCACCTCCAACTTAAGCCAACTAAAGAGCTTGATTTATCGGCTTGGAAAAAGTGGACCGTTTCAGTTTCGTCTGCCAAAAAGAAAGTCAGCATTGCCTTGGTTGGAAAATATGTCGAACTAAAGGATGCTTACTTATCGGTTAAGAACGCTCTAGACCATTCAGCCTACCCAGAGGGTTATAAAGCCGATATCCATTGGATTCAATCCGCCAATCTAAACGAAGAAAACGTCGATGAGATTCTCGGACAATGTGACGGCATCCTTGTCCCTGGCGGTTTCGGCGAAAGAGGAACTGAAGGCAAGAAATTGGCTATTCAATACGCTCGCGAGCATAAAATCCCTTATTTAGGTATTTGTTTGGGCATGCAGTTGGCCATTATCGAATTCGCTGAGCATGTAGCAGGTTTAAAAGGCGCCAATACCACGGAATTCGATCCGAAAACCCCATATCCAGTCATTGATTTATTAAGAGACCAATACGCTGGTATCAACATGGGCGGAACCCTGCGTTTAGGAAATTATGACTGCGCCATCAAAGAAGGCACTCTAGCCGAAAAATGCTATGGCGCGAACTTGATTGCCGAACGTCACCGTCATAGATACGAATTTAACAACAAATACAAAGAGACCTTAGAAAAGGCCGGATTGGTCTTCTCGGGCGTTAACCCGGAGACTGGTTTATGCGAGATGATTGAGCTCAAAAATCACCCGTTTTTCATCGCTTGCCAGTTCCATCCAGAGTTCACTTCGAGGCCATTAAAAGCCAATCCATTATTCAAAGGTTTCGTTTTAGCGGCCATTGACGCCAAAAAATAGTAGCGTTTAGCCTTATTTTGTTCTCAAAATCCAAAAATCTTCACAATTAGTTCTTTATTATTTGCCACTTTTTTGGATAAAATACACTTATCAGCTAAGACACTTTTCATTTCAAGGAGTAGCAATGTCTCTTTTTAAAAAGAAAATGCCAATCAGAAAAAAACAAGAAGACAATTCCGACGTCCCCATCAACAACGTGAGCAAGAGGCACTTCAATAACTCTTATCGCGAATTATACGAGCACGAACTCGAACAAGAAGAACTTCTCGCCAACATGAAGAAAAACATGATGACGGAAGCTGATGTCAGAAGAATCTTCAAAGAGGAATTGGCCAAACTTTTGGCCGAAGTTGGCGATAATGCGGCAGCCGAACCGTTTTTGAAGGTAATCAGCCAAAACAAAAAGATCACCACCATCGAATCTGAAGAAAAGACCCAATATCCTGAACGAATTCCGTTCCCAACCAGGATGCTGGAAGCCGATGACACCCTTAAGGAATGTTATAACCAATTGAAGGCCGAAGCCTTGGCTTATGGCTTAAAATCTCGTCTTTCCAATACGGGTGATACCTTTAGACTGCATACTAAAACCTATATGAAAATCTCCATTGCTGGCAATTCTTTGAAATGCTACTTTGCCTTAAAACCTGAATCTTACGCCAATTCGGGCATTCCTGTTATCGATGCTGGATTGAAGCATATCTATAAGGAAATTCCTTGCGCTTTCAAGGTAAGATCTCCTTTATCGGTAAGACGTGCCAAACAGCTTTTATCCGACGCTTGTAGGAAAGACAACATCACCATCGGCGATATCTACGAACGCGATTGGGTTGCCCCATTAAAAGATTTTGAGCCACAGCTTGGCAAGAAAGATGACGAAGATTGATTAGTCACGCTATGCGTGTACATTATAAAACCATTGGATTTTTTGATATTCCTCAAGAGCTATGGTAATATCTTTACGTTTCAAGAAAGCGAGTTGATGTAAAACGGACCCCTTAATATGTGCAATTCTAGGTCTCGTTTTTATCTTCTTTAGCGCATTTTTCTCAGCCAGCGAGACAGCCTTCCAGAGGCTAAATCATTTTCGCTTTGCCGTCGGAGCCCGCGATGGTCATAAGACCAGCAAGACGGTTCTTTGGATTTACGATCGTTTCGATAAGGCGTTAAACGCCATTCTTATCGGCAACAATATCGTCAACACCGGCGCTTCTGTCTTATTCACCAATCTCTTTTTAAAAACCACCCTTCCAGAAGGCGTAGCTTCTTTGATTGCCTCTATCGTCGTCACCATCGTCGTTTACTTCTTGGGCGAAACCTTGCCTAAGCAAGTCGCGGCCAAAATCCCGAATAAGATCGCCTCGCTCGTGGCCTATCCTTTAGTTTTCTTCTATTTCCTCTTCTGGCCTTTGATGATGGTCTTTAAAGGAATGGATGTTTTGCTTTCCAAAATCTTCAAAACCAAGAAGAATCCGAACTTCACCGAAGAAGACTTGGTCTCGGTCATCGAACAGAACGAAGATGCTGGCTTATTGGAGAAAAACGAGTCGGAAATCATCCAGAATTCCATCGACTGGGGCGACATGAAGGTCAAAGAAGTCCTTACTTCCAGAAACAAGATGTTCGCGATTGATACCAAAGGATTAACGACTGAGAAGTTGGTCCAGAAAATCTGCGACACCTCTTTCTCGCGTATTCCTTTATATTATGGAAAGAAGGATAACATCATTGGCATCCTTATCGTCAAAGCCTTCTTAGCGGCCTATATCAACAACAATAAAATTAACTATCTCAACTTTGTTGAGAAGCCATATGTCATCTCTCCTAAGACCTGCCTTAACGACTTGGCGGACGGTTTTAGAAACCATAAGACCCAGCTAGCCATCGTCAAACAAAAAGACGAGCTTTTAGGTTTGGTCACCATGGAAGATTTATTGGAGGAATTAGTCGGCGACATCGATGAGGTCTACGACCTTCCAAAGGAGGCTAGCAAATGATTAGAAACCTCCTAAATATCTTCGCGGATAATACCTTTGAGATGCCAACTTACTTGTTGGCAATCTACATTGTTATCTTCATCATCTTGGTCGCCTTCTCTTTCATGTATAGCTTCTCGGATGCCACTTATTCATCCGCGAATCGCCTCCGTTTGAAACGCGAAGCCGATGAAGGCAACAAGAAAGCCGCCGCGGCTTTAAAATTGGTCGACAACTTCGACTTCACCATTGCCACTATCTTGTTCGGTAATGACTTCGTTAACATCTTGGCTTCCTCTTTGGCGGCTGTTATCGGCGTGAAAATCTTCGCCGGCGTCTTCTCTTCCGATGACATTTCGTCATTGATTACCTCGATTGTGTCCATATCCATCATCCTTATCTTCGGCGAAATCTTGCCAAAGACCTTAGCCAGAAAGAACCCGGTTAAATCGGCGAAAGCTTTCGTTTGGTTCATGAATATCAACAAAGTCATCTTCTTCCCATTCGTTTGGCCGATCAACTGGCTCACCCAGAAAATGGCTAAGCCTTTGGTAGATAAGAAAGACAAAGAAGAAGATGTTGCATCCGATGAGGAATTGGAAGTCATGGTCGATGAGATTTTAGATGAAGGCTTAATCGACGAAGATCAGTCTGAAATCATCCAGAACTCCATCGATTTCAAAGATACTTCCTGTTATGAGATCATGACCCCTAGAGTCAAGATCTTTGCCTATGACCTGAACAATTCCTTCCAGGATTTCATCAAAGACAAGAACGCGTTTGTCCATTCTCGTATACCTGTTTGCAAAGGTGGATTGGACAAAATAGTGGGTTATATACAAGCTAAGACCGTTCTTAGGGCCATTGTCTCTGGCAAGAAGTTTGATATCAAAGACTACATCATCCCTATCGTTTCGGTTCCAAGAACCATGGAAATCAGCTCCGCTTTGGCCATCATGAAGAAGAATAAGAACCACATCTGTTTAATTCGTGATGAATTCGGCGGAACCGAAGGCATATTGACCTTGGAGGACATACTCGAAGAATTGGTCGGCGAGATGTGGGACGAGCAAGACAAAGTCTCGGATGACATCGTCAAAGGTCAGAAACGCAACGTCTATCTCGTCCGTGCCGAGATGTCGGTGGATGACTTCTTCGACTTCTTCGATTTGGAAGATGAGAAGTTAGATGATGACTATGCGACTGTCTCTGGCTGGATTACCGACAAACTCGGCAGATTCCCAGAAGTCGGCGATCACTTCACCTATGAAAAAATCGACCTTTATGTCACCGAGGTCGAGAATTACCATGTCATCTCCGCGACGGTCAAATACCACCCTCGCAGAA
>CAVJPU010000006.1:0-68487 GCA_963651445.1 bacterium | reverse complement strand
ATAGAACCTTATCTTTATGATGCTGAGAATATGGTATTTCCTAAGATCTTAGTGGAATTCATATCTTCTTCTCAACCAAAAGAATGGGAAAGATACACTAAATATTACGGAGATAAAGCTGAAGAAAAGTTAATCAGAAGATTAAATGATTCTATCCTTACTAGAGGTATTCTTGATGTTTTAAAGAATGGTATCAAGGATATGGGTATCGATCTTCAATTATGCTATTTCAAACCTGAATCTGGATTGAACGCAATTCTTGAAGAAAGATATTCAAAGAATATTATTGGAGTAACAAGACAGTTCCCATATTCAACAAAGAATACCAATACTATCGATATGGCTTTATCCGTCAATGGTATTCCGGTCTTTGCCTTTGAACTTAAAAACCAATACAAAGGACAAGACTATCAATGTGCAATCAAACAATGGAAAGAAGATAGAGATCCTAAGGAACCAATCTTCCATTTCAATAATAGATTCTTCGCTTATTTTGCCGTTGATTTAATGGAAGTATGGATGGCTACTGAATTAAAAGGACAAGCTACCTATTTCATGCCATTCAACCAAGGAAGCAATGGTGCTGGTTATCCTGGCGGAAAAGGAAATCCTGCTAATCCCAATGGCTATATGACTTCTTATCTTTGGGATACCATCTTCACCAAAGATTCTCTTTTGGATTTGATCAGAAGATTTATCGCCATTACTGAAAAAACCAAAGAAGAGATCGTCAATGGAGAACCAAAGAAGAAAGTCATCAAGAAGATTATTTTTCCTAGATTTCATCAATATGATGTCGTACATAAAGTCATTCATGATGTTAAGAGATGTGGTGCTGGACAAAACTATCTCATTGAACATTCAGCAGGATCTGGCAAATCCAACTCCATTGCATGGATTGCCTATCGTTTAGCATCTGCATTCGATAAGGACGATAATCCTATCTTTGATTCAGTTATCATTGTTACCAATAGAATTGTTTTGGATTCTCAATTACAAGATACCATCAATAGTTTTGATCATAAGGCTGGACTTTTGGAATGTATCACTGCCAAGAAAGGTAGCCGTGGTTTAACTGATGCTATCAATGATAAGAAGAAAATCATTATCTCTACTGTTCAGAAGTTCTTATTTGCTTATAAAGACTTTGATAAATTCTCAGGTAGAAGTTTTGCCATCATCATTGATGAAGCCCATCAAGGACAAAGCGGTGAATCTGCAAGAACATTAAGAAAGTCTTTGACTGATGTTCCTGCTGAACTTAAGGAATATGCTGAAGAATTAGGAAAGAGTGTTGAAGAATTAAGCGAAGATGATGAACTCTTACAGGAAATCCTTGCCCAAGGTCATCACAACAACCAATCGTTCTTCGCTTTTACTGCCACCCCAATAGCCAAGACTCTCCAAACCTTTGGAAGAATGGGGAAGGACGGAAAACGCCACCCATTCCATGTCTATTCCATGAAACAGGCTATTGAAGAAGGCTACATACTTGATGTCTTGAAAGACTATATGACCATCCAGCAGGCGTTCAAACTTATCAAGGATACTGAAGACAACCCAGAATTGCTGGAGAACAACGCCAAGCGAGCCTTATTTAAATACTATAAATCCCATGATTTCACCATTGATCAGAAAGTTGATGTGATTATGGACAACTTTCTAAACAATGGCAGAAAGAAAATTAATGGGCACGGTAAAGCTATGGTGGTCTGCGATTCGAGACACAATGCCGTTAAGTTCTATTTCGCTATCAAAGACTATATAAAGAACCACAAGCAAGAATGCCAAGGATGTGATGCTCTGGTTGCTTTCTCCGGTTTAGTTAGGTTTGATAACGACCCAACCGAATACGAAGAAGCGAATATGAACAAAGATAAGTCCGGTCATCAAATCACTTCTGATAGGAAATTCAGGCAGTCGTTCCATGGCGATGATTTCAATATCATGGTTGTGGCTAACAAATACCAAACCGGATATGACGAACCATATCTTCATTCGATGTATGTTGACAAAAAACTTAGAGGCGTTAATGCTGTTCAGACCCTTTCCAGATTGAACAGAACATGTAAGGGTAAAACCGATACCTTTGTCCTGGACTTCGCCAATACGGCCGATGACATTAAGTCTGCTTTTGAACCATTCTATACAGAAACGACTCTTAACGGTGATATGGATCTCAACAGAGTTTATGACCTAAGAGCCAAGATTAACGAATTTGGTTTGTTCACCATTACCGAGGTTGATAAGTTTACTGGCCTGATGCAGAAAAACAGCGGTAAGAAGAAACAAGATTCCATTGCTATTGGTCAAATAACCAGCGTTTTGAAACCTATTGTTGATAGATATATGGACATCGATGACGAAAAGAAACGCTATTCAGCCAGAGACACGATGATGAAATTCGCTCGCTGTTATTCCTTTGTTGCACAGTTGGTAAGAATTGATGACAAAGATTTGTTCAAAGACTATTTATTTGTGTCTCACCTCGTTCATCTCTTGCCGAAAGGAGCTGATGAGCGAATTGACATCAGTGATAAGATTCAACTTGAATATGCCAATTTAAAAGAAACGTTCCACGGAGCCATCAAACTAGAGGAAGGCAACGGTGGCTTCGAACCAGCTAAGCCAGCCGCTCCGATGGCCAAAGAAAAGAAAATAGATACTTTGGATAAGATTGTCGATAAAGTTAATCAGCAATACGAAGGTGATTTCAATTCTGCCGATAAAGTTGCTCTTAAGAGTGTCTACCAAATGTTAATGGATGACAAAGTTGTTAAAAGCAGACTCAAAGAGTTTGCGAAAACAAACGATGCAAACATGTTTATCAAATCTATTTTCCCAGAAGAATTTAATAGGGTCTTGGGTGACTGCTACGAAAAGAACGCCGAAGCGTTTGAACGTCTTTTGAGCAACCAGCAATTTCAAAACGCAGTTATGACCATTATGGCCAAAGAACTTTTCAAAGCTCTAAATAACGAAAAGAAAGAAGATTAACCTAGCCATACACGAACCATTTATCGACCGTGTTAGTGTTGTTAGTGTTGGCTTGGGTTACTAAAATTAAAAATAAGAGGATATTGACGATGGATTACGAAAAAATGAACTCAGAAGAACAAATCTCCAATCTCATTAAACCGATACTACAAGTTTTGCGAGTAGCCGGTGGAACGCTCGAAAAATCAGAAATCCGAGCCAGAATTTGCGAACTTGATGATGGCATTGCTGAATTTGAGCAAAAACTTTATGTATCAAAGAAAACTCATAATGAATACAAAAAATTTGATTACAAGTTCAATTTCGCTATCAAAGAATTGGCCATTGCCGGTTTTATAACTTATACGAAACGTGACCCAACGATTGCTTTGACCGAGAAGGGCTTTGCTTTAGAACTTAAAGATTTTAATGTGAAAGAAGAAGTTAGAGAAAAAGCTCGCCCTTACTGGGATGAGTGTCACAAAAATAGCGAAAGCAATAAAAAGAAAAATAAGCCCAACATGGATGTTGAAGACAAATATGACGAATCGGCCGAAGATGATTTGCTGGCTGATTTTAAAATTAAATTGCAAAGCGCTTTAACCAATATGTCGCCGGCTAAATTTGAGCAATTTTCCAGACAAAAAAAAAAAAAAATGGGGGTTCAATTTACTGGTGAGGGCGTCCAAATCTCTAAAGATGGCGGAATTGATGGACTTGGTTATCACAAAGATGACGATGATTTCAGGACCACCAAGGTGGTAATCCAATGTAAGAGGTTTAATTCGAATCCTGTTGGTGAGCCAGACATAAACGGGTTCATCGGTGCAATGAACAAAAATAAAGCCGATTATGGAGTCTTCATTACCAATGGCCGATTTACAGAAAGTGCGCGTCAGGCTGCACGACAGGGCTCACCGATAACAACGTTAATCGACGGGAAAGAGTTGATTGAACTTATTATCAAATATAAATTACATATAATTCCAGTTACCACTTATGTGCTGGACGATTTCTATTTAACCGATTAGCCTTTATTGTTAAAGCGGGGTTGCCTTAATGGTTTGGGTGCCCCGTTTTTTATTTGTTGCCTTTTTCTTTGGATAAGAAAAAAATATAACGAACCTAAAGGAGGCTATTAATATGAAAGACGATGCAATGGATGCCTTCAACTTATGGTTTGCTTATACCGGAGGAGACATCGACTCAGTCGATATGGGTGCCGTTATGCTTGCCTTTGAAACATTCTATGACGAGTTCACCGACGGCGACATCGACGCCGCGGAGATGGTCTTGGGAATGGAAGCCTTAGGCTTTGAGCCGACCGATGCTTTATTGGGCTTTGGTTCTGATGACTTCGATGATCTAGGAGACGACTTCGATTATGACTTATAACAAACTAACTATCGCGGGCTCTTTATTGTCCGTCTTCGTTTTATCTTGCTGTTCGGCTAAGGTTCAAACCGGACAGACTAAGATAATCCACGAAACCAAATTCAATTCATCCTACATTGCCCTTCAGAATGAAGACTTACAGAAGTTAGGATTCTCCTTTGGAGATTCCTGCGACGTCTATTTCTCCAACGGACAAAGCATGAAGGACATCCCTTATTATGATGGTTATTACACCAGAAGCGATTTCCCTCTTATCTGCGGTTACCAAGGATATCCATATGTCCAGATAACTATCAATAACTCTTCTGACTTTTGGGATATGTACGCCTTGGATGAGAGCTACACGGTCAACGTGAAGCTCAATAAGAAGGGAAAATATAAAGACGCCCAAGAAGCCTTCTCTATGCATTACTCTAACGACAGAGACCAATTCTCTTCCAATGAGCAGTTCGCTAACTTCAGAGAAGTCAAAACCACCAACATCAAAGAAGGCAGACTCTATAGGGGAGCCAGCCCCTTCAATGACTCCTACAACCGCGCCCATTACGTTGATAATCTTCTTAAGGAGAAAGAAGCCAAGTTCATTCTTGATCTATCCGACTCCGCAGCTGATATCGAAGATTACAAAGGCAAGTACGACTTAAGCGATAACTACGCCCTTCAACAAGATAAGGTCTACTGCTCCATGGGTTCCAACTTCAGGGTGGATAGAGATACCAACCAAGCCGAACCTAACTTATTTGGTACCTTCATTCAAAGCGACTTCAAAACCTCTTTGGGCAAAGGACTCAAAGAGATGATCAAATCCTCCGGACCATATTACGTTCACTGCGTGGAAGGAAAGGACAGAACCGGCTTTGTCTGCATGCTTCTTGAAGCCGTCTGTGGGGCTACCTACTCCGAGATGAAGAAAGATTATATGATTACTTACTATAACTATTTCGGAATCAATGAAGGTGATGTTAAATACGACGCCGTATGCAACCTCCGCTTCGATGAATTTATGGAATACCTATCCGACTCCGCCGATGACCTAGTAAGTTATAACTACGTTAATGACGCCAAAGATTACCTTAAGGCTTGCAACCTTACGGACGATGAAATCACTCAATTGATAGACTGCTTAACCAAGTAAAAGAAAACCCCATCAATCGATGGGGTTCTTTTCTTATTCGGTGACGATGTCAACGGAGAAGAAGTAATTGGTGTTGTCGATGTTAGAGAAGGCCCAATATTCATCGTCAATCCAATACCAATGGGATTCAGCGTATCTTGCCCACATGGCGATTCTCTGAGTTCCAGCCGAGGTGCCGGTTGCGGCATCGACGAAGGAAGATTCGAAGATCCTGCCGGCCCAGCAAGAAGCGGTGTGGTTCTCTCTATAGCCGTAGCCTTTGCCATAGGTGAAGTATTCACCGTCTGGGTTACCTTGGGCAACGCAATAGATCCAAGTGGAAGTGTCGTTGGAGTTAAGTTCTCTTTCGTTTCTGTCGCTGGTTAAGATGCGGTAGCAGGAACTTAAGGCCTGTCTTAAGGACATGAGGTATTCAGCCGCTTCGACGGACTGATGTGGGACAACGCCGACATCGGCTAAGTAATGGATATAGTCTCCATCGTAATCAATGGTGCCAGAGGAGACCAACAATCCCCACCTGGTAGCGATACGGGCATGCTGGATGCCACTTAAGCTATAGTGGCTGGAGATGCTGGTAGGAGTGTGTTCAATGTTCAAGCCAGCAAGCTTAAGGTCATCCATCTCAAACTTGATGTTGAGAGAGCAATCATTGCCTGGGTTGGAATAGCTGATGTTGTAGTTGGCGTAGTAGAAGCCACCAGAGAGAGTGGCACTAGTGGTGAAGGAATAAGTATCTGGGGTCTTGGTGACGTTCTCGTAAACGGTTTGGATGTATTCGCGAGTAGTCTTGAAGACATTAGACAATTCGGTGGAGGTGATTTCCGCGAACAAGCAAGCCGAAGCCGCACGGGCGGTGTTGAAGTCTAAGACCTGCATGAGGTTGGCGCATAAGGTACGGACATTGTCTTTGATCTCGCTGGCGAAGTTATACATGTACTGGAGACGGGAAACATAGGAACTCAAGATGGAGATGGTTCCAGCCGCTCCGGAGATTCTTTGAGCCAAGGAGATGACTTTGTTACGGTAGTTCTGAGCTTCACTTGGGTTAGCAGAGTAGTACTGCTTGGTGAATTGTTCGTAGATCATCGAGGTGACGAAACTACGGAGATCTTCTTTATTGATTCCTTCTGGGAGGTCGGTCTTAGCGGCGATAGCGGCATCGACGTCCTTATCCAATTCACCCATGAAGCCTTCTTCGACGATGTTGCTATGGGCAGCAAGGTGGGCGGAGGCGTTAGGGAAGTTAGAAATGGTTAAGGAGAAGTTGGTGGTGCCAGTCAAATCACCTAATGGGGTGGATTCGTAATTATTGTCAGAGTTCTTGGTCAATAAGAGATCGACGGTCTGAGAGGATTTGATGTAGTTCTTATAATAAGCTCCAACTTCATCGGCCAAGTTACGGTTGATGTCGTTGATCGGGGCTAAGCAGGTAGTAGCGAAGTCGTTGATGGCTATGTTCAAGGTATTCAAGTTAGCCTGGTCGACCATAGCCTCAGCACGGACGATCTCATCGGCCAATTGCTGGGTATTCCTATCGATTTTGGCGCTCAACCGATCAATCTTGTTGTCAATTTCGTTGAGTTTGTCCATGACGTCTTTGATGGTGGCGCCGCTACTCCAGAAGTTCTCGCCTAAAGCACCTAAGATACCAAAGATGCCGCCGGAGATGGCAGTTGGCTGACCGGTATAAATACCTATGACTAAGGAGGCGATGTTGCTGACCATCTGATAAGCGAACTTAACGCCTTCTTCCCAGTTCATCTTGCCTTTGACGTAGTTCTCCTCGAACTCTGCTTGAGGGTCGGTGTAGATGGTTTTGGATTCATCTTCGTGTTTGGTGACCATCAAGAAGGCGTTTTCGACGGTGGCGGAGGAATTGATCAACATTCCATAGTTAGCGACACCGTTGGCGGTGAAGCTGACTTCGAAACCGCCTAAGTCTTTGTCGGTCTCGATTCCGGTCACCGGGAGGGAAGCGGACTTCAAAACGGAATAGTCGGCGTAAGCCTTATTGCTGGAGCTGAGATTCTTTTTGGCTTCATCGATATCAAAGACGATGATATCTTTGGCGGTAAGCTCTTTGTTGAAAAGTTCGAACTCGGTATCAGCGGTGAAGGTGCATTCGTTATCGGAGGTATGGTCCAATTGAGCTTCAAGAGACATGAAGTCGGACATATCTTCCTTGCTATAGGACCACTTCTTCGCATCAGAGCTTCCGCAAGAAGCCAAGAGAATGACGGAGAGGGACATGGTCCATAGGATTTTTAATTTGTTTTGTTTCATAAGTGATTTTCTCCGGCACACATTATAGAGATTGAGTGGCATTTTGCTACTAGCAAACGCACCAAAACACACGAAAATTGCCTTTGGAAGCCGTTTTTAACCTCAAATAGGTCCAGACAAGGCCTTCGACGGCGGCAAACAGCTTGCCGGCAATATACAAAAAAACACTCTTTTGGGGAGAAAAAAGCCGAAACATCGACTGAATGAATATACGAAAAGTTCTTTTTTTTTAATATTTTTGATATCTCGAAATTCAAAAATCTTCGCAAACGGCTCTCTCGAATGAAGAAAAATGACCCGAAAATGGCACTTTTGGGCCCAAAACGAAAAAATGTGCAAAAAATGTTGATTTGTTGGAAAAATCTTTTTGGTAAGTTTATTAGCGAGGCCACACCAGCTCCCACTCGTTCTCTTTGGATAAAACCACAAATCCAAATGGATACGATTCCTTTCTGATAATTGAAGATAAATTCTTGGTTGACGAGAAACTCGCTGACACAGCCAAACTCACCTATTATTTATCTTTCAATAGAGGAGATGAAATGACTGAGGCAGGAATAACTTTTGAAGCCTCTGTCTCCTTGAAGAACCAAACAGTCGCCTTCGTAAACTCTAATGTGGTAGAGAGTTTCTCCTGTGCTGGCGTACGTAAAAACTCTTCGGCCAATTTATTATTCCGGCCAGTCATTCATCTCCACCCCTCCTAATTAACAAAACAGAGGACACCAATGTGTTGTTCTCCCTCTCATATGAATTTAACGACTCCTTGATCAACCTTTTTAAAGGTTCTGGGGAAAGCCCCATATTCACCTTGAAGTTCAAGTTTTTGGAGTAGGTGTATGAAAGAAAAGATTCGAAGAAAGTATGTTATTGGTATCTTGACCGTAGCGTCCGTGTTCATCATTACGTTCGCCACGTGGTTCCTCTTCTGTCTTATTTAAAGAACTAGTAATCCCGTTAAAGTGTTCTTCGAATGATCAAAAGTATTAAATTTTAGGAAAAGAACAAGAATTTTATAGATTACATCAATTTATTCCTTTAATTTGCTAAATGATGTCTTAAACTAAAACTAACCAAAATAGGAGACATTATTTTATGGCAGTTAAAGAAACCAAAGCGGCTCCAAAGGCCGCCAAAAAAGAAGAGGCTCCAGCCAAAAAGGTAGAAGCCAAGAAAGCGGCCGCTAAGCCAGTCAAGGTCTACCACGTTTCCCAGACCGAAGACAAAAAGGCTTGGAAAGTCACCTTAGCCGGTGGCAGCAAGATCGGCGACGGCAAGGCCAAAGCCATCAAGACCTTCAAGACCCAGAAGGAAGCGACTGAATATGCCGAGTCCTTGAATGGTGGCGAAGGCAGCACCGTCTTAGTCCATAAGAAGGGCGAAAATGGCGGCGGCATCCGCAAGCATTAATCAAAGAAATAAGCGCTTAGGCAACTGGGCGCTTTTTCTTTTGAAAAATAGTATAATCTTATCGGTAAACAACTATTTTTATGTTCAACAAGCTATCTCTGCGCAAAAACGAATATATGCTTAATGGCCGCTTTGCCAGGAAAGGCTATGACTGGTGGTGGCATTCTTTAACCGCCAGAAGCAAGGCTACTGGAGAAGAAAAAGCCTTCTATATCGAATACTTCATCATCAATCCAAAAGTCTCTCCTGATAAAGTTGTCTTAGGTCAAAGCAAAGAGGCCAAGGAAAAGAAGCTAAAACCTTCTTATTTGATGATTAATGTCGGAACCTGGGGAAAGGTTCATAAACAACTTCATAGGTTCTTCCCTCTTAAGGAAGTAACCATTCACAAATGTCCTATATCTATCGTTGCTGGAGATTGTGAGTTAGATGAGAATCATTTAAAAGGCAGCGTTGAAGTCAAAAAGAACGTCGATGGTGATATGTCGGATTTAGGTTCCATGAGTTGGAATCTAAAAGTCCATAAGGATGTTGCTTGGAACGTTGGATACGGAACATCGAGAGCTTTCTGCGACTTAAAAGCCTTTGAAATGTATTGGCACGCGGAAGGGATGAAAAGCACCTTTGAAGGAAGTATCTTCTTCGATGGCGAGGAATACATCGTCAGCAAAGAGAATAGCTATGGCTACCAAGATAAGAACTGGGGCAGTGATTTCACCACCCCATGGTTATGGTTATCTTCCAACAACATCACCGATAATGTGACTGGCAAACAATTAAATAACTCCGTTTTTGATATTGGTGGTGGCAAACCAAAGGTCTTTGGTGTTTCTTTGCCACGCAAACTATTGGCGGGTTACTACATCGAAGGCAAGGAATATGAGATGAACTTCTCTAAGTTCCTCACCCATCCTTGCGAGACAACATTCTCGTTTGATGATACGAGCACTGACACCGTCCATTGGCATGTTATCCAAACCGACAAGCATTACAAAATCGTTACAGATGTTACTTGTTTCAAGAAAGACATGATTATGATCCGTTACGAAACCCCAACTGGTAAGATGCCATTCACTCATTTGAACAATGGCGGCAATGGATTCGGCACCTTAAAGATCTACGAACTCAAAACCAATAAACTCATCCACGATTTGGTTATCAAAAACGTCGGCTGTGAGTACGGCGAGTTTGACAACCGGTGATTTTAATTTGACTTTTATTTTGATGTGCGGGCACGCACATTCTTTTGCCCATTTTCTGGGCAAAATGCGATAATCCTTGCCTTTAATCTTATTAAAGGATAGATTTCCTAAAGTATGCTGTTTGGGAAGTACATCAATAAATATTACAAAAAATATTGGTACTATTTTTTGCTAGGCGTGGTTTTCCTTATTTTGGTTGATGTCGCCCAGAACTATATTCCTAAGTTCTTAGGTCAGGTTATAAACGGAAACAATGAGTTCGTCGCTGACTTAGATAAGCTCAAAGACGTTATCGCTGGTATTTTGATTTGCGCCGCCGTTATGTTTGTGGGTCGTTGCGTTTGGAGGCTATCCATTTTCCGTGCCTCTTCAAACATCAAAGCCGGCGTTAGATATGACATGTTCTGCAAGGCGGAGCGTATGTCTCGTAACTATTACCACGAAACCAAAGTAGGCAACGTCCTTAACTGGTTTACTTCCGACGTCGATGAAATTGGCGAGTTCTTCGGTTGGGGAACGGTTATGTTCGTTGATGCCATCTTCATGACCATCATCACCTTGGTCTCGATGATTCAGGTTAGCATCTGGATGACATTGATTGCGGCCGCACCGCTTATCTTGATTGCCGTTTGGGGCGCGATTGTCGAGAAGTTCTTCACCATGCGTTGGGAAGCTAGACAAAGTGCCACCGATAAGTTGTATGACTTCTCCCAAGAGAACTTCTCTGGTATCAGGGTCATCAAAGCGTTCGTTAAAGAAACACAGGAAATTCACCATTTCGCCAAATTGGCCAAAAAGAGCCAAGAAGCGAATATTAAATTCAGCCGTGCCTCGGTCTTATTTGATGTCATCATCAATTTGATTTTGGCGGTCGAGATGGCCTTCATCTTGGGCTTTGGTGGTTGGTTCGTGTACGCCGCTATCTCTGGCAGCCCAATAAAGATTGCGGGATCCGAAATCAACATCAACATTGGCCAATTGATGGAATTTGTTGGCTATATTGAATTACTTGTTTGGCCGATGATGGCCTGCGGTCAGATCGTTTCCATGCGTTCGAGGGCCAAAGGATCCTTAAAGAGAATCACTCAGTTCTTAGACGCTGAGGAAGATATTAAGTCTCCGGAGAATGCGATTGTCTTAAAGGACGTCAAAGGTGACATAAAATTCGATAACTTCAGCTTCACTTATCCTGATGATACCCAGCCAAGATTGAAAAACATCACCCTGGAAATCCATCCAGGAGAATCTATTGGCGTCATTGGCAAGATTGGTTCTGGCAAGACCACATTGGCAAATGTATTGATGCGTTTATACAACTTCCAGAGAGGTGTCACCATCGATGGGGTTGATTTGATGGATTGCGATTTAATCTCTTTAAGAGAACAAGTCGCTTATTCACCACAGGATAATTTCCTTTTCTCCGACAAGATTGAGAACAACATCTCCTTCTCATCCGAGACCTTGGATGATGATTTGGTGGTGGAAGCCGCTAAATTCTCATCGGTTCACGAAGATATTGAAGGATTTATCAATAAATACGAAACCGTCTCTGGTGAAAGAGGCGTGACCCTTTCCGGTGGTCAGAAGCAACGTATTTCCATCGCTAGGGCGTTTTATAAAAAAGCCCCTGTTCTTATTTTGGATGACTCCGTCTCGGCCGTTGACGTTAAGACCGAGGAATCAATCTTAGAAGCCATCCAAGAACAAAGAAAGGGACAAACCACGATCGTTATCGCTTCGCGTGTTTCGACCGTCACCAGATTAGACAAGATTCTTGTCTTAGACAAAGGCGAGGTCGTTGGTTTCGACACGCATGAAAACTTGATGAAGAACTGCGAGATTTACCGGCATATGGTCTATCTCCAAGAACTTGAAAAAGAAGTGGGAGGAGGTGAGTGATATGGATGATTCTTTGCAGAAGCTTCGCGGCGACAAAAAGATGAAGTTCAAGGATATTCTGAAACGTTCTTGGCCATACCTTAAGACCGAGAAACGCGCGGTTATCGTTTCCTTATTGCTCATCGTTCTTTCGACTGCCATAAACATCGTCTTGCCATTATTGACCAAGAGATTCGTTAAGGAACTCGACGGAGTCATCGAATCCAATACTTGGAGAATCGTTGTCGGCATCGTCGTCGGATACGCCTTCTTATCCGTTATCACTCAGGTTATCACCTACTTCCAGTCGATGACCTTGAATAAAGCCGGCGAACGCATCGTCTACAAGATGCGCATGGATGTTTTTAAGCACATCGAAGGCTTATCTCAGAACCAATTCAATAACATGCCGGTTGGCTCTTTAGTCACTCGTGTATGTTTCTACACCTCCGCGATTTCGGATTTGTTTACCTCCACCTTGGTAAATCTCATCAGCAATATCCTGACCTTGGTTGGAATCTTGGCCATGATGATGGTCATATCCGTTAAGTTAAGCTTGTTCTTGTTGATCTTTGCGGTTGTGGCCGCGGTTTCCAGCGTCGTCTTCGGCAAGGTCATCGGCAAGTTCTTTAGAGAAGAAAGAAAATTGACTTCCGACATGAATTCCTTCTTATCCGAAAACCTTTCGGGCATGAAGATCACACAAATCTTCAATCAGCAGAAACGCAAAGAGAAAGAGTTCTCCGTCAAGAACAAAGAGATGAAGGACACCCATTACAAGATTGTCGTGGCCTTCGCTATCTATAGACCGTTCATCAATTTCCTTTACTATGGGGCCATCGCGGTTACTTTCTATGTTGGATTGAAACTGGCTTTAGGTTCGGACGAGATTGTTGCCTTCTATCTCTATTTATCCAAGTTCTTCAACCCAATCCAGAATATCGCTGACCAGCTCAACCAGATTCAGCGCGCTTTCACTGCCGCCGAACGTCTCTATAGCCTTTTGGAAGTCAAATCCGAGGTCAAAGAGAAAGAAGACGCCATCGATGTTGAATCCTTCAAAGGCAAGATTGAATTCAGACACGTTTGGTTCGCTTACGAAGAAGATAATTGGATCCTTAAGGATGTTTCCTTCGTCGTTCAGCCAAAGCAGACGGTGGCCTTTGTAGGCGCCACAGGCGCAGGCAAGACGACCATTTTAAGTTTGCTTTGCCGTAACTTTGAAATCCAAAAAGGCCAGATTCTTATCGATGATATCGATATCACCACCATCAAGATTGAGTCTTTGCGTCGGGCGATTGGTCAGATGTTGCAGGATGTCTTCTTATTCTCCGGCACCATCAAAGAAAATATTTCCTTGCACGATGAACGCTTCTCTGACGAAGACATTAAAGAGGCTTGCGACTACGTAAACGCCACGTCGTTCATCAAAGATATGCCAAAAGGCATTGAGGAAGAAGTCATCGAAAGAGGCGAGAACCTATCAGCTGGGCAAAGACAGTTGTTGTCCTTTGCTCGTACCGTTCTCCATAAGCCTCAGATTCTCATCCTTGATGAAGCTACTTCTAATATCGATACCGAGACCGAAATCATCATTCAGCAATCCTTGGAGAAGATGAAAAACATCGGCACCATGTTGGTGGTCGCTCACCGTTTATCCACCATTCAGCATTCCGACAACATCATCGTCCTTCAAAACGGTGAGATTCTCGAACAAGGCAACCACCAAGAATTGTTGGCTAAGAAGGGCTACTACTACAAACTTTATGAACTCCAATACCAAGATCAGGAGAAGAAACAATGAGTGAGCGCTTCAACCGTTTTGAAACCCTAGTCGGAGAAGATTCCGTTAAGCTCTTTTCTAGTAAGAAAGTGATTATCTTTGGTGTCGGCGGAGTGGGTGGCTACGCCTTCGAGGCTTTGGTTAGAAGCGGCATTGGTCATATTGCCATCGTCGACGCCGACGAAGTAGATATCACCAATATCAATCGCCAGATAATCGCGACTGATTTAACTGTCGGTAAATCAAAGGTGGATATGGCCGAAGAAAGAGCGAAATCCATCAACCCCGACATAATTATCGAAAAATATAAACATTTCTATTTGCCGGAAGATAAAGGCGAAATAGATATTTCAAAATATGATTACGTTGTTGACTGCATCGACACCATCAAAGCCAAAATCGATATCGTTTCCGACTGCAAGGAATTCAATATTCCAGTTATATCTGCTTTAGGATGCGGCAACAGACTTGATCCATCGAAGTTGGTTTATGGCGATTTGTTTGATACTTCGGACGATGGCTTTGCCAAAGCGATGCGCAAAGAGTGCCGTAAGGCGGGCATCGAGAGCCTTTCGGTTGTTTATTCAAAAGAGCCAGCCATCAAGCTAGAAAACCAGTTAGAAGAAAAAGGAAGGCATATCCCGGCCTCCTCCGCTTTCGTTCCTGGTGCCGCAGGCTTGATGATGGCCTCTAAAGTGGTCAGAGATTTACTTATGGAGGGCAAATAATGGCGAAGAAAGAAAGAACCTTTGGCCAAGAGATTGCCCATTCCTTGACCAGGGACTATAGAACATATATTTGGGGCTCATTCACCAAAGCCATCAAGACCTATAACCTTGTTGAACCGGGCGATAACATCTGCGTCTGCATCTCCGGTGGCAAGGATTCCATGTTGATGGCGTTGCTTTTTAAGCAACTGCACGCTCATTCGGACTTCCCATTCAACGTTCGTTATTTGGTCATGAATCCCGGATACAACGAGAAGAACTTAGAACAGATTAAACACAATCTAGATTTGTTGGAGATTCCAGCCTCCATCGCAAAGACGGATATCTTTGATATCGCCAACAACACCGACCATTCTCCGTGTTACTTATGCGCCAAAATGAGAAGAGGAGCCTTATATCGCATCGCCAAGGATTGGGGCTGCAACAAGATTGCCTTAGGCCACCATTACGACGATGTGATTGAAACCACCCTGATGAATATGCTTAACTCTGGTTCGTTCCAGACGATGCTCCCGAAGTTAGTAAGCACTCATTACGCCGGAATGGAAGTCATCAGGCCCCTCTATTTCGTTAGGGAGTCCGATATAATCGACTTTGCGGAGAAGAATAACCTCCACTTCATCAGATGCGCCTGCCGCTTCACCGAGATGGCAGAGATTGATACCGAGGCCTCCAAACGCAAAGAGACCAAAGAACTTATCAAAAAGCTCAAAGAGGAATACAATCCTTTCGTTGAGAAGAACATCTTCGCCTCGGCCCAGAACGTTCAGTTAGAGAAGATTCTTGGTTATGAGGATTCCTTAGGGGAACATTCCTTCTTGGATAACTACGAAGATTATAAAAAAATTCAGAATGCCAAAATCATTGATAACGGCATCGAAGAAGCGGTCATCGGCAAAGCCGAAAGAGAACATAAAGGCTTCGAATTGGATCTTACCTACTACGAGAAATATGGAGACAGATAAATATGAAAGTCACTGAAAACGCCAAAAAGGTCATTGAAGCGGCCTTAAAGAAAACCGGCAGGGAATATTGCCACATCGGTTTATTCAATCGTTGCCACGGAAACAAAGCCTTAGACCTCCGCTTAGTTGATAAGGAAGACGCTTCTCACCTAACCGAGATTGATGGAATCACCCTCGATATCGATGAGGAAGCCCAGGAATTCTTGAAGGACTTCACGATGGATGGAGAAGGCAATGGCGTTCTTTTCGTCCCTCCAGAGGGATGGCAGCCAGCTTATCGGGAAAATGAGGAAGGTTGCTGCGGTGGACATCACCACGAAGATGGCGAATGCTGCGGAAATCACGAACACCACGAAGGCGGCTGTTGCGGAGGCCATCACGAGCATCATCACGAGGGAGAATGCTGCTGCGGCTCTCAGAACAATGATGATTGCTGTTGCAAGAACAAATAAGGTCCGTTAGGGCCTTTTTTGGTAAAGAGCTTTCCCGTTAATAAAATCAGCAATAAAGTTATAATCGTTATATGCAGTTATCTCGTTACATCGAATTAGAGAACGTTCCCAATTGCCGTGATTTAGGCGGCATTAAGAACGTGGACGGTAAGGTTGTTAAATCCAACCTGATTTTACGTACCTCTTATTTGATGCACGCCAGCGAGAAAGATATCGAGACTCTTAAAAAAGAGGGCGTTACCGACATCTTGGACTTCCGTGGAGACGGAGAATTTACCAAATACCCCGATCCAAAGATGGACGGAGTCATAATCCATCGACTTCCGATGCATTTATTAAACAGAAATGGCTGGAACGACAACGTTCATTACCCACATAAGTCATATCTTGTTGAGCACGACCAATTGGATTATCTCCAAGAATGGTTGTATGTATACGGCAACGGCTCCGCCGATGCGTTGATGGAAAATTGCTACCGTGAAGTGATTTCTGATCCTGTTGTTCAAAAACAATGGGGTGAGATGTTCAAAATCTTATTTAACACCAAAGGAGCGTTGGCCTTCCATTGCCAAGACGGCAAAGATAGAACCGGTATCGCCGCGATGCTTATCCTTAAGCTCTTGAAGGTCGATGATGAAACCGTTGTTGAGGAATATATCCTTTCCAAGAAGTATCTCAGCGAGAAAATCGCCAAAGATCATCAACAATGTTTGGACCATAACGTTCCAGAACCAGTCCTAACCGAATTAATCAGAGTGGATGGTTCCGAAAAGAACTGGATGGAATCCGCTTTGAAAGAGTTTCACAAATTAGGCGGATATCCGAATTACTTTACTGATAAACTTGGTTTGACCGATGAAGAAATAAAAGCCTTCCAAGATAAGTTTCTCGAATAAAAACAATCCCTCCTAAGCTGAGGGATTTTTAAATAAAGAAAAGGGGAGATTTCTCTCCCCTTAAAGGTTATAAGCTAAAGCTTATTTCTTATTCTTGGCTCTTTCGTGTTTGATGTTCGCTTGAGCGGCGGCCAAACGAGCAAGTGGGACACGGAATGGAGAGCAAGAGACGTAGTCGAGGCCGACTTCGTCATAGAATTCGATGGAAGCGGCATCGCCACCGGTTTCACCGCAGACACCGACGACTAAGTTCGGGTTGGCGGCACGGCCACGATCGAAGGCAATCTTGACGAGTTCGCCAACGCCTTCCTTATCGATGGTCTGGAACGGATCGAATTCATAGATCTTGCGATCATAGTAGTATGGCAAGAACTGGCCGGAGTCGTCACGGGAGAAGCCCATGGTTAACTGGGTCAAGTCATTGGTGCCGTAAGAGAAGAAGGCGGCTTCTTTGGCGAGGTCACCGGCACGCAAGGCGCCTCTCGGGACTTCGATCATGGTGCCGACAAGGTAGCTTAAGCGCTTGCCCTGTTTCTTGAATTCGTCCTCGACGGCGTCGACGACAACCTTCTTGGCCCACTTGTATTCTTTGAGTTCGCCAGCAAGAGGAATCATGATTTCTGGTTCGACTTGGATGCCGAGCTTCTCAGAAGCTTCGATGGCAGCCTGAGCGATAGCGCGGGCTAAGACGGCGTAGATTTCTGGATAAGCAACGCAGAGACGGACACCACGGAAGCCCATCATTGGGTTGGCTTGGTGCAACTGGTTGATACGATCTTTGACCTTCTGCTCGGTGACGTTCAACTTCTTGGCTAATTCCTTGATGTTGGCTTCATCGTTGATTTCCGGTAAGAATTCGTGGAGAGGTGGGTCAAGCAAACGGATGTTGACGTGGCTATCTGGGTTAGCCAAATACATCTTGTAGAAGTCATCCTTCAAGAATGGACGGATACGTTCGAGGGCGGCTTCGCGCTGCTCGGTGGTATCGGACAAAATCATGGATCTCATATTGAGGATTCTGTCTTCGGCGAAGAACATGCGTTCGGTACGGCAGAGACCGATGCCTTCGGCACCGAACTTACGGGCGTTGGCGGCGTCTTCTGGGGTATTGCAGTTCGCGCGGACTTTGAGACGGCGGTTGGCATCAGCCCAGCCCATCAAACGACCGAAGTCGCCTTTGAGTTCGGCTGGAACCATCTTGATTTCGCCTTCATAGACGCAACCAGTGGAACCGTTGACGGAAAGGATATCGCCCTGTTTGTAGACTTTGTCGCCAATCTTTAAGGTCTTGGTTTCTTCGTTAACGACAGCGTCGGTAGCGCCAGCGACGCAGCACTTGCCCATGGAACGGGCGACGACCGCGGCGTGGGAGGTCATACCGCCTCTAGCGGTAAGGATGGCCTCGGAGTTGACCATACCGATGATGTCTTCTGGGGAAGTTTCGGAACGGACGAGGACTACTTTTTTGCCAGCATCATGCCATTCTTTGCATTCTTCGGCAGTGAAGACGATGGCACCGGTGCCAGCACCTGGAGAGGCTGGAAGTCCTTTGAGGACTGGGGTATGTTTGGCTAATTCTTTCTGATCGAAAGTTGGGTGAAGCAAGTCATCGAGCTGTTTTGGTTCGACGCGCAAGCAAGCTTCTTTCTCATCGATGAGACCTTCATCAACGAGGTCGCAAGCGATCTTCAAGGCAGCCTGAGCGGTTCTCTTGCCGTTACGGGTCTGGAGGAAGAATAATTCACCACGTTCGATGGTGTATTCCATATCCTGCATATCCTTGAAGTAGTTTTCCATACGCTTGATGGTAGCGACGAATTCATCGTAGACCTTCGGCATACGTTTCTGAAGTTCGTCGATGTGCAACGGAGTACGGACGCCAGCAACGACGTCTTCACCCTGAGCGTTTGGAAGGAATTCGGCGTAGATTCTCTTTTCGCCGGTGCTTGGGTCGCGAGAGAAGGCGACGCCAGTGCCGGAATCTTCGCCCATGTTACCGAAGACCATGGTCTGGACGTTGACGGCGGTGCCCCATTCATATGGGATGCCGTTCATCTGACGATAAACGTTAGCACGTTCGTTGTCCCAGCTGCGGAAGACCGCGGCGATGGATTCTCTTAACTGAACGTAAGGATCGGTTGGGAAGTCTTCTCCGAAGACGCTCTTGTAGTATTCCTTATACTGAGCGACCAAACCTTTCAATTGTTCGGTGGTGACTTCGGTGTCGAGCTTATAGCCGTTATCTTCCTTGATCTTGTCGAGCATCGCGTCCATCTTGGTTCTTGGGTGGCCTTTGGCGATGTTGGTAAACATCAAGATGAAACGACGATAGGAGTCCCAAGCGAATCTTTCGTTGCCGGAAGCTTCGGCTAATTCAAGGACGGTCTTGTCGTTTAAGCCAAGGTTCAAGATGGTATCCATCATGCCTGGCATGGACATACGAGCGCCGGAACGGACGGAGACGAGAAGAGGAACACCCTTGCCACCGCCGAAGCACTTTCCATAGTGATTTTCGACTTCGTGGATGTGGGCGACGACATCGTCCCAAACGTAATCTGGAATCTTCTTTCCACTCTCATAATAAAGAGTGCAAGCTTCGGTAGTGACGGTGAAACCGGCTGGGATGTTGATACCAGCGGCGGTCATTTCGGCCAAGCCGAAGCCTTTTCCGCCAAGGATTTCTTTGCCAAGTTTTGCTTCATGGCCTTCCTTGAAGGAGTAGACATATTTCTTTTCTGCCATTTTGTTCTCCTAGATAAAACAATGACTAAGGCGTAATAAAACGCCCATCGCCTAGGATTATAGCAATCAAAAAAGGCTCTTTATAGAATAAAGGGCCATTTTTCGTATCGGTATTTAAGGGAAATATTCTTATAGAATATTAGTCCTTTTAGATAGCGGTTTCATTGTTTTCTCTAAAGAAAACGAATGAGGAAAGCTTATTTAAGGATGACGCCGGCTAAGAGCTCGCCTGGGATAACGGTGGCTTTGTCTCCATCTCTAAGAACGCGGGAGATATAACCGCCGATGACATCAAGGAGCAAGGTCAACAAAGTTTCAACTTTGCCAGCTTTGAAAGAACCATCTTTCTGACCCTTCTTGATGAGTTTGACGAAGAAGTCATAGTAGCCGAAATCTTTTAAGGATTGTTCGGAGGAGAAGATGATATGAGCGGTATGAAGGACCAAGGTCGGGTAACTTGGCAATTCTTCCAAATTCTTGCCTAACAATTTGATAGCCTCGGCTGGGGCCAAATCCTTGATAGCGACATATTTGTTGATATAGGCGCTGAATTTCTTGGAGCTGAGGATGAAAGATGGAATCTCGGCATAAAGATCTTCGGTTCTCTTGTAGTAGTGGTAGAAGAGACCGTGAGAGCAGCCAACTTCCTTGGCGATGTCGTCAATAACCACGTTATTTAAGCCATATAACGAGATTAATTTAATGCCTTCTTGCGTGATCTTGGCTTTTCTCTTATCACGGATGGCTTGGTTTTGTTTTGCGGTTCTTGGCATAGCACGTCTCCCTTTTTGTCGGCTACATTTTTACAACGTGAGAAAAAATGTCAAGATTAATAATCTTAGAAAATCGTTAATATATGAATATATTATTTACAAATTAACGATGAAAATTATTCGTTCACTTTATCTTCTTTTTTGGCTGATTTGCGAGCGATGAGGAAATATGAAGCGACGGTTACGGCGACCAAGAGAATGCTTCCGACAATCCAGCCCCAGGTTGGGGTTCTGGCATAAGCCCAGACGCCTTCGTCATTGATCATTGACTGGTTGACGAACAAGCAAACAATGGAGCCTAAGACAAAGCCGAAGACGATGGAAAATGTACCGTCTCTGGTCTCGGCCATGGCTTTCTTCATGACCTTAGCAGCGAAGATCAAACCGATTAAGCAGCCAACGGCGGCGCAGACAAACATTCCAAGTCCGGACCAGACTCTGTCGTGGTTATGGAAGATGGAATTCTCGCCGATGAATATCTCAAGGATTGGATTGTATAATCCAAGCATGAACAAACACATAGAGCCGGAGATACCCGGAACAACGCAAGCGGCCATGGCTAAGAAACCGGCGGCCAAGCAGACTGGATAGACCCACCAAACGCCTTGGACGAAGTAGGCGCTGAAGTTCAAACTGCCATAAAGTTTGGCTAAGCAGGAGCCGATGCCGATAGCGGCGGCAATGATAAAACCGACGATGATCAAAACGCTCTTTTTGAGTTTGGAGCCTTCTTTGAGTTTGGCTTCTCGGGCGACGATTGGAGTGGTGCCGATGACAAAGCCTGCAAATATGCAGGAGATGACATATTCGGCCTTTGAATAGCAATAATTGATGCCGATAAACAATAAAATTGCTGAGATTACTAATCCCAGGGCTATCGGAAGAATGCTGAGGAAGGATTTTTTGAATTCCTTGCGCAAATTGGAAATGCTGTTGATGAGTTCGTCATAAACACCGACGATGACGGCTATAGTGCCTGCGCTTACGCCTGGGATGGCCATGCCGAATCCCATTGCGGCGCCTCTGGAAAATTGTAAGAAAAATCTTTTTGCGGACATACGTATATAATACACTTCCGAGCCAAAATGCCACTTGGTCTTTTTCATAAGAAAAGAGAAGTGTAAACTATCCACATGAAGAAAACGTTGATTTTATATGTGTCTAACACTGGCAATACTCAAAAGTATTGCGAAGACATCGCCAAAGAGACTAATGCCGATGTCATGCCTTTTAAGAAATTCAAATGGAAGAAGATTGATGATTACGACATCGTCGTCTTCGGTGGATGGATTATGGGCGGAAAGATTAAGGGAGCCGATGATTTCCTCGCCCATTGGGACGACGACCTCCAAGGAAAGGATGTTATCCTTTTTGCCGTAGGTATGGGATATCCAACCCCAGAAACCAGAAAGACTCTTATCAATCAAAATATCTTAGATTTATACCATCTCCGTTTTTATCAGTTCCAAGGTTCTTTCGACTTCAATAAATTGAATGCGATGAATAAGATGATGATGAAAGCTTCTTTGGCTAAACTTGCCCAAGATCCTAATATGACCGCTGGAGAAGCGAGCATTTTAGACATCATGGAGCATCCAATCGATGTCTATGACCACGAGAAGGTCAACAAAGTTGTCAGTGTCATCAATACCTTGGCGGTTGAGGCTCAAGCATGAAGCTCTTTGTCGGATTAGGAAACCCAGGAAAAGAATATGAGAAAACCCGTCATAACATGGGTTGGGTGGCAATTGAGAAATTTGCTGATTCTTTAGGCGTTTCTTTTTCCAAATCGGATTTCAAAGGAGAATACGAGATTATCCGTAATCCGGTGTTCTCGGAGCCGATTATCATCTGTAAGCCTCAGACTTATATGAATTCGTCCGGTGAATGCGTTCAGCCATTGGCGGCGTATTATCACATAGATCCAAGCGACATTGTCATCGTTTATGATGAGATGGCGATACCGGAAGGATCCATCCGCCTGAGACCTGGCGGAAGCGACGGTGGTCATAACGGAATGAAGTCAATCATTCAAAGAATGGGCACCCAAGATATTAAGCGAATCCGCATCGGAATCGGTGAGCCAACCTTCAACTCAGTCGACTATGTTCTTGGCAAACCATCTGGCGAGGACGCTGAAAAGCTTGACCAAGCCACCGACTTAGCGGCCAAGGCCTTAAAAGAGATCGCAATCCACGGATTCGATAAGGCCATGAACCTCTATAACAAAAAGGAAAAGGAGGTTAAGTAGCACGAAGAATCTATTCGAAGAACTTCAAAAACTACTTCCCGACACCCCCCTCTCAAAGCAAAGAGGGGCTTTTGTGGTTGATGAGACCATAGGAGTTGGACTCCTTTTTGCTACTCTTTTTAAAGAGAAACGTCGTAACTCAACCTTAATTGCCTCCAATTTGTACTCAGCCCAAAAAATATATGAGTTCCTACTCAATTTCTTTGATGAAGATGATGTTTTGTTCTTTCCGTCCGACGAATTATTGAGAGCCGAAGCGTTAAGTTCCTCCAAAGAACTGCTTTCTCAACGCCTTTATGCGATGGGGCAGCTTTTAAAACCAGGAAAGCACATTCTTGTTACTCACCCATCGGCTGTTTTGAGGTACTTGCCGAGTAAAAAAGCATTTGCCGACGCCACAATAACCTTAAAAGTTGGCGATCAAGTTGATATTGGTGTCTTAAAAGAGAAATTAACCGAACTCGGATACATCAAGGTCAATAAGATTGACCAGTCTTTGCAATATGCTAGCAGAGGCGATGTCTTGGATGTGTTCTCATTGTCCAATTCCAAGCCTTATCGTATCGAATTCTTTGATGACACGATTGAATCTATTAGAACCTTTGAAATTTCAACCCAACTAAGTGTCAACGAAACAACTGAAGCCGTTATCTTCCCTGCTTCCGATATGTGCGTTAATCAGGAAGAAAGAGACAACCTTGCTAACAAGATTTCCGAGAAGCTGCTGAAAGACTGCGCGAGTTTGCCAATAGATGCGGCGGAAACTCTAAAAGAAAACGTTTCTCGAGACATCGAAGATATCTTGATGGGCGATTTTAAACCATATCTCCACAAATATTATTGTTTGGCTGCAGAAAAGCCGACAAATATTATGGATTATTTGGACTCCGACATGATTTTGATTGCCAATAAAGAGCAATTCGCCCAATCTACGGATCTACTTTTCAACGAAGCTGGTGCCTATTATGGCGATCTTCGCAAGCAAATGCGTATCGTTTCCGGATTAAAGGCTTATATGAGCGTTGAAGAAGCGTTCGAAGGCAAAATAAGACCATTGTTCGGAGCCAGGTTTGCTAAGAAAGAATCAGACATCATATTCCCCGTCCGTCACGTAACATCGGCTGGCACTGGATTAATGTCAATTATCAATACGATTTTGTCATACGCCAACACTTCTGATAGATTGGTCATTGCCGTAAATGACAATCAACAGATTGAAACCGTTAAATCTTTATTAGAAGAAAACAACAAATCTTACCAACTTGTCCATGGGTTCGATATTCCCGATAGTGGCATTGCCATTTCGGACGTTGCATTAAGCGAAGGATTTGAACTCCAGTCCCTTAAAACCGCCTATTTAACCAACACAGAACTGTTTGGAAAGAACACGAAATTATCTCGATACACACAGCGTTTTATGAACGCTACGATACTTCGTTCATACGAAGATTTGAAACCAGGCGATTATGTCGTTCACGAGTACAATGGTGTGGGTCAATTCTTATCTGTTGAAACGCTTGAGGTAAACGGAACTCACCGCGATTATTTACATATCGCTTATGCGGGTGATCAATCTTTATATGTTCCTCTTGAGCAATTTCGTTTAGTCAGAAAATATTCCGGACGCGAAGGCGCTAGACCAAAACTTTCAAATTTGTCTCGTGGAGATTGGGCCAAAAAGAAAGCTCAAATCAAAGAGAAAGTCGATGACCTTGCTGATAGATTGATCAAACTTTACGGGACAAGGCTTAAGATTGACGGATTTTCATTCCCAAAAGATGACGAATTTCAGAAGAGATTTGAAGCTGAATTTCCATATACCTTAACCGATGATCAAGCACGCTCTTTGGAAGAAATAAAGCAAGATATGGAATCTCCAATCGTCATGGATCGTCTTTTGTGCGGTGATGTTGGTTTCGGCAAAACGGAAATTGCTTTCCGTGCCGCTTTCAAAGCCATTCTTGCCGGCAAACAGGTCGCCTTTCTTTGCCCAACAACCTTATTAGCGAGACAACATTTCGAAGTGGCTCTTCAAAGGTTTAGGGGATATGGAACGAGGATTGGCTTATTGTCCAGAATGGTTCCAGAATCCACCCAAAAAGAGGTTATTAAATCGCTAAAAAACGGCGATGCGCACATGGTTATAGGCACCCATAGGCTTCTTTCTAAGGAAGTTGGCTTTAAAGACCTCGGTTTATTGATCGTTGATGAGGAACAAAGGTTCGGTGTTGAACAAAAAGAAAAGATCAAAGAACTAGCCAATCACATTGATGTTCTTTCTTTAAGCGCAACCCCTATTCCGAGAACTTTGCAGATGTCTTTGGTCGGAATTCGTGCTTTATCTCAAATTAATACGGCACCTTCGAATAGAATGCCTATCCAAACATATGTAGCACCATTCTCCAAAGAGGTTGTTTCGGAACTTATTTCAAGAGAACTCGGAAGGTCTGGACAAGTCTTTTATGTTCATAACCGTGTTGATTCGATTTATGCGAAAGCCGAGTGGATTTCAAGGTCGGTTCCAGGTGCAGTTGTCGGTGTTGTTCACGGACAAATGGCAAGGGACGAAACCGAGTCGGTGATGGAACAATTTTACGATGGAAGCGTGAATGTCTTGGTTGCAACATCCATTATTGAAAATGGCATCGACGTTCCAAACGCGAACCTAATTATCGTTGAAGACGCAGACCGTTTTGGTCTATCTCAGCTATACCAAATTAAAGGTCGTGTCGGCCGTGGTTCAAGGATTTCTTATGCCTATCTCTTCTATAAAGAAAACAAGAACATGAATGAAGATGCGCAGAAGCGTCTCAAGGCAATCCAAGATTTTACCGAATTGGGTTCCGGCTATAAGATTGCCCAACGCGATTTAATGATTCGCGGAGCGGGCGATATTTTAGGTGCAGAACAAGCAGGTTTTATTGACAGTATTGGGCTTGATTTGTATTTAAAGATGTTGCAAGAATCCATCGCTGAAAGACAAACCGGCAAGAAAATCGAACAGCCAAAACCAAACAAAATGCTCCCTATCGATGCCTTCTTCCCAGAGGATTATGCCCCAAGTGGCGACAAAGTTGCCCTCTATCAGGAACTTTCGGACTGTATGGACGACAAATCCATCAACAAATTTAAGAAAAAACTCAGGGATGTTTATGGGAAATTGCCTCCACAGGTCGAATTGTTAATCCAAAAGAGAAGAATCGATATTTTATTGTTGCGTCCGGAATTTGTTTCTTTGGAACTTTATGGCGATGAGATTGCTGTTCTTCTGTCGGAAGGCTGGACTTCCATTAACGGTATAGGTGTCGAACTATTTGAAGAGATGGCTCCATATATCGACGGAACCAAAGTTTCCTTCTACGAGAAAAAGCTCCAGATCCGTATTAAAAAAGTCGGTGGTTGGATTACGAAGTTGGAAGGCATTTTACGTATCATTGCCAAGCTAAGCGATGCCCACGATTTTCATTAAACTAATGATATGGAGATTTACCATAAAAAATGGTAAAATCACCTTATGCGAATCGACAAGTTTTTAAAAGTTTCCAGATTGATCAAAAGGCGCGAAACCGCCAAAGATTTATGCGATGACGCCGATGTTTTTATCAATGGAAGAAGAGCCAAAGCTTCAAGTGAGGTTTGCCCTGGCGATAAGGTAATCCTCCATCTAGGCCGACACGAGATAGAAATCCTGGTTCATGACGTCCGTCCTTTCGCTAAAAAAGAGGAAGCCGGCGAGATGTTCGACATCATCAGAGATGAGATTCACGAACGTCAAAACGTTGACCAATAAAGCCCAATAAAACCTACGTCTTTGAAAAAGGCGTAAATTAATTATTGAGTTTTTGTCAAAATACCTTTAGATTATGTCGATTTCCTTAAAGGAATATCCGTTTTTTAACTAATAAGGAGGCACGCTTATGGATGAAAACAACAACAAACCATCTCGTCCTGAACGTAACAAGCGCTCTTACCTGATAACTATCATTCTCATCATCTTCATCGTTGGAATGATTCTCCTTCTCGGTAGGAACACTTTCTTCAATACGGCCACTACCTGGACCAAAGACGATCTTTACACTTATTTGCGTGTTAATGATACGACTGGTTCCGATAAGTCGGTCTATGTTGCAACCGCCAATGTCTCACAGAACTATCGTGCGACCACTGTCAGCGGCACTGCCATGACCACCCAGAGCAAGACGATGTACAAATACACCGTCACTATTGAAAACAGCGATTGGGACAACAAGGACATTGAATATAAAAAGTTCGTTATTACTGTTGATTCTAATGGTCAAAAAGTCTCTGATTTCGAAACAGCGACTGGATCTTGGGCCGATATCTTCGAGAACCGCGTTTATGAATGGAACAACACCATGGCTTTAGCTGAAACCTATGGCGAAGGTTCCTATACCGTTGTCGATGCCTTCCAGACTTCCGCTTGGGAGACTTGGGGACCTGTCATCCTTCAGTTGGTCTTCCTGGTCGTTCTCGGATTCGTCTTCTTCAGAATGGTCGGTGGTTCCGGCGGAGCCGGCAGACAAGCCATGGACTTCAATAAGTCCCCAGCTCGCAGAGAAAACCACTCCAAAGTCAAGTTCGACGATGTCGCCGGATGCGATGAAGAGAAAGCCGAAATGCAGGAACTTGTCGATTACCTCAAGAATCCTAAGAAATATTCCATCTTCGGTGCCAAATTACCGAAAGGCTGTTTATTGGTTGGCCCACCGGGAACCGGTAAGACCTTACTTGCTAAGGCCGTCGCTGGTGAAGCTGGCGTTCCATTCTTCTCCATCTCCGGTTCTGACTTCGTTGAAATGTTCGTCGGTGTCGGCGCAGGCCGTGTCCGTGACTTATTCAAGAAAGCCAAACAATCCGCACCATGTATCGTCTTCATCGATGAAATCGATGCTGTCGGTCGTCAAAGAGGCGCTGGCTTAGGCGGTGGAAACGACGAACGCGAACAAACCCTTAACCAGTTATTGGTTGAAATGGATGGTTTCGAATATAACTCTGGCGTCTTAGTCATCGCTGCTACCAACCGTGATGACGTCTTGGACCCAGCTCTTCTTCGCCCAGGCAGGTTCGACAGAATTATCACCGTTTCCAATCCTGACGCTGCTGGTCGTGAAGCCATCTTCAAGGTCCACGCCAAAGGAAAGAAGATCGATCCAAGCGTCGACTTCAAAGCTTTGGCCAAGCGTACTGTTGGATTCAGCGGTGCTGATTTAGCCAATATCTTAAACGAAGCCGCTATCTTAGCCGTTCGTTTCCATAAGGATTCCATCACCATGGCGGAAATCGATGAAGCCATCGATCGCCGTGTTGCTGGCCCAGCTAAGAACGGTAAGCGTATGAGCGACCTTGAGCGTAAGCGCGTTGCTTATCACGAAGCCGGCCATGCCGTCATTGGCTTGGTCTTACCGAACTCCGACAAGGTCCAAAAAATCACCATCATCCCAAGAGGTCAGACCGGCGGTCACGTCTTAATGACCCCAGAAACCGACAAGTTCTTATTAACTAAGAAAGAATTGTTGGCGGAAATAACCGGATTGCTCGGTGGTCGTGCTTCCGAAGAAATCCACTTCGACGATGTCACTACTGGTGCTGAAAACGATATCCAAAGAGCTACTCGTTTGGCCCGCATGATGGTTACTGAATTTGGCATGTCTGACTTAGGTCCAATCCAATACGAATCCGACTCGGGTTCCGTCTTCTTGGGCAGAGATTACACCAGCACTCAGAAGAACTTCTCTTCAGAGATCGCTTATGAAATCGATAAGGCCGTCAGAAAGATCATCGATGAGGCCCATGAACAAGCTATTCAGATTCTCAAAGAGAATGAAGATAAGGTTAAGCTAATTGCTGAGACCTTGTTGGAAAATGAGACCATCACTGCTGAGCAGATTGATGAACTCATCAAGAATGGCACCTTGCCAACTCGTCAGATCGACAATCATCCGGAAGACCATCCAAGCGATAACGCTCCGAAGGATGAGGTCAAAGCCGAACCTGTTGAAGGCGAAGTCATTGACCAAAAATAACTAACAATTTAGCGAGGGGGATAATATCCCCCTTTCGCCATTTAAAGTATGAATAATTTTGCGGGAATCGAATTGAAAGGAAGAGTTTTGCTAGCGCCGATGGCAGGGGTCACCAACCTCACCTATCGCCGTTTCATGAAACCCTTTGGGGTTGCCCTTTCCTATTCAGAGATGATTTCCGACTGTGGCCTATGTTATGGCAACAAGCAAACGATGGAATACATCAAGACTTCGCCAGACGATAGGCCTTGCGCCTTGCAACTATTCGGCTCATCCAAAGAATCCACGGTGAAAGCTATTGGTATTCTCGAAAAGAACGCTGAATACGACATTCTGGACATTAATCTCGGCTGTCCAGTTTATAAAGTTACAAGGACGGGAGCCGGTTCCGCTTGGCTGAAAAGGCCGGAGGAACTTAAAGAGTATCTAACCGCGGTGGTTAAAGCCTCCAGCAAACCCGTGACCGTTAAAATCCGCCTCGGATGGGACGCAAATTCCGTCAACGTCCATCAAATCGTGAAGATTATCGAGGAAGCGGGTTGCAAGGGTTTTGCGGTGCATGCGAGGACCACTCAGCAAGGATATTCCGGAGCGCCAAATTGGGAAGAAATACGAGATTTATATAAAGAAACGTCGCTGCCATTCGCCGTCTCAGGGGATATCTATTCTCCAGAAGACGCTATGAAGGCGATGAAAATCACCGGGGCCCAGTTCGTGATGGTGGCTCGAGGAGGTATGGGTAGACCCCAACTCATCAGCCAAATAAACGAAGCCTTGAACAATGAACCGATCGAGGAAAACCCGACGTTGGAAGAGCAAATCAACTACGCGGAGAAATACGCGACGGCCTTGCTTGATGACTTGGGTGAGTACCGAGCCATCCCTCAGCTAAGAGGAATACTACCTCACTTCTTCTCAGGGTTCCCAGGGTATAAGAAATATAGATTGATCATCACCGAATCCGTGAAATCTAAAGACGACCTTATAAAGGTCTTAAACGGATTCCGAAAGAACTTGAACATCGGAAAGGAGGAAAAACATGAAGAAGAAAGTTAAAGTCCCAAAAGAAAAGAAACGCTCTTTGATGTCCGTTTTCAAAGTTCTTTTCAGCTACATTAAACAATACAAAAAAGAAACCTTACTTACTTGGCTCTTCGTTTTCTTGGAGTCAGTATGTGAAATCTCCGTTGCCTTCTTGATGCAATATATCGTCAGAGGCATCAAGGCATCGGATATCGCCAGGACCGGTATGTTCTGCGGCATTGTTGCCGCGTTGGTCGTCTTGGCCGCTGCCACCGGTATCTTAAGTGGTTATTTCTGTGCTGGAGCCGCCTGCGGCTTCGCTGCTAACTTAAGAAAGGCCGAATATGAGGCCATTCAAAAGTTTGCTTTTAGCAACATCGATAAGTTCTCGACCTCGTCCATCGTCACAAGATCAACCACTGACGTTTCTAACGTTCAGTTCGCCTTCCAAATGACCATCAGAACGGTCATTAGGTCGCCGTTTATGTTGATATTGTCCTTAGTTATGGCCTTTGTCACCGCTCCGAATTTGGCGTGGATCTTCTTGATTTTGATCCCAATTGCCCTAGGAGGCATGTGCTTCGCCGCCAAGATCGTTCACCCGATTTTTGAAAGAGTTTTCAATACTTACGATGACTTGAATGAATCGGTCGAAGAGAACGTCGATGGCATCCGAGTCGTCAAATCCTTCAACAGAGAAGAATTCCAGACCAAGAAGTTCAATAAAGTCTCCGATTATCTTTATAAGAACTTCGTCAAAGCCGAAAGAATCAGTGCCTTCAACGGCCCAATCCTTAACTTGGCTATTGATATCGCCATGATTTTGATTGCCGCTTTAGGCGCGACCTTAATCGTTAAGACCGGCGGTGTTTCCTTTGACGAAGGCTCGTTGACCACCCTTATCACTTATGTTCAGATGATTTTCACCAGCTTGATGTTGATCTCGATGGTCTATGTCATGATCATCGTCGCTCGTAACTCTTCCGAACGTATTGTCGAACTTCTCGAAGAAGTCCCGGATATCCGTAATCCAGAGAACCCAATCATGGAAGTTGAAAACGGCGATATCGTCTTTGACGATGTTTCCTTCGGTTATCATGAAGGCAAAGACGTCCTCAAACACATCAGCCTAAATATCAAATCTGGCTCTTCAATCGGTATTATTGGTTCCACTGGTTCTGGTAAAACCTCTTTGATTAGCTTGATTGCTCGTTTATATGACGTCACTGGTGGCTCCGTCCAAGTCGCTGGACATGATGTCCGCGATTATGATTTGAGGGCCCTCAGAGACTCAGTCTCAGTCGTTTTGCAGAAGAATACTTTGTTCTCCGGAACAATCCGTTCCAACCTTTGCTGGGGCAATCCTAATGCGACCGATGAACAAATCTGGGAGGCTTTGGAAATTGCTCAATGTGCCTCAGCCGTCAAAGCCAAGCCAGGTGAATTGGAAAGCCCAGTCGAACAGGGTGGCTCCAACTTCTCTGGTGGTCAGAAACAGCGTTTGTGCATCGCTAGAGCGTTACTAAAGAATCCGAAGATTCTTATCTTAGACGACTCAACCTCCGCTTGCGATACGGCTACGGATGCCGCTATCAGGCACGGTTTAGTCAATAACCGCACTGATTTGACCAAGATTATCATTGCTCAGCGTGTCCTTTCCATTAAGGACTGCGATCAGATTCTCGTCCTTCACGAAGGCGAGATTATCGGACTTGGAACTTCTGAGGAACTCATGAAGAACAACGAAGTCTATCGTTCCTTGTATGAATCTCAATTGGGAGGAGGTGATTTCGATGCCGAGAACTAAACGTAATGTCGCTCCTGTTAAGAAGGGGGCCAGAAAAGGCGCCGCCAGACGTTTGTTGAACTATGTCTTCAAATACTACAAATGGCAATTCTTGGCCGTCGCGATCCTCGTCTTATTGAATGCTTTCTGCACTGCTGTAGGCAGCTACTTCATCGGCAACATCGTCGTCGATGAATTTGTCTTGAACGCCAACCAAGAAATCAGAACCATGGAAGAATTCATGGATGTCACTTTCTTGGGTCTCCATTTCTATGAATGCATTATTGTAATGGCCGTCATCTATGTCGTTGGCTTATTCTCTTTGTATTTCTACAACTTCTTGATGGCCGGAATCGGTCAGGGCGTCCAAAAACGCATCAGAGATAGCCTCTTTGAGAAAATGGAGGAACTCCCTGTTTCTTATTTCGACAGCCGTACCAACGGCGACATCATGTCCATCTATTCCAACGACGTCGATACTTTGCGTGAAATGTTGAGCCGTGCGCTTCCAATGGCCGTTTCGGCTCTGGTCACCATGATCATCTACTTCTTCATCATGATCTTCACCGACGTTTATATGACTTTGGTTGTCTTAGCCTTCGCGGTCGTCATCGTCTTGATTTCCAAGTACTACACCAAGATGTCCGCCAAGCACTTCATCACGCAGCAAAAGGCCTTAGGCAAGACCAATGGTTATATTGAAGAAAACACCGCTGGCCAGCGTGTTATCAAGGTCTTCAACCATGAAGAGGCCAACGTCGAAGGCTTCGATAAATTGAACGAAGAACTTCGTATCGCTGGTACCAAAGCGAATAGGTACGCCAACGTTTTGATGCCGACTGTTAATCAGTTAGGCAACTTGCAATATGTCTTACTAGGATTATTGGGTGGGCTTGCTTCCTATTATGGCGCTAGCTCCATTTCGGTCTTAGGCACTCACCAGATGACCGTTGGTATTGTCGTTTCCTTCTTGCTCTATTCCAAAGGCTTCTCTCAGCCAATCGGCCAGATTGGTCAGCAGTTGAACACCGTTGCCCTCGCTTTAGCTGGTGCCTCTCGTATCTTTGATATGATGGACGAAAAGCCAGAAGAAGATAATGGCTACGTCGAATTGGTCAACGCCAAAGCCGACGAAAAAGGAAATCCTGTCGAATGCAAAGAATTCACCGGCAAATGGGCTTGGAAACACACCCACACCGATGGTTCTGGAACCGAATATAAGTGGCTTGAAGGCGACATCCAGATGGAAGACGTCAACTTCGGTTACGTTCCTGAGAAAATCGTCCTACATGACATTAATTTGTATGCCAAGCCGGGTCAAAAGGTTGCCTTCGTTGGTGCCACCGGCGCTGGTAAGACCACCATCACCAACCTATTGACTCGTTTCTACGATATTCAAAGCGGCAAGATCCGTTATGATGGAATCAACATCACCAAGATCAAAAAAGCCGACCTTCGTCGTTCTTTGGGCATGGTATTGCAAGATACCAAGCTCTTTACCGGAACGGTCAGAGAGAACATCAGATTTGGCAATTTGCACGCCACTGACGAAGAAGTAGAAGCCGCGGCTAAGTTAGCCAACGCCGACAGCTTCATCCGTTTGTTGCCAAATGGCTATGACACCATGTTGACCGCCGGTGGTGCTTCCTTGTCCCAAGGACAACGTCAGTTGTTAGCTATCGCCCGTGCGGCCGTAGCCAACCCACCTGTTTTGATTCTCGATGAGGCTACATCTTCCATCGATAGCCGTACTGAGAAGCTCGTTCAGGATGGTATGGATGCCATCATGAAAGGCAGAACGATCTTTGTTATTGCTCACCGTTTGTCGACCATTCAGAACGCAGATGTTATCATGGTTCTCGAAAACGGACGCATCATTGAGCGTGGCAACCACGAGTCCTTGCTCGAAAAGAAAGGCGTCTACTACAACCTCTACACTGGTTCGAAAAAAGACCTCGATTAAGGAGATTTTATGGAAGAAAAGAAGAAAATGGATGGCCTTAAAAAGGTCAAGCTCATCTACTCCGGAGAACTTTTGTTGTTCGCGGTGGTCTTCGTTGTCATTGGCATTTTGATCCTCGTCGGTGTCATTTCCATCAAGGATTGGAAGAGAATTGCCTTCTCTTACGTTACCTTGGTCGGTGGCGCTTGGCTCATCGCCGATTTCGTCTGGACCCTCGCTTCGCCTAAACGCAGAGCGAGAAAACCGTTGATCGATAAGATTCTCGTTCTTCCTGCTGCCTTAACCGTTATCTCCTTCGATATCTATGCGTTCGTCAAAGGAATGGTTCATTCCGATGTTACTTCCCCATTATTCGCCTATTTCATTGGCGGGGATCTCTGCTACCTGGCTTTGGTTTATTTCTTCGAAGCTTTCTACCACTACAAGCATCCGCTTCCGGAATTGGTCGAAGCGGCTTTAGCCGAAGAGGAAGAAAAAAAGAAGGAATCCGCTGAAGCTCCTGCCGAAGTCCCAACCGAAGAAAAAGTGATTGATGTGGAAAGCACCAAAACGGACGAAAAAGAATAGGCAATCCCCTTAATTAGCCCTGAGGAAACTCGGGGCTTTTAATTTTCTTGGTCAATTTTTCTTAATTACGACTATAAGAAAGTAGAGGCATAAGCCTCATGGTTTTAGCAAGTATTTGAAAATCAAGTTGCGAGTTTGGGTCCTTAATAATAGAATTATTAGCGCCTTAACGAAGGATTAAGGCCAATTACACACTCTTATGGTTGCACGAACAGATGCAATCCAGAGCCCGAAATTAGGAGGTGCAACAAATGAACAAATACGAAATCATGTACATCCTCAAAGCAGACCTCGCCGAGGCCGCTGTCAAGGATGAGGAGACCAAGCTCCAGGGTATTATTGAAGCCCAGGGCGGAAAAGTCACCGAAACCAAAGAATGGGGCGTTCGTGATTTGGCGTATGCGATCAAGAAACAGAAGAAAGGCTACTATGTCATTCTCAAAGTTTCTGCCGACGAAGCTTGCTTAGTCGAATTCGATCGTTTAGCCAAGTTGGACAACAACGTCATCCGTCATTTGATTACTATTGATCAAGACTAAAACCACGCATATTCACGGAGGTTGAAATCTATGTTAAATCGAATTGTCATCATCGGTCGTCTCACCAGAGACCCGGAATTAAGAAAGACGCCATCTGGCGTGTCGGTCGCTTCCTTCACGATCGCCAGCGATGATTCTTATCGCTCCCAGAACGGCGAAAAGAACACCGTTTTCCTAAACTGCTCCTGCTTCAGAAATACGGCCGACAACGTCGCTAAGTTCACCCGCAAGGGTTCCTTGGTCGCCGTCTATGGCCGCTTGACCCAGAGAAAGTACGTCAACAGGGATAACGTTCAGGTTACCGTTACGGAAATCAATGCCGACGGCGTTGAATTCCTCGAACCGAAATCTGCTGCCGCAGCCGACGGATTCGTCGCGGATGCCGCTGCTCCAGGACCAACTCCTGATGCTAGCAGCAATGACTCTGATTCGATTGACGTGATCGAGGACGACTTGCCGTTCTAACAAAACTATCTAGAAAGGAATTGTTAACAATGGGTTATAAGAAAATGAGACCAAGAAAAAAGGTCTGCTACTTCAAAAAGAACCATATCAAATACGTTGATTACAAGGATGTCGAACTTCTTCAGAAGTTCATCAATCCAGATGGAAAAATTGCTTCCCGCAGCTCCACTGGAACTTCCGCTAAGTATCAGCGCCAAGTTGCTAAGGCCATCAAGAATGCCCGTTTCATGGCTCTCTTACCAGAACCAGGAAACCGTGACTAAAGCTTAGTCAATTAATGATTCAGACCGTCTCTTATGGGGCGGTCTTTTTCTTTCTTTTCTTTAATTCGCATATTATGTGATTAGAATTATTCTACTTGCTTGGAGGCTATTTATGGTTATCACCTTCGTCTGCGATGTCTTGGGCAAAGAAAACAATGGAACCACCATCGCTACCATTAACGTCATTAGGGCGATGCAACAAAAGGGACATACCGTCCGCATTGTTTGCCCGGATGAAGATAAAAAAGGCGTTCCTGGATATTATGTTTTACCTTCTATCAATTTCGGTCCATTCAACAACTATGTTTCCAATAACGGAGTTTGTCTGGCCAAAGCTGATCCAGAGATATTGAAAGAAGCTATCAAAGGTTCGGATATCGTTCACTTCAACTTCTGTGGCGAAGCTTCCGCGATGGCGGTGGATATCGCCCACGAGATGGGCATTCCTTGCACCGCTTCGCTTCATTCCCAAGCTGAGAACATCACCTCTCACGTTAAATTACAGAACTCTGAGTTCGCCAATGTAACGACTTATAAGGTCTTATATAAGAGATTATTCTCTAAGGTTGATGCTATTCATTATCCAACCCAATTCTTGCGCGATGACTTCGAAGGAAGAATCGGCATTAGAACCAACGGTTATGTTATCTCCAACGGCGTCCGCAGCGACTTTCATAAGCAAAAGGTTGAAAAACCGGAACAATACAAAGATAAGATTGTCATCCTTTATTCCGCTCGTTTAGGACCAGAGAAAGACCATAAGACTCTTATCGAAGGTATCAGAAAATCCAAATACGCTGATAAAATTCAGCTCATCTTATGCGGAACCGGACCATTAGAGAAAAAGGTCAGGAAGTGGTGCGAAAAGCTTAAGAACCCCGTCGACATCGGATTCCATAGCCACGAAGACATGATCAAGATCATCAACTACTCCGATCTTTATGTTCATAGCTCCGTCATTGACTTGGAAGCCATCTCCGCCTTGGAAGCTATCGCCTGCGGTTTGACCCCGGTCCTAAGCGATTCCAAACAAGCTGCCATCAGATATTTCGCCCTTGAACCAATGAATTTGTTCAAGCATAAGAATCCAAAGGATTTGGCCAAGAAGATTGATTATTGGATTGAGCATCCAAAAGAGAAGGCTGCGAACTCTAAGAAGTATCTTGGCTATTCCAAGAGATTCGACTTCGATCTGGCGATGGATTCGATGGAAAAGATGTTCAAAGACACCGCCGCCTACTTCCATTACGACAACACCGAGAACTTCATGGAAACGGTGTTCAACGAAGATAAGGACAAATAAAAGAAAAACCGTCCGATTGATGTGTACCCCTTTCCTGTTTTGTCCAGGATTAGGGGTACGTTTCAGATTGGGCGGCTTTGTATTACTCTTTCTTAGTTGCTGCTGGAGCTAGAAGAACGGGAACCCGAGAAGTTATTGATAAGAGCCAAGATTCTCCAGATGATTTCGAGTAAGGCAAGAATAAGGTTATTGACGTATTCGATATTGTATAAACGGAATAAATCTTTCATCATTCCGATTTCTTCATCGTTGGCTAAGCCTTCCTTTTTAACGATGTCGTAAGCCTTCAATTGAGCTTTCTTTTCGGTTTTTAACTCAAGAATTTGAAGGACAAAGCCGATGAGATAGAAGAGGAAACCGACGGCGGTGCAAATGACGGTGCATAAGCCGGAGGTGTTGGTGAAGACGAAGTAGTCGAGAAGAACGCCGATGATGATCATCGGGACAAAGGCCAATGGGCCGAAGTAATAAAGCGGGGTTAAGATGATGCGGGTACGCATGGCTGGATCCTTTTCTTTGTCCATGACGGCCAAGGAAGATTTCTGAGCAGCCATCGCCATCGAAGAAACCGAGGATTTCTTCCAGGTTAAGCGACGGAGTCTTACTTTGTGGAAGTAATGGGAATAGGAATTGCCAAACAAGATGGAACCGTTTTTGCTGACGCCGATGTTTTTTAAATCATTGTCGTCTAAAATTTTTCTAGCAATGTCTTTGCCGGTCATTCCGCAGGAATTCTGCTTGCGGTTGAATTTGATGTATTTGATAGCCAAATAAATAGAAACGCCTGCAGCCCAGATGGAAACCAAGATGATGATGGCCGCAACCACTAACATCGCGATGTGGAGGGGGTTGTTCAAATCGATGGAATCTATGAAGCTTTGGGTGCTTTCATCAGTGAGTAACATAGAAGTGTCTCCTTAAACGTAAATAGTTTATATTATTTGCCCTTTTATATCTACAAAGTGATATAATCCGTAGCGGAAAATAATTCCAAAAGGAGATATTTAGTTATGAAAAACAAAAAATTATTAGTCCTTGGCTTAGTCCCAATGTTCCTCTTAGCCTCTTGCGATAAGGAAATCAGCCAGGCCCAAGCCCAACAGAAAGCCGCCAACATCACCGCCGCCAAAGAAACCACCTCTTATAAGACCTTAAAGAGCACCGTCGAACTTTCTACCGAATACAATGGCAACAAAGCTTCCTTCAAGTCCACCTTGTCTATTGACCTTGATAACTACTACGTTGCTTATGAAGGCACTGGCACCACGGTCCAAGATAGCGAAACCACCAAGAAGAAAGTTGGCACCTACTATTTGGTCAAAGATAACGCTTTGGTCATGGCCACCAATAACAATGGCGAAAAGACCTATGTGTCTGTGTCTACTGATACCACTTCCTTCAAGTCCACTCTTGAAAGCGCCGCCAGCGCTTTGTACAGAGAGCTTGGTGCTCCAAGCATTGATGAAGACACAATCTTGAACAAAATCAAAGAAGGCAAAGATTTGTCTGGTTCCATGAGCGGAGTCTTCTCTCAGGCCGATATCAACGTCACCGTTGGTGCCGACTATGCCGTCAAATACTTCTCCAACTCTTCTTCTTCCTTCGGTGTCTCTATGTCCGTCAATACCAGCATTGCTAGCCTCTATAGCCTCTCTGCCAATTCCAGAGTCGAATGGAAAGAAAATTTGATTTCTGGCATCAGCGCCCAGGTCAAAGCCACCGTTGGTGAAAACAGCATTGGCTTTAAGAGCGCCCTCAGCAACAAGTACAACGGCAAAATCAACCAGATCAACCTCAACGACTACACCGCTGAATAAGCCTCATCAAAAGCTTAAGCCCGAGCGAAAAAGCTTGGGCTTTTTCTTTTATCCCCATATAGGCGTATACTTATCGCATGAAGAAAAGATTTATACCATTAGTCGTCGTCGGTGGCTTAGTTGGGGCCATCGTCGTGTTCTTTGGGCTTGATGCCGCTTTTAATACCTGCCATCTCCCAAACGAAGAAACCTACACCAACACCAATTGGATGAGTTTGGTCAAAGATAATGCCAAGTTAAACGAAATCGCCATTCCTGGCGCTCACGATGCTGGAACGGATGGAATGTTGTTCTTAGGCGAAACCCAGCACAAAGACATTGAGAATCAGCTCCAGGCCGGAGTTAGATATTTCGATTTGCGAGTTCGCAAAACCAAGAAGAACGAATATGTGATTTATCACAGTTTCTTCAATGGAGAGAAGTTCGACAATATATGGAAGACCTTAACGGACTTCATCACCATAAATTCGACTGAAACCCTTATTCTTGATTTCCAGCATTTCGATAACGGGGCGGAAGAATATGTCTGTTTCTTGCTCGATCAAAATGAATCCTTGTTGATTAAGAACGATTCTCCATATTCCGATTTGGAATTCATCGATTCTCTTACCTTAGGTGAATCTAGAGGCAAGATGTTGGCCTTGTTCGGAGACGGCAAAGAAGAAACTTACGACAGGGATTATATCTTTGGTCGCAACAACGACGAATGCACTAAGACCGGCATGGTTTTAGATAGTTATTACGACGATGATTATAAGAAATCATCCGAATACTTAATTAAAAACGTCCTTCCTGAGAACTACAACCGCATCGAAAAGAAGATGACCAGCGAAGGATTTAAAGGCTTATTTGTCCTTCAAGGCCAATTAACCGATGGCAAGCTTATCTTTGGTCCTTATAGCAGGGAAAAGACCCACGATAAGAACATGTCCAACTATATCAATAACATCAAAGATGACTCTCGCAGATTGAAGTTAACAAACATCATCATGAGAGACTTCTTAACCGATGAGAAAGTCAGCGAGATAGTTAATCTCAATACCTACAAGAATTTGATGAAAGAATAAGAAAAACGCGCCCAGAAGGACGCGTTATTTCTTTATAAGTTCTTGTTGTTGAATTTGTCTAAACTCGAAGAATAATCGTCGGCGGCTAAGGTGCCTTTCTTTTTCAAATAAGCGGCGGTTATATCTCTGTAGCCGTAAATTTCGTTATTGCTGTCCTTGAGGTCCGCCACATATTGGAAGGACGGGAAGTAGTTATATTCATGTTCCGTGTTCATATGGTAGGCAAGATAGTCGATGCAGACGATGGTGTAGACCGTGTTGTTGTTAATGGTGGAAGTGAAGTTCGGATTGATGGACACGAAGTTGTATTTGGCTTCGTTTTTGATTTCCGAACCCTTGGCTTTCATGATTACTGCGGCGTTTTCAAAAGGCATAGCCTTTAATAAATCAGCGTATGTATATTCGCCTTCCTCTGGGTAGGAACGGACTTTGTTGGTGATGGATAAAATCGGGTTGTATCCTTGGCTGATGGCTTCTTCGAGAAGGGCGTCGGCAGCGACGTTTGCGAAGCTAGAGCTGAATTCTCCAGATAAAGTAGCTAAGACTTCGGAACCAAGGGAATCGGTTTCGGCGGTGTAGGTGTTATATAAAGTCTGAAGATCGGAGTCATATTTGCCATTAACTTCGTTAACGATGGAACTCCAATTCAACACGACGCGAGAGGCTTTGGTGACTGTCTTGTCGGCTCCGATGGTCAAAGTAATCTTTGAAGCGTTCTTACCGTTGGAATTGTTTTGAGTGAAGATGACCCCGTTTTCGGTGGCGGTTTCTTGAACGTGCGTATGAGCGCAGAAGACGGAATCCACGTATTTCTTATTAGAAACCGATGACACATCGGTAAGTCCCTGATTTAAGAGTTCGTCTTGAGAGCCATGATAGACAAGGATGACAAGGTCGCAGTTTTCTCTGGTTCTTAAAGTGTCGGAAATAGACTTGATCACTGGCACAGGATCAACGAAGGTGACGTCGGAAACGTTGTTGGAGGTAATGGAACTCCATTGATTAGAGCCGATGGCCCCGACAAAGCCCACTCTTAAGCCATTTTCTAAAACTTTGGTGCTATAGGAATAGCCTAAATCGGCGACGCGGGTATCACTGGCGGCTTTGGTGGTGCCATCCCAAGTATAAATATTGGAAGACAACCAAGGTGTCTTATAGTCGTATTGCTTACGATTTCTTAAGGAACGAAGAGTTTCCATTCCCCAGTCAAATTCGTGATTACCTAAGGTGAAGGCGTCAAATCCGATCAAATCCATCGCATCGGTGAGGAATTTTCCTCTGTTCCAGTTGGATTCGATGGAGCCTTGGAACATATCGCCAGAGCTGATTAAGAGGGTATTGTTCTCTTCGCCTTTGTTTTTGAAATATGTTCCGACATTTAGAAGACCCATTTCGCCACTGCTTTGGTTTTCGACGATGGCCCCATGGAAGTCGTTGATGGAATATAAAGTTACGGTTCCGCTGCCGGAATAGCTGCTTGGAACGGTGGTGTCGGCCGAACCACTATCGATGGAGCCGGAGAATGGAACGCCGCCAGAACTATCGGAAGAACTATCACTTGAGTTTGTCGGACCGAAAATGATGCTGCAAGAGGTAGATAAAAACGCCATCAGGGTTATTGATAGCAACATTGGACATTTCTTCATAAGGGGTCTCCGGTCTTCTTACGTGTACGCCTATATGATACGCAGGTACGAGGAATATTTCACATAGAAAGCGATAATATGGCACTTCCTACATGTTTTTAAGGTATTTTAGCTAGTGTTTATCGGTGGATTTTGGCCTGTTTCGGCTCTATGAAGTTTTCCTTAAGAGGAAACGCCTTTTATGTTTGTTTTGTTTTATAGCCCTTTTATTGGCTATAATATGAGCCATGAACAAACTACTGAAACGCATTAGAATCACCACCTTGATCATCGTTACCTTCGAGATCGTTCTTGGTGTGCTCATCACTTTATTCCATTTCTTCAACTGGTTCGACTTCAATACCTGGTTCTCGGAGACGGCTATGCTCATCTTTGTGGCCTCGGTTATTTTTGTCGATGTCATCAGTTCTTGGATCTGCTTGGCTCAAATCCACAAGGCCAGACATCGTACCGACGAAGAAATCTCTGACGTCATCGGAAACGAAATCCAGAACGCCTTTACTTTCGGCGGCATTGGTATTTTGGCCACCGACGACAACGGCAACATCCTTTGGCAGAACAACTTGTTCACCCAAAGACAGATGGAGTTGCTTGATACCAACATCTTCTCCTGGCACCCAGAATTATCTGAGCTTGTTAACGCTCCAACCAATAAGACCCTTAAGATTGATGAGAAGGGCCGCAATTACGAAGTAAAATACTTAGCCGAGCCACGTGTCTTCATTTTCCGTGATCGTACCGACTACGATAACTTGCATAAATACAACGAAGAGCAAGCCCTTTGTATCGGTGTCGTCATGATTGATAACTTCGACGATATCGCTTCCGAAACCGATGAATTGGCAGACATGGTCGCCGATGTCAGATCCTTGATCACCGACTATTTCCGTTCCTTCGGCGTTCTTCTCCGTCGTGTCAGAAACGACGCTTACTTCGCCGTTTGTAACCATGCTTCCTTAAACAAAATGATGAAGGATGGCTTCTCTATCTTAGATAGAACACATGCGGCCTTAAGACAGATGGACCACCCGCTCACCCTATCCATCGGTTTTGCTCATAACTTCCCGGAAGTTGGCAAATTAAACGAAATGGCTTCTTCGGCCGTCAACGTTGCCCTTTCTCGTGGTGGCGACCAAGTTGTCGTTTCCCCATATGGCGAAGAACTTATCTTCTTCGGTGGCAAATCTTCCGCCGTTGAGAATACCTCCAAGGTCAAGGTTCGTACCGTTTCCGACTCTTTAATGAGCTTGATTCGCACTTCTTCAGAAGTATTCGTCATGGGTCATATGGATGCTGATATGGACGCTTTAGGCTCTTGCTTGGGTATCATGGCTATCGCCGAACACTGTGGCAAGAAGTGCCGTATGGTTTATAACCCTAAATTGGCTGAAAAGAAGACTCGTATCGCTTTCCAAGACGCCTTCACCAAGGATAAAGCTGACCAAATGACCATTACTCCAACGGATGTTTTGAATGAAATCAGGAACTCCGCTTTGTTGGTTGTCGTGGATGTCTCGAGACCGTCTATGACTATGTGTCCGAGATTGCTTGAGAAAGCCAGTAAGGTCGTTGTCATCGACCACCACAGACGTGCCTCTGAATTCATCGACCACCCGGCCTTATCCTATATTGAACCATCTGCCTCTTCGGCTTCCGAATTGATTGCCATGATGATTCGTTATGGCACCGCTAACCCAAAGATTGATTTGAACTCCAAATACGCCACCCTCATGCTTTCTGGCATCTTCCTTGATTCCAACTCTTTCAAGTCCAAGAGCACTGGTATGCGTACCTTCGAAGCCGCTGAAATCCTTAAGGAATACGGAGCCGATAACTCCTTGGCGGATGACTACTTAAAAGACGAATTCGAGGAATATTCCTTAATTACCAGCATCATCTCGACGATGAAGACCCCATACTACGGCATCGTTTACTGTGTTGCCCCTGAAGAGGATGTCATCGAGAGATCGACCTTAGCCAAGGTTGGTAACCAATTAATGCAATTAAAGGGCGTCAATGCTTGCTTCGTCGTTGGCCGAACCGACGAAAAGACCATCAACATCTCCGCTCGAAGCGATGGAACGGTCAATGTTCAGCTCCTTTGCGAGAAGATGGGCGGCGGCGGTCACTTCACCGCAGCGGCCGTAGCCTTCAAAGACAGCGAGTTCTCTCGTGTTTTGGGCACTCTTGAATTAACCCTAAATGAATATTTAGAAACCGCTAGACAATCAGTGAAAGAAAATGAGGAGAAATAGTTATGAAAGTAATCTTACTAATCGATGACAAAAAGCTTGGCAAGAAAGGCCAAATTATCGAAGCCTCCGACGGCTACGCCACTAACTATTTGATCCCGAGAAAGATTGCTATTGCAGCCACTGAGGTCAATCAGAAGAATTTAGCCAAAGCCAACGCCGAAGAAGAAACCAGACAAAAGGCTTTGAAAGCCGAGATGGAGAAGGTCAAAGCCAGACTCGAGAATATCGAAGTCAAGTTCTCCGCTAAGCCAGGCTCCAACGGCCGTATGTGCGGAACCATTTCCACCAAGCAGATCGTTGAAGGCTTGGAACAGCAATGGAACATCGTTATCGACAAACGCAAGTTCCTAACTAAGGACCAGGTCAATGCCTTTGGCATCACCCGTTTGAAGATCGAATTATACAAAGGCATCGCTGGTGAAGTCATCGGCGAAGTCGTCGTTCACGTCACGGAGGAATAATTATGGTTGATGATTTAAATGGTTCCTTGGTGGCCGAACGAAATGTTTTAGGCTCCGTTTTACTTGATGATAGCTGCGCCGCTAAAGTGTTCTCTTCCCTAACGGAAGACGCTTTCGCTGCGGTCGATAAGAGAAACGCTTATATCTTTAGGGCGATGAATACCCTTTTGGAAGATCATAAGAAAATCGATATCAGCACCGTTCACGCCCAATTAGCTACCATGCAGTTGGACAAAGAATGCAATTCGCCTGAATACCTATCGGAATTGATGGATTTGGTTGTTAACCCAAATAACGTCGATTATTACATTGGCGATGTTCGTGATTTTGATACCCTTCGTAAGTTCGTTAAGTCCATGGATGCCGCTAGAAGCGATGTTTATGGCGGCAAAGTCGAGAATATCGGTGACTTCTTAAACACCAAAGCGACTGAGCTCACCGGTATTGCCAATCGTAGATCGGTCGGCAATTTCAAAGAAAGCAGAGACGTTGTTAATCAGGTCTTGATCGACCTTGATAAAGCCCGCAATGCCGGCAATAAGCGTTTGATTGGCATTGATACCGGATACCAAAAACTCAACGACTTAATCCACGGTTTCCAACCAGAAACTTTGAACATTATCGCAGCCCGTCCGTCCGTTGGTAAGACGGCGTTTGCTATCAACCTTATGGTCAATGCCGCCAAGTCGTTGATTGGTCAAAATAAGACCATCGCTTTCTTCTCTTGCGAAATGGACGCCTCCAGAATCATGCAGAGATTGTTGAGCGCTGGTTCGTTGGTGCCACTCGAAAGGATTCAGTTGGGCAGCATTACCCCGGGTGAGAACACCAAAATCTTGACTGCTTCCCAGACTTTGGGTCAGTTGCCTATCTATTTTGATGACACTCCAAACCAATACTTGGGTGACATCATTGCAAAATGTGAGAAGATTGCCACTTCCACCAAAGGAAATTTGGCGGCCGTCTTTATCGACTATCTGAACATCATTCGTGTCCCTATTTCCAAGTCGACCGAATCTCGTACTTTGCAAATTGCGATGATTACCTCCCAACTTAAAGAGTTGGCCCGTAGATTGCATATTCCAGTAATCTTGTTGGCTCAGCTTAACAGAGACGCCGATAAAGGCACTTATCAAGCTGGCAAAGGTCAGGTTGCCTCCGCCCCGGAGCTTTCTTCTTTGAAGGAATCCTCCGCTATCGAACAAGACGCTGACGTTATCATGATGCTCTGGCGTAACGACTGGGCTGGTAAGAACAACGATAACAATCAAGATTCCGCTCTAGCTGAAGGTCAGAAGGAAACTGAATTCCAACAATTGACTCGTATGGTTAAAGAATCCAACGCCAAAAACGGTGGCAAAAATGATGCTTCCATCATTCAGGTTAGTATCCAAAAGAACCGTAACGGCAAAACCGATAAATTCTATCTCTTATATGAGAAGTCCTATCAGCTCATCTCGGCTGTAAGTACGGAAAACGAAGATTCGTTCCAAGGCTTAGATGATTAAGTTTCTATCTTTGGGCAGTGGTTCCAAAGGGAATGCTACCTTGGTGTATGATGAGAAAACCGTCCTCTTATTTGATATGGGGCTGGCTTTGAAAGTCCTCGAGGAAGGCTTATCTCAAATAGGTCATAAATTAAGCGATATCCGAGCCGTTTTTGTCACCCATGATCATTCAGACCACATCAAAGGTCTCCAATATCTCCATGGCGTTGATATTTATTGTTCTCCGAAAACCAAAGGAGGCAACAAGGTTCAAAAAGTCGGAGAGACTATCGAAATCGGCGATTTCAAAGTGACTTCTTTTCCAACCTCTCACGATACGGAGAACCCAGTTGGCTATTGGATTGAAAACAGAGAAACTACTTTTTGCTACATAACCGACACGGGAATATTGAAGAAAACCCTTATCAAAAAGCTTAGGAATGCCACCTATTACCTTTTGGAATGTAATCACGACCCAAAGATGTTAGAAGACAGCAATCGTCCTCAGCTGCTTAAGGAGAGAATCTCTGGGAGAAAAGGGCATTTATCCAACATCCAATCGGCGGAAGCCTCTATCGATTTGATGGGCGAGAACACCAAGGCTTTCTATTTGGCCCATCGTTCGGAAGAATGCAACACCGAGGAGTGCATGCTAAGCACATACGCCTCGATTTATGAGCAGTATGGCATCCCTCTTTCCGCCGTTAAGATCGTTATCCTTAAACAATGGGAATTCGTAGGAGGCGGCGACGAATGAAAATCTATATTCATGCGATTGGTCATTTCAAGGAGGCTTATTGGGTTAACGCCCAAGCGGAATATCTTAAACGCCTCAAGAACTACGCCGATGTCGAAGTGATTGAATACAACGACGAACCTATCCCTTCTAAGGCTACCGAGGCCATCGAAGAGAAAATAAAAAACCTCGAATGCGACAAGATCATAAGTAAATTAAGCAACAAGGACTATGTCGTTGCCTTGGATTTGAATGGCAAATCTTTCGATTCCGTTCAATTATCCGAACAATTGGAGAAGTGGTTCTCTTTAGGAGGATCCACCATCCATTTCGTAATCGGTGGCTCCTTGGGGTTATCGGACGAAATGAAAAAGAGAGCCAATGTCCGTTGGACTTTTAGCTCTCTTACCTTCCCACATCAATTAGCGAGAATTATCTTAGAAGAACAACTCTATAGGGCTTTTAGAATCAGCCATAACGAGCCGTATCATAAATAGTTAGTCGATTAAGCCAAAATGCTTCATCGCCTTGGCCCAGCCATCGTTATCAATGTCGTCGGTTACATAATCGGCGGCTTTTTTAACTTCGTCCAAGCCGTTGCCCATCGCCACCGAGATGCCAGTGAAATGAAGCATATCCAAGTCGTTGTTATGGTCACCTAAGGACATGGCGTTCTCGGCGGACCAGCCATAGTATTCCAAAGCGGCCATAATACCTTTAGCCTTATCGGAATCGCTTGGCATGATATCGACCGCGTGTTCATCCCATCTGGCGGCCTTGCAGTTAACCAAGTGAGGGAAAAATAAGTCTTGGTCGAATTCGTCGCAGAAGGCAATCATTTGATAGACCGGTCTATCGTATGGGATAGGGAACTTACGCGGCTGTGGGAAGCGTGTACCATATTTGGCATGCGCATCGATGACATAGTCATTAATCATGTTAATATGGCCTTCGGATTGCTCGATGAGGGTTAAGCCGAAGTTTAGACGATAAGAGAACTTGATCATCGCATCGACGACTTGCTGAGGAATCTGATAACTATAGATTGTTTTGCCATCGATGGAGACGGCAGCCCCGTTCATCATGACCATTCCGTCAGGCGTGAATAAATCCAAGATACCCGTTTTTCTGATAAGGTATTGGTTTCTTCCGGAGCTAAGGAAGACCTTAATGCCTTTCGCTTGAAGCTTCTTAATCGCATCCAAAGCCGATTGAGGCACGCATTTCTGGTTGTGGGAATATAAAGTCCCATCGATATCGGTGAAGATGATTTTTATCTTTTTCGGATCAATTGCCATTTCCATTTCCCTCCGTTTTTGTATAAATTGTTATAGTTTATGCTTTACCCTGAATTTAATCGATACAAATCTATCAAGGATGAACTCTATCCATTGATAAACGCCTACGAGAATGAGTTAGGCGATATCTTCTACGTCGAGCCGATGTTCTATCAAAGCCTTCTGGGCTACAAGGATAAGACCGAAGGACGTTTCGAGAAGATCATCGAGGCGATGGATAAGATTGTCAGGGAGAACCACAAAGTGGTGTTCACCATTGATTATGAATATCCGGCCGTCAATAAGGAAGATTTCATTTATCGAGAGCTCCAGGATATTACCGATCCCCTTCATCTTACTTGGATCGACGATTCAAGACCAAGTGATTACGGAGATTAACAAAAAGCGCCACGATGGCGCTTTTTAATTATTATTGAGCTCTTGGCCTCAAGGTTCTGAAAGACATCCATAAGATACGGATGGCGAAGAAGATCAAATAGCCTAAGGCGGCGAATCTGGTGATCCAGAAACCCATGATCAAGCCCAAGATGGCTGGAGACATCGTGGCCCAGTAGGAAACCTTTTGAGCTTGCCAGAAGGTGACGGTGTTGTTCGGGTTGGCCTTGCCACGGGTAAGGACGAAGATCATTAAGCCCATGAAGAAGGTAACACCGATGTAGATAGAGAGCCAAATGGCGGTCTGAGTCCACATATTGTAGTTTCTGGTGGATTGCCAAGTATCGTCGAACAAGGTTTTCCAAGAAGCGGTGACCGCATCAAGGTATTTCTGATAGTTGGCTTCGCTGATGGCGGAATGTGGAACTTCGTACGCCTCGCCATGAGAATTCTCTTTGACGAAGTTGCGAAGGTTAACGGTTTGCCCTTCATATTTGAAGAGCTTATAAGCGGAAGCGTCCGAGACGTTTCTGCCACTTGGGGATTTGATTAAGGAGAAGCAATCCTTGCCTAAAAACAAAGTGGTGGTGGCGTAAGGATTGTTCATCAAGATATCGGTACCTTTTAGGATGGCGATATTAACACCATCTGCGGTGTAGCCATCGGAGTCACCAAAGATGGTGTTGGTGAAGGCGTCTTGTTCTAAATCGCTGAGGTTATAGACGATTAAGTCGCAGTAGGTGACATCTTTAATGCTTGGGGTGGTTGGAACTTCGACGACAGAGGAGGATTCATCCAAGCTGTCCTCGGTGTTCATGATGGTTTGTTTGACGGTGTAGGTGTGGGCGTAGACGTTATAACCGCTGGCGTTAGTGGTGAACGCGGCATTCCACTTATCGTTATCGATTTCGATCGTACCGGTTTCGGCATTTAAGACGACATCGACATCTTTTTCGTCCAAAGCTTCAGAGAAGCTGATCAAACCATTGGTAAGACCGCCGCTCGGGGTGGAAAGGATATCCGAGCCGCTTAATTTGGAATAGTTGACCAAGGTTGGGATGACTGCCACCAAGACCGATAAGACACCGGCGATGACCGCGCCATACCATTTGCCCTTAGAAAGGGTCATGACCGAATCATTATTGACCAAAGAGGAAAGTCCGAGTTTGAAGGACTGCCAGGCTTTGGGGTTTTTCTTTTTCTTTGTATTTACTTTTTTCGCAGTAGCCATAATTAAATCTTTCAAAAAATTGCTATGTAAGGTTAGCACATAAAAACGACATATCCAAAGAAAACATACTAGGTATGTTGCCTATTAAGCCAATTTGAGGGTTTACGAAACTCGTAAAAAGAAAAAAGCCGGGGTTTCCGGCTTCTAGTTTTTCTTTCCGAATTCTTCCTCGCATAAGGTCTCAACTTCGGCGCAGACCTTTTGCAAGGCGCAGGAATGGCAATCCATTTTGACCTTGCCCAATAAGTGATCCAAGGCTTTGGTGATATCTTCGGCTTTATTGGAGATACGAGCCAATTCCTGATAATCGAAGTTAGGATCGGTGATGAAGATTATTTTTACTTTCTTTACTTGCGGCAAGGCCTTAAAGCCATCGATGAAGTGCGTGCCGATATCTTTGAAACTCAATCGGTTATCCACTGCTTTCTTGCTGATGACGATGCTTTCCTTGGAAGATAAAGGAGAGAAACGGAACATCGTGCCTTCGAGAGAAACATGATAACGGACATAGTCGATTTTGCGGATGGAGGAATATATTTCTTTGCCTTTTCCCATCTTGTTATCATCGACTTCAATAAGGGCGATTCTGGCGTAAGAAGAGTCGCCTTTAAGGTCCTTGATATCAGGGCCATAAACCAAGATTCCTTCATCTCCGACATAATTTGAATCCGAGGTGAAGAAAGTTCCGGCGATGGCCTCTTTGCCTTGGCCCCCTAATTCGAAGGCCGCGTCCGAACGGAAGATAAGCTCATTCGGATTTCCTTTCATCCAAGCCGAATCCGAGGTAAATGAAAGATTCGGCTCAGCGTCAAAAAGAGGTTTGAGGTCTTCGAATAAAGAGTCGTAAAGCTTCATAAGGCTTAGATTTTCTTATTACGTTTTCTCTTGTCGTAGATCTTATTTAAGAGACCTTGAAGGTGAGATAAAGCCTTCATGTCGATATTCCAAAAATAGATGGTGAAGAGAATGGCGAACAAAATGATGAAGGCACCAACGATGGTTAAGACGATGGAAGCCCATAGAGCCATGCCGAGATCGGCAAAGACGGTCCAACTAAGAGCGATTAATGCGGTTCCCATATATTGTCTCCTTTATTTATTGGCTTGGGCCTTCTGGCGAGCGAATTCCGCTGCGCCTAAAGCGCCCATCAACTGAGGGTCGATTGGAAGGTCGATGACCTTTAAATGCAAGACCTTTTGGATAGCTTCCTTAAGGCCGGCGTTCTTGGCGCATCCGCCAGTAAGGGTGATGGAGTCGACAGCACCGGCTTTCTTAGCCATGACGAAGCAACGCTTGGCCACGGAGAATTCGATGCCGGCGGCGATTTCATCCATCGGTTTACCTTCACCGACCAAAGAGATGACTTCGGATTCGGCAAAGACGGTGCACTGAGCGGTAATAGGGATAATGTTTTTGGCTTTCAGAGAAAGCTTGGAGAAGTCGTCTAAACTCATTTCGAAGGCTCTGGCCATGGCTTCAAAGAAGCGGCCGGTTCCGGCTGCGCACTTGTCGTTCATCGCGAAGTTAAGGACGGTTCCATCTTTATCAACGGCGATACCCTTAACGTCCTGACCGCCGATATCGATGATAGCCTTAACAGATGGGTCAGCGATATGGACGCCCATGGCGTGGCAGGAAATCTCGGAGATGTTCTCATCGGCGAATGGGACCTTATTACGGCCGTAACCGGTGCCAACGAGATATTCCAAGTCCTTTGGGGATTTGAGGTCTGGAACCTTCTTAATGGCTTCGTCCAAAGATTCTTGGGCGGATAAGACGGAGTTGATTTTGCTACGTAAAGTGACATCGGAAACGATTTTGCCGTTCTCATCGATAATCACGCATTTGGTATAAGTAGAGCCGCTATCGCAGCCACCATAATATTTCATATAATTATTTCTCCTTATTAATTACCAAGACTTGGCATCATCGATGACTTCAAGAGATGGATCTAATGGTTCTTCACGTAAGACGGAACGCATATAACGGTTCACGTCATCACGGATGGACTGACGGGTGACAACACGTGGGTCCATAAGGTCATGATCGACCCAAACGAGCTTGATGCCATGTTCTCTGGCTCTTTGTTCGAACATTCCGTGCATGCCATCCAAGGCCTTGCAGGAGATATGTTCCCAAAGGATGACCATGTCGCAGCGATAGTATTCGCAGAATCTCCACAAGTCATCGAGAAGGACTTCGTAACCGCCGTGGGTGCGGTTTCTCATGATCATTTCCTGATAGAGTTTGCCTAAGTCTTTGTAAGCTTGCTCGTGGTCGTTAGGATCTTCGGAAAGCTGATCGAAGTAGACAAGGCTCAACATGTCGACCAACGGGAGGATGCCCCAGCAGTTCTGCAACCATGGAAGGAATTCAGTGTAATACTGAGATTGAACGCCCCAGATGATGGCGCGGTGCCTGTATTCCGGAACGATCATCGCTTTGCGATCATAGGCTTTCTTGGCGAGCTTGGAAATCTTCTCATCAGCCTTCAAGAAGCTTGGGTCACGACCAGCGACGGCCATATAAGTGGTTTCGGCATAAAGGGCGAGGTTAGCACCGACGACCTGAGGATAATCGGTTCTGGACATTTCCATCCAAGAGTAACGATGTCTGTTTTCAGCGTTGTAACGCTTGATATTCTTGTAATAAGCGTCCCAGTCCCATTTCTCGCCAGTCTGATCTTCGATGAATTTGATGGCGTTTTTGATTTCCTGAGTGGCATATTCCTGAACGCCGTCTTCGGTGTGACGTAGAGGAGCGGCAATCTGGAAAGTTGGGATACCATGTCTCTCATAGAAACGGGTTTGGACACCGCCAGCGAGCAAGGAACCGTCGCAAGTGGTGTTGCACTGGATGGCGCAAGCGCCATAGATTGGGGCGTCTTCATCGATGACGCATCCAGCTTCGGCAGCTGGCATTGGGCAAACGTCACCTGGCAAGCCCATTTGCTGGACGACGTCGAGGTAGTGGGTTACGCCATCGCCTTGGAGAAGGACGGAGACATAGACGGCTGCGGTTTCCCAAGAAACACCTTTGAGGTTAGGGAATCCGCACATGATGGCGAACATTTCGTTTTCATCCAAAATGACGCACTTCTTGGAAAATTTCTTGTTGTTTCCGCATCTTTCATCGGCTTTGAAGCAGTTATTCAACAAACCAGCGACGTCGACGATGATGGTGTCATATTCTTGATGGGCGATACGGAGATGCTCTTTTCTTAAGCCCGCGGTGTGACGGTCAACCATCATCGGAACGGCGAGGTAATTCTGCATCCAGCGATACTTGAACATTCCCTTTAAGTTGTGAGGTTTGACCAAGAACTTCATGAGGACGCCCATGGTTTTCATCCAACGGACGAAATCATATAAGGTGTCTCTGACGCCTCTCCATTCACGGCGGCGTCTTACCTTGCCTTTGGTATAAAGTTTACCGAGCTGTTCGCTTCCTATTTTGGCTCCCATAGTTATTTATCCCCCTGAATCTTTTTGATTTCGATGCTTTCGACGAAGGCCTGGACACGGGTACGAATTTGGCCGGAAGTGCCAACCGCATACGGACGGTCGATGGAAAGGACTGGATATTTGTATTCTTCACGCATGATGAAGGTGCCGGTCATACGTTCATAAGCCCAAGGGTCGCAGAATTTCATTTGTTCGTAGATGATGCCGTCGGCTTTGTATTCTTTGGCAATCTCATCGACGTATTGTTTTCTTCTTTGCATCTTCACGGAGTTCATATGACGTGGGCACATGGTATTGTGCATGTACTGACGGCAAATCTGGGTGAGGACATCTTCTTCATCGTTGAGGACGATTTCTTTTCTGCCCGGCAACGAACCATAGCAGAATCTATCGGCCACGACGAGGGCTCCGCTTTCTTCGATGAGTTTGATCATATCGACGTCATCGATTTCAGAACCAACGACCGCGACACGGGCTCTCCACTTCTTCTTTTCGTCTGGCTCACGGGTCTTGAGTTCTTCCAAGGTTTCCTTGAGTTTGTCTAAGATAAGGTCAGTTGGGCAAACGTAAGAGACCATGCAGATGATATGGAATTCATAACCGGTGATGCGCGGGTTGTCTTCCTTGCGGAAATCGCCGATTTGGTTGATAACCGATGCCATTTCGTTGTATTTGGCCACGGCTTTTCTCATAGCCTCATCGGAAGTGTCGATACCCCATTTATCATGTAAAGGAGCGAGAATCTTGTCTTTGCACTGCTTGATGTACATGCTCAAAGCGTTGTCGTCATCCTTCATTGGGACCTCAAGGTACTGATAGAAGAAATCTTGTTTATCGTTAACTTTAAGCAATTCCATGTTTTCGACGCAGCGGTTGATCATGGTGCAGCCGTCTGGGGCGATCATGCAGTCCAAGAACTGATAACCACCTTCGATGGCACGTTCGAGCAAAGCCCTGGTGTATTCGCATAAGAAGCTGGTCATGTAGTAAGTGCCCATTTCCAGCGACCCGGTGCGAGGGGCTCTGAGACGGACAGGGAAGCAGCCATCGAGGTTTAACAAAACCTCCGGAACGGTGAAGCAAACCGAACCGATGCATTTCCTGCCTTCTTCCTTCGCTTGACGGACCAATTCGTTGTTGGCGTCATCGAGAATGTGTTCAAAGTAATAGAGATGTTTTAGGTCTTTCATTCTCTTCTCCTAATTGATTATTTCTAAAGCCTTTAAAGCGGCTTTGGTTTTGATGTAAATCGGCGATTCCTTATCTAAGAGGAAAACCGAATCGCCACGCATGTCGGATAAGGACATATTCTTATCTTCTTCAATATAAGCGAGGATTGGGATATCTCCGGCTTCTAACTTGCCTTCGTAGGACATATCCACCAAACGGTTGATGATGACTCCCGCGGTTTCGAACATGGTGAGGTTTTTGGCCACTTCGTAGATGGTTTTTACGACATTGAGGCCTTTTTTGGAGCCATCGGAAACCAATAAAAGATGGGTTACTTTCTCCATAACCCTGCGATTGACTTGCTCAATGCCAGCCTCTCCGTCGATAACGACATAGTCGAAGTTATTGGCGATGAGACTGATGACTTCTTTTAGATAGGCGTTGACCTTGCAATAGCAACCAGCGGATTCCGGGCGGCCAATGGCAAGGAAAGAGACGTTGTCGAATTCGATTAAGGCGTCATACATTCTGTATTTGGCTTCGGAAAGGACTTCGATGGCGGCAGATGTATCTCCAGATTCGACGTTGCCGATGAATAGTTTCCTGATATCGTCGACGGTGGAAGAAACCTCAACCCCTAAAGCGGTGGCTAAACCAACCGCTGGATCGGCATCGATGGCTAATACCTTCTTATCAGGATACGTTTCCTTTAAGTGACGGACCACCAAGGCGGAGATGGAGGTTTTTCCTACTCCACCTTTGCCACATAGGGCGATGATTTTTGGTTCCATTAGTTCTCACCCTCGCTGGTTTTGATAAGGATGTAGTTATTGACCATGTCGGCCTTTTCCAATTCTCCTTTGACTTTCAAGGTTCTTTCCATCAAGTCAACGAAAGTAATCTCTCCATTTTGGCATTCAAAGGACAGCACGTTTTTCATGATGACGTTCTCCGGAGAGATTTTATTTTTATAAGCGATGGATAAGCACATAACTATTTGTTCAGTTTTTCTAAAGAAGAGGAAAGTTTTTCATTCCCTTTCTTGTATTCTTTGATGGCGTCCATCACATCGTTATAGGCGTCCAAATTGCCTGATTCTTTCAAAGAAACAGATAAATCCTCAAGCTCTTTGGTGTGGGACTCGTTATGGTTCACCAAATAAGAGATAAGCGCTTTGAGTTCGTCGGCGGATTCTTTATTGTTCATGATTGTTACCTGTGTTTTGTAAGCACTTGTTATTAACAAGACTACTCTTAATGGAGTCTCTTATCAAATAAAATAAGCGGCTTAAAAAACTTATTTTTTATCGTCAATTTAAGGTGAATGGTGATTTACCCGCAAAAGGATGCACTTATTGTTAATTCTTCTTCTAGTTGGCAAATAATTTCTTATAATTATTTCTACCCATCGAAAAGCGGTGGGCGATATCACTCATTTGGGGCCGTTCTGGCTTTGACGGGGAGATATTTTGCTTAGATTGCAGCAAGGTGGCGACTTACGCCAAAAAACAATAACTGACAAATCTGTCAAACCTTGGATGCTCGGTTCTTCCAACCGCGTCCTCGCTCGCGCCTAATTAGAGCTCCCGACACAGGGATCCCGCTTAGCGGGACGAGCACGTCCACACTCAGGTTCTCACCTTGCTGTGTGCTGGGCGTAAGCATAAGGTGATAAGCGACCTCCTTGTCCGGTGGGGGAAGACGAAAATCTTACGGACACCCTCATCTCCCAACCGTTTCTGCCGGGGATATGAGGTATTGGGCAGAGACTAAGCTGTAGATGTCTTTGTGAGAGTTTCTTCGGACAGGGGTTCGATTCCCCTCGGCTCCACCATCTTGGACGACAGTCGAACCGGGTTATTGGAGATATATCTCTATAACGGAACGTTCGGCATAAGGTTAGATGCGAGAGATATTCTCAAGCGACGACCGATACATCAGGCAGATTCGAAAGGATCCGCTTTTTTGTTTTGCCCGACCTTCTAAATCTCGCAAGAATTTGCGACATATTTACGCCAAAGTCATTTACGCCAAAGTCTTGACGTAAAACAATCGAAGCGCCATAATGAGCATGCATGGAGGGAGGAACAAATGAATTTTGGGATAGAAGATGAGATTTTGGAATTCAAAAAAACCACCGGTGAGATCAATGAAGCAACGCAATCCATTTGTGCCATTTTGAACAAGCACGGGCACGGGACTTTGTATTTTGGCGTATTGCCAAACGGAGAGGCGAAGGGACAAATTGTCAATGATTCCACTCTAAGGGACGTTTCTAGAAAGATCTTCGAAACCATAAAACCGCAAATCATCCCGACGGTCAGAAAAATGGTTGTCGACGGGAAAGATATAATCGAAGTTCAATTTTCCGGCTACGACAAACCGTATTCCTGCAAAGGCGTCTACTACATACGGACGGCGGACGAAGACAGGACACTAGAGCCTCATGAGCTCAGGCAATTCTTCGAATACAACAAAGGCAAAGCCTGGGACTCTTTGCTTACGGATTACGGGATCGACGATGTAGATATTGATACGCTAAAAAGGTTTTACAATAAATCGATTTCATGCGGAAGGCTTAAAGCCGATGAGTTTGACCCGAAAAGCTTGCTGATTAAATTGGGTTTGATGAAAAATGAAAAGCTAACTAACGCAGGGCATTTGCTGTTTTCCAAGAATGGGCCAATCGTTTTAAAGATGGCCGTTTTTGCCACTGATGAAAAATTAACCTTTTTAGACATCAATAGGATCAACGGAAACATTGTCGACTTAATCGAAGAAGCGAATTCCTATGTGAAAAGAAACATAAGGTGGAAGGCGGAAATCTCTGGGTTTCAGCGGATAGAAACGCCAGAAATACCAGTGCAAGCTCTGAGAGAAATCGTTTGCAACAGTTTTGCCCACGCTAGATACAACACCTATACCGAACATGAGATCTCGATTCACCCCTCTTTCGTTCGAATATACAATCCAGGGGAGTTTCCGCTGGGGTATAAGCCTGAGGACTTCATTGAAAATAATCTGCCATCGATGGTCAGAAATCCCCTTATTCTAAAGACTTTGTTTTTGTCTGAAGATGTTGAGTCTTACAGCAGCGGCTTCAGAAGAGTTTATGAAGAATGCCAAAAATATGGCGTTAAAGTGGGATACGACATTAGCCGAGAGGGCTTTTGCTTCGTCTTCAAAAGGAATAGCGCTAGCGGTGTTACGAACAGTGCCCTAAACAATTTGTCCTGCGACGAAACAAACGTATTGGATTTGCTAGGGAGACACCCAACTTATAGTTCACAAAAAATCAGTGAACTTTTAGGCATAAGCGAAAGAACCGTGCAAAGAATCGAGAAATCACTAAAAGAGAAAGACGTGATTGAACGAATAGGGAAAACAAAAGGCTACTGGAAAATAAAATAAGCGTTCCGATCCCTTCGCGGTTCGACTATGTCACTAACCTGGTCCACCGGTCGGTGTTATTTAACACGTGTTGCCGTGTTTTTATTTTTTCTTGACAAGTCCTTTGCTTGGAATGCTTCATACAAGACAAAAATATGACTGCGGTTTTTTTATTGCAATTTAGCAAAAAAATATTTTTTTCAAACATAAATAAAAGAGAATTAAAAAAACAAAAATAACCAGATTTTATCGAGTTATGAAAAAATTTTTATTATTTCTTGAAAACTCAAAATTATTTTTTTAAAAACCATGCTGAAACTTATAAAAATTGGCGGTAATGTGACTTCCGAAAGGAGAACTAGATATGGCATTTAAAATTGGCGGTGGCCATCATTTGCAAGCCTATGATCCTAATGATGGCCAGTATGTGAAAGAAAACTTTGCTATTTGGAACGACAAAGACAAAGGCGCGTTGACTATGTTGCTTTATTATCGGTTAGAAAATGACTCATATATAATTCATTTTCCTGACTTCAATATTCACGATAAACAATATTGTGAAATGTTTGTGGAATATGCCAAAAAATACATTGAAAGTGATGACATAATTATTGAACGATCCAAGATGGCTTATTTGTTAACTGAACAAGTGGGTCACGATAAGAGTCGGTTCCTTGCTAGAATAGGATATAATCTGCAAAACTACGAAACACTAATGGACGATATAAAATGGAACACGGATTTCAAGACGTTAAAATACAAAATAATCAAAGTACACTCGCTTAATGTTATGGCTAAAACCATACTTAACGGATATATAGTAACAACAGCTTGGCAATTAAAACCGGATGGAACCCTTAAATTTATAACGCTAATACCTGGAGGTGATAAAAAATGGAAATAAAAATGGGCGATAGAATCATAACTTTAGTCGAAAAGCACACATATTGGGGCGATGATGATTTTATAGTCCCAAAAGGCACCGATGGCCTAGTTTGCGAAACATATGAAGACGGAACCATATTAGTGGAAATCGCCGAGACCGATACCACGCCTTTCGCCTTAGAAGAATATAAAGAAGGTGAATACGAAAAGATAAAGATAGATTGATAAAAATTTGGCTTTATTTACTGAAACAAGTTAACCCATTTTATAACATTTGGTATAAAGTCGGTATTGTTCGAAAATCCTTAGCATAGTAAACTTTGATTGCGAGGAACAACAATGAACATCAGTAAAGAGATATCTGTAATCAGAGAACTTCTAAATCTAACTCAGCAAGAATTGGCTTCAAAATTAGAGGTTTCTTTTCAAACAATTAATCGCTGGGAGAACGAAAAAACCGATGTTGAAGATAAAAATGTTGAAAAGGCCTATTCATTCGCCTATAAGAACAAAATTTATCTGAATGATATTTACGAGCAACTCTTCCTCGAAGAATATCAAAAAGACGATACGGTTTTGCTATTCCATGGGTGCAAAAATAAATTGGAATTGCCAATAGATTTGAAACATTCAAAGGAAAACAACGATTTCGGGCCAGGCTTCTATATGGGCGAGACTTTTAAACAGGCTGCGACTTACATTGCCAATTCGGCTTCTACCAACGTCAGCACTTTTACTCTCAAACTCAAAGGTTTGCAAGTTGCTAATTTTGGCGTTAACAGGGATTGGATGATTGCAATCGCTTATTACCGTGGATGGATTGACCAATATAAAGGGCACCCGATAGTTCTGTCGATTGTTGACAAAGTTGATAAGGCGGATGTTGTTAAGGCCCCAATTGCCGACAATAGGATGTTTGATATTATTTCGGAATTTGTTCGTGGTGAGATAACTGATTTGCAGTGTGAACACGCTTTAGCAGCCACCAATCTCGGCATGCAATATGTCGTGAAAAGTGATAGAGGTCTCAACAATTTGATGTTCGTTAGACAAAACTACTTAACAAAAATAGAAAAGGAAAAATGTGTTAAGCAGAGACTAGAAATGAATAATTTGAGCCAAAGCAAAGTCAAAGTGGCGAGAATAGAATATAGGGGAAAAGGTCAGTACATTGACGAGTTATTAAAATGAGGAAGTTAGATTTCAACGAATATAAGCTGTGTCAGATACTTGGGTCGATTTTTGAAAAGTCGACGGATCTTTCATCTTTCAGCTCGCTTATGTTCGTCCGTAGATTCATGACCTCGCCAGAAACGAGTTGCTTCTTTGATAAAAGCTATTTGACTCTCTCTACGAATGAAGAAGATATCATTAAGGATTTGAACGATAAATATGAGGCGTCTAAAGAAAAGAAAGTCTTATCCAAAGATAAAATGTATTGGATTGGATACATCTATGGGGCATTGAGCTTCTTATATGACTTTTCTGGAAAAGCCGTTTATAAGTTGTTCCCTGCCAAAGAAATCGTTAAGTATTACAACATTTATCATACTTATGGCATTGAAGAAGCGGCCGAAAGAATGATGGAAAACATAGGCTATAAAGGCAAAGATTTTACTGCAAGTGGAGTTCAGATTCTTAAGAGGCTATATTTTCATAAATAAGTGACCAATTTGGCACAAAAAAAGACCGCTCATTTTGCTGGGCGGCCTTTCTTTATTAATAGGCTTCGACTTCAAGGATGGCGTTCCCATTATAGACATAGACTCTAAATTCTAAGGCCATAATGCAGAAGTCATTCAAGATTCGATAGGTGATAGTCCAACCGGTGACCGTTTTGGTCTTGGTGGCGCTGATTTCGGATTCAACCCATCCGTCTTCATCGGAAACCTCAAATCCTTCAGGGATGAGTTCGCTTTGCACCAAAGTCTTTAAGGCTTCGGCATCGTAATTAGACCCGAAGTTTGCCTTTAAGGTATCAAAATTGATCCAAATGCCATCTTCCTTCTTGGCTTCGGTGATGGTGGCCGAATAGCCTTTGGATTCGATGACGGCGGCAATGGCTTGGAGAGCGCTGGCCGGTGTGTAGTAATTAACCTTTTGAGCGGTCACCACACAGGAGGCGGTGTAAGTCTTACCGGTGCCAGGGACGGTGCAGGAAGCGGTGATGGTGGCAGTGGTGCCTTCGGCTAGATCGGAAGCGACGGTGACCACGCCTTTATCATTAACGGCAATTTTTCCAGAGGCGTCGCTCGAAGTGTAAGCGACATCATATGGAAGCATGTTCTTGTTGATTGTTAGCTGGTTCTCAATGCCGATGCCGACGATTTTCTCACTGCTTGTAAATTCAATTGATGGGGTATGGGCTACTCCGGAACCTGGATGGATGAAGATGGTGGTTTCGCCGTTATTGTCATGGGTTGGGAGCGCATCTCCGGTGAAGGTTACGGCGATGGTGCCAGTTGGGTCTTCCCAAACGGTGTTTAAATCATCGTCAGTCGTCTCATACCAGGCTAAGTTATACAAAGCTTGTCCATAAGCGGTGGCAGCCTTTAAATTGCCATCATAGATGGAAATCAAGACGCCTTCTTCTTTATAGGCCAGAGACTCGGCTATTGGCTTTACTAAACCATCGATAGCGGAAGGAAGTCCATAGCTTTCAGGATCGCTAACGATAGCGTCGTAGTAGTAGGCGTATCTCTCTTTGTAATAATCCTCGCCGTAGACCTGATATTTGACCTTCTTTTCAGGATAACTTAAGTAAGAAGAGTCGAGAACCGGCATAGTAATACCGTCTATTTTCAATATATTGGATACCGTGTCATTAACGACATCGGTTGGCCAGGAATCAACGAAAGTGCTGCTCGGAGAGGTGACTTCAGCCGACAACATAAACCCAACCAAATATTCCTGATTGTCATCAAGAATCATATATGGATGTAGATATAAAGTTTCATCCCAGGTCAGACCAAAGAACATCACTTCATCGTAGACATACATTTCATAGTCGTAAGAAGAATCAATGTCATCGGTGTAGAAATAATAGACATCGTTCTTGACATATGTCTCATAAGTTCCTCCGTCAGCGATATTGAACTTTGGAATTTCTACTCCAGATTTCTCTTTTATTTCGTTGATGATGTTAGTTGGCCAACTCGTGTGGCTGGTCATCTTTGGAGTGTATTCGAAATAGAAAATGTTGCCACTGTTATAAGAAAGCAAAGCTTGGATTGTGGCGCCTCCCGCTAAAGTTTTCTTTAGGTAATAGGCGTCATAGCTTTCGCTAATGGTTTCATCAAGTTCAAAACCAGCGGTCTGAAGGAGAGCTGAATATACACCGGATAAGTCCGCATAGTAGTAGTCAACGATATAAAGGGAGTTCAGCGCAGCCTTGGAAACGATTGGACTGGAGCAAATCTGCAACCAAGGAAGATTAAAAGCGACAACGTCCTTGATGGTGGCGGATTCATCGTCGGTCCAATTGGTCCTTGCGCTCTTAGAAGCGTTCAAATCGTTATAGCATCTGATGTAATTGCATGGGGTGTCACCATCGGCAGACCAGAAATATCTAAGGTCATAGCCGGTCGATGCATCCGATGAGACTCTGGTGCATTCAACGAATTGGATATTGTCGGAATCCTTCTTAACTGGATTGTTGTTATAACCTTTGATGACGTTCCAGCCGAATTCTTCCAAACTCTCGTAATAATCAATTAAGGTGAAGGTATCGGCTTCATCGACGATCTCGAGGTATTTGCCGCCATAAGAGGCGTTATAGGCTTCTCTGACGATGGTTTTATCGGAGAATAATCCAGCAGGGGATGGCAAAATGGTTCCGCAATACTTCATCATCAAGGTCTTAGCGGCTTCGCTCCATTGATGCGATGGAGTTACGGCGCTAGAACCGGAATCCGAAGAGGTATCGGAACTTGGTACATCACTGGAAATATCGCTGGAATCCGATTGAGTTTGATCGCAAGAGGTCAATCCTCCGATTAACGAAAATATCGCAGCGGTCGATAAGCATGTCTTTAGTAATTTTCTCTTTTTCATGTTGAACCTCCGTGACTTCAAAACGAATAGGTATCGACTTATTTTACAACTAATACGTTCTGATAAGCAGCGATAACGTTGTTATAAGTAGCGTTGATGTAAGTTTCAATGGATTTATCCATGCAGGCATCGACTAAGACATTGATTTTGGTCTTATAAACCGAGTCATTGATATAGTCGGAGACACGGGCGGCGATGACATTGGAACGTAAGTCAGCGACATCAGATCCTTCGACTGGCAAAGATGGGTCAGCGGTGATGTTTCCGGTCAAAGCGGTGTTGGTTGGAAGGACGCCATAGTCATAGTCAGCCAAGGCCACGGCCAAGGTTTCTTCGCTTAAGGCTTTAATGTTACTCGGGAGATTGATTGGGTTGCCGTTGGCATCAGTTTCATAAGAGGCGATAACGCCATTCTTGACCAATAAGTCCAAGGCACGGGTTTCATTGGTGCCGTCATTGCAAATGACGAAGGTGGAAGTGGTCTTCTCGGATTCGAATTGAGCAGCGGTCTTTCTGCCAGCGTAGATTCTCAATGGTTCATAGTGAACGGTGGCCGCTGGGAAGAGGGTCTTATATTCGTAATCAACATTGTAATTGGAATTGCCGGTTTCCCATTCCTGGAGATATGGGCGATGCTGGAAATAATTGGCATCATATTCTTTGTTCTTTACGGCGTTATTCTGGATAGACCAATCGAGAACGGTGGTTTCAAGTTTATAGCCTTGTTTCTCTAAGATTGGTTTGACGGCGTTTTCTAAGATGGCTTCATGTGGAAGCGAAGAGCAGCAGACGGTGATGATGTGATCATCGTCATATTTGTTGTTGCCACAAGAGGCGATGGCGAGGACGGATAAGACTCCGACTAAGATGACAGACTTTTTCATTTTGCGATTCTCCTTTTATCAAGTTTTTTGGATAGAGCCAAGCCAGCTTCTTGGATGATGGTGACCAATAAGACGGCGATCAAGATTAAGACCCAGAATTCCCATGACTCCGTGAAGGTTCTGGTGTTTTTGGTATAGAAGTTCCAAACTTCCCCTATGACGCCTCCGGCTCCTAAATTGTAGGCGAAGGCGGTATAACCGATGACATTTACCAAGGTTAGGGCTACGCCGGTAAGCAATGAGCTTCGGGCTTCCGGGAGATAAACCTTGGTGATTATCTTCCAATTGGAGGCACCCATGGATTTGGCCATTTCGACCACTCCCGAATCCACGTCGTTCAAGCTTTGTTCGACCAATCTAGATACGAAGGCGAAGGTTGAGAAAAACAGCGGTATTATCATTGTGTACCATTTTCCGGTCCCCCTGCCCATGATGGCACGGGTTAATGGAAGAAGGATAACGGTAAGAATCAAACACGGGATGGAACGAAGGAAGTTGACGATTGTTCCTAAGATGAGATTGAGTGGCTTATTCGGCCTAATTCCTTTGGCGGAACTGTTCTTTAATAAGATTCCTAATGGAAGACCGATTATGTAAGCCAGTAAAGTGGACAAGAAGGTCATCCCGATGGTTTCGCCGATGATTCTTCCCCACTCGATGGTGATTAGTAAGTTCATAACGAATCGACCTCCTCATATTTGATACCGGTCAATTCCAAGAATTTTCTCAAACGTGCGGCATCTTTTTCTTCCGATGGGCGTTTGATGACCGTTTGACCATAGACTTTTCCGTCTACCGTCTTGGTATCGGCGTATACGATTGATACTTGGATACCAGCTTCGGAGACAATCCTGGAAATTATTGGGTCATCCGCATTGCCATCGAACAAGATTCTTACGAAGGAACCTTCTTTGAAGGTTGTGTGGACGGCGTTCACGAAGACGATGCGTTTGGCTATCTCGGTCTTTGGGCTTAAGAAGACTTCTTCCAACGGGCCTGATTCGACGATCTTGGCCGAATCGATGATGGCCACTTTATTGCATATCTCTTCAATTGCATTCATTTGGTGGGAAATCATGACGATGGTGATGTTTCTTTCCTCTGCTAATGACTTCAATAGTTGAAGGATGGAATGGGTTGTCTCGGGGTCTAACGCGGATGTAGCTTCATCGCTGAGAATGATTTTCGGATTCAAGACCAAGGCTCTGGCGATGGCTACTCTTTGGGCTTGGCCTCCAGATAATTGGGATGGGTATTTGTTGACTTCGTTTTCCAATCCGACACGCTTCAAGGCTTCCAAGGCGATTGACTTCCTATCTTTTTTCGGCGTTTTGTTGATATCCAATGCAAACATTACGTTCTGCAAGGCCGTCCTTTGCTGCAAGAGATGGAATCCTTGGAAGATCATCGCGATTTCCGTTCTGTCTTTCCTATCGACTTGATGCTTGGGGTCACATAGCAATCGACCTTCATAATAGATCTCGCCTTCATCGAAGATCTCAAGACCATTTATGCATCTTACGAGCGTGCTCTTCCCCGCCCCACTTAAGCCAAGGATGCCGTATATGTCGCCTTTTTCGATGGACAAACAAATATCATCGAGGACCTTATGGTCACCGAAGCTTTTGGATAGATGTCTTATTTCTAATTCGGCCATACGTTCCTTTCCGGATGGCCTTTTAAATAAAAACCGGCTCATCCTTAAACGTTCTTAAGGACGAAACCGCATGATTCCGTGTTACCACCTTAATTCATCGAATTATCACTAATCCGACCTTATGGAGTGCTACCACACTCCGAAGCTATAACGGGCTCACCCGGAAATGGCTACTTGCTTTCACCATTTCAGCTCCAAGGCCATGTTCGCCACCCTTTCACCGTCCCGCTTCCACCGCCCGGGACTCGCTATCGGCTACTAGGAGAGGTTACTCTTCCTTTTCAAAGCTGATGGCAAAACTATAAAGACCCATTTCCAATCTTCAAGCGTTTTTTATTTATTTATCGTTTTATTTCGCTTTTCCATTTCTTGTTGGTTTCTTTTATTTATGGAAAGAATTGACAATTTTTTCGTTTCGTCCATTCTTTTTACTATCTATTGCATATAGTGTGCAATGATTCTTGGAGACGTATATTTATGAAAAAGATGTTCAGATTTGTATCGGTATTATCGGTTGCTTTGTTGCTCGCTAGCTGCCAAATCAATATTGGTCCAGCTAGTTCGGATTCATCCGATGAACCAGCAGATTCCACCTCTTCGACTGGTGGAGATTCTAGTTCTTCTAGTGATGACAAGAGTTCATCTTCATCCTCAGACGAGTCATCTTCTAGCTCTAGCAGCGATGATCAGTCCTCTTCTTCGAGCGATGATTCCAGTTCTTCATCTTCTAGTGAGCCTGACGTTCCTACCAAGACCAAGCTGGCTTACACGTATGATGATTACTATGAAAACTGCTATTACACCAAATTGAACAATCCGGTGGATAACGCTCCAACTATTGGTTCTGCCAATTTATTGGTCCTTCCTGTCTGGTTTACTGATTCTGGAAACTATATCACTTCCGATAATGGCAAAGAAAACATCAAGAACGATATTGAGATTGCTTTCTTTGGCACTGAGGCTCAAACCGGATGGCATTCGGTCCGCTCCTTCTATGAAGGCGAATCCATGGGCAGGTTGACCGTCAATGGCAAAGTAGCCGATTGGTATGAATGCACCTATGCTTCGACTGATGTTACCGACAGTGACACAACCAACGATGTTGTTATGGCGGCGGTTTCCAACTATTTCGGCAACAATCCAAAGGACAGCAGAAAGAACTATGACGCCAACGGCGATGGTTATTTAGACGCCGTTGTCATCATTTATGCCGCCCCAAACTATGGCGATTGCTATGTGGTTGATCGAACCGATACCAACTGCTCCAATGACAACCTTTGGGCTTACTGCTATTGGATGCAGGGAGACAACAAACAAACAAGAAATAAGAAAGCCCCAAACACTAACACATATTTCTGGTCTTCCTATGACTTCATGTATAGCCAAGAGCAAGCCAAACAAAAGACCGGCAAAGCTTATGGCTATGGCGATAATGCTAACTTTGATATCGACTGCCATACCTATATCCATGAAATGGGCCACGCCTTTGGCTTGGATGACTTATATGACTACAGCAGCCATGGTTATTCGCCAGCTGGTGATTTGACTATGCAGGACTATAACGTCGGTGGTCATGATCCATATTCCGTTATGGCTTATGGCTGGGCTGATCCATATATTGCCAAAAAAGCTGGCAAATACACCTTAAAACCATTCCAAAGCAGCCATGATGTCTTATTGCTCACTCCATTATGGAATGATTATGATTCCCCATTTGATGAATATATCTTGGTTGAGTTATACACCCCAACCGGAATGAATAAGATGGACGCCGACCATGCTTTGGATGGCAGAAGCGCTTTGCCAAGCAATACGGGTATTCGCGTTTGGCATATCGATGCCAGGCTATGGGGCCTTGTTGATAATACTTTCGACGAGAGCGAGGATCTTACCAGCAATGTCGAAGGCAATTATGAAGGCGGCGTTTTGCAGGCTTTCTCCAATACCTACCAAGCTGGTGGCAATGGCACTCCTTTAGGAAACAACTACATCAACTACAACTTGGTCCAATATATAAGAAACGACACAAGCAGCACTTATACCCCAAACGATTCAATCAAGAACAGCAATATGTTCTATAATGGTGATACCTTCTCGATGAGCACCTATAGCAAACAGTTCGTCAAGAGCGGCAAACTCAACAGCGGAAAGTCTCTCGGATGGGGCTTTAGCATCGAGATTGAAGGCGAGGGTGAGAGCGCGGTCGCGACCATCAACCTCTATAACGAATAGGAGCGTTATCTAAATCATGTCAAAACCATATCTTCCAATCACGCTGGTGACTGGCTATTTGGGCAGCGGTAAAACTACCCTTCTTAATCACATCCTAAGGGATGCGAAGAATCACAAAATAGCCGTAATCGTTAACGATATCGGTGAAGTTAATATCGACGCCGAACTTATCGAAAAGGGCGGTGTCGTATCTTCGGATGACAACGATTTGGTGCCACTTTCCAATGGCTGCATTTGCTGCACCCTTAAAGCGGACCTCATCAAGCAAATCACCAATCTTGCGACTTCTGGTAAATATGATCATATCTTGATTGAGGCCTCTGGTATCTGCGAGCCAGTGCCAATCGCTCAATCAATCAGCTATATGGTTCAACAATATGAGGCTCAAGGAGTTAAGTCTCCTTATTATTTGGATGCCATAATCTCGGTCACAGATGCCAAACGCTTATCGGATGAATTCGGATGTGGAGAATCTCTAGAAACGGCTGAGAGAGGCGAAGAGGACCTTGAGAACCTAATCATTCAACAGATTGAGTTCTGTGACATTATCCTTTTGAATAAGGCTTCGGATGTTACTGCCGAAGAACTTAAGCGTATTAAGATGACTATCAAGGCTTTGCAACCAGAAGCAAAGATTATCGATACCGATTACTGTAATGTCGATATCGATCAATTAATCGACCTTAATTTATTCGACTTTGATAAAGCGGCCGGTAGTGCGGCTTGGATCAAAGAATTTGAAGACTGGGACAACGATGTCGAACATCACGACGACGATGAAGACGATGATCACGAACATGAGGAGCATCACCATCATCACCATCACGAGGGAATTGAAAACGAAGAAGAAGGCACGGCCTTAGAATACGGAATAAATACCTTTGTCTACTATAGAAGACGTCCAATCGATAGAGATTTGTTCACCGACTGGGTTCAAAATAATGATCATAAGATTATACGCGCGAAAGGAATTATCTATTTCTCCAACGAAACCGAAAGATCTTATGTCTATGAATCCGCCGGAAGACAAGCTAGCCTTCAGGATAACGGCAAATGGTATTCCGAACAGTTATCCAAGAGACAAATCGATAACTTGATTAAGTCTGACGCGGGATATGCCCATGATTGGGATGAGACTTATAAAGATAAACTTATAAAGTTAGTCTTCATTGGTCAAAATTTAGATGAAGAAACAATCCGCAAAGAATTAGATCAGATGTAAAGTTAGGGCCTGAAATGGTCCTTTTCTTTATGACTGTTAGAACGCAAAATATTGTTTTTCTAAACCTTCTGAAAGGTCATCAATTGTTAGGCTGAAGCAATTGTCCCAGATGCAATTGGATGTGCAAATGAAAGGATGCTTGTGAATGGTGTTCATCGCTCGCACCTTTTTATGAAAATATTAAAGTTGAGAAAATTAAGAGCCAAAGAAAAATGAATTACGATTCAAAAAATAATAAAAAGGCTCGATACATACTAAAGAAAGTTTTGTATTAAGCAATGAATAAGTTTAAAAGTTGAAATTTTTCAATGGATTAAAGATTTTGCTTTTTTTTTT